>JBGSIA010000236.1:0-22290 GCA_041751935.1 Pirellulaceae bacterium | reverse complement strand
GCACGGTTTGGACGCGGAGAGCGGTAGCATGAACGCGCCTCGTATTGTGCGTTCGCTCAGCGGCGACTTTTCCGTCTCGACAGTTGTTGCGGGTGACCTTCCGCTTCCGGGATTGCCCCGCGCCTATGTCAGTGGCGGCTTGGTTTTAATGCAAGACGAACAGAACTATATTCGGCTCGAACGGGCAAGCTTTATTCGAAATGGACAGAAATCGTTTTACACAAACTTCGAGCAACGGATTGATGCTAAACGAACCCGCATGGGGCTGTTTGCAGATTTTGCGTTGCAAGCGGACCGCGCTGTTGAGCTTCGATTGGAAATCCGCGATGGAATCGTTCGCGGGCTTGTGCGGCATGTCGGAGACGAGTGGCACCAGATGGGGACGGCGAAAATCGATGCAGGCGCGACGCTCCTTGCCGGAGTCTCGGGTGTGAAGACGATTCCAGATGAAGTCAAAGTCACATTTCGCAAATTTGATGTCAGGCACGAAGATCCTGTCGACGCCGCGTCCGATTCCGAAATCCGTTTGGAACCGCAACAAAACGCTGTAGCAATCCCTATCTGGACGAAACCATTCATTACGAAGGTGGACCCAAGAATCGTCGAACTGCAAGTGCGATTGGGTAAGCTAAACGAGTTGTCGGACGATGAACAGACGCAACTGATCGAAGACGCAATGACGCTCGCAAAGGAAAATCGCGACGCGGCTTCTCCCAATCCGGCGATTGGAATCGCTGTGGGTTTGGCGGGAATGTTCCAACGTGCGGAGAAGCCCCATCTAGCGCTGCGAGTGTTTCGCGAGATCGCCGACGCGCTTGCCGAATCGGAAGACAAAACGAATGACGCGGTCGTCGCTAAACTGCGAGAATCCGCAGATAAGCTGGAATCAAGAATGAAGTTGATAGGGACGCCGATTGTTGTCGACGGCAAATTGATGTCAGGCGATTCGATCGACTGGAACGACTTCAAGGGTAAGGTCGTGTTAGTCGATTTCTGGGCATCATGGTGCGGTCCGTGCCTCCGCGAGATTCCCAATATCAAGCAACAATACGATGCATTCCATCAGCACGGTTTCGAGGTCGTAGGAGTCTGTCTGGACCGTGACCGAGTGAAAGCCGAAGAGTGCATCGAGCGAACTGAGATTCTTTGGCCGTCGATCTATGACGCAGATGCGGGAGATGCGGAATCGATGAGCAAGCGATACGAGATAACAGCCATCCCGACCGCAATTTTAGTCGACCGCGAGGGCAATATCGTGTCATTTGACGCAAGAGGCGAACAGCTTCCGAAATTGTTGGCCAAGTTCGTCGATCTCACAGAAGCGGATTCATCGAAGGCCCTGAATACTTCAGACAAAGATTAAAAGTCGCATCGACTCCTCGGGGCTATCGATGCGAATGAAGATGAGAACGACGATGTTACCAATCGCCGAACAGAAAGTTTAACTGGCTGAACGATGGTTTTGACCTCCGTTCTAATGGCGACATTTTGCTACCCAAAAGTCCTGTTTGCTCTGGTTGAGACGATTCCGTGTCAGTAGGCAGTCAAAAATGGAATTTGAAGGAAATAGGCGGCTTCCAAGATTACGCCCTTCGATCCAGCGCGAGATCCAGCGCCGTCCGTGTTCGCCGCATCGCAAAATATTGAATGAGACCGACGCACAAGATACTCAGCCCTAAAGGAACACACGTCGTCGTCACCTCAACGGATCCCCCTGGTATGTCGTCCACGAGCGCTCGCCAAACTAGGAATGAATAGGCAACGACGCACAAGAAAGTCACGTAGGCGACTAAAACGGGTTGAAAACGAAGTACCGAAGCGGCCACAAGCACCGGATACATAACGACCAGCGGACTTTTCGCTGCCCAGCCGGTCGATAGAAGATAAGTGAGCAACGCCACTTCCATGGTTACCCAGCCAAACAAGGGCCAGCGGGCGCCGCGGGTTGATAACAGCAGTTTTTGAAAACCGTATGCTCCAATCACCCAAACGAGTACTACAACAGTTGCCACCTTGTTAAACCACTCTTCTCTGCCTTCCGGGAGATTGACGTCGTCAAGTAGGTAAAGTACCGCGAGGTGATACAGGTAAAGGACCGGCACCGAGAGCCATGTGACGGCGAGCCCCGGTTGCTGCCGAGACCAGCGAAGCAGTCGTTTGGCGCGAGATATTGGTCTGGCAGCAATCGGTTCGCGATCAGCATATCGCCGCATTTCTTCGGCCAACTCACGTGCGTTTTGATATCGATGCGCAGGACGGACATCAAGGCATTTCATGCAAATGGTTTCAAGATCGCGCGGGATCCAGCGGTCGATCGATCTTGGAGCGACGATCTCGTTGCTCCGAATTCGCTGGATTGCGCCAGCCAGATTCACCTCGGCGAGATCAATCGGCGAATGGCCCGTCAAGATCTTGTAAAGGATGGCGCCGAGGGAATAGACGTCGGCTCGTCTGTCGATCGCGGTCGGCGTTGAACCGTCAGCTTGCTCGGGTGCCATGAATCCGGGCGTTCCCAGCAGATCGCCGGTGCGGGTTAGGTCCGTCTCTTTCTCCAAGTGCTTGGCGAGTCCAAAGTCTGAAAGCTTCGCTGTCCGCTTCTCGTCCAGCAGAATATTCGACGGTTTCAAATCCCGATGGATGATCCCATGGTCGTGGCAGTGCGCGACGGCATCGCATATCTTCAAGAAGATGTCCAAGGCTTCCAAACGATCGCACTGGTCGGAGGCTAGGTACTCGTCAAAACGCGAGCCCTGCACCAATTGCATCGTGAAGAAGTGTTCGCCGTGATGTGAACCAATCTCGTAGATCGACACGATGTTGGGATGTTCCAGTTTCGCAATCGCATCGACCTCCGCTGCAAAACGCTGAACGTCGATTTCGGTGGCGAATCGTCCTAAACGAAGCAACTTCAGCGCGACAAGGCGATCTGGACTGAGTTGGTGAGCTTTGTAGACGACCCCCATTCCGCCGCGGCCGATCTCCTCGAGTATCTCATACCCCGCAAAGTGTCGTATGACGGCTCCTGCAGCCAGACTCCGTCGCTGCGACATGCTATCTGTGATCGTCTGAACTTCGGTTGGAGATTCAACAACGGAACGTTCGGAATGCGCAAACATGCCGAGGTCTGCAAAGAACTCCTTTAGCTCCTGCTGAAAATCCAAATGTCGCGAAATGAAATGTTCCTGATTCGGAGCTACGCCCTTTTCCACTGAACAATAATACTCGGCGATGATTGCATCGAGCTGTCGCTCACGTTCACTCTCGTCGGGTTTCGTGTTTTGGATCGTCACAATTCCTCATGCAATTTCTGCAAGCCTCGGTGCAACAATCCTGCCACGGCTTCCTGACTTTGATTGCTGTCACATTTGTTTGCAAATCTGTTGTACATTGACCAGTTTACATTGATTCTTCCCACGGCGTACCGTCCAGTACTCGCACGATGCCATCTGGTGAGACTCCTAGGACCTTGTTCCCATCTGATGAAAATTGTGCCGAAGCGAAACCGGGCAGGCCGAGGTCCAAAGCGTTTCGATCGCCACCGATATGTTGCAATAAAATTTGACCGTCTTTTTTAAATACGATCATCCGACTCCCATCATCATTGAGATGGTATTTTCTGAAGTCCTGTAATGATACTTCGTGCATGACCTTTCCGGTGCCGTTATCGAGAATGACGATAGTGGTTTCATTCTTTCTTACTGCAATCCGAGTGGCGTCGCTACTCATTTCAAAGCCGCCTGAGCAGGAATTCGTCCATACTTTCGTAGCCAAATTGAGCTCCCTGTATTGAGTAACTGGCGGCTTACCGTCCGGCAATGACCAGCAGGTCAAACCAGTGTTGTTGGAGGTTATCAGATGCTTTTCGCTGAGAAAGTGCAGGTTTTGTCCCTCAGGGACCTTCACAATGAGTCGTGCGGTCGTTGCATCCCATACTTCGACCCCAAGTGATGCCCCCAAGTCGACTTTGATTGCGAGTTTTTCTCCGGTTGGATCAAACTTGATCGATTCAGAATCGCTGTACACGCGTTTGGCAGTCGAAGCAATTTCGCATATCGTAAGCCCGTTAAGTACATCCATGATTCTAATGCGCCCATCCGAAGCTACTGCAAGTCGTTGTCCTTTGTCATCAAGTCTATAATTATGATTGCGTTCATTCACGTCGTCGACGATTAACAAATCCTTTCCGCCAGCAACTGACCGCACGTACAGTCGGCCGGCGTCTTTAAAACAAAGCACTCGACCGTCCTTGCTCAGATGAAATCTATTATTATGAGGAATAACCGGTTCTGGATAGTCAATAATTGATCCGTCTGTCACATTAATGGCTCTGATTCGCGCGGGAGACTCACCATACTTAGCATTAGCAAACGCAACTGCGGAATCACCTATCTGAATTTCTAAACCGGAAAGGTCATGATAGCGAAAAACTGTTCCATATTCGTTTGCTTCCGGTGGATGTGAAATGTCCCAAATTTCCAGCTTCCCTCTCATATCGACTGTCGCCAAACGCTTTCCAAACTGATCAAAAGCCAGAAAAAATGGCACGCCGTTGCTGCGCAGCCGTATTGTGCTTCCACTCGCCGCGCGAGCGTCATTAAACAAAAACCTCTCCTCATAGCCCTTGTTTATTCGCAATTGTTCCAGCTTGATCATATGGTCAAGGTCGAACAACCGAATTGAACTGTCCCAACTCAATGCCCCCAAACGCTGCGAAAAGGGGCACACTGCTATATTGATAGTTCCATAGCATGGACCAATTATGTCCTCTTCATTTTGATTTGGCCCCACGCGGCCAACCTTGAACCGTGATGGGCGAGTTTCCCCACTATCTGTTGTGATAGTCTGTACAAGTTTAAACGTTGGGATCTTCCAGATTCGTATGCCCGGCACGACTAGTGGGTCGCTGCCTGATAGAAGATAGGTGTTGTCTGAAATAAGCCAGTCGCCAGAACCGTCAAAAGTAACATGTGTCCCACCGCGTGGCTCAGAAAAGACCATGGTTCTGGATTTTACCGACCACACCTGCAACACATCCTCTCTTGCGACCGCCAAATAGAGGTTAGAGGGGCTGAAAGCGAGGCATTTGATCTCGCCGCCCTCATTTGCCGGGAGTTCGCAGAGAACGTCTCCAAGTACCGGGTTGAGAATCATGATCGGTGACGTACCGACTGCTAGAAGGGCACCGTCAGCGCTGAACGTAGCTCTTGAAAAAGATTTGCTGATCGATGACAGGATCAGCCTCTCCTGAAACGACGTGCCATCTACAATTCGATTGTCAACCAGTACTGTGTTTTGTATGGGGTCGTATGCAAAATGCTTATTCGTACATTCAAGCGATTGAATGTGTTTGCCAGATTGTGTATCCCACGCTTTAACAGAATTGAGGAAACGTGTAAAAACCCTGCTACCATCTGCACTGAATGCGATTCCACAATTACCTTGAAATATATCGCGGGCAGCGCCGGTCGCGGCAAGATCAATTTTGGTAATTCGCCCCGAATGGCAGACCCGCTTCAAATAATTCCATTCCCAGCCTCGAAGGTGAATTGGACACGCGTCAAGCAGTTCCTCGCATCCTTTGACGTCGTCCGATTGCCATTCAATATGCGCAAGGGCGATGCGGTTGAGGTAGTCCGACAGTTCTCTTTTAGCCAACGACTGGGTGGCTTCAGTTCTGGCCTCCTCCGCTTCCTGGGCACGCTGATCAGCGCGGAACCCAAAGTGGACAGAAAATGCTGTTCCCATGAGCATCGACAGACAGGTCAACAGCAGCAGACTCGAAACCATGCGGTGTCTCCGGACCCATTTTGCCGTGCGGCCGAAGTAACCAATCGGTTGCGCGGCGACCGGGCGGCCGTCGAGGAACGCGGACAGATCGTCAGCCAGTAACTGCGCCGTGCCATACCGCTCATGGCGTTCTTTGTTAAGGCATTTAAGACAAATCGTTTCGAGGTCGCGAGGAACGCTCGGGTTCAACACGCGTGGCGAAACAGGCTCCTTTTCGATCACCTGCTTGATCGTGTCGGCGTGCGACTCCCCAACGAACGGTGCCCGGCTAGTAAGAAGCGCGTACAGCACGGCTCCCAGCGAGTAGATATCTGCGGGTTCGCCCACCAGCCTGGTCTTACCTTCGGCCTGCTCGGGCGACATGTATCCGGCTGTCCCCAAAACCTGACCGGTTTCTGTGACGCGCCCGGCCACCGAGTCTTCATCGGACCACATTCGTTTGGCCAGGCCAAAGTCGGTGATCCGCGATATGCCGGTGGTTGTGAGCAAAACATTGGCGGGCTTCAAGTCTCGATGCACGATCCCCTTCGCATGGGCATAGTGAATGGCTTCAGCCATTTGTCGGAGCAGTTCGGCCGCGCGGCCGGCTGCAACAGGTTCGCCACGATGCAGTTTTGAAAGATTGCCCCCAGCAACATAGTCCATTGAATAGAAGTGCTGGCCGGCATGCATTCCTACTTCATGCACCGGCACAATGCCCGGATGATCGAGCTTCGCCGCCGCTCGAGCTTCTGCCTGAAACATTTTCACTTCGTAGTCAGACGCAAACTCACCAGCTCGAATCATCTTCAAGGCGACCAGCTTCCTGAGCCGGGAATGTCGTGCTTTGTAGACAACACCCATGCCGCCCGACCCCAGTTCCTCTAGAACCTCATACACTCCAAAGTACCGTACGGCGCCTGCGGCCAGATTCTTCCGCTGCGACGTACTATCTATGGTCGTCGGTTCAAGGGCAGGATCTTCGCTATCGGCGCGTCCGGAATGCTGAAACATGTCGAGATCTGCAAAGAACTCACTTAGCTCCTGCTGAAAATCCGGATATCGAGCAATGAAATGCACCTGATCTGGGCACTCGCCTTTTTCCGCTGAGCAATAGTACTCGGCAATAATCGTATCAAGCTGCTTCTCGCGATCATCAGGTTTTTCTTCGGAGTTGGACAACATTAAGGTTCCTCACGCAAAAGCTCTCGCAATTTCTTCAAGCCTCGCCGCAACAATCCGGCCACCGCGTCCTGAGTTCGGCCGAGGTGCTGCGCGATTTCAGCTACTGACCAGTCGTGAAAATGTTTTAGAACCACCGCCGATCGCTCGTCGTCGAGCAGTTTCAGCAAGGCGGCGGCCAGTTGTTCAGAACGTTCCTGTTTGATCAGCTTCATGCTGGGGGATGTTTGCTCGGCGACCAACTGATGATGAAATAGAGCAGAAGACTTTTCCAACTGATCCTGGAGCGTAACCTCACGACCTGCGGCGCGTTTGTGCGTTCCATAGCGTCTCGCCACGGTGAGCAGGTTACGGGTCAGGATCATCTTTAGCCATGCTCGCAATTCCGCATCTGTCTGGCCACGAAAGTCAGCCAAGTCCCGGTGGGCATCCAGCATCGTCTGTTGCACGATATCGGAGGCTCCTTCTTTGACTCGCAAACGCGGATTCAACTGCATGTCGGCAAGCATTCTTAAATAGTTGCGATGCTGCTCCAGTTTCGGAGCGGCATGGTCTTCGGCACTAACTTTCATGTTCGTTTGCTGTCTCTGGATAAAGTACGGTTAAATCCTAGCAGCAAGTTGGCCGTGCACGAGATTTCGACGTGCATGTCCGTATAAACCCAGGACATGCACGAGACCGCCTATGTCCTTAGGCGACATCCTGGAACGAATCGACCGCAGAGTTTTTCAATTTTGCGTCTACGCTGAAATCTTGAAGAAATTCGTAGAAAAACGAGTCTCGCAACGGTCGAGTTGAAGGCGGCTGTCGTCTCCGGAAAGAGAGAGCCAACAAAGCTACCTTTCCCGGGAAAATGCCATGTTAACAAACTTCCGAACGAGTTGCCAAACGAATTTGATCACCATCGCGTTCGCTCTATTGGCTCTGCTGTTGGTGCGGGAGGAGACACTCGCCGACGAAACGCAAATTTCAGCTGAGTTTCCGTGGATGGTGATGGAGTGTTCTGCTCAGGCATCACAAGTTCAACTCCTTCACGACTCCAGGCGAACCTGCGATCAGGCTCACCCCACTTTCGTGATCACACATGGGATGGGTGGGACTAAATCAGGGGATCGCTTTCATCAATTGGCAGACTCAATTTGCAAAGCGATATCGGAGTGCAATGTGCTGCTTATTGACTGGTCGAAGCAATCGTGTCGGACAGCGTGGTTCGGAATTCCAAATCCGCTCGCTGTAGCACAAAACATTGATCCGGTTTCGAAGGAGGCATCCCAACTTCTGATGTCATTACCGATCGATCCCGCTCAGACAACTTTTATCGGAGAGAGCTTTGGCAATTGCGTCAATGCCCGGATCGCGGAGACGATTGGCGGACGATGTCGAATCCTGGCGTTCAATCCTGCGAATGATGCAGGCGGATACAAGACACCCGATCTTCGAGCCTGTTCCGACGTCGCATGGTCATTCCAGACTTATTCGATGTTTGACACTCAGGATTCAATTGCTGACGTAGGCAAAGGCACTGAAGGAAGCTGGTGTGTCAGCGTCAACGGTACCTGCGGAAGGAAAGAGTCATGGATCAATCAATGTGGACTTGGGAACTCCAGATGACAACCCCACGGTTGAATTGTTCGATTTTCTGAAGTCAGCACTCGCTGAATAATGCGGATAGAGGAGTTGCTGCCATTTGAACCACAGCGTGGGTACTCGTTGCGACTGACACCTTCTTTTGGCATCGTCGGGTAGAGTTGGAACGGATGCAATTGAATCTGCACATCGTGCTGGGCATCAATTTCAGCAATAGCCTTCTCAGGTCGTCGCTTGCCGATATAACACCAATACATCCCGACCATCGACACCTAGCTGACACAATCACGTTTTGGTCCGTGTTATCGGGCGTTCACGATGTTGAAGGACAGATACTTAACGCTCTGGAAAAGTCAAAACCGATTGAACGTTATTGCAGAACCAGAACGATTTCAGGTGCTCTTCCACGAAATCGACGAATACCCGCGACAACAAGTACTCCATAAAGTGGATGTGCCCTTTGGTTGCGAGGCGTGGTCGGCGCGTCGCCGAGATCCTTAGACCGTCGTAGGTAGCGGAACTTACGGTAACGTCATGTGGCCTTGCGCATTCAGTGGCATGAAAGGATTGTGTGCCAGTTCCCAGACATGACCATCGGGATCAGCGAAGTATCCCGAGTAGCCGCCCCAAAATACTTTTTGGGGTTTTTTCAACGACTTGGCACCACAGGCAACTGCGTGCGTATACGCAAGGTCAACTTCCTGTTCGGAGTCAAAATTCTGCGCGAACGTGACGCCCGCAAAACCGTCTTTGACTGAGTCGAGTTGCGCGTCGTCCGCGAGTGCCGCACGTGCAAACAACCCCAACACGGTTCCGTTAGAATGAAAGAAAGTGACTTGGTCGTTAGATGCCGTTGATTTTTTCCAACCAAGCCGTTCGTAAAACTCTGTCGATGCTGCAACGTCCGACACGCCCAAAGTAATTAAATTGACTCTCGAGGGAAGCGCCATTGTCGGTTGCCAAAACTAGAGGAATGCTTGTTGTTAAAGCGGAAGTAGAGCATGGCTCGTAAACTCGATCAAATCCTTGTCATTGACGTTGAATCCACATGTTGGGATGGCGCTGCGCCGGATGGTCAATCGAGCGAGATCATCGAAATCGGTATTTGTTCGGTCGATGTTCGCTCCTTGGAAAGACTCGGTAAACGAAGTTTGCTCATAAAGCCAGAGCGATCGACGATCAGTCACTTCTGCACTGAGCTTACCACGCTGGCACCAGAACTATTCATTGCTGCGGGAACACTTGCCGATGCAGTGAGGACACTCAAAAAGGAGTTTAGCTCACAAGACCGGTTGTGGGCCAGTTGGGGTGATTATGATCGCAGGCAATTTGAGCGAGTCTGCAGCGAAGCCGGCGTAGGCTATCCGTTCGGAGTGAGTCATTTGAACGTCAAAGCATTGTTCGCCGTCGCTCATGGGCTTTCACATGAAGTTGGCTTGGATGGAGCTTGTGCGAAACTCGGAATGGTGATGGACGGCACTCCTCATCGTGGCGACGATGACGCCTGGAACATTGCCGGCGTCCTCTGCAAGTTGCTTCGCGATTCACGTGGTATTCGATGAGCCAGGCGCGTTTGAACGTGATGTTCGTTTGTAGTCGTAACCAGTGGCGAAGTCCGACTGCAGAAAAGTTGTACGAGAAAGATGATCGACTCCATGTCCGCTCGCGGGGTACGGCACGAAACGCTATTCAAACAATCACGGCCAATGACATCAAGTGGTCGGAACTGATTCTGGTTATGGAAGCTAAGCACCGCAAGCGAATCCTTGCCAGCTTTCCCAACGAATCACGATTCAAGCCAATTCATGTACTCGACATCCCTGATGACTACCGATTCATGGAACTCGATTTGGTACGTCTGATTTGTTCGGTTGTTGATCCCATCGTCAATGCGATGCTGGAATCGCGAGCTAACAATGGGTCACTTGGCGGTCCATCGCTCGATCGCTAGCAGCATGAGTATGCAGCCTCCATCGTCGATCACAATTTGATCGATACGGAGAATCGCGAAACGCCCTGGGCTGAGCAATCAACCTGGGACGATTTCCGCTATGCTTCTTACTTGCAATTAGCAATTGAGATAAGAAGCGAGTTGATGAATGGGAAGTCTTGAGGTTTTGGCGTGTCTGGATTCGCATGAACTGGGGGAAGCGCGACGAACTGAATTGAACATTTCGCGAGACATGGCAACGTATCGTTCTCGTGAGGTTATCCACGCGGTCGAATCCGGATCATATGAGACAATGTGCGGCCCTGTGGACTGGAACCGAGCGGTGGTGGATGCAGTGCTTGCTAAGGTTTCAATACCGCCATGGCAGGTACTGCCCCCGAGTCATCACAAAGGATTTGCGTTGACTAAAGTTCAAGTTTCCAACGAAACCACCATTGGGGCGGTATTACGACTAAAGGAACAGGGGCTTCGCCCCTTGTCATTGATCTTCGCAAACGGAGTGGAACCAGGCGGTGGATTTCTACGTGGCGCTCGGGCACAAGAAGAAGCAATCTGTCGTGTTTCTTCCCTTTACTGGACCCTCCTGGGCGATGCGATGTATCTGCATCACTTGCATCGCCGTGCGCAGGACTCGACGGACTGGGCAATCCTATCGCCGCTGGTACCGGTTTTTCGCTCGGACACCGGCGGACACTTCGAAACTCCTTTGCTGGCTGACTTCATCACTTGTGCGGCTCCGTATACGCCAACCGTTGGCCAGCCAACCGCAGGCGACCTATTGCGGAATCGTATTCATCGTGTATTCGCTATTGCAAAAGCGTATGGCTATAGCAGCTTGATTCTCGGAGCTTGGAGGTGTGGAGCATTCGGCAATGATCCGAACAGGACAGCACGAGACTTTCGAGAAGCAATCGAAGGAGATTATAACGGTCAGTTTGCTAACATTCTGTTTGCCATTGCGGATTGGTCAGACGATCGCAAGTTCCTGTCACCGTTCGCGGACGTTTTCTCTGAATCATAGGTAATCAAAACGAGTTTTACTCTTGTGCATCTCGAGGAAGCGAAGTGATGTCGGATTCAGTTGAAATTCGTGTTTACCAGAATGGCGACGATGCGGCACTAGTTGAGCTTTGGCAGCGCTGTGGCCTAACACGGCCGTGGAACAATCCCCATCTCGACATAGCGCGCAAGCTTGAAGGCCAACCCGACTGGCTGTTTGTTGGTGTCATGAATGATCGTATTGTGGCGTCAGTGATGGTGGGCTACGACGGGCATCGAGGATGGATCAACTACTTGGCCGTTGCCCCAGAACAGCAACGGGCTGGGATCGGTCAGGCAATGATGGCCGCAGCCGAACAACGACTATTAGCGATCGGCTGTCCCAAAGTCAACCTGCAAGTCCGCACGGACAATTCGGAAGCCGTCGCGTTCTATCGTTCGATCGGCTTCCAACAGGACAACGTGCTCAGCTTTGGCAAGCGTCTGGCAGTCGATGAGCTTCCATCTCAACTACGACCACGAAGCCTTGATTGACCAGATTTCCGGCAAGATCGCTCATCGGCTTGGGCACCTTGTTGTCGATATCCATAATGCAGGATCAGGTGGTTCGTCTTGCACCTACGCCGATACAGTCGCCGTGCAATGAAACACGCACGGATGTACGATCAAAGACGATGGCCGTCGTTGGCGGTATCAGCAGGTAGCCAAAGTGATGGCTTAAGCTTCTTCTGGTCAAGAATGCAGCAAGAGTGCTATGTGAGTTGTAAGATACCCGTTTCAGTTGTTGTGGCTTCGGTCGGTTCTGCCGTTTTATGAGGATTTCTATGAAAAGTCCCCGCCCCGTTTTTGTTTTCTTGAATTGGCTGCTTTTCGTTGTTTCTTCTGCATCTGGCCAGGAAATTGCCCTATGGAAATACTCGCCGGAACTTCTACATCCGTTTTGGCTGAGTGAAGTGATCCAGAGTGACCCCATTCTGTTCGTTCGTGACACGGAAGCGAAAGAGGCTCGCGGTTCCTTGGTCTTTCCCATTGAGGACGTCGTCGTTGTCACCAATGCCGCAGGAGACATCACATATCAAGAAGGCGTTGATTATCGTTTTCAACCGGGCACTCGCGAGATCATTGTCCCTTGCGGTTCGCAGGTCGTCACCGCGTTGCCTGCGGATTTACGACGTCCGGCGAAGTCTCAGAGACATTCATTGACGCATCGTGACGGCAACGGAGAAATCCTGTTCGGTGCGAATCTAGAGTACCACCAAATGCAAACCATGGTGACATACAAAAAGCAACGCAGCGATTGGCCCGTCGCAATGCCATCGTTCAAAAGTGACGTACTTCCGATTACGTTGCAAAAGTTGCGAGATCACGAGGACGTGTCGATCGTTCTTTTGGGAGACAGTATTTCCACCGGCTGCAATGCATCGGGCTGGGGCAAAGGTGCCCCGTTCCAGCCCGCATACCCAGATTTGCTGCTTCAGCATCTAAGGGAGCATTACCAGACCAACGTGACGCTGACGAACCTTGCGGTTGGCGGAACCGCAACTCCCTGGGGAATCACCATAATCGATCAAGTGGTGCCTCATGAGCCCGATCTCTTGATCCTGGCTTTTGGCATGAACGATTCCGCTGGACGAAGCGCCGATGAATACCGAAAGAACGTCGCCACCATGATCGCAAAGACGCGAGCGCAGTTGCCAAAGACTGAGTTCATCTTGATCGCTTCGATGCTCGGCAATCGAGACTGGGTCGCGCTCAAGCATGACGTCTTTCCTCAGTACCGTGACGAGCTCGCGGTACTTCGCCAACCCGGTATCGCGTTGGCAGACATGACGAGCGTGTGGGAAGAATTTATGAAGCGAAAGAAAGATCGCGACTTAACCGGCAACGGCGTCAATCACCCCAACGACTTCGGTCATCGGGTGTATGCGCAAGTATTGTCAGCATTGCTCTTGGATCAACCTTAACGTGTCGTCGGTAAATCGCGAATCGTTCTTGTGGGTGTTCGCTTCCCAATTCGTGTCTTAGCCAAGCACCAAGGTTCACCTGTCATGTTTGATCGTCGTTAATTCATGGGATCGATTGCTGGAGCCGCCGCCTCGCTGCTTGTTGAAAGCTAGGCGATTTCAGAACAACGAGTGAAATGAATGAGAGCGTCGCATGGAAGAATTGACCACATTTTACCGTCCGCTTGGCCCAACAGCGACGCAGTGGTCCGCAAAATCATCGGTGGCAATATCATGCGAGTGATCGCAGCATCGCTGTGAGATCTGGTATATGCTAAGAACTTCCGCCTGCAAGGTGCGATGGAAGATCTCGCCGAGCCTGAAACTAATCAGCGACAATCGTATCCGCAATTGTCTGAAAGAACTTCGTCGACCATTCCGCATGTCGAGCCCCCGTGTTGCGTCGAACCTGTGTGATCACCAACTGTTGCTCGGGATCGATCACGAAGACGCAACCGGAAAACGATCCGTGGCCGAGCGTTCGTGGGCCAAACAAAAATTGCTTTTGGGGCTCGCCCCCTGGTTCGATGCCGGATCGCTGATGCCGCATCCAATGCATGCCCAGCCCTTCATCCTGCGTGTAGCCGTCATCAGCGACGCGAACAGGCTGGGGGAGCAGGAACTTGAATGTCTGCGGCGAGATGAACTCCAGCATTCCATACCGACCTTCATTTGCAACCCACTGGGCCAAGATCGCAAGCTCCATCGCCGTAAATTCGCCATCGGAACTAGCATTTCCTAACACGACATCGCCGAACCCCAGCGGACTAAAAAGATGATCGTGATAAATGCGCACGGCACTCTTGCCGGCCACTATCTCCATCGCCTTGGCCACTAGTTCGAAGCCCAAACCACAATAAACGTATCGAGAATTAGGTTCGTTGACGTCGATTCCATTCAAGACAATGTTTTCTAAGTGCGGGTTCTTCATGCCTCCGAACTCGCCGTGACCGCTCAAACCACTGGTGTGAGTGAGGCACTGGCGAAACGTCGGCACGTGCGGATCATTCTTGGGGAACTCGGGGAATACCGACGAAATCGGGGCGTTGAGATCAATCAGACCTTGATCAACAAACTGGCTGAACATCAACGACGTGACCGTCTTCGTTAATGAGGCTACCCAGCAGCGATAGTCCAAGGGCAAGGCGGCGTCACTTCCACCATGGCCGAATGCCCGATGTGTGATGATGACTCCGCGTCGTGCGACCAATGTAACAAATGGCTCGCCGGAATCATCGGCCCAAGCTTGACAAATTGCGTCGATGCGAGCGTTCGCATCCGCAGTAACACCTGCCTGCTCCGCAGAGCCGGTGCGGAGCTCCGTTGCTGGAGTATCCAAGGGTCGTGGCGGTCGCAGTGATCGCGACTTGCCCTGAAGTCCCAATTGTTTCAACTTCAACGCGAGGTGATGTTCATCATTCATTACCGATGCCGACTCCGTGTATTGAGCCGGGCGACCAAGCGTTTCAGATTCAAACAAACCTGCCAGAAGAATTGCCCCTTGTTCGCTATTGATCAGTGCCTGGCCAACCATTCCCGAAAGCAGCTTCACTATTTCTCGCTCGCGCTCCCGCCACGGGGGAGGCGACTGCGTGCCAGGAAAGTTTGGCAGATCGACTTTTAGGTCAAGTGACGACCCCCTGGACATGTCCGGTGGAAAAGCAAAAAAGGTGAGAGCACGTCGCAGCGGTGTGCCGTTGGGGGCCGTTCCCGAAATCGAGGCCATCCATCGACCAGGGTGGTTCGGTTGCGGAAACTCATTTAGGTCGGCGTCAAACCAACGGACGCGAAAATCGACGTCACCGTGCAGTCTCCGCACCTCATCGACGTCTCGCCAGATGATTCTAGGAACGGTGTCCGGCGGGAAGATCCATCCTCCATGCTTCGCTGCCATCAATTCCTGACATTGAAACCGATGGCGCTCTTCCGCGAGCGTCAGCTTCAGCGGTTCCTGGGCAGGTGCCGTCCCATTCTCAGGCGGCACTGCGGATGCAAGGTTGCAAACGATCAACCCTACAACCATCATCGCAATCCGCAGCATCCACGTCATTTCGAAATCCCTCTGTTGGATAATTGCCTCATGATTGACACGACAAGCATCAACGGCTGCATCGGCGATCCAGACCACTCGTTATTGCAGGTGCATCACTGGTAAGCGCACGGCGCATCATGGCGGATGGCGAGCGGTTGTCAAATCGAGTGTTCGGACCAATGACTAGCAACCTACGAACCTTTGGGAAGGTAGCATCAGTGTTTGCATCGAACATCGCCGACTCGCCCGCAGGTCCATTTGCGGAACGAATTGAGAGGGGTGTGGGACGCCTAGTTCGCGTACTACAATAGTGCCGATTCCGTTGATCAGCGAGTTCGATTTTCCGGACACTTGGCATTTCTGCAGGACTTTGCGCTAAAATTCTCACAAATAACCGCGGCGCAAATTTCCGCTGCCAGTGGAAATTTCCGCTGCACAGTGGATGAAACCTTGCAGCGTTAAACGAGGAGACGGATTTGCAAAGCGCACCCTCTCGATTTATTTTGCATATCGACATGGACGCGTTTTACGCATCAGTCGAACAACGTGACCAACCGCATCTGCGTGGTTTACCGGTTATTGTTGGTGGCAATTGGGGACGAGGCGTTGTCACGGCAGCCAGCTACGAGGCACGGGCGTTCGGAGTGCATAGTGCGATGCCCGGAAGAAAAGCTGCTCAGCTCTGTCCGCATGCCAAATTTGTTTGCAGTCGAATCGATCACTACGCGGCTGTGGGGCGTCAAGTCCGTGCGATTTTTCATCGCTACACACCCATCGTTCAACCACTATCGCTGGATGAAGCGTTTCTTGATGTGACTGGGACTTTAAAATTGCATGGCACCGCGGCCTCCATCGGGCTCGCCATTAAGCAAGCCATTCGCGATGAGCTCGATTTGCCAGCGAGCGTCGGCATCGCACCGCTGAAGTTCATTGCCAAGATTGCAAGCGACATTAACAAACCGGACGGCTTCGTCGAAGTTCCTGTTGATGGCGTGCAAGCTTTCTTGGACCCGCTGCCGATCGCTCGATTATGGGGTGTTGGTCGTGTTGGCCAGGCGAAATTGACACGTTTTGGTTTTCAATACATCGCTGATTTGCGCAGAACCGACCCGGCATTTCTGAAACAACAATTCGGATCGTGGGGTGTGCACTTGTGGCAATTGTCCAACGGCATTGATCCACGCGCCGTTGTGGTCGACCATGAAGCCAAAGGTATCGGTCATGAGCGAACATTTGATGAAGACCTTACCGATGAGGAATCGATGGACGGGGTAATCAGCTACCTCAGTGAACAGGTGGCTCGTCGCTTGCGCCGATGCGATCGACTAGCAGGAACGGTCACGCTGAAGTATCGTCGAGAGGATTTTAAAACGTTTAGTCGTGCGAGAAGCTTTTCCCAGCCGACTGACAGCACCCCGGCCATCTATCAAACCGCTGCTGAACTTTTTCGTGAGATGCGACAGCGTCAACCGCGAGCCGTGCGTTTACTCGGTGTTTCCGTGAGCAACTTAACCGATGCCCATGCACCGCAGCAAATGATGCTTTTCGATCAAGAAGTGAATTTGGCCAGCGACCGTGTCGATCGACTCGCCGATACCATCGCGGCAAAGCTTGGCAAAGATGGTCTATACCGTGCAAGCAGTCATAGTTGGATACAGAGTAAACGCAATCGCGAGGCCCGTCTCGAGCAAACGGGTGACTCGTGATATGAAGGTCCACAAGAACGAGGATACTCGCCATGAATAAGGCATTTATTCGCGAACCGGATTCTGAGGGTAATGCTTACTGCCCTCGCTGTGGTGCACTGGGAGTTGCCGTGGGCCGTGTGACGCTTGACTATCACATCCAGTCAGACTCCCGCGCGAAGTTAGGAGACGACGCTTGGTTCTGCGATTTTTCCAAATGCGAAGTCGCTTACTTCGACTCGTTCGAACGCTTTGTTCCTGTGTGTGAGTTGCGGAGTGATATTTATCCGAAGGATGCGAATGCTCCGATTTGCCCCTGTTTCGGATTCACGATGGAAGACGTCGACGAGTCAATTGTGCAACGGTCGCCGAGTTCGATTCGTGAGCTGTTGGCCAAATCAAAGTCCAAACAAGCGAACTGTGGAACGCTCGCCCCAAACGGTCAATGCTGCATGCAAGAGGTGCAACGGCTCTATATTCGAGGGATCGACGCATCAAACTGATCGCAGTCAGTTGCACAATCGTGCCGAAAACAGTTTTCAGCGGACCGGATTGCAGCGGCCACGCATGCAAATCGAGCTCACTTAGTGATTGGGTAAATCTTCTGACGCTTCTCGTGGGCTCCGTTTTTTTGCAGCTTTCATTCTGTCGCAAAACAAAAAGATGCACGGTGTGAATAACGGACACTACTGGAGAAAGTGAAGCAACACTGGTACTTCCTATCAGCGATCTAACCAGCGTGTTTGTTGATTCGAAAATCGGTGTCAGTGCGTGCAGAGCTGCGTTTTCCGATGTGGCAACGGTGATGGCATTGGAACCTGGATTGGTTGTGATCCTTGCGTATTTCGAATCAGCTCTCGCTTGAACGGCTTGGCGTCGCGCGATTGACCATGACCTTTTCCAGCACGTTTTTTGCTCGTTGCTTTTTGCGTTTGGACAACGGGGGATCGTTGAACTCCAACGCCAGCTCCAGCAACACCTTGGCTTCGGCCAGTTCGTGGAGATGAAACTTTCGGATGCCTCGGTGATAATAAACCCAAGGATTCGTGGGGCATAGACTTACCGACTCTTCAAAATCGCGGTCCGATTCGTCGTCTCGCTCCATTCCGGCTAAGGTCAATGAACGGCCATTCAAAGCGTACGCAAGGACCATGCTTTGTCCCGCTTGTCTGGCCATGTCCACGGCTTGATTCAAGTCGCGCAGCGCTCGGTCCCATTCCCCTAATTCCGTCTGCACTTGCCCGCGAGCGCTGAGGCAATCGGAAGTGGGGCCGTCCATTTCAATGACGCGAGTGTAGTCGTCATAGGACTCGACGTACTCTTCCCGTTCCCATCGCACATACGCACGAAGGCGATACCCGAGCGATTGATCGGGGTAATCAACCACGATCTGATCGGCCACGGTGAGAGCCGCATCGTACTCTTCGCTACGCATCAAGCGGTAAAGATTGGCGGTTTCCGTGCTGCGATGGACTCCGTCCGCTGATTCTGGTGACATTTCAATCACTCGGTTAGCGTCTTGCTGCGCACGGTCGGTATTCCCCAACGCAGCCAATGCAAAGGCTCGACCTGAATATGCATGAGGATTCTCTGGGTACTTCGCGATCAATTGAGCGTAGTCATCAATCGCCTCTTGGTATCTGTTCAATTGCATCAGCAGATTTGCTCGATGGACGCGAGCATTGTCATCGTCTCCTGTGATCGCCAGTACGCGTTCGAAGTCGGCTAGTGCAAGTTCCGGCTGTTGGCAGTTGACTCGAAAAATGCCCCGCAGAAAAAAGATCCGTTCGTTTTCCGGTTCTAGCTCGATGGCTCGATCGTAGTCGTTTGCGGCTTCTGTGTATTCATGCAACTGTGTGAATGCAAAAGCGCGATTGACGTAATGCGACGCCTGGCTCGGTTGACGCTCAATTAACTGTGTCTGTTCTTCGACCGACGCGCGCGGGTTCTCTTTCAAGCGATGCACGAGCGATAACTGCTCGCGAGGCTCTACCCAATCAGGTGCCAATTCACGTGCCCGGTGAAACGAGTCCATGGCCGCATCCAAGTCGCCGGTTTGAAGCTTCAAACGGCCGTGAATTTGAATAGCCCAAACGTTGTTCGGTTCGAGCGCCAACGCCGCATCACAATCGGACGTAGCTAAAGTGAGTTGATCAGTCGACGCATAACTAATCGCACGCGCTAGATAGACCGCCGCATGTTCATGCCCAAGTTCGATCGCACGTGAGCAGGCGACGATCGCTTCTTCAAATCGCCCCTCGCACTGCAAGATTCGACCACGCGTTCCTTGTGCCATAGCGTGGTCCGGTTCGACGGCCAGGACGTGGTCGCAATCTTCCATTGCCAGAGCAAATTTATTCTGAGCGAGGTAAGCGAGGCTGCGGTGGAGCCAAATGTTGGCATCGTCTGTTAAAGTGATCGCTCGCGATAGATGTTCGATCGCCTCGGCTGCTTTGTCGGCATCGATGCACGAATACAACCATCCCAAGCGAAAGTGTGCATGACCAAAGTTGGGGTCCAGCCGAACCGCTTCGCGAAGGTCATCCTTCGCTTCGGCGGGCTTGTGCTGCTCAAGGCGAACTAGAGCACGATGAAAGTGGGGTTCGGGATCGATCGGCGTCAATTGGATTGCTTGGTTGAGGTCTGCCGCCGCCTGTTCCCACGCTTTCAACTCCGCATAAATGGAAGAGCGTTCAACCCAGTACGATGCTTCGTGTGGCGCTTGCTCGATCGCCTGGGAATAATCTCGCAGCGCTCCTGCGGAGTTTCCGGCACGCCGATTCAGACTGGCTCGACGTCCTAACAGCGGAGTGAAGTTGGGGGCTTGATGAACCAACCCGTCGTACCACTTAATCGCCGATACCCAGGCTTCTTGTTGGAAGTGCTTTGCCGCGAAGGCAATGCGATACCGAAGATCGTCGGGTGCATCGACAACGGCACGCTTGAGATCGAGCCACGTAAACTCGGCCGCCATCGATTCGCATTGCTGCAGCCAATGCTCTTGAGCCAGAAAGCGTTCTTGAGCAGTGAGTTCGGCCGAGACGGTATGCGGTTTCGGACGACGCCATAAGAGGAGTCTATGCCACCATGTTGTCGTCGTGAACTCTGGTTCTCTTCTCGTTACTGTGTCGGGGGCAGGTGCCATACCGAATGCTTGCCGGATCGCCTCGTCCACGCCAAGTGACTTCATGGACTGGCTCAGACTCGGAAATACGGACAGCGATCGCTCTTCATCGTTCACATGCCGAATATGGACAAGGAACGCAAAGGCAATCGGCCCGTCGTGGATCGGCGGAGCCTGGATCTCGCGGATCTGTTTGCTCAGTTGCTCAAACTGATCAGACGTTGCGTCTTTGGGGTAAAGATCGAACTCGATTCGCTTCCGATCACCGGGAGCGATGGCAACGGAAAGAACGAACTCGGCGACCGACGCGTGTTCGATCGACTTGATTGTTTGCCAAAGACGCCACCGTACCAACTCGACGTAGTGATTCATGGCGAGGCTAGACAAGTTGCCGGTTCGGCCCACCCGACCGCAGCAATGATAAAATTGCAAGTTTGGGTACGAGAGTGCAGCACGCTTCGTTTCAACGTCCGATTGAATCGGCGCAAGGTTAACGGTTGGCGTTGCTTCGTCACGTCCTTGGTAATCGTTTAACTCACTCAGCGACGGAACGCGGCTTATTTTACCGCAGGCGCAAGTCACCTGGCATCCAGCTTGAGTGCCACGAACTTTCATTTCCTGTCCACACGAACAAACCAGTCGGTACATTTCAGTCACAACGATTGCACAAATTTTTTACGGGCGATTGAAACTTGATTCATCAATCGCAATCCTATCATGGGATTCGCGAGAATCTCCCCGACATTATCGAGGATCATCCGACAATTGTAACGTAGCCCAACACCCAGGCAGCTGACTCGGTCAATCATGCCGTCTTTGACGCCATCGCTGGTAACGCTCTTTTGCGTATCGGTAACAAATATTCCCCATTTGAACCTATGGAATCTGCGACCGCCGACTTAGAAATTTTGACGGTCCATTGCATCGTTGCGGAGAAGCTGCCGCATCGGACATGAGGAATCGAATTAAGGCTAAACTGTTTGCGGTTATCGAAGTGCGGTATCTCTTGTAGTATTTCCCCTCCTCAATTGTTCTAAAGAGCCGAGTCATGCAAACATGGCGTCACAAATTTCACTGTACCCTGGGGCATCTCACGTTGCTGGTACGCCCTCTAGTCATCGGCGTCACGTTGAGTGCGATTTGGTACCAATTATTCTTTGCGAATGGGATCTTTCTTGGAAAGATGGATGAGTCGGCGATCACAAACATGGTCGTGCCGATTTGTGCTATGTTTCATTCGATCCTCGCCGCTATGGTGTTAAGCAAAGTCTGGGAGGAATTTAAAGTCGTTAGCCGCTGTATTCGCGAAGAAGACCGTGAGACCTTTGACATATGCTCACACGAACGCATCCCAGGCATCATCCATGTACTTCTTGCCACCATGTCGATCATCATCATCGTCGGTGCGATGCTTGTTGAATATGAAAATCCGTTGTCAGGGATGTTTTCGGTCGGCTGCCTTTCCTTCTTCTTGGTGCTGTACTGGGAAGTGGCCACGACACTCGACAATCCCGCAAAAGCACCCTGGTTTATCGGCAGGCTACCAAGCGACTGGCTGTGACAGGTTGCGTCATCGCCGGCAATCTCTGTGGAACCGGCAACTGGATGATCGCCAGCTCTTCAAGCAAATACGATACTAGTGCGTCATCCGGCCTAAGAATTGGGGTTGGTTGATTTGCTCAAATTAGTGGAAACTTTCGCCAACACGGAGGCTTCTCATGATCAAAAAGTATATCGTCCGACTCTCGGATGAAGAGCGCCAGGTTTGCCAGGACATTGTCAAGAAGCTCAAGGGAACGTCCCAAAAGGTGCGTCGTGCCCAAATCTTGCTCAAGGCGGATGCCAATACAACGGCATGGACCGATCCCTCCTGGGCAAGACGCTGAGTTCGTCGCTTGCATGGAAGAAGTGCTGGAAACGTATGCGATTGACTATGATCCGCAGCAACCGGTGCTGTGCAT
>JBGSIA010000235.1:0-42940 GCA_041751935.1 Pirellulaceae bacterium | reverse complement strand
CCCATAGCGTTCAACATCGGCCCAAGTATCCGCGCCGCAGATGGTTGCACAAAGCGTCACAAAAATCATTTCGATCAACGAGTGGTTTTCACCCCGATTGATTCGCGGATCGGTAACTTTTTCAAAATGTTTGTAAGTTCGTTCGAGAAACGATGTGGTCAAGGTCAGGCTCCGTCGCAAGCAAATCCTGTTTTTTGCAGTCCTTCGATCGAGGACTTGACGGTCGCCACACTTAAGCAATGATTGGGCCAATGCGGAAGCGACGTGCAATTGCCCTGTCTCCTGACCTAGCAAGAAGTCGCATCGAGCAACAGTTATTTTCTGTGAGAATTCATTCTGCTTGTGGCTGTTGGTCGTTGAGAAGTATTTAGATGTTTCGCAATAAAACGCGACGGTGCTCTTCAAAGAAGTTCATCCTAACAGTTACTACTCGTCAATCGGGGGCCTCACGAACATAGAGGGGATTGTCTACTTCAAGGCTGACGATGGCGTTCACGGAATCGAACAACGAGGGAAGAATAAGTGGTGGCGACTTTCAGTCGCCAAACCCAGAAACGTCGGCTAAAAGTCCACGCCACGGCAAGAATACGTCACTTATTGATCCCACACAACTTTGTGGGCATCAACGCCCGTGGAACTTGTCGATCGCAGAGCGGGCCGAGAACATAATTTGAATTGCAGCTATGAGTTATAATCGGTCAACGATTGCGGCGCGATCGCGACGCGGAGCGCGTTGACCACTGCTAATACGTCAATGACTTCTTGCGTGATCGCGCCAGCAACCGGTGGCAAATAACCAGCGGCAGCAATGAACATTGCCAAAACGCTGACGGCCATTCCGCCAACCGCGCTTTGCAACGCTATTCGCCGCATTCGTCGGCTGATGTGCATCAACTCATCGACTTTGCCCAACGACGAATCCAAGACAACTGCGCCGGCCGCTTCAGTCGTAACGTCACTGTTCTGGCCAAACGCAATGCCGACAGTCGCAGCCAGGAGTGCCGGTGCGTCATTGATGCCATCGCCCACAAACAACGTGTTCGCCAATTCAGTCTCCTGACGCACAATGTCAAGCTTCTCTTCAGGAGTACGTTCGGCATAGATCTCAGTGACTCCGACTCGTTCCGCAAGATAGCGAACTTCCGACTCACGATCGCCAGACAATAGCATCACTCGAGTTACTCGGTGACGCGGTTTGAGATGTTGCACGAACGACGCTCCCTCTCTCCGTGGCGCATCACGAAAGTGATAGGTTGCCGCGTATAGTTCATCGATTAACACAATACATTCCAAACCGCTGGATTGCGTTGGTAACAACGTTGCGGCATCGGCATTGAAAGCAAGGTATTTCTTGCGACTGGTGATTCGAACTTGCCGTCCGGCGACGATACCCGATAGACCTTTTCCCGGCTTTTCACTGATTTGAGTCGCCTCATCTGTTGCGATATTCTGTTCGGTAGCTGCTCGCACAATCGCTTCAGCGAGCGGATGCTTGGAGTATCGCTCAATACTTGCAACGAGAGACAAAACCTCTGCGGGTGTAAACTTCTCGCTGCAAAACTGCTCAGTCAGTTGCGGTTGCCCATACGACAATGTGCCTGTTTTATCAAAGATGAATGTTCGACAACGATCAAGCTTCTCCAAAACCGCCGGGTCGCGAATGACGATCCCTCGTTTCGCGGCGAGCGAAATCGAACCGATGATCGCTACAGGAATGGCGATTAAAAGAGGGCACGGTGTCGCGACGACGAGCACTGCGAGAAACCGTACGGCCTCGCCACTTGTCGCCCAAGCGATCAACGCAATCGTCACGGCAATCGGCGTGTAAACCGCCCCCAGTTGGTCGCCAAGTCGCCGAATGCGCGGCCGATGCTCTTCGGATGCCTGCATCACCTTCATGATTTGTGAATAGCGTGAATCGACAGGCAGTTTTTCCGCTGTGATCGTGAGCGCCGATTCCCCATTGATGGCGCCCGACAGAACAGAGGCTCCCGGCGTCTTGCTCATCATGTACGGTTCGCCGGTGAGGTACGATTCGTCCATCACACCATGACCATCAATCACGATGCCATCGACCGGACAAACCTCGTGCGGGAATATAAGTACTTGGTCCCCAATGGTGAGTTGATCCAGCGACACATCTTCGATTTGTGCGTCGACTTTTCGATGTGCTACCGATGGCATGCGTCTGGCTAGCGCTCGGAAAACTGACGAGGCACTACGGACGGCGTAGGCTTCCAATGCTTCACCGCCGGAGAGCATCAATACAACCAGAGTGCCGGCGAGATACTCACCAAGAACGACCGCCGTTACGATCGAAATCCCAGCCAGTAAGTCTGAACCAAACTCGTGGCGATACAATTTCACCAGCAGCCCGGTCACCAAGGGAACGCCACCGATCAAGAGCGCCGCATACAGAGGTGAGTTGCTCAGGTGAGGTGACGATGCTGTGCCATAGCATAAACCGAGATGGATGATTATTGAGACCGTCGCAAGGATTGCGATCGCTAGTTGCAGACGATTTTGCAGTGGCTTTAACAAATGATTCAATCAGTGATTTTTGCAAGTAGTCGCCTCGTGCGGGAATATAAGTATTGCCCTAGCGAGGACAAGATGGCTGATCTGTGCCAAGCTCGGCGTTGGCGAACAACGGTCGCTATCCCATAGGTTCCCAACTCTGGGGCTAATTCTGTTTATTGTGGGCAACAGCATTCGAGATGACCGCTCGAGAATCAGTATAAGGTGTTTGGCTGTTGTCGCGAGGCCGAGTCAACGCATTTGGGCGGGACATTAGGCACAACAGTTTTGCGTGGATCAAGTCCCAAGCTTGAATCGTTCCATCGGCGGTGCCCACGAACAACCATCGCCCATCAGGGTCAATCGCGACACTGTAGGCACTGACTTTACTGTCACTTAAAACAAGCGGCTTTGCTTCTGGCTCGGTCAGATTGACCAACGAAACCGTGCCATCCAATGATGCTGTTGCCAACCAGTGCTGATCCTGCGTCAGTCCGACGCCATAAATTGACGCTGTGCAAATACTGGACGATCGGGATTGCACGGAGTTGCCGCGCCACCATAAGTGGACGCTGCCATCATCCAAGCCTGTCGCGATGAGCTGCCTTGTTTCGTTGGCGATAACGGCCTGGGATTCCGGTAGAGCCGAAAGCTGCTCAGTGCGGTCGATCAGTTTTTGAGGTTCGTCAAGTGACCACAGGGAGACAACTTTATCATCGGCAACGATCGCAATTGGAACTTGGCCGAAACTGGACAATGTTACCCGCCGTGCGAAGTTGCCTGACGCCATGACGGGCATCGGCTGCGGAGCGGATTCTACCTCCAGCGTTTTCTGCACATCGTCCCATTTAAATGAATCCAGTTCTCCATAGATTCCTGGGCCTTGGCTGGCGTTTGTGTCTTGATTGATGCTGGTGCAAACCAAGTATCGTCCGCTAGGATCGAACTGCACAGATTGATACATCTTCTTAGTGGCAAAAATCCTTTGCTTCGCAATCACTCCGGCCTGATGCTCCAGAGTCCCGTCAGCGAGTTGCCAGATTCCTAGGTGTTGATCTGCGGATACTGTTACGACGACCTCGCCATTGGGATGCCAAGCAGTTGCGGTGATGTCGTCATCGTGACCGTCAAGCGACAGCTTCGTTGCCTCACCTTGATTGTTCAGGTTCCACACAAAAGCCTGCGCACCATAACCTCCGGTGACGAGCCGCGACCCGTCGAGAGAAAGCGAAAATGCAGGTTCCTCAATCAAATCATCGTGACCAACAAGCTGGTTGCTCGGAGGTTGAGTCTTGCCGTCAAAGGACGCCAATCGCCACAGGATTGGGAAGTTGTCTTGAGCGAGTGACACCAGGAACTCACCGTTTTGGCTGACTCGCAATTGCGTCACCGATCCTTCGTGTCCCGAAAAAACAACGGGAGTCGTGTTGACCAGCGTTGGCTCCAACTGCACCGCCTGTGAAAAGGTGGATACTGCCAATTCATTATTTCCTAGGATCAGCGATTGCCGCGCTTGCTCGACAAGCACTTGAGGATCTTGAGGCGTTATTGGCTCACGCGTTTCATCTGTCCTTGGCACAACAACCTCGCCCAATGAATTATTGGATGTTCCGTTATTGCCTGGGCCAAACCAAATACCCATAAGGGCCAGCACGGCGGCGGTACCCACTCCCGTCAGTGCAGCCTGTGGACGTTTGCGAGCCTGGGACCACAACTCCGCCGACAGCGTTGCCACACTTTCCGCGATTGTCGCTTGACGTGCATCCGACTTCTGGGCCGGCGCTCCAATCTCCTTGGTCGATTCTTCCGTAGAAGCAAGGGTTGACGTGGCAATGTTATCGCTGGTTCGGTGCGTATCCGCAAATCCGAACAAGGCTTCCGGATTCGAGACTGCGGACGACTGCAGTTTCAGGAACTCCGAGCCGATCGTGGCTTGCGGATCATGCTCGGCAAGAGACTCGCCCTGGGTACCAGCAAAGGGAGCCGTCAATCGCGACTGGTCATGTGGGTCTGTCCAAGGCGTGGCAGACGACATCACACCTTGCTGTGAGTACTCGCTTGATCGGATTGAATCACGCAGAGCTTCCACCATATCAACGTTGGACTCAAAGCGCTGTTTCCAATCCAGGTGCGTTGCTTTGCGTAAAACGGCTTGTTCAGCGGCAGAGACAAGGCTGAAATCCAGCTTGCCGCGCCGGTGCGAATCGAGAACTTGCCACAGCGAGGATTCGTTCACGGGAAGCGACCCCGTGCGAAGTTGGTAATAGGTCACAGCCAGCGAGTACTGGTCGCTTGATTTGGACGGTTTACCTTCGATCGCTTCGGGAGCCATATAGGCTGGCGTTCCCGATGCGTTTGTGGCTGACGCTTGCGCGCGACTCAAGATCCTCGCCAGCCCAAAATCACAGACCACGGCACTGGTGCCGATCAATACGATATTCGCTGGCTTCACATCACAGTGCTGGATGGAGATCAGGCCATCACCGAGATCATGAATCGACGAATTCAAGTAATCGAGACCTTTGGCCGATTCATCGATATAGCTGATCAGTTCCTTGGTCGGGATGCCACGTTTGCCCTCAGTGATACATGCTCTCAACCTTTGCTGCAGACTCTGTCCGCCGAGCAACATGGCAACAACCAGCCAACTCGCGTCCTTTTGCGGCGTCACGATTTCTCGCGAATGGTCAGAGACATTTCCGGCTGTCAAATTGATCGTTTCAACAGCTTCGTCGGGTGCCTCCTCGATCATTCTTCCTTCGCCGTCAAGCAACCAGATCGCAATGATCGGCATCAAATTCGCGTGCCGAATTTGTTTCACTCGACGAATGCCTTCGTACTCTTTCTCGCCCTGGCCATCACTGAGGTCGATAAATTTCACCGCTGCTGCGGTGCCGCCAGGCGCAGTCGCTCGCCAAACTTGTCCAAACTGTCCACGCCCAAGGAACTCTTGCAGCCGATATCCGGGAGCGAATTGAAGACCTCGCTGCAGTTGCATGAATAGTAAGACCCAAAATGCCAGAATGAAGGTAAATGACGTTGCAGCAATCGTTGAAAGTCAGCTTAACGATCTGCTCACGTCACCATCATACCAATAATTCCCGCAACCGCGACGTAATACGCGAACACGACCACGGTAATGCGAATGACATCGCCTTCGCGTCCCACTAGCCCAACAACGGCACATGCGGCAACGACGTTATGCACACAGATCGTGTTGCCTGCGGCACCGCCCACTGCCTGGAGCGCGACGACCCAGGTTGGATCGACGCCAATTCTTTCGGCAACACCGAATTGAAACAGAGCGAACATCATATTGGAAATGGTGTTGCTGCCGGCAACGAACGCGCCAATGCCGCCCACCAGAGGCGAGAACGCTGGCCACGCTTGCCCAACAACCGATGCGACTCCACCAGCCAATTCGTTGGGCATTGACCCCAATCCAGCACCGCCGCCGCTGCTGTTAATGAACACCTGCACCATCGGCACGGCAAACAACAACGCCACCGAAGCGGACAGAATCATTTTGCCAGAGCGGGTGATCGCACGCATACAGGAACGTCGATTCATACGGTGCAGAACGACGGCGAACACACTCGCCAAGATGAAGATCGTACCGGGCAGATACAGCAGTTTGACTTGTGAAATATCGACTGCCGAGCCAAAGACGTTTTGCGAGGCCGTCGCATCAGCGGGTATTGCAAACGAATTCAACCAATCGCCGATTCTCAGCATCGGCAATCGCGTCGCGACTAACAGAGTGGCGATCATCAGATAGGGAGTCCAAGCCGTCAGCAGCGACATCTGCTGCCTGGGGGCTTCTAAGGCTATCTCTCGTTCGCCCTTCCAATTGGCATCCCAATGTGCTGTGTCTTCAAACTCCCAAACTTCATCGCGAGAAAGCAAAAAACCATGCGAAGCTGCGGGGACGACGATCGCTAAACCGATCAGCGATCCCAACAGCGAGGGAAACTCTGGCCCCAGCACATGCGCAATCACAGCATAGGGTATGGTCATGGCGAGCGCTGCGAACAAAGCGAACTTCCATATTCGCAAGCCCTCAACATAGCTTCGGTTCTTGCCGAAGTGTCGCGTCATCACACAGACCACAAATAACGGTATCAACGTGCCGGCAATCGCGTGGACGGACGCGACTTTGGCGCCGATAATCGGCAGTAATTCCTCCCATGACGAGTATCCCTGCTCGGATGCGTAAGCCACTACGTTTGCGCTGCCATCGAGACCTTTCTTGACACCAACAAGAATGGGCGTCCCAACCGCGCCAAACGAAACCGGCGTGCACTGAATCAACATGCCGGAAATAACAGCCGACTTGGCGGGAAACCCCAAACCAACCAACAACGGGACACAGACCGCTGCGGGTGTTCCGAAACCGGCTGAGCCTTCGATAAACGAACCGAACAGCCAAGCGATGATGATCACTTGAACGCGGCGATCGGCGGTGATGTTCGTGAATCCGCAGCGAATGACGGACAGACCGCCGCTTTCGCAGAGGGTATTGAGCAGTAAGATGGCACCGAAAATGATGTACAGCAGAGTGAACGTTACCACCAAGCCGTTCAAGCTCGCGGCGGCAATTTGAGCGATGCTGATTTGCCAATGGAAGTAGGCTACGATGACTGCAGTGACGTACGCCAGGGGCATCGCTTTGGCTGCGGAAAATCGCAGCCCTACGAGGAAAATTGCGACCACGAGAATCGGAGACAAGGAAAGCGCCGGCGTTAACCATTCGTGCATGATGTTGGATAACCTGGGATGAAGCGAATGAAAATGTTAGCCCCTTCGCTGTTCCAGGCTCCCCAGGAACCGGTTTTCAGAATTAGGTTGCAGAGGTTTGCGCCGTCACCGATCCAAAGTCGCGAGCTTTTTCGGGCTTGTACCGGCTGAATCATACTCGATCCCCCGGAGCGTCGTTACGATCCTAGACACAGACGCCCTGCCCGAGAACGTGCGGTAGCGTACAATGGTCTTGTTGTTTGAAATTCGTCGCATCGTTTGAAGGTTGGCTGGCAATGTTCGCTAGGAGAGCGCCGTATTGGGTTCATGGAGCACAATTGCTCTGGCGATGGGTCGCACGAGACCGATCGTTACAAGACCGATCGATGCCGTTGGGTACCTTCGTCGCGTTGGCGTGCCTAGTTGCATCGACGTTGGCGGCTGCCCAACCGCCAGTGGAGATTCAACCTCGCAATATCCAGGACCGCAGCGTTGAGTACTGGGTCGAACAACTTGCCAGCAATCACTACTTGCGCCGCGAAACTGCACAACAGCAACTGATCAAGGCAGGCGACGAAGCGGTTCAACCGCTGGAGCAAGCCATGGTTCGTGGCGATTTAGAGACGACGGAATTGGCGATCCGAGCACTCGGCGAGATCGCGATGGCGCAAGCTCCCGACGACGACTCCGGAGCCTGGGCTGCAATTAACCGGATTGCGACTCGAGCTGCCGGAAGCAAGGCGAGCCGAGCAAAGTTAGTCGTTGAAGAAATTGGGACACACCGCAGCAAGGTGGCTGTCGAGCGACTCGTTGCCGGTGGCGTTTATGTCGGCTCCGATGACTTTGTGGTGCAAGCGATTAGCACGACACAAGTGATCGTCCAGATCAGTGATACTTGGAACGGCGACCTGCAAGTCCTGGAATGGCTGCGTTGGGTGCAGAACATACAATTTGCCCGCGTGCAAGGGGCGGCGTTGCAAAAAGACGTACTGTCTCGCTTGGTTAAGATGCCGGACCTAAGAACAATCGCCTTGGTTGATGGTGATATCGACGACGCTACTCTCGAGCCACTCAAGCAGATGCGTTCGATTCACTCGCTTGAGATTCGTTATGTCCCTATCAACGAAACAATCGCTGACCAAATCGCCAAGCTTCCCATACGATCCTCGTTAACACTGATGGGAACAGATCTCGCGAGCAAGAAAGTCGCCGCGATGCGAGAAGAGCTTCCTGGACTGAAGATTGAATACAAGCAAGGCGGCTTTCTGGGCGTGCAATGCACTGATGGCTTGAACGCTTGTCAAATCAATGTCATCGTGCCGGGAAGTGGCGCACAACTCGCCGGACTTCAGCCGGGCGACGTGATTATCAAGATTGGCGACATCAAAGTTGACAAGTTCTTGGACCTACGGCAAAAAATCGACGAACACTCCGAAGGCGACGAATTGCCAATCGAGTTTTTGCGACTGGGACAGCCAATGCAGGCAAGTGTAACTCTCGGTCGACTGCGAGAACGGTAATCTAAATTCGTGGATTCTAAATTGATGCCGCATGGTGCAGCGAACAGCCTGATTGCTGCTTGGCAAGATGCACCCTGGCAACAGGACGTTCGACGGCGACTGCTCGCATGGTTTCGCAATCACGCGCGGACGTTGCCTTGGCGGAGCGAGCCGACACTGTACCGAGTTTGGGTCAGCGAAATAATGCTACAGCAAACTCAAGTCGCAACGGTGCTGCCATACTTTGAGCGATTTATCTCGCAACTGCCCGATGTTCAATCGCTCGCCGCGATCCCTGAATCCGACTTAATGAAATTATGGGAAGGCTTGGGGTACTATCGTCGTGTCCGATCCATGCAGGCCGCAGCAAAGCAGATTATGTCCGTTCACAACGGCAACTTTCCCACTTCGTTCGACGAGCTGATTGTGTTGCCGGGGATCGGTCGCTACACCGCCGGTGCAATCCTTTCAATTGCCTTGGACAAACGGTTGCCGATATTGGAAGGCAATACCCAGCGTGTCTACAGCCGCTTGATGGGTTTAAAGCAGTCGCCGACTGCGCCGGATGCGAATCGATTGTTGTGGCAATTCGCCGAATCGATTTTGCCGAGGCGTGGCTGTGGTGTTTTGAATCAGGCGCTGATGGAACTGGGTGCGCTTATATGCACACCTCGGTCGCCTGCATGTGACAACTGTCCGTTGCGAACGCGTTGCTATGCCGCAGAACATACAATGCAGGAGACGATTCCCGGCAAACTCACCAAGCTTAAATATGAAGATCGAACGGAGTTCGCTTTCGTTGTTACGAACCGAGAAAAATCGAAGTACCTCGTGCGTGAAATTCCCAGTGGTCGCCGCTGGGCTGGACTATGGGATTTTCCTCGTTCGTCTGAGCAAAAATTTGCAGCCGCTGATGATGCAGCGAATTGGCTCGCCATCGCTGAGGGAGTTGATCTCCAAGCGGGCACCAAACAACTGACGCTCAAGCACGCTGTTACACGATTTCGCATCACCCTACACGTTTATCAGGCGCGGTTGGTGGGTGGGAAATCCAACGCCCCCCATGACTGGTATTTTGCGAGTTCAGATGAACTGCGTTCATTACCCATGAGCACGACGGGTCGAAAAATCGTAAACCGCTTATTAAGCCCCTAAAAATTCGGTTGATCATCATGCTACAATGGGTCGTCGTTTTTATCACCAATCCCATCACTCACTTTAAGTGAACGCTCACCAAGGTTTTCAACATGATTCGGCTGATGATGTCCACTCGCTCGCTCGCTTCGTGCATCGCCACAGGTTCGCTCGTCGTGATTGTTTCCTCGCTTGTCGCTCAAGACAAAGAGAGTGCTGGCGTATCTCAAAAATCGCCCGATGCAAAAGCGGTTGTGCTCGGCGATGATACCTTGTTCGCAGGCATCCCTGGAAACGGACTACTGAGCGATAGTGAAATCACCGCGTGGCTGGCACGGGCTGAGAACCATGTTCCGTTAGCCCCCGCGCTTCCCAAGGGACTCGATGCAGGTGCCGGAAATGTATTTGTTCCCGAGGACAATCCGATCACTCTCGCTAAGATTGAATTGGGGCGACAGTTGTACTTTGATCCGAGATTGTCATCAGATTCGACGATCTCCTGTGCTTCCTGTCACGACCCAGAAATGGGATTTGGTGCCAACACCCAATTCGGCGTTGGAGTCGGCGGCGCGCAAGGCGGCCGCAATTCACCAATCGCTTATAACCGAGTTTTGAGTCGCGCCCAGTTTTGGGATGGTCGCGCGGCAACGCTCGAGGACCAGGCGGTAGGACCAATCGCCAATGCGATCGAAATGGGCAATACTCACGACGCATGTATCGCGTGTTTGAAGGCAATTCCTGGTTACAACTTGCAGTTCAAGACAATTTTCCAAGATGGGCTGACGATCGCTAATGTCGGAAAAGCACTGGCAACTTTCGAACGAGCTATTGTGACGGGTCCGGCGCCCTATGATTTCTATGATGATCTCCAAAAATTTGAAAAGCTTTTCGCCGACGACTTGGAAAACATTGAAGACGACCCTGAATTGGCAGAAGATTATGCCAAGCTGAAAGCCAACGCCGCAAAGCATCCAATGAGTGAATCGGCGGCTCGCGGGATGACGCTTGCCTTTGGTAAGGCAAATTGTACCGCATGTCATGCCGGAGCCAACTTCACCGACGAGCTGTACCACAACTTGGGCGTGGGAATGGATGCCGAGAAACCGGATCTAGGACGTTTCGAAATTACCAAAGAGGAAAAGGATCGCGGTGCATTCAAGACTCCGACTTTACGTAGCGTCTCGCTTTCGCCACCTTATATGCACGATGGTAGTCAGAAAACACTCGAAGAAGTGATGGATTGGTACAATAAAGGCGGGCATCCGAATACCTGGCTAAGCGATAAAATGAAGCCACTGAATCTGACACCGCAAGAAGTCGCCGATGTGGTCGCATTCATGCGTGAAGGGCTCACCGGTCGATTCCCGATGATCGAGCGTGGCCGACTGCCAAAATAATACGTCATTGATGTTCGTGTCTCGTCGTTAGTTTTTGAGCTGGATGGAATTCGGGTTCCATCCGCTCGTTTCAATCGAAGAGAGAAGTCGTAGCATGGAAGTCATTCTTAAGGGGCTCACCGCGCCACAAGCCGAAGCGGTCCAGCACATCGATGGACCGATGTTGATTTTGGCTGGTCCCGGTAGTGGAAAAACGCGGGTTGTGACGCATCGAATTGCGTACATGCTCGCACATGGTGTAAAGCCGTGGAACATCGCCGCGCTCACCTTCACCAACAAAGCGGCTGATGAAATGCGGATGCGAGTGCAAATGCTCGCTCCCAATAGTCCCGTCTGGCTGGGCACGTTTCACCGGTTTTGCTCACAGTTGTTGCGACGCTACGCGACAATGGTGGGGCTTTCGGAGAACTATTCGATCTACGATATGTCCGACTCCAAACAGGCGATGAAACGGGCGATTGAGGCGGCTGGTGTTTCCACGACTCATGCCTCCCCAGAACAAATTGCGGCCATCATTAGCCGCGCAAAAAACCGTTTGGTTACAGCCGAGAAGATGCAAGGCCAAGCACTTCGCAGCAGCGAGACGCTCGCCGCTCGTGTCTATCCCGTGTATCAGCAGCAATTGATTACCGCGAACGCCGTGGATTTTGATGATTTGCTGTTGCATGTTGCAACATTGCTGCGAGAGTCACCTGAGATTCGTGCTGAACTTGACGTCAAGTTCAAGTACATCCTCGTCGACGAGTACCAAGACACGAACCTGGCGCAGTATGCAATCGTCCGAGCGTTATCGATCGATCACCCGAATCTTGCTGTTACGGGCGATCCCGATCAATCGATCTACGGTTGGCGTGGTGCGGACCTGAATAACATTCTTGACTTTGAGAAAGATTACCCGTCGGTAAAAACGGTTCGCTTGGAACAGAACTACCGCAGTACACCCAACATCTTGCGAGTTGCGGATCAGTTGATTGGGCACAACCGCCGTCGCAAGAAGAAAGGATTGTTTACCGAGAACGAAGAAGGTGCTCCTGTCGTTTTGCGAATTTTTGAAGACGGGTACCAGGAAGCCGATTCGATCGCCGATGACATTGCCGCTGCAATCATAACCGAAGGTTTGCGACCTCGAGACTTCGCCGTCTTTTGTCGCATGAATGCGTTGACACGATCACTCGAACATTCACTTCGAAATCGTGGATTGCCGTACCAGATAGTTAACGGATTGGAGTTCTATCAACGCAAAGAAATAAAGGATCTGCTGGCCTACTTGCACCTAATCAATAACCCCAGTCACGATGTCGCGCTGTTGCGAATCATAAACGTGCCGACACGCGGAATTGGGGCAAAATCCATTGAACGTCTCCGACATTACGCCGATCATCATCGAATTCCGATGCTTGAAGCCGCTCGACTTGCTGGCTTGATCGATTCGCTACCTAAACGTTCGGCGGCAATGATTGCGAAGTTTGTGGCCGTTTATGATCGTCTGTGCGTGAAGTCGACCGCGACATTGGAGGACTTGCTCCGATACTTGATCGAGGAGATTCAATACGAGTCGTATTTGGAACGCACGGAGGTCGAAGGCCAAGACAGCAGCGCGATCGCGAATATCGATGAATTCATTAACGCGGCGGTCGAGTTTGATCGTCGGCATCCCGACGATGGTTCGCTCGAAGGCTTTCTAGAGCAAGTGGCTTTGGCTTCGGATACGGATTCGCTTGAGGACACCAGCGATCGCGTGACATTGATGACGCTGCACGCGTCAAAGGGACTGGAGTTCCCGCGTGTGTTTATCATCGCAGTCGAAGACGATCTATTGCCACATGCGCGATCCAAAGAAAACGAGGAGCAGTTCGAGGAGGAGCGGCGCCTGTTGTTCGTGGGAATTACTCGAGCGAAACAATGGTTGCAGATGAGTTGCTGCAAACAACGTCAGGTACGCGGTGATATGCGTGCGGTGATTGCCAGTCCGTTCTTGAACGAATTGCCGCTACACGAAATGAAGCGGATCGATAGCCAAAAATCTCACGACTATTTTGACGACGATCCTTACGGAGATGACACTTTTGACGCGGGCTATCCCGATTCTTGGGACCTACCCGACGTCACGGATCGCGATGATTCGGAGCCCAAGAGCGTAGCGGCGCTGAAAACTCCGTCCGGCGATCTTGCAGTGGACAGTGTGGATGACGATGTGTGCCAGTTGCCGGACGCCGAACGTGCTGAATTGGTTCGCAAGAAGAAATCAAAGTCACCGTTGCTCACGGGTTTGAAAACCGCGGCGGACCTGCTGTCGACCAATGCAACGCCGCTAGGGGCCTATCGCGAGGGTGCGACGGTACGGCACGAAGAGTACGGTGACGGACAAATCGTTTCGGTGACTGGGCACGGCCCGAAACGAACCGCAACCGTGCGATTTGATGATGGTGACCACCAATTCCGCTTGGCATATGCGAGACTGGAATTAGTTCGCTGACGCGGCAACAGAGCATCCGTTACGCTGGTTTGTCGATCTCGTACAACACGATGAGCAGAATGTCGCTGGCAGCAAATGAATTGAGTGGACCGTTACCGGTGGAGTGGCTAGAAATATTGCCGGTAATCGATAGGACTCTCGCGCCACTTTTACGCATCCACCGATTGATCTCGCGTTCGAGTTCGCTCATGTCGGAATCAACGCCTTTGAATATTTTGATTTGCTGCATGATCGCGGTGACAGGTTAAAAAAGTTGAAGACCAATATACTCGTACAAAGCAAATGCAAGGCTCGCATTGTACTACGGTGATTCGCCTGAGGTTAGCGGGCGCGGAGTGGGAACCGAATTATAAGTGGGTTCCCACATTTTTAACTGGACTTCGTCGATCGTCGCTTCACCAGCACCGATCAATTCGAACATTACTTGCACTTCGGTTTCGGCTAGTGACTGTCGATAAAGACGTACCGGCGTCCATCCAGATTGTCCGCGGACCAACAGGCCTGATTCCTGACCACCGATGCTATCGTATACGAGTAATCCTTGGTGAGGTCCGCCAAAACCGATTGTGCGCACCATCGCGTCGATACGAATCGCTTTTCCTGCAGGGATTCGCACTGAAGGACTGGTGATCTGGATTACGGTTCCTTCGTACCCGCCGGGAAGTTGTTCGTCGACTAATGGGGTGACGGTAGCCCGCAGCGCGGCGCCGGAAATTGCATCACGCTCGACAAGCGATACATCGCTGGTTGCCCTGCCTTGAAGTCGACGACCGAAATTCCAGTTCGCGCCACTGAGCGTGGCCACATCATCGAGAGTACCGGCCGGAAGTCGATTCTTTCCCCAACCACTGTCTTTCATCAGTGGTAACCAGGCCACTTGAACGGGCAAATTGCCGACAGTTGCTGGCGGGCAACTAGTGGGATGCGGCCAATCCGGCATCAAAGCTTCGGTAAGTTGCCAATCGCTTCTCAATGCCCAAGCGTCCGCCCGCCGCGCCATCCGTAGGCTTGCGTCAATGTCGCCAGCTCGGAACAACGGACCAGCATCCGCAAGCGTACTTGATGCAATGTTGGCTAGGTTGCTCTGGACGGTTGGCGCGAGAATGCGTGCGGAGTTCGCCAGCCGCCAATCATTCGCGGTCCGACGCACGGCTTCTTCGGCAAGTTGCCAACGATCCAGACCTGCTTGACGTGAGAATCGGGCCGCCGATGCAGTCAAGTGAGTGCCAACAGTCGGGTCACTACTGGCGAACAACAACTCGACCGCGTCTGGCGAAATGAGCTGAATGACTGACCCTTGTTCAGTCGTTTGAAGTGGCACTCGTTCGGCGGAAAAGTTGGTCAATCGCCAAACGGTTTTGGATGCCTCACCCGGTGGCAAATGCAATTCGACGAACGCGCCATCGCCAGCAAGTACTTGCGAGCCCCGCGTCGCGCTAGTACTGAGCAGGAACACATCGGTTCCCTCGATCGACAATTGACCGACGTGGTAGGGTGCTCCGGCGACAGGTACTGCTGACACCGATGTCGCTCCCGCTACCCACGGTTCAATCATCGCGATCATGCGGTTGATGTAACTGACTGCGAGCGAACGGTTGCTGCTTAGCGAATCGCCAGATGAGAGCGGACGTGTTGAGCGAAACAGAATCGCCGAAGGCGTCTGTTCTAGACTGCGGATCGCTTGCAGCCACATCGCATGCCACTGAAAATGGTCACATCGGGGAGCCCCCACTCGGTCAGCGATGGCGTCAGCTTGAGCAAGAAGTGACTCCGTTGGCATGCTGGAAATTCCGACGGCGAACTCCAAGCGACTGGGGATACCAGCGCGATGTTGAACGAGTGTCGCCACTTCCTCGTCGGAATTCAGCGAGCGATTCGGCGGCGTCAGATCATGAATGATGGCATCGACAAGCGGCTCATAAAGTCGGCGCGATTCCAAAGGCGCAGCGATAATCGGTCGTTGCCAAATCGTCGGCCACTTTCGCAAACGATCGCTTGCTGAGGCCATCGCATCGATTCGACCAGCGTCTAACGCGAGGCCCGACCCGATATACCAGCCGGCAACGGGCTCTAATAGAGTTTGCAGCGCCGGATCAGGCGCAGAAGGCGGTGGCGCGTAAACCGCCACGCGGGCACGGACGGCTTCCCGAAGAATGTCGGCGTTCGGGGGACTCGCTAACAAGACGGCATCGAAACCTAGCGATCGAACCCAACCCAAAGGTTCACCATTGTGCTGCAAAATCGTTGTGATTTGCCCCACAGGGAAAGCTCGAGAGGCAATCGGTAGCGCCGGCGATGAAGTACTTGGTCGCGGCGATCCAGGTGTCGTAGAATCGGGTTTAAGAGCTGCCGTCGGCTGGTTTGCTGTTAAGCTTCCAGCCTCGATCATGCCGTCGACATGCAGCTCATCAATGCGCAATGACGACTTTCCAGGGCCGCAGTAGACATTGAGGGCAACCGCATCAACATACGGGTCTCGCAAATCAACATCACGACCATGCTCTCGGCGCAATGCAATCGTCTTCATCCGCAGCTCACGTTCAATGGCCCCTACACCGATTGGTGCGTATGCGCCAGGCCGATCGTACGTGGTTCCAAAAATGTACGTGGTAATCCCATGACGATGAGTCGCGTCGCGATGGTACGGAAAACGAATACGAAACCCGATGCGACAACCATCTTTAACACTCATGACGCTGACATTGGCGGTTAGCTCGTCAAGCGGACGAATCGGCTCGATTGGGTACACCAATATCGCTTCCGTACCATGTCCGGCTACAAACGTAACTGTTTCACATGCACGACCGTCAAGCCCACCGTCCACGAGGTGATTTTGAGAAATGACGCGAGCATCACAATCACTGGTTTGCAAGTGCCATCGCGGTGGGTAGGCATCTAATCCGTCATACAACTGGCCACGAGCAATACAGGGAACGAACAGATTCACCGCCAACATCCCGCAGATTGCAACCGCCTGACTGTGCCACACTGTCCAGTTGCCACAACATATTCCTGTGACCAAGCCTTGTTGCGTCGACGAACTTGCCCGCAACGCTTGCCGGACCAGCAAGTTGAGCGCGAAATCGTGGACTGCGAGGCACAGTGAGAACATTGATTGTTGACCAGGGAGGTCGACTGCGAAACAATCGCGACCGTCGAGTCAATCGATGAATGAGTGATGAATTGTGGACTGCATGCGACGCCGTGATGCGAAAACACACCACCCTAGTCACCAACCACAATGTCAACGCTAAAGTGTTTGGATACCAAGATTTAGGCTCGCAAGCCAAGAGGAATCGTGTTGCCGATTCGCAACACGTTTGATTTCGAGGCGGAAGCAACGAGCAGTCCTTAACCACTTTGCTTCAAACGACTTACAGCGATTTTCCGGCAATTCCGCAGGGCTGCGGCATCAAGCGTGCATTGGATGCCATACCAACAAGTGACACCTCTCGACCGCGACCCTGGAGCGACGTTGTATGCAAAAGATCATCGGAAACGCAGAAGCCCGTAGTGAGGAAACCCCAGTTGAGCTGCAGGAGCTGGCTGCCGCGATCGATGCCTTGCCGGCTCGCTACCGTGACAACGTTTCCGCAGCGCTTACCCGTGTGGTTGAGTGCAGTACTCGGCGGCGACGAATTTTGAACTTGGTTCAAGAAGCTTTATCGCAATTGCGTTTGGACATGAAGTACCTTATCTTCGATTTGGAAGCCACTCGACGTGAACGCGACCAATACAAAGAGATGCTTGAACAAGACGGTCGTTTGTAATTCTAGCCGACAAGATAATGGGTTCGATTGATTGAATCTTGTAAGTAACGTCAATCAAGGCGAGCCTGGACAGAGATCGCCGCGGCTGGCACCGACGCCGCGGCTGTCAGCTCGCGGTTTGCTTTTGCTGTTGCTGGGCGTTTGTCTGGTTCCGCTGGCGAGTCTTTCGCTTTACGCCATTTGGTTCGGCCGAGCTGCCGAACACTCTTTGCCGGTGGCAGTTCAGCTAGAACGCCGACTCGTCACAACACGCGATGGAGGTGGTGCTGTCTTGGCGGACGTGGTCGTGATCGAGAATTTGGTTGATATTCAGATTCCAAACATCACGGTCGATTTGAACGGACAGTATTTCCTGTATCAAGACGCCCCTCTGGAACCGCATGGTGTGCTCGTTGTACCGCAACAAATATTCGCTACCAAAGCGAACCAGCGTTTTGTTCCTGGTCGCTACCCCATCGAGAACGTGACCGTTACTGGCCGTCTGCCCAGCGGCGCCCGGGGAGTGACGGAAATCGAATTTCCGTAGACTTGGCCACCTTCAAGAAGGAATTGATGCCGGCAACTGTGATCAAGTCCTTGCGACAAAGCTGTCAACGCAAGACAGTCGATTCGGAGAAGTCTTCGAGGTCCGCGAAATTTGGAATCTGAGCTCCTTGTTCAGCTTGATGCACGAGCGAAGCCATTTCGCGTGCGGTCACGTAGTAATACTCAAAATCCTCGGTCTTGGAAGCATATTCAGCCAACGAACGGTGAAACTGGCGCATCGGTTCACCCAACAGGATTTCTCCGTTTCCTTCTTCGCAGCCGTGCGTATGGACCTTTACAAAACGCCAGTTCGGTTGTCCTTGGACGATCACCGATGCCTTGATCCATCGCAAGAGTCGGGGCAGGGTCGCAGCACGATTTCCTTGTAGGTTGCAATAATCAATCCGCGGAATGACACCTCGAATACGGTCACTCCAATCGATTACCAGTGGCCCTTGAACAAGCAGCAATGTGTTTGGTGGCGGAGTAACGCCGACGCAGGCTGGAGTGCCGCGATCGTGCGATTTGGGTTTCTGCGGATCATCGCTGGCGTAATAAATCGAATTGATGGTTACCGTTTGAGCGGGACTGGGGGCTGCCGGTAGCGTAAAGTCGGCGTAGCATCCTGTTTCACGCAATACGTCAATCTCATCATTGACTCCGCACCAGCGACCATCGGGGAGAGAGTTATCCAAGCACCAGTTCCCATGAATGAAACCGAATGCAAACGTTCCATTGGCATTTTGCTTGAGGAATCCATGGCGATTGTGTAAGACTGCCGTGAATCGCAAAAGTTTTTCTCGCAAACCATCGGACGTGTCATTGTCGTGATGCAAATGGACTTCAACATCACCAAGACCCTGATCGCTAAGTTCTCGCAGTACATCGAGGTACTCGGGGCGATACTCTTCTTCTGGATAGAAGAAGGTATGTTTCGGTTTTCGACCCGCAGAATCCGTGTACGGAGCCATTAACTTGGGGAGTTCAGTGCGCCAACGTTCAACTCTCTCATGCTGTAGGGAAGCACTGGCGCCATTCCACATGGGTTCATAGTGGTCACAGACACAATAGAAGACGCGCAAGGGTTGATCACAATCCAACTTTGGGACGCGATCCAACAGCAAGTGTCGGATGGACTCCAAACACAAACCGCGGACTAACATTGGCGACATCCCAGTGAATCCCAACAAACCAAAAACACGCAACTGCCTAAGGGGCGGATGAAAAGGTTGGCACCAACCTCTTCATTCTGTCAAACAATCCCTGCACCTGTGCACGCTCGTCACAGGACAAGATCGGAAGTTTCCATACCAGCAAAGGTATAAACATAACAATACCAACTTGAAGAGTACCCGACACCCACCAACCACAGCTATCGAACAATTTCCCAAAGACGAATGCACTAGCGTACAGCATGAGTATGCTAGTAATTCGACGCCAATCTACCGCGATATAGAAGGCATATTGTGACGCCAAGTAAATTGTGATCAATCGTAACATTTGACAAATGAGAGTTGCCCAAGCCGCACCCTGGATACCGTACTTGGGAATTACCGCAAAATTAAGAGCGACGTTCGCCAGTGCAGCGATAGTCGTTACCACACTGATGAGATGCGGCCAACGCCGCTTATGCAGCCCAATGTCGCACATATTGGCAACACCGCCGCAGAATGCCGCCAGAGTTAGAGGGACGATGACGACCAAACCATCATTGAACTGTGAAGCGATCAACCAATAAGTTAAGTCGTCACCCAGCAACGTCAGTCCAAGAACCATGTAGCCAGCACCAAGCAAATAGACGAACAGCCCGTACCCGATCAGGCTCTCCCCGTCTTCTTCGTGCATGTTTTGAAACGCAAATCGTTGCCAACCGACGATGATCGCTAGATTAGCCATATGCATAATGCCAGCGATTCGCTCGCCCACGGTATACAAGCCGACTTGCTCGAACGGGTTTAAAGTCAGTGCGCGTATTAGATATTTGTCCGTAATCGTCATCAAGTAAAACGACAACATCGCTGGCACCAGTACCATTCCGTACCACGACAATTCTCGGGCGTGTTTCGTCGTTGCTCGCAATCGAAGTCGTGGCATGGCCATCGCTACGATCACCAGCATCGCAGCAGTCCGTCCGATTGCTTCACCAGTAATCCAGCCCCATGCACCAGCACCGTACAATATCAAGCCAAACGCCAGAAAACGCACAGCGACGGTATTCAATAGCGTATTAATGAGATACGCCCATGCACGGCCTGATGCCTGAAGCAAATTGCAACCTAGCGAATCTACCATTTGCACTAAGCTGGTTGAGACCATGACTAAAACTAATGCCGAACTATCGACATTAAATAATATGCGACTGAGCGGTTGTGCAAAAAAAATCCCCAATGGCAGAATGGTGCACCAGTACACAATTGACAACACCACCGATGTATTCGTGATTGCTTGCTGTTCTTGTTCCGTTTTGGCCTCGGTAAAATAGCGGAAAAACGCCAGATGGATTCCGAGTGAACACACTGTGAACATCACATGCGATGTCGCAGTAAAAATTGCAATCAAGCCATAATTCTGTGGGGTCAATAGAGTTGTTACCAGCGGCAGAAGCAGGAAGCCAATCGCTGGATCAACAATCTTTGCAATACCATAAATTGCTGATTCGCTTAACAGACTCTTGATCGTGACCTTACGTTCCACGACTACCACAGGCGCCGACAACTGTGATTCCGCCAAGTCGCAACTTTGACGTTCGTCGAATTCAGTAAGTGGTGTGGCCGCAGTCATCGAATCATTCTTGGCGAGCAGGGACGGCGGAATCAATATACGTCGAAGGTGTCCATAACTTGTCAGTGCGAGACAATATCCAACACCAGAACGCGATCCAGGCAGCAGCATTGAGCAACATGAATGAACCAATTGCAGAAAACAGGCGACTGTGGTTGCTCGCATTGGTCAACAAGCCAACAAGTCCCGCCAGCATGAGCAGGCACTGACCGACGAAGACAGCTAAGTAGATGCCATCACCGGCGAGCAAGCTTGCACCAAGCATTGCAAACCATGCCCAGGGGCAAACCAGCCGCAGCAGTTTATGCGAAACAAATCGGCCCCACAAAGGATTCAATATTGGCACAAGCAACCGTGGGCAGCGCGTCACAAGCTGGAAATTTCCGGCCAACGTTCGCACCTTGCGACGAAACTCGCCTCGCGCGGATTCGGGCAACTGATCAAAGGCTTTGGCGTCGCCTTCAAAAACAACACGTTTTGATTGTAAGGCAACTTGCATCGGCCAATACACATCGTCAAGGATCGTTCCAGCAGGAATGTCGCGAAAACACTCGCGACGCACGGCGCTGACCGCGCCAGTGACACCGATTTGCGAATGGATGCGACTCTCTGTCCGGCGAATCCATTTCTCGTAACGCCAATAGACGCCAACGCCGGCCAGTACGTTGGGGCTGGTTTCAAGAACCAATTCTCCGCTAACTGCACCCACGTCAGGATCTTCAAAGTTACGCAACAGGGCTGGAATGGTTTCGCCGTTCCAGCGTTGTCGCACGTCCGCAAAAATGATTACATCCGCCGCGCACTCACCGACGGCGGTAGTTAAAGCCGACGCCTTGCCTCGATTTTCCGCCCACTCAATGACTCGAAGGTTCGCTGCGGAGAAACCGCGGGCGATTTGGGCGGTAGCGTCCGTCGAGCCATCGGAAACGACAATGATCTCGCCAGCGGTCGTCGACTCATTTAGTAATCCCGCAAGTTCACTCAGCCGGTTATGAATTTTCGCTGCTTCGTTTTTGACACTCATCACAATCGCGACACGAGAGGGTCGAGGTGATGTGAATCGCAGCGGGTTTGGTCGCAGCCTCGCGATCACCGCCAACACAAATGGATAACCAATGTAGGTGAAAAGCAGCACCACCAAGCTGAGCCATACGATCCATGGCCACAGCATCGTCAACATAAATTCGTACCAACTGATTCGGGCTTCAAAGAACATTTCATGTTGGTCTCGCACGCTCGTTGAAGCGAAGTTTCGAGCAATCCGGCAAGTCGATCCCATCCATAATGGTCAGCTACAAGCTGTTGTCCGATATTGGCACAATCTGCGGCAAATTGAGGATTTCGTAACCAATGGACAATTTTCTCAGCCATCGACTCAACCGTGTCGGCAACGGCGTAGTGCTCGCCCCCGCAAACGCATAGCCCCTCTGCAGCGATTGTCGTTGCAACGACCGGCACACGAGCCGCCAACGCCTCAATCATCTTCAACCTTGAGCCTCCGCCAATGCGCAATGGGATCGCCATCAAACTTGCCGTTTCCAAGTAAGGCTGAACATCGGGAACATTGGCGTGCAGTTCAATGCTTGGCGAACCGGCAGCCTGCTGGCTCAGCCATCCTGGAGGATTTCGTCCCACAATAACTAGTTTCGCCGCTGGTTGCTTCGCGAGTACACGTGGCATCACCTCACTGATCAGCAGTCGCAATGCATCTTGGTTCGGTCGCCAGTCCAAGCTTCCTAGAAACAGGATTTCACCGTTTTGAGGTCGACGCTGCATGTTACCATAACGTTCGACGTCGACACCGTTGTCAACTACATCAACGTGATCAATTCCGAACATCTCTCGCATCAGTTTCGCATCCGGTTCAGAGACGGCAACGACTCGTGACGCCGAAGAAAACGCATGTTGTTCAAAGCTTAGAAACCGATTCATCTGTCGGCGAATGTAAGCTTTGTGCAAAGGACGCGACTCGGTCTCGTAGTACCGCTGCCAAATCAGTGAGTCGACATTGTGAGCGACGATCACGCGCGGAGCAGGCGACACGCCGGCCAACATGGTCGAGTAGGGCGTCCATTCCAGTTGCCATACATCAAATGCATGCTGACGAGCAAACTTCGCAAAGTCGCGTTGAAACGCGGTGCCTTGATGAGCGGCTACGGCATACGGCAGTGATGACGTCGTGGCGTTAGCGAGAATGCGGTAGGCATAACCGGCGCCTGATTTCTTAGGAATAGGATGAGACAGAAAGTGCGACTGGATCGCATGGTCGCCAAGGAATTCTTTCGCCGCGAATGCCTCAGGACTTTTCGAGTCACCCCGCGAGACATAATGCAGTTCGTGTCTCTTTGCAAGCTGGATCATCAGATTCAGAGTTCGAAGGCGTTTCCCAGAGTTTGTCGGATAAGTGATGTCCCAATCGACGACTGCGATCTTCATCCGATTTCGACTCGCCGCGGTTCAGGTGTCGAAGACGCGAGCGTCGCTGGCACCGGAGCGATTTCGGGAGCTGTCCTTTGATTCACAGGACGCTTTGCTCCGGCTCTACGTTGACTGTGGTAAAGCATTTGGTAGCTCTGCAACATTTGGTCAATGCTGAAGCTCGTGTCGACGAGTTCGCTGGCCGCATCAACCATTTCGACCTGCAGGTCTCGATCTTCCCAGAGTTCAATGATCGCTTTAGCCATTGCGTCCGGTTTAGACGGTTCAACAAGCAACCCCGTCACTCGGTCTGTAATTATCTCGGGAGTTCCACCCACGTTCGTCGCGATAATCGGCACTTTAGCCAGCATCGCCTCAAGCAGCGTTAAAGAGATACCTTCGGAGTTAGACGGCAACACGAATACCCGTGCGTTGCGAAACAACTCAGGAATATTATCGACTTGCCCTAGCAGTCGCACATGTTGAGACAAACCTCTCGACCTAATTTGTGAATCCAGTAGCTGGCGACACGGTCCATGACCAGCGACGAGCAGCTTCAGGCTAGGTAACCGGCCAACGGCGATTGCCATCGCATCAATTAAGGTAGAAACGCCTTTCTCGGGACTCAGCCGAGCAACGCACAGCAAAGCATCTCGCTCGGCGTCAGCGAAGTCCTCTAAATCGGCCGCCTCGAATCGGTCACTTCCTAAACCATTGTGAACAATCACGGTCTTCTCAGCAGCAATGCCGTGTTCAATAGCGAGCTGACGAATGTCGCCGGAGACACATGCGAAGGAATCGACAAGCTTCGCGGCATGTCGCATCATCCAAAGTTGACGTGACGAGCAACCAAATACACGACCATGCTGGGTATGAACAATCGATTTCACACCTGCCAACCTAGCAGCCGGCGCAGCATAGATCAGCGGTCTGGGGTCGTGCGTGTGCACCACGTCGGCGCGAGTGTTGATAAATAGTCGCTTCAATTGTGGTATCAGACCAGGTCGAAATCCCTGACCTCGGTGCATACACACCACGGGACAGCCAGCTCGCCGCAAGTCTTCGCCCACTGGACCGTTGTCTCCCAGAGAAACAAAAGTCAATCGGTGCCGTTCACGATCAGTGTATCGAGCAAATTCAACCAGTAATTTTTCCAAGCCGCCCACATCTAACCCAAAGGTCAAGTGGACAACGTTCAACGAAGCAGATTCAGACATTGGAGGGAAGTATCAAAAGGGATGCGATGCAGCTAGGCCACAGTATTGACTTCAACGCCGTTATCCGCATGCGACCACGACTCGTCGCGATTCCGAATGGATTCAGCCGTCACAGGCACGTTGCTCGCGATGTCGATCGAACGACCCACCACCACGAGTGGAATTCGACGTAAGCCAAAAATCCGAGTCACAAACTCCTTGGGGATGCCACCCATCTTCAAAATGGTCGCCAACATGATCCAAAAATCAAACCAAGCCGAAGCACTGTAGGCGTACTCCAGATCCAACTCAAACTTACGCTTTACGCTGGCGATCGAATCGTCCGGATCCAGGTTAATCTGGGCCAAACCGGTAACCCCGGGGAGCACGTCCAAACGATCCCAATAGCGGGGGATTTGCTCTTCCAATAAGACGACGAATTCCGGTCGCTCTGGGCGAGGTCCAACAAAGGACATATCGCCTCGAGCGATGTTCCACAGTTGGGGCAGTTCGTCAAAGTGCAGGAAGCGCAATATACCGCCAATGAACGTCACTCGACTGTCGCGTCTGGAACACCAAGCGGCTCCGGTGCCCTTTTCCGCATCGACAATCATTGAACGGAATTTATGTATCTGAAACCTGCGCCCAGCCAGTCCCAATCGGGTTTGGCTGTAAAAAATTGGGCCTCGCGAGGTAAGCCGAACCACCAAGGCGATCAGCAAGAGCAAGGGAGCCGACAGCACTAGCAAAAAGACGGCCAGCGATTGCTCTAAATTCCGTCCCCAACCCGACGCCCGACACTTGGAATGGTGGAGTTGAGTTTTAACGATGCCTTGCGAAACATATGGAGGTAGCTTAGGTGAACTCGATACGTTTCCATCGACTCGATCGTCCATACGATGAATCGTTTGCGTTTCGGCGCCCGCAGAGGTGCAAATCATGGCGAGGAAGGCTCCAGTTGTATAGCAATGGTCGATTCTTTTGAACGATTTCACAGAAGGTGCCGGTAGATCCGTCAATACAGCAGGATTCAACAAATACCGAGTTCCGCGTTGTACTTCCAATTTTGGTAGGCAAGGTATTTGTAGAAGGCGTTACACAACCCTCAAAACCGCCCCAATTCGCCCAGATCATAATTTGCTACTTGCCCTTTGTGGGATGAAAAACATCAAAAATCACAACGGCGAGTGAGAACGATTAAATGATCTGGTACGAGCAAAAGCAAATCAAACTACTTCGTCGCACGTTCACTGATGCACAAACAGCCATTGGCATCGCACAACGGGGCATAGCCTACCGCTGCTTGACACTCCCTTTTTCACACCGGCGATAAAAATCAGTGTCGTCGGCAGAAACCGGATGCGTCAAAATGCCACACAAAAGCCGCTGTTCTCTTTGGTCTTTGCGAGTTTTGGGACGAGCCAGCCCTGCTAATTGAGTTGAGTTTGCAGCCTTTTCGGGATGGTTTGATCAGGTGACCACTATCGTCATGGGACGATCTTTCGATGCGGTACCGCCCGGCTGGACGAAGTAGTGATCACTGCCAGAAGGCGAGAAATTTCGTATTCGATGAGTGTCATACCATGGATGGTAAAATGCGTCCGCGCCTTATTGGTGTTGCAATTGGCGGGCTATTGGTGAGCGCGGGTTCGCATAGCGTATTGGCAGATGGCCTTAGATCTTGGAGAAGTCCTAAGCCAGTCACAGTTGATTCGACGCCGGAATCCGTCGCACTTGGCGATGATGTCTCCAATGCTGCGTTTGCTGCGTACGTGAACCAAATTGTGATTCCAGAACCAGCGAAACCTGTGGCCGAGCCAGTACCGGGAGCGGTCCAGCTAGCCCCCGCGATCCATCCAGAATTGTCAAAACCGACTATTTCAGGCTCGATTGCGTCGGAGCCGGTGATTCCTCCCCTACTGACGCCGCAAGGTGCAACATCACCCCAGGTCAACCTGTACTGTATTGAAGCTGAGCAAACGTTGACGAGCGCTGCCGCGAATACGTCGTCCCCACCCATAGTTACCGAATTTAATCGTTCCCAGCCAGTTGCTAACGTAGCGACGATTGTTCCTCCAAGTATCGCTCCTCCAAGTATTGCCACGTCAACACCACCGTGGGTGCCCTTTCCGGTAGCTGCAATCTCTTTTCGCACCGATGAAAAAACGGAGTCGGCGGTTCCAGATTCGGAGGCGAGTGCGGCTGATCCGCAGACTGAGTCCACTAATCAACGGGATCCTCAGGATTTACGACTTTTTGAACTCGAGGGCAATAACTTCAAACGCACGCCTGCTGTCGCGGACTCAGTCAAGACGGAGCAGGAATCGCAAGAACAGACCGATGTGGCGGCCAAAGCGCCGGTCAAGATTGCCGCTCCGACCCCGGCACCCCTGCCGGTCGCGCCAACATGGAAACTTTCCCTCAACGAAACCATCCAAATTGGATTGGCAAATAATCGAACGGTTGCGGTTGTTTCTCCGGCACCAGGGATCGCCGGCGCGATGGTTTCGATCGAGCGAGGTGCTTTCGACCCCTTCGTAGGAATGTCGGTGTTTGGCGGCGAGGACGATCGGCAAGTGCGTAGCACGATCGACAACTTCGGTGCACCGGTAAACTTTCTGCAGCGGGATTATCTCAATCCGAACTTGGGGCTGAACCAGATTTATCTGCGCCAACAATTGATGACGGGCGGTAATTATGAAATCGGTTTCGGAACCAATTATGAACGGTTTAATCCCGCTGGAACGGCCTTGATTCTGCCCAGCGGGTGGGACTCGGCAGTTAATCTTCGCTTTACTCAGCCACTACTACGGGGACGCGGATCGTCAGTTGCCACCAGCAAACTATGTATCGCTCAGGCCCAGCGCGAGCAGTCACAATTCGAGTTTCTTGCTCAAATTCGTCAGATTGTTCGTGATATTGACATCGCCTATTGGGAACTCGCCGGTGCTCGCAAGAAGCTGCAAGTTGCTGACCACTATGTCCAGCTCGCTCAGCAGTTCGATAAGCAAGAAATCGAGAGACAGGAACTCGGTTTGAGTGCTAAGCCACAGGTCGTGCAGTCAAGAACTCTCTTAAGCGAGTACATGGTTTCACGTGCGCTTGCTCGCCGGGAAGTCAGTGTCGCGGAAATGAAGTTGAGGGCTCAACTCGGTTTAGCTGAATTGATCTACCGCGAAGGGGGATTGTGCAACCAAAATTGGGATATGCAATTTGAGTTGCCGATCGAGCCGGTGGTCCAAAATGACGAATTGCAAGAGTCGCTAGACATGGAATACGCGATCTCGCGTTCTATGTCGCGGCCCGATCTATTCGCCCAACAGCAACGACTTAGTGCTCTAAATGCAGCTCTGGTTGCGGCTCGAAACGGGCTGCTTCCCGATGTCAATGCGTACGCGTTGTACTCAGCCAATGGGCTAGAAAAAGGGCTCGACGACTCTATTTCAACTATCCTTGACGGCGACTATAAAACCTGGGGTCTTGGCTTGTCATACGAGCAGCGAACAACACTGCGATCCGAGCGTGGTGAACTGCGACGCTTGACCCTGCTCGCCGTTCAAGAAAACGCTCGCTATCGTCAGATCTCGCACAATATCGTCGGTTCGCTCCGTGAGACCAAGGCCGACATCGAAGGCCTAAGAGAAGTCTACGCCGAGCAAGAGAAACGCGTTGCTAGTGGACAAGAACAACAGGAGATCCTCGACGAACTGTACAAGGACGGCAAGGGAACTCTTTTTCAAAGACTGGAAAACTCTCGCTTGGTACAGAATGCCGAAATCGAACTGTACGACTATTGGACTCGAATTCAAGTTGCTCAAGCCCGATGGCGTTTTGAACGCGGTGACGATGCTTCTCAGTACAACGTGGAGATTACCGGATTCCAGTCGACGCAGTTAATGCCCAATGCCTCAATGCCCTCGTCCGAATAAACTGTTCCGATGCTGTTTGGGCAATCGGCTCCTGTGAGTCCACAAGCATCGCCAATACAAACGAGCGCTGCTCTACCACCGCGCGAAGTGATTCCACCTTCACCTAATTTAATTGGTAATTGAGAGAGTTGATTGGCGATTGACAGCTGGTGTAATGTTCCATGTCAAAAACGGGTTTCCAGTCACGCTGTTCGCTTGCGTTCCTAACTGAAAAGCTTCAGGGTTGGCTTGCTCGCCGGAACTGCATTCGCGATTGATGCTTGGGGGCGCTGCTCGATCGCCGTATGAATCCAAGTTTCGACCTTTTTGAGTTGACTACGTTGCTGCTGGGGGCTGTCGTGGCGAATGCCACCAGCAATTAAAATCGTATCGGAAGACTTTGCTTGCAGCATCGCAAACTCGATGGCTTGTTTGCAGTTCGCTACCCAGCGAAAGGCAGCACATTGCTTGACGCCATCAAGCACAGCGTGGGCAAGTTGCAAGAATTCACTCTTGGCATCTGGATGACAGGTCAACACGACTTGACCCGCGAAACGTTCGGCCAACCGACCATATTCGGCGAGTTCAGCCGTGGATTCGGATCCAGTCAACGAAAGCACGCACCATAATTTCCCCTTCCGCATCGCTCGAGCCGTACGCAGAGCCGTAGTCAAACGTTTTGAGGACCCAGCAACATCAAGGTAAATGGTGGGCTGTCCAATAGTAGCAATACACTGCATTCGTCCAGGTAACTGGCGAATATTTCCCAGCGTTTCGGCAACCGTAGTAAGTGATTGATTGATCAACATTCCGACAGTTGCTGCAGCACAGTGACAAGCCGCCATCGCGCCGCCGCAAAGTGGTGTTTCCATCGCAGTCGTGGTATCATCGTAGGTAAGAAGCAGCGTTGAAATGTTGCCGCATTGGTCGATGGTTTTTGCCGTCACATCGGCAGCACGTTGAATGCCGTACGTTACCATGCGAACACCACAATCACGCACAACGTGCATGATGCGTGGATCATCCGCTGGTGTGATTACGACGCCGTCCGAAGCTAGCCGATCCAATGCACAGGCCAACGCGGATGGGCCGAAATGTGACGACGTCGAGGCTGGACCAGTAACAATGAGCAGGTCGAATTCAATGGCGTCGTAGTGGCCATAGGTTAACGCTTGATCGCTCAATTCGATAACCGCCGCGCCGCACTCACTGTCCACTGCCTCGCCCAGCCATCGGATCAGCGGTGCAGCCGTCGGAAGGGTCGATTCGGGTGTTGATTGAACAATACCATCGCACTCACCTAAATCGGTTTGGTACGCGGTGCGAACGTTGGCACGCCGTAAGATGGCAGCGATCATGAGCGCGGTCGTGGTCTTGCCGGCTGAACCAACGACCCCGATGGTAAGTACTTTGCGGTCGGGTCGATCCAATTGGCTCGCTGTAAACTCCGCCATCGCCAAGTCCACATCGCCGACAATGCACTGCGGTAACGGAGTTGGTAAGATCTGTTCCGTGACGATGCCAGCCACACCCAGCGCCAATGCATCAGCACTAAAGCGACTGGGACATTGCTCCCCGATGCGGTAGATCACCAAATCGCCAGCCCCAGCAGTTTCGATCTCCTCGACGAGTGCAGTGAAGACGATGTCGTCGCATGCCACGTATTTGGCTTTGGGAAGATGGCTGCGAAGCGAGTTCGATTGAGGTTTGGCGTTGACAGATTCATTGGCCCCAGAAGTAGTCTTGGACCCAGAAACAGCCTTGATTCCAGTAACGTCAACTCGACCAGTCGTATGACGCATGACAGCCTCCTTGCTCTTAACGAGCGTCTCAAAAGAATGGAGCAGCGAATCCGTCGCCGCAGCGTCCAAACGATCCATTGCCCAGACGCTGAGGAGAATTGTTTCTATTGAGCGATTTCGGTCAAGGCTGAAATCGATAACTTCTGAGAATCCATCCAATTATTCGTGAAACACATTTTGCTAGCATTTACCCAAGAGACGTCGTCTGGGCTGCGATTACTTGAAACGAGGATTTGTGCCTCAGCCGCTACCGCAATTGAACTCAAGAAAAACATTTGCCCGGAATCAAGAACGCAAGCCAACACTTTGGTATACTGGGTGAAATTGCGGCGAATCATTGCATGCTGGCGTGCATGCAAGGCCAACGCCAAGTGACAACAGAACTCAATTGTCCAGGCAATTTCTTCAATCGATCGCTCCCGGCTCACTTAGGATTCCATCATGCGTAACATCGTCTTCTTGATTCTTTGCTCATGTTGTTTTGCGTCGTTGAGTTCATTGACCCTGCAAACTTCAGCCCAGGACCACGCTGGTGCGATGGATGATCCGATCTGGAGATACACCACCGAGAATCCTCAAGGTGACTGGCAAGCGACAGCCTTTGATGATTCCCAGTGGGAACAGGGCGGCGGCGGTTTTGGTACACACGGTACGCCGGGTGCTCGTATTGGCACCACCTGGAACAAGCCAGACATTTGGCTGCGCCGCACGGTTGAACTGCAGGAAGTTCCGGAAAAGGCGGCGTTGTATGCCAATCATGACGAGGATGCTGAGATCTACATCAATGGAACCCAAGTGTTGTCTCTTTCCGGTTACATCAACGGTTACCAAGTGTTTCCGCTTCCAGACGAAGCGAAGCAAACACTTCGAGGTGGCAAGAATCTGATCGCTGTCCATTGTCATCAAACGACTGGCGGACAAGCAATCGATGTCCATGTGATCGATGCTGACAATGTGCCGAAGTTGCCCAAGCCGAAACGATCAACGACTCCCTATAAATCCGAAATGATTACTACCTGGGGTGAACAAGTTACGCCGGAGAATGCGTGGCGCGAGTATCCTCGACCGCAACTTGCTCGCGATAACTGGCGGAATCTCAATGGTCAGTGGGACTACGCGATCACGCCTAGAGAACAGATGGAGCAGCCGAAAAATTGGGCTGGAACGATTCTCGTACCCTTTGCATTGGAGTCGCGGCTTTCAGGTGTGCAGCGAATTCTGACCGAAGACGAATCGTTGTGGTATCACTTGTCGTTTGATGCTGAGCCGACTCCCGGCAAACGAACGTTGCTGAATTTCGAAGCTGTCGACTATCGCTGTGATGTTTTTGTCAATGACAAGCAAGTTGGCAGTCACACCGGTGGTAACGTTCCGTTTAGCTTTGAAGTTACGGACGCCTTGAAGAGTGGACAAAACTCGATTGTCGTTCGCGTCGACGATAACACCGAGGAGTACCAGTTGCGCGGCAAGCAATCGATCAATCCTCATGGAATCTTCTACACTCAAGTTTCGGGGATATGGCAAACGGTGTGGTTGGAGGAAGTCAGTTCGACTTACATCGCGGACCTGAAGATTTCAACGGTTGCGGCGCGTGGCGAGATTACGGTCAGTCCCACGATCGTTGGCGGCGATGACAAAACCACAGTTCACGTCGAAGTGAAGGACGGTGAGCAAATTGTCGGTACGGCCAGCGGACAGTCAGCACAACAGTTCATCCTGGCCGACGCCAAGTTGTGGTCGCCCAGCTCGCCCCATCTTTATGACCTACGCATCACGCTACGAGACGCCGCAGGAAAACTCGTCGATAGCGTTGCGACATACACCGGAATTCGGGATGTCGGCAAAAAGCGTGATAGTCAGGGGGATCTGAGATTCACGCTCAACGGCGAAACAATTTTTCATTGGGGACCGCTGGACCAAGGCTGGTGGCCCGATGGCTTGCTGACACCGCCCTCGGATGAAGGAATGTTGTTCGATATCCAGTTCTTGAAAGACTCCGGTTTCAACATGATCCGCAAGCACATCAAGGTCGAGCCGCGTCGTTACTACTATCATTGCGACCGACTGGGAATGATGGTGTGGCAAGACCAAGTCAGTGCAGGAAAGAATCCACCATGGACTCGCTTAGCCCCCAACCCCAAAGACGCCGATTGGGACGATACCAACCATCAACAATTCATGGTTGAATTTAAAGCGATGATTGGCGAACTGGAAAGTCATCCTTCGATCGTGATGTGGACCCCGTTCAACGAAGCTTGGGGACAGCATCGCACCACCGAAGTTGGAAAATGGATGGCAAAACGCGATCCGTCACGATTGGTCAACATCGCCAGTGGCGGAAACTTTTGGCCCGTTGGTGATGTTGTTGACGAGCACGCTTATCCGCACCCGAATTTTCCGCTAGATCGTCGTGACGAATACAAGGATTTTGTAAAAGTCGTTGGCGAATTTGGTGGTCACGGACTGCCCAGCGAAGGTCACTTGTGGAGCAACGAAACGACGAACTGGGGCTACGGTGGATTGCCCAAGGACAAGGCTGAATACAAAGAGCGTTACAAGGAATCCATTCGTCGACTGGCGGAACTCAAGTCCCGGGGGATCGCTGCTGGCGTTTACACTCAAACGACTGACGTTGAAGGCGAGATCAACGGCTTGCTCAGCTACGATCGCCAAGTGATCAAGATTCCGGCTGCGGAACTAAAACAGATCCACGAGCTACTGTTCCAATAAGTCGTCGTGGCCTTATGTCTTAGCTAAGCAATGATTTTCGTTTGGACGTTACCGTGAACATCGGTCAAGCGAAAATCACGACCGGCGTAGCGATACGTTAATCGCGTATGATCAAGCCCCAAGAGATGCAAGATCGTCGCGTGCCAGTCATGCACATGGCACTTGTCCTGAACCGCTTCGTAACCATATTCGTCCGTGGAGCCGTAGGACATGCCTGCGCGAACGCCACCGCCAGCCATCCAAGTCGTGTAACCCTTGTTGTTGTGGTCGCGTCCATCACCACCTTGAGCTGCTGGTGTCCGTCCGAATTCCCCACCCCAAATCACCAGGGTATCTTTCAGCAAGTCACGTTGTTTCAAGTCCTGCAACAGTCCGGCGATCGGTTGGTCGATTCCTGTACAACTTTGCGGCAAATCAACACTTAGGTTTCGATGATGATCCCAGCCACCCTGCGACACCTCTACAAATCGCACTCCCGCCTCAACAAATCGACGTGCCATTAAACACTGGCGTCCAAAACTCGAAGTTGGTCCACCATTGGCACCATACATTGCCAACGTTGCTGCGGTCTCGTCTGCTGTGTCCATCAAGTTAGGCATCGCATCCTGCATCCGAAACGCCAACTCGTAGGATTCGATGACACCCTCCAAGTCTGGTTGATGCTCTTGTTCGGCGAGAGTTTCTCGATTCAACGCCTGGATCAGGTCCAACTGGACTCGCTGTTGCTGCTTTGTTGCCCGTGGATTGCGAATGTCAGGAACCGATGCCGACGACGATGGCACAGCGCGAGCAACCGCGCCGCCGCCCCGCGAAAGATTGCCGACCGCGGTTCCGGCGTAGATCGCTGGCAAAAACGCGCTGCCGTAGTTGCGAGAACTGCCTGCCGGTGGCGTCAATGAAACGAATCCAGGCACGCTGTCGTTCTCGGTCCCCAAGCCATACAACGTCCACGCGCCCAACGATGGTCGAACGAACTGGGCCGTTCCCGTATGCATTTGAGTTTGTGCCGCCGGATGCACCGGTTGATCACAGTGCATCGAGCGGATCAGGCACAGCTCATCGGCGTGCTCAGCCACTTGCGGAAACAAGTCGGAAATCCAAAGGCCGCTCTCACCGCGTTGGCGAAATTCCCATTGCGACCTGAGCAACTGGCCACCGTACAAGCCTCGCTTACCATGATCGCGATTCAAGTCCGGTTTGTAATCAAATGTATCAACATGCGACGGAGCCCCATTCATGCATAAGAAAATGACTCGTTTTGCCGCAGCGGGAAAATGGGGTGCCTTGGCATCAAGCGGATTCGAACTGGTCGATGCAGCCTCTTTGGCTGACACCATGCTGCTCAATCCAGCGAACGCCAGATATCCAAAGCCAGCAGACGTCGATCGCAACAAATCACGGCGAGAAAACAGAGAGTGAGTCATGGTAATCAATCCAGATAACGGAATTCGGCAGAAGCCAACAGTGACTGACAGATACCGACAAGTGTTGCGGAATTCTTTTCGCGTTGCGGCAAGTCCCGACCGTACTCGACCGCGAATTGATGCACAGCATCTCGCTCGGTCAATTTAGGACGTCTGCCGAAAGTAAACAGAAACGCTTGGTCGATTTGCTCATCCAACAACCCCGCATGCTCGGAGACCCGTGTCGCCAAATTGCGACTCGCCTCAAGTACAAACGGGTTGTTCATCATGTAGAGCGCTTGGTTGGGTGTGTTGGATGATTCACGAGTCCCGATCACCATACTTGGCTCAGCAAAATCAAAGACTTCCAGCGAACGAGGCAACTGATCCCGGACGATCGGCAAGTAAATGCTTCGATACGTTGCCTCGACCATATCAACGCGTTCACTCGCTCCAGCGCCGGCACCATACATGCCCCTCATGCCCGCTCCAGCGAACCGTCGCATGCGATCAATCATGCTTGGGCGTCTAAACCCTTGCTGTGCTGTATCGCGGACGGAATCGGGATTGCCCGACATCGCCATCATTTGTCCGATGTTGAATAAATTGCCGTCGCGAACGGCGGTATATCCAACCTTGGCCACTTCCGACGCACGAGGTCGGTCCAGATCAATCTTGCCGCTAACGAACAACATGCTGTCGCGAATCGCCTCGGCATCCAGTCGCCTCGGGTTCGCCCGCCAGAGCAACTTGTTATCGGGATCTTGCTCAAATTTTTCTGCATCAAAGGTGCTTGCCATGCGGTAGACACGCGAAGTGACAATGGAGCGGATCAACGATTTGGTTGACCAACCCGAACGTGTGAACTGGATGGCCAAGTGATCCAACAGCTGCGGGTGAGTGGGCGGTTGCCCTGTCGAGCCGAAGTCTTCGGTTGATCGCACAATGCCGCTTCCAAGCGTGTGTTGCCACACGCGGTTGACCATCACACGAGCAGTCAATGGATGGTCCGCACTGGAAATCCACCGAGCAAGTTCCAAGCGACCACTGGAGTTCGCAGCGACGGTCCACGGACTGTTGGACAACACTTGTGGCACACCTCGCATCGCCACGTTTGCTGGACTCTCGATCTCACCACGAACCAAGACGCGAACATCCTGCGGAGTCGAGCTGTCCTGAACTCCCATGCAGAAACTCAAGGGTCGGCCGTTCTTGTCCACGCTGCCGATCAAGCTGGACAAAGATTCCATTCTCGCTTGCGAACGAATCAAATTCTGAATTGCCGTTTGCGATGTGGTACCGTCACGTTGTGACCGTCGGGACTCCGCAAGGGATTGACGAGTCTCGATGATCTCACGCGACATGCTGTCGAGTTCTTCTTGGGAATACGACGGGTCAAAAGGATTCGCATCGTCCACAGGCAGTTGAATCAAGTTGCTAGGCTGACGATTTTGTATACCACCAAGACTGCCGAATGGTGATGCAGGTACTCCAAAGTAGGTCTCGGTGCTGGCAAAGATGCCCACCAGCGAGTAGTAATCGCTTTGCGGAATCGGATCAAATTTGTGATCGTGACAGCGAGCACAGGCGACCGAGGTTCCCAACACGACACGGGTCACGGTATCCAGTTGCTCGTCGGCTAGGTCTGCGGCGAACTGCACCGGATTGCGCTCGCTGAGGGACTTTGGTCCGATCGCCAAGAAACCCGTCGCGACTAGGTTCGTCGTCCACTCGGCGTCCGTCTTGGCCGACAACAAGTCGCCGGCGAGTTGTTCCTGTAGAAAGCGATCGTACGGCTTATCGTGATTAAAACTGTCGATCACATAGTCACGATACCGCCACGCATGCGGAAACGTCATGTTGACTTCGCGACCGTTGCTTTCGGCGTATCGCGCAACGTCCAACCAATGTCGTCCCCATCGCTCGCCGAATTGAGGCATGTCGAGCAATCGATCCACGACATACTCGATAGTTTTTTGGGGATCGGCTGCATAGTGTCTGTTGAAGTACTCGATCTGCTCCAAGCTTGGCGGTAGTCCGATCAAGTCAAAGCATAACCGACGAAGAATCTTCTCTGGCGTCGCATCAACCGCTGGCACCAAGCTCGCTTGTTCGAGCTCCGCAAGCACAAAGCGGTCGATGTCACTGCGAGGCCAGGAAGTGTTGGCGACTTTGGGCACAACGGGCGATACGGGCTTTTGATAGGCCCAGAAATTATGCTTTGCTTCATCGATATCTTCGGCCGTAATTGTCGAATTGAGTTTTACGATTTCTGTTTTTCGTGGATCGGGAGCCCCCATTTCGATCCATGTACGAAAATCATCGATGACGGCTTGCGGCAATTTTGCCTTGGGCGGCATCGAGAAGTCTTGATAGCTGATCGCGTTGTACAACAAACTTTCCGACAGGTCACCGGGCACGACCGCCGGGCCACTACTTCCGCCCAAATGCGTCAACTGCTCGCTGTCCAGTCGCAATCCGCCTTTGGCATTGCCGGTCTTTGACGAGTGGCAACTGTAACATTCCTGCACCAACACCGGACGAATCTTCGTTTCGAAGAACTTCAATTGATCGGCGGTAAGCGGCTGCTCATCGTCCGCACCAGCAACAGAAATACTGATCAGTAGTAGCCCGAAGGTTGCAAGAGAACAAAGACAACGGTGAGTCTTTAGCATGACGAGATCCATTATTAGCAGCTTCGAAAAATCCAAGCCTGTGGTTAAAAACCCGCCGCAGCCACTTAGGGATCGCGGAAAGCGAACAGATTTAGCAAGGTTTTTTCCCTAGAAGTATCGTCTGTAACACAAATAAATGCAGCCGATTTTCTATTGGGCCAGCGTACCTCGCTGTGGATCGACCGCACAGTAAGGCGGACGGTCGAAAGCGTCATCACTCACAACTCGCGGATCGCCGTTTTCTCGGAGAATCTCCAACAGTCGATCCTGCATCTGGGTCAATACAGCGGACATCGCTGGGTCGCTTGCTAGATTTTTGAGTTGGTCGGGATCGCTATGGACGTCATACAACTCGACGGCCGGACGTAGGGCAAAACCCAATTCCCAGGCCGCTGCGATTTCCTCGTCGCCTTCGTACTGGACAAAGAAATCTCGAGTCGGCCCAAAGTCAATATCCATTCGTCGTTGTGCCCCTGGCTTGCTGTCGACAAGTGGCAGTCGTAGCGGAGGAATGGCTACCGGCCAACGCTCCGGCTTGAAGTTCATGATCAACAGGTGCTCGCGCGTTCGCAGCGCCCGCATCGGATAGGGCAGTCCCCCTGGTCGCGCTTCATTTACATGGTTCTCTCGCCCAATGACGACCTCACCGGAAACCGCCGATTCAGGCATCTGGGTGCTCACATTCATTGCCGACATCAAGTTCTGGCCATTCATGGATGAGTCGGCTTTCAAGTTGACAACGCCCAGAAAGGTTGCAGCCAAATCGATCAAGCTGACTGGTGAAGCGATGGTCCGCCCTTGGGCAACCACTGCGGGATAACGAACCGCTAGTGGCACTTGGGAACCGAAGTCGTATAAGTTGCACTTACCGCGTGGGAACCCCGGAGCGCCGTGATCTCCACTGATCACGATCATCGTATTGTCTAACTCACCGAGTCGCTCCAACTCCTCCAGCAGCACTCCCACAGCGGCATCAAAAGCCATCGCTTCGCCCAGGTAATCGGCAAAATCTTCGCGCACAGTCTCGTTATCCGGCAGGAACTTTGGCAATCTGCCTCGAAGCGATTCTGGATCGATGCCCCAGATCGTTTTGCCACTACCTTGAGTCCACGGACGATGTGTATTGGTTGGATTGAACCAGTAGTAGAAAGGCTGGCTTTCGTCACGATCGGCTAAGAACGATTTAAAGTTGTTGCGCACCTCGTCTAACAAGTTCGCCTTTGCTTCATCTTTGTCATCAGCGGCACTGACGACTTGAGAAAACGAATTGAACTTTTTTCCTGCCGACTGGTAGTTGCGTTCCTTGCCACCCAACGATCTTTCCGTGATGTGGAGCTTGTAAGTCCATCCAATGTGGTAGCCAGCGTCCTGCAATAGTAATGGGAACCCGCGAACCTCATCCCATGGATCATCGAACCCTTTCATCCACGGGTGATGCAACTGAGCGTGACTGCCATTGCGGAAAAAGTGGCGGCCGGCGACGATCGAAGCACGACTGGGCGTGCATGACGGCGCGCTCACATGGGCGCTACTGAATAATGTGCCTTCACGGGCAACGCGGTCGAAGTTCGGAGTCTTGACGACATCGTTGGCGCTTGGACGCAGCGGGTCGGCGTACGCGCTCGCATAGCGTCCCCAGTCGTCAGCAAAGGCAAACAATATGTTGGGCTTGCTGGAAGGCGTTTTTCTATGAACGTCAGTCGCCTCGTTAGCTGCGACATACGTGCCGACGATGACGCTTAACAGCAGCGACAAGTGAACTCCAAACGGACAACGCATCTGATGGCCTCGTGGTGCTCCCGATTTCGCCCCGAGTTGCGGGAGAAGTTTAGGTTGAGCTGGTGAAAACGGATACTTGCTTTTTCCTGACAACCGTCGAGTCTAGCCGTTGAGACACGCAGCGGCTACGATCCGACAGCTTTGACAGTCACCCGCCGACAAAGCTCCAACCACCAAGCCAGTCTTCAGAAACGGGTACTGCGAATTCGTGCCGATTACGTTAGAATCCTACAGCGGTATCGCTTTCGTCCCGATTTGGAATCAATTTAGTTTGCGGCGACTCAAACGATCTGCGGGGCCGATAGCTCAGCGGTTAGAGCAGGGGACTCATAATCCCTTGGTCGCGGGTTCGAATCCTGCTCGGCCTATTTTCCGCAACGTCTCGCAAGATGTTGCAAATTCACCGTCTTTTACGGGGTCAAGCACCAGACCCCGTACGCTCGGTCGAAGCAAATAGCCGGATAATTCTGGTTCGCATTCGCCGTTGCACTGGCGACAGTGTCAAACGGCATTTTGGTTGCCGAGCGTCCACAGGCTGGTTTAGTAGCTGTTCTTGTCCAAAGTGACTTTGCCTCGGAATATCCAGTAAATGATGACCGTGTAGCTCAGTACGCATGGGATGCCGATGACGGCAATGATTAGCATCGTTTTTAACGTGCCGGCGCTGCTGCGAGCGTTTTCCAACGTGACGCTGTAGGCTGGGTCGATTGTTGACAACATGAAATTGGGAAATATCGCAACGCTGAACAGCGTTGCGAAAGCTGCGATCACCATCGACGAGGTGAAGAAAGCGTATCCCGGCTTACCCAAGTACATCGCTCGGGGAATATTTAGCACCGCCAGCGCATTGAGAATCGGTACGATCCAAAGCACCGGATTCGCCGCGATGTTCTCGGTAGCGTGCGGCACGTGCCACCACGTTGCGATTGAAACGAAAACGTACAGGCTGGCGAAAGCGTAGAACAAGGGATCGATCGCACGTCGGACTCGGGCTTGTAATTCGTCTTCGGTCTTGAGGTACAGGTAAATTGCACCGTGCAACGCGAATAGAGAAACAGTCAGGCAACCGACTAACAACGGATACCAATAGACTTGGCTCAACAAACTGCCTTCGTAGCGATATTTTGGGCCTAGCTCCATTCCGGCCATTACATTGCCGCCAGCAACACCGAGCAGAAATGCGGCTGTCAAGGAGGAGAGAAAAAAACCGACATCCCAAGCTTTTCGCCAATTGGCGGAATGGACCTTGGAGCGAAATTCCAAACTGACCGCCCGTCCTATCAGACACGTCAGTAGCAGAAAGAACGCAGTGTAAAAACTGCTGAAGACGGTGGCATAGGCAACTGGGAACGCGGCAAAAAGTGCGCCGCCAAATGTCACGAGCCAGACTTCGTTTCCGTCCCAAAGCGGGCCAATGGAGTTCATCACCAATCGCCGCTCGCGGTCGTGCTTGGCAATGAAGGGGTGCAAGATTCCCACGCCTAGATCAAAACCGTCAAGAATGGCGTAGCCGACCAGCAGTACGCCGAGTAACACGAACCAGATGAACGTAAGGAGTTCGTAGTTCATCGCGTCCCCGCCTCCAACATGTCACCGCCGAGCGACTTGCCACTGCGTCCAAATTTGTCGGACATTGAATCGGCATTCAGATTCTGTTTGTGCTGCGTCAACTCCTCTGCTGTCTCTGGCCCATGTTGGATTTTGCTGTTCAGCACGAATACCCAAACCGCGAACAGCATCGAGTAGATAATTCCAAACAAAACGATGCTGCTGAGCACCTGCTCGGCTGTCACGGATTCACTCAGTCCGTCCGCCGTTTTCAAGCCCATCATTTCGATGCCATCTTGAATCGAAGGATAGACGATCCATGGTTGCCGCCCGACTTCAGCGGTGACCCATCCCGCTTGGTTGGCCGTCATGGCGGCGACCGGCATGAAGATGATCGCCCACAACAGCCATCGACGCTTGCAGTAAGTCCCTCGATACCACGACAAACACGCCAGCGCTGCTACACCAATCATGAGCGTGCCTAGACCAACCATCAAGTGAAATGTTTGAAACGGCAGCCATACCGGCGGGCGTTCGTCCTCAGGAATCCGATCCAACGCGGGAACGGGCTTTTGGGGATCGTTGTAGACCATCAGACTCAACAAGTGCGGCACTTTCACACTGTAATGTACGGTCTGGTGCTCTGCGTCTGGCCAGCCGAACAGCGTCAGTCCAGTCGGCTGGTCGCTGGAGTGAAAGTGGGCTTCCATCGCAGCCAACTTTGCAGGTTGAGTCTCGACGAGTTTTTGTGCGGAATCGTGTCCACTTGCCGCTGCCAGCAGCGTGAATAGCAACGCGGATGGCAAGGCGATCGAGAGGCATCGCTTGGCGACATCTTCATGTCGATTCGTCAACACATAGTAAGAGCAAACCGAGGCCACGAAAAACGCTCCCAGCACGAACGCTCCGATCAGCGTGTGCGTCAGCCGATCAACAGACGATGGGTTAAATACCATCTCCCAAAAATTGGTCACTTCCGCCCGCGGCATCATCTCGCCTTGCACATCTTGCCAAACAATGTGGTAGCCAGCCGGCGTTTGCTGCCAACTATTGGCGACGACGATCCAAACGGCGCTGAATATCGAACCGAGAAACACCATTAACGTGCTTAACAAATGCATCCTCGGTCCGACTCGATCCCAACCGAACACCAAAACCGCCAGGAAACCGCTTTCCAGAAAGAAGGCAAATATTCCTTCCGCCGCGAGCGCTGACCCGAACACATCGCCGACGAATCGCGAATAAGCGGCCCAGTTCGTACCAAACTCGAACTCCATGACAATTCCGGTAGCCACGCCCATCGCAAAGTTTACCGCGAACACGCGCGTCCAAAACCGAGCCGCAGCCTCCCAGGATGGATTTCGAGTCCGGAAGTAGGCGAGCTCGCACAAGAACAATTGCAGACCGAGTCCAATCGACAAGGGCGGAAACAGATAGTGGAACATGATCGTTCCCGCGAACTGTAACCGACTAAGTATTTCAACGTCCATCGGGCTGTCCGTTCACCGTGTTCTATTCGCCCTCTGGGCGAAACTGGGGTTGTGAGTGTGAATTGACAAAGGCCACCATGTCGACGGCTTCTTGCTCAGTCAGATCGACGTCATCGGGCCGAATAGCGACTTTTAGTCAAGACGACATTTTCAGCACTGTGGCAAGACTAGCTCCATCATTGAAGCAATGTTCGCCCCACGCCGCCAGATCCTCGTCCGATCCGCTTGCGTCAGCAAGATGGCAGTCCGCACAACGGTCGACATGAAGTGATTCCTCGTTGTCGATGTCAGGCCCGATGGCCTTGGCGTCGAGCATGTTCAGACGATTCCGGCCAAGCACTGTTCGCCTGGAAAACAGTCCATGCTTATCGTCCATCCGACTTGGCTTCTTCCGGTAGTTTTGGTAACTCGTACGGTGTATGGATTTCTTCCATACCGTTGCTGATGAACCGGCTGACCAATTTTGCGTGCTCCTGGACCAGGAGCACCACGTAGGGATCGTCGGATTGGTACTTAACCTTCATCCCCTTGTCTGTTTCTTCATGAGTTAGTGTATAGTCGTCGGAATATTTGATTAGCTCGACGAAGATAGGATGAAACGTCATCGGTGGAAGCGGTTTATTCCCGAGCACTCGATCTTCCATTGCGGGTACATGCTCCTTCAACATCTTTGCGATCGCTTCATCATCCGATTCCGTCACCGCCTCGGCTCCGTCAGGTAACATCGTGACGGTGCGTCGGATCTTGTCTCGATCGTCAAACATTGCGTGCAAGGTCGTCATGTCTCCCTGCATTCCTGGCATCGCACCGATGCCCATTCCCATTCTCGGTCCATGGGTATGGTTTTCTTCGTCGGAGATGCTTGCGTTCTTCGCAACGATCGTTTGCGAAACAGATGATGCATGTGCGATTGGCACGTAAGCGAACCCGTCAGCTTGAAGATTGACGACAGCGGTCAGTGCCGACACTGCAGTTCGGACAAAACTTGCCACTTCGTCGGGTGCCGAGCCCTTGGAGACTAGCTGGACAGCGCCACTTCGTGGCTTCCTGATTTCGTAAGTTGTGACTGTACCGCGAGTTATCTGGCTTGACTTGGGAGTCAAAAAGAAACGACCCTCCGTGTGCTAATTGTTTCACGACGAAACCACGGAAGGT
>JBGSIA010000234.1:0-8748 GCA_041751935.1 Pirellulaceae bacterium | reverse complement strand
GGCGGGCGACCCTTGGGATTACGATTTGCCATCCTTGGCTCCGTGGTGACTGGTGTGGTGTGAGAACCTCCATTCTCCACGCGAGCCTTTTTTGTGGCTATATCAATCCCAAAGCGACGAACGTTCCCCTAAAGTGCAGTTACAAGAGGAATCCGCTAGAATGTGTTCTCGCTTAATCACGATACTATTTTCTGGGTTCATCCTGTTCGCTGGGGGACTGCGTCTGACCGAAGCTGATGCGGAAGATCCACTGTGGGTTTATGCATCCGTCAACTTTCAAGTCGACAAGGATGTTGACGGACTGATTCAACTGCTGGCGCGAGCCAAAAAGGCGGGATATAACGGAGCGGCTATAACGGACTATAAGTTTGGCAAACTCGATGATCGTCCCGACAATTATTATCGAAATCTAACCCGTACCCGTGAGGCTGCTGAGCGGCTTGGAATCGAGCTGATTCCACTTGTGATGCAGATTGGATATTCCAACAGCATTCTCCAGAACAATCCAAATTTGGCAGCAGGCTTGCCGGTAAAGGATTGTGAGTTCTTGGTTCGTGACGGCAATGCATTGGTTGCATCGACCCAGAATTTGCTTGATGGTGGCGAGTTCGAGACTGCGGCACGCAAGGCACCCACGGGCTGGGATTGGATCGACAGTTTCGGCACCATGACGACACTCGATGCAACAGTCAAACATGCCGGCCAATCGGCGTTGTTGATGCAGGCAGCGCAAAAGAGCGAGGAAAGTGGAGGCAATTGTCGGGTTGTTAAACGCGTGACGCTCAAGCCGTTTCATGAGTACCAATTCACGATGTGGGCCAAGACAGAGGACTTGAAGGCGGACGAATTCAGGTTCATGCCGTTGTCCGCTGGCCAGACTGCGACAGCGCTCAATCATGCAAATCTCGGTGTCAAGCCAACGCAAGACTGGACGCGCCATCGGATCGTTTTCAATTCGCTCCAACACACGGACGTGAATGTTTATCTGGGGCTATGGAGTTCCCAGTACGGTCGTGTTTGGATCGACGACGTCCGACTGGAGGAAATTGGCGGAGTCAATTTGCTGCGTCGTGACGGTTGTCCCCTGACTGTTCGAAACAGTGATGGCTCGATTACGTACGAGGAGGGGCGCGATTTCCAGCCATGGCACGACCCATCGCTGGGGCAAATTCCGTATGCCGGTGAGTTTGACGACGATCATGATTCGCCGCCACTTCGATTGACCAAGAACTCTCGGATTGCTGATGGTGACCGCCTGCGTGTGTCGTTCTTCCACACGGTGATCATTCATGACGGCCAGGTCTGTGCAAGTCTGGTCGCTGACGAAGTTTTTAACCTACTGCGGCGAGAGATCGAACAACTCGATAAGTTTTTTCGGCCGAAACGTTTCTTCATGTCTCATGATGAAATCCGTGTGGCGGGCTGGGATGAACTAGCCCAAGGCGAACCGGCCGGAAATTTGTTGGCCGACAATGTGCGTCGCTGTGAGAGATTGATTCACCAATTGCGTCCAGACGCGGAAGTAATGGTGTGGTCAGACATGTTTGATCCCCATCACAACGCTCACGACAACTATTACCTTGTCCGAGGCTCCCTCGAGGAATCTTGGACTGGACTTGATCCAAGTGTTGCCATCGTGAACTGGAACGGTGGCCAAGCGTCAAGGTCGTTGCGTTTCTTTGCCGACCGTGGTCACCAACAAATCATTGCTGGCTATTACGACGCTGATGTCAATCAAAATGTCGCTCAGTGGAAAAAGGCAGCGACTGGCGTGAAGAATGCGCGGGGGTTCATGTACACAACCTGGACGCGAAACTACGATTCCCTGGAAGCCTTTGCAAAGTTAGTACATGCCGATGAGTGACAGAATGAGCAGGATACTTGCCGGTGCCGAACGTCCCGTCCAAATCGCGATCGGTTTAAATCGGCTGAAGACCAACCAATCCAGCACCAGCACAATTACAAGCGAGGCACCGAAGAGAGGCAGATACACGGCCAACAGGAGTACTACACACGCCAGCATCGTGAGCCGGGGTTTGGAAAGTTCATTTTGAGTCGTGCTATTCAATCGATTGCTGGCTGGCGGCGCTAACCCGCTAACATCGCGACGACGCCACCAAAGAACCAAGCCGCTACACGAAAGAATCACCAGTGCCGTCGTTGCGAACAAAGCAATCAATTGATTTAGCCAGCCGAATCGTTGGCCCTCATGCAGAGCAATCCCTTGGCCAACGACTTGATCGACCCAATGCTGATCGGCAAACGTCTCGTGACGAATCGTTTTTGTCGCTGCGGCATCGAAGTGGATCGTTTGCCGATGTGGGCGGTTCGCCGTTTCTGACTTGACGGTCCAGACAGAATTTGGCGCACTCGGTGGCGAGATGATCACCGGTGGATCGAATCGGAGCGTCGCTGCGAACTGAGTGACGCGATCGATCTCATCGAGTTGGTAGCGACTTGGGTCGGGCACCGGAGTTCTCCATGACGGACCCTTGGCTCCGGTGCGATTCGTATCCTTTGTTGTCATTGACTTTTTAGCTGTGTCGTCACCCTGGTGACCCTCGTGACCACCTTCCCAATGCTGCGTGGCGACCGATGTGTTGGTGAGTCGACGCACTGACTTGAAGTAGTCGCCCCAAAAGGTCGACCAAGGCAACCCGGTTGCGACAAGAAAGAGAATCAGCCCCGAGGCCCAGAACCCAACCACACTGTGCATGTCCTTCCAAAACGTTTTTCCGCGACTGAGCAAACGTGGGTAGAGTACTCCAGCGGCAGTAATTTTTCGCGGCCACCAGAGCACCATTCCGGTGAGAACCATCACGATTGTCCAACTTGCCACGGTCTCCACCAAGTACGATCCTCGCTTGCCAAGCAACAATTCTCCGTGAATACGGCGAACGACACGAATGAAACGCTCTTCCTCAATGACGCTGCCGAGGACCTCGTTGTTGCTAGGATCAACGTAGACACGCGTCCGCTCACCGTTGCGATCAACCATGACACGCGTTGCCGCGACAATATCGCCAGACGTCGCCGCGAAACTCGCTCGTTCAATCGCCGCAAACCTTCCTCCGTCGACGCTGGCAACCGCCGCGCGAACTTGTGCGGCGTATGGCATTGGCTCCCTCGCTCCCATAGGAATACGATCGAATGGGCGCTCTTGCCAGGACTCGATTTGTGGTCGGAACAGATAGATCGTGCCGGTAATGGAGAGGACGATCACAAATGGGATACACAAGATCCCAGCATAAAAATGCCACCGCCATACGGAACCGTAATCTGGCCAACTGCGCATGCGTGGTTCTGGCCGAGCGGCAGCCTCAGTGGATGCTTGCTGTTCGAGTTCTGTATCCTCGGAAATGATGCTCACGGTTAGAACCCTTCGATGACTTCGTGACCGTTGGCACTGTGCAGATCTCGATGCAACTCGGTATCGGTACTGTCGGTGAGAAAGTGAACTGATCCGTCTGCGAACAATAGATGGGCACCGCCGGTGTGATAGCTGCGCGGTGCAAAGTATCCCGTCATGTGCGTAACGATATCCGGAGTGTGACTGTTGGGTGACAGATAGCCATTGGTCATGGAGTTGATGCCACCGTTGAACGCCCAGCTCATTCCGCGCCCTCGCAACGCGGGGCTCGAACCGCCTCGCCAATTAGAGAACGTGTTCCAGAAGGACGCGAGATCCGCGTTCTCGATGTTTCCAACTCCATTGACGAAATTCATCCATGCTCCACCAGTAGCTAAGAGCCCCTGTGTCGACTGCAATCCCGGGTTCACGCCCGACGACCCATTGAGCGTGTAGGCGTACGGTTTTCGCGGCAACGTTCCAGCCGGTAAAGCTTGGTCAGGTCCTTCACTGCGAACGGTTTCGCTCATCATGACGGTATTCGAGAGACCATCCAGGATATAGTTGAACTGGACGCTGTGTGGTTGAAAAAACAGTCCATCGGTTTTCCAGCGAAAGTCGTAATTCAAGTTACGACCGCTGCCGACGTTGGCCATGTAGTTGGTACCGCCAAAGTTATAGGTGTTGGCACCGGAAGTAACGAACGTAACTGACTGGGCAGGATCGCTGGGGCAAAGATAGGTTGGTATTGCCGTAGCGAACGCGGCAGCATTTTTGGGATGAGGAATCTTGGCCGCGAAGCCGCCGGAAAATGCTGGCACGTCAAATGTCAAAGAGTCATTCAAACCGGACTGTTCGATGAACGGCAAGATGCGGGCTTGTATGGCAAAGTCTGCATCAATGTTTCCAAGAGGCGGAAGCGTTTTATACGCCGACTCGTAGTTATGCATCGCCAAACCAATTTGCTTGAAATTGTTGCTGCAGCTCATTCGTCGGGCTGCTTCGCGAGCTGCCTGGACCGCCGGTAGCAGTAGACCGACCAGGACACCAATGATTGCGATCACCACTAGCAACTCGATTAACGTGAATGCTCGACGTGCGGCAAAGAATTGCCGTTGATGGACGTAGGGTTTAGACATTTTGGAATCAGTTTGAATTTTTGGATTGATGGTTTCGGTACTTTTTTCGAACGAAGGTCACTCCCGCGTAGTTGCCGGAGACCACGCTGGTGTGAGGATCAGACCTCCGTTGGCCAACGCGGGAGTGGTATGTCGAGCGGATACCGCTCAATTGCTTCAATCATTCGCAGACGTGCACACGCGAACGTACCGCTGCGCGGTCAGTTCAAGCTGAAAGCACGTGTTGAATCACCAGCTCGGCTGGGTTCGTCGAAACAATAGCGCCAGCGGCGCCATTGGAGAATGAAACCAATTAGGGGATTGGCGGTTCGGGCGAGGTAATGAACGAGTCCGCGCGCCAGTCAACCAGCGGGATAACGAACAGCAGCGGCGGCTCAGGAAGATCCAACATGGAGTTGGCAGTTACGACGTTCATGCAGCTCAACAACGTCCAAACCAGATTGATGCCACGGCACTTGGCCAAGCTTTCAATTTGTACCAAACGAAGCGGAGTCGATTCAGCAACCTCGGTGGTGGGGTCGGCTGCAGCAGCCTTACTGCAACGGCTGCAACAGGACTTTTCTTTGGGTTGGCTGATCGAACAAGATGCAATACCCGTTGATGCAGCGAATCGCGCTACCAGAAATTCAGGCGGCGTAACACCGTTTTCTGCAGCCCAATGAAGTTTCTCGGCGTCTGTGTGGCAGCAACATTTGTCCCAGCACGCGGCTGCAGTCGCGCAGCCGCAGGGACATTGCTCACAAGGAAAACGCCCTTCTTTAGGAGGTGCTGGGGCGGTCAGAGGCAATCCCACCAGTCCGATCGTCATCACCAGCAGCAAGCTGCCACTAACGACCATCCGCCCCAGGCGAGCGGCGAAACGGTTGGATGCAAACAGGGAAAACAATGCTAGTCGTTACTCAAGCTGGCATTAAATAAAGGCCCGCTCCTCACGACAAAAAGTTTATCTCAGTGGACGATGTTGCGAAAGGGGTCCGCCAAAAATTGAGCTTACTTCTATACTGAGAACTAAGCCTCGATTTCACGTCCTCACAGGATAGATTGATCCGATGACGCTACCCACCGTTACCAAAAGCACTTTTTCATGACATTTTGCATCGGAATCAAGGTTCGTGAGGGCATTGTCGCACTGGCCGATTCTCGCATCGTTGTGGGAAGTGAACAGAACAACAAACAGAAGCTGACGATCATTACCCATGCCAGTGGCTCGCTATTTGCAATGACGAGTGGTCTTCGATCCATCCGCGACAAGACCCTCACGTACGTTGAAGAGGAGCTAAAGCAGCACGACAAACCTTGCGATCGGGTTTACAAGATCGCGAACCTTTTTGGCGAGCAACTTCGTCGGGTAAAGGACGAGGATGGCGCGGCAATCGTCTCAAGTGGCTTGAGTTTCAACTCGCACGCCATCTTAGGTGGTCGCTTGGGTGCGGACGAGTCGCCTCAGTTGTACTATGTATATCCTCAGGGGAATTGGATCGAGGCGGCGGTCGATTCACCGTATTTCATCATCGGACGAACGCATTATGGAAAACCGATTCTGGACCGCATGCTCCATTTCGAAACGCCACTTCGAATAGCGATTTCGTTGGCGTTGTTGGCATTCGACGCCACACGAACCAGCGTCACCGACGTGGACGGGCCGATCGACGTTGCGGTGCTCGCTGAGGGTAACCAGCTATTGACACTGCGACGATTCAACGACGAGGACTTTGCGGAGTCGACAAGCTGGTGGTCCAAGACGCTCGAATCGGCGCTCGCGGAGATGCCGGCAAAGTGGATCGATTCGATGTTCCAGTGAAACAATTTTCTCTCCCCCCAAGAACATTAATTAGAAAGCCAACGCCATGTTAGAAATTGAAGTCGGCTGTGAAATTTCCTACGAAGTGCGCCAGACGACGGTGTTCTTGTTCCAGATCTCCTGTGCTGCGACAAGCCATCAAACTATCCAGTCAGAGAACTTGGTGTTCAATCCGTTACTCAACGTGGAAGCGTTTAACGCAGGCGATGAAGGCAATCGAGTGCATCGCGTGGTCGTTGAGCCGTGTCAGTTGAATGTCTCCTATCGCGCCAATATGTCGATGACGCCAGAAATCGAATCTGTTCAAGAGATTGGCGAAACGATGACCGCTCAAATGCCACCGAGTGTGCTGACGTACTTGAATCCGAGCCGGTACTGTGAAAGTGATTTACTGGGACGATTCGCGTTTGAAGAGTTTGGGCAACTGTATCGCGGTTACAGTCGTGTGCAGGCCATTTGCAACTGGGTCTGCGAACAGCTCGACTACACGCCGGGAAGCACGAGCGTCACGACGACGGCGGCGGACGTGTTACTGCAGCGCACCGGAGTGTGCCGAGATTACGCGCACTTGGCGATTGCTCTGTGTCGCGGCCTTGGCATTCCCGCTCGGTATGTCGCTGGCTATGCCGTCAATCTTCAGCCGCCTGATTTTCATGGTTTCATGGAGGCGTTTCTTGATGGCCAGTGGTACTTGTTTGACCCGACGCGGCTAAGTTTGGTGAGCGGATTGGTCAGAATTGGAGTCGGACGCGACGCCGCCGACGTCTCTTTCGCAACGTTAAACGGAGACGCGAAAATGACCAATAAGAACGTCTGGGCCAATGACGTTACGGGTGGTGTCACGAGCAGTCCTGGAGGCGACGTCGAATTCGGTGTCTCCACGTCGTAAGGCTGAACAGTATCAACAAGCGTTCAACTGGAAGAGAGACTTGGTGCGTAACCTCAAACGATAACCAGGGCAAGAGTGACAATACGTCTGCGACCTAAACCGTGTTAAAGTCAACTGCTTCGCGAATTCCACGAGCGGTTGTGCACGTATTCAGAAGCGTTCACTCGTTACAATGAGCACAGCTAATTTGACTGCAACGTGCTCCGACGCCTGCGGCTGTCCGATTCACAACTCACATTCACTATGTCGAAACAGGTCACGCAACTTCTCGCCGCTGCCGTTCAAGGCGATCGTCAAGCTGCAGCCGATCTGTTGCCGTTAGTCTACGCCGAACTGCGAGAACTTGCGGCCGCGCGTATGGCTCAGGAGCGTCCGGGGCAAACTTTGCAAGCGACGGCGCTTGTACACGAGGCTTATTTGAAGCTGGTGGGAACCGAGGACACGATTCAGTGGCAGGGACGCGGGCATTTCTTTGCCGCAGCGGCTGAGTCCATGCGACGGATCTTGGTCGACCAAGCCCGTCGCAAGAAGCGGCTCAAACATGGTGGCGATCGGCGACGGCTTGAGCTAGACGAAGAATTGATTGCCGCACCGCAGCGACGTGACGATCTGTTGGCCCTGGACGCTGCGCTGGACAAATTGAAACAGGTCGATGGATCGGCGGCGGAATTGATACAACTACGGTATTTCGCTGGACTTACGGTCGCAAGTGCCGCTGAAGTCATGGATATTTCGAGCAGTTCAGCAGAACGTCTTTGGCGCTATGCTCGCGCCTGGCTCCACCATGAGATCGAAGCAAATGATGGAACAATTTTGTAAAACTCTTGAAGGTGTTTGGACGCAACGACGCATTGGTAACAGCGGGAAGCCACAACCAGCTTCCGTCCGGCAGTGTTGTCAGATGACGATACATCCGTCGGCCAATTCAAATGCCAACTGCAGTCCAGGTAATCCAGCATGAATGAACGAGCACTCTTTGAAGCCGCTTTGCATATCGTCGACCGGGCCGCACGGAAAGCCTATCTCGATCAAACCTGTGCCAATAACCCAGAAATGCGTGCTCGAGTCGAAACGCTACTGCAATCGCATGATGCCGCAGGCTCTTTTCTGGAAGTGCCGCTAGTCAGTTCGCCCTTGATACAAAATGGTCCCGAAGGTGAACGGACCATCGAGTTGACGAATTCGCCGCATGCAGACAACGACGTCGACGACGAATCGATCTCGCTCAGCTTCTTAGAGCCGTCTTCGAAGCCCGGTTCGATCGGTAAGCTCGCGCACTATGAAGTGCTGAGCGAAATCGGTCACGGAGCTTTTGGGATTGTGCTCAAGGCGTTCGATGAAAAGCTGCATCGGCTGGTCGCGATCAAGGTCATGAATCCACAAATGGCCGCCATCTCGCCACCGCGAAAACGATTCCTTCGCGAAGCTCGTGCTGCTGCGGCAATTCGCCACGAGAACGTCGTTCAAGTTCACAGTGTCGAAGAACAGCCTTTGCCGTACTTGGTGATGGAGTTCATCGACGGTCCAACGCTCCAAGAAAAACTCGATGGTGCCGGTCCACTGGAGACGG
>JBGSIA010000233.1:0-58089 GCA_041751935.1 Pirellulaceae bacterium | reverse complement strand
CGTGCAGACAAATCCAACTGACCCGCAGCACCCACGCGGATCTTCGAGATAGAATCGTTCGCGCCGCTCAGAAAAAAGTAAACCCGCCCCCGCAAACCACCATTTTCGTGAAACTCAAGATGTGTGGTACAACGAGCCCCGAAGCGGGGCGAGGGGAGCCAGAACGAGTTTGAGTTCTAGATATTTGTGTTCTAAACAATGGTGTCTTCAACTGGCAGAACTCCGTCAGCGCGATTCAATGTGAGACCCAATCGGTTGTCGTATAGGTGCGGTTGGCTAAGAACCCAAATGTCATGGAGTCTGGTGATGGCACCGGCGGACTGCAAAATTCTTCGCTCCTGATCTCGAATGCTCACTGTGTATCGTTGCAATCGCCGGTAGTCGTCTCGCATCAAAGGACGACGAACGTCGTGCAATCTTTCGATCAATCGCTTGCCCTTGCCCCACGGTACAACGATCGCCTCAGTCTCTTCAGAAATAAATCGATAACGCTCGGCAATTTCTCGAAACTGAAATTGCAGTGAATTTGGCGACCGACCGACAGCTTGCAAAACATCGTGTTTATCCCAACCCGACTCTCCACGTTTGAAGTAATGGAGCTGGAAATACTCCTCGATCGCAGCGGGGCTGAGCAGGTCCTCATGCTTTCCGACAAGCTCTCGACCACTGTCTGCAGCTTGACGCAACATTCCAGGTGGCGGTGGATTCTGGCCTTCAAAAAAGTAAACTTCACCGCATTCTAAACGTCCTTCACGATTGCATCGCCCAGCCGCTTGAGCCAAAGAATCGAGTCCACAAGCAGCTCGATAAACGACGGGAAAATCAACGTCGACGCCGGCTTCGATCAATTGCGTGCTCACGACGCGGCAACGACGGCTTTCCTTCAACCGAGGACGGATATTTTTTTCTAGAACAGTCAACCGATGGGCGGCGCACATTCGTGTGCTTAAGTGATAGTTGCCCGAGTCGCCGTGTAGTCCATTGAATATTTCAGCGGCATGAGGTCGCGTATTGACGATGCACAGGACTTGACGATGACGATTGATCTGATCGACAAGCTCATCGTTTGATAACTTACCAGCCACGTGAACCTTTACGCGTCGAAGTCGAGCATGTAAAAGATTCACATCGGCGATGATCGGCTGGACATTGTGCAGTCCGATTGGAAACGTCTCGCGATGCGTTAGCGCTGGCTGAGTCGCGGTGCAGAGAACGACAGTGCATCCGAAAGACTCGACCAGTTCACGAATCGCCAGCATGGTTGGCTTTAGCAGCTCGACGGGTAACGATTGCACTTCATCCAGGATGATCACTCGGCGTGCGATTCGATGAAGTTTTCGGCAACGTGACGTCCGACATGCGAACAACGACTCAAAGAATTGAACATTTGTCGTCACAACGATGGGGGCGTCCCAATTCTCCGTCTGCAGTCGTTTGGCGGTCGTTTCAGAATCGTCGTCTGGATTCAAGTTACTGTGATGCTCAAGTACGATTTCCTTGCCTAACTCCGAGAACATGTCACGGTACACGGCTGCGTTCTGCTCAATGATGCTTGTAAACGGGATCGCGACGACAACTCCGGCCAAACCGTTGACCGCTGCGTGCGGGAGAGCGAAACGAAGCGACGCCAGTGTCTTGCCGCCGCCGGTGGGAACGTTTAATGAGAACAGTCCTGGAGGCAATGTCGCGGCTTGGTGACACAATTCACTGATTTCCGCTCGAATATCGTTGACGGGCGAAGGTCTTGTTTGGCTGCGAAGTTGATCAAGACGTTTTTCGAGATGAGCTGCCAAGGTTATCGGCGTCGCTGAGTTGATAGGTCTGTGCGAGGCTTGCGACGGTGACATGAACGCTTCGGTTGCCAAAAAGTCCGCATCCACAAGAGCAGAAAACATCATGCGGATGAGAAATGTGACACGAAACGCCGCAATTTCATTTTTGTCAATCGTCTCGCTTGGAGATATTTTGGCAAGCGCCGGTAAACACGGGATTTCACGGTTCGCAAGCATCTGTGAGGCGTCGCAAAGCCACGTTTTGTCGATGTTTTTTTGCAATCGAAACTTCAGTCCGCTGGTTCCTATACCAACGTCCCAGTCGGGCAATCCGGCGTGGTGTCCAGCAAAGATGTAGGCAAATATTTTTCCGAACAACGTCTCGCGATGTTGTACCCATTGTGCGGCGGCCGTCGAATGGTCAACACGACCCGATACTTCACTGCGGTGAACGTCGTCGGCCTGGCCGGCCTGATTCAAATACGCTTGAAATGTTCTGCTGTACTTGCCGATGTCGTGCCAAAGTCCTAGCAACTCCCCGCAATCGGCAAGACGCGCGTCAATACGCGAGAGAAACTCGCGGCATCGAGCTGCAACCTGCTGCTCGTGCTTAGTAATCTCTTCCCACTGAGTCCGATCCGTGTTTCCAGGGAGTGTGTGTGCGTAGATCGTCACGAAATAGCCCCAATTCTATAGCTCGCTAATCGTTGAACTTAGGAGCGTACCCAAGTTCCAGGTCAGATGCTAACAAGTTGTTTTGACACGTCTGGTCACAAGTAGCGCAGTTGCCAGAATTTTTTCGGCAAAAGTTTCCAGCTTGTTAGTTTAGCTCTTCCGACGAGAGTGACTTCATCCTCCATCGCTAGTCGAATTGGTTTTCGCACGTACGGGGCGTTGTGTTTGATTGTGCGGAGTGTCGACGATTGCCACTTGTGTGTGGCTTGGTTAGACCGAAGGGGGCGTTGTCTTTGATGCGGACAGCTCGCCTAGGTACGCTTCTTGGACGAGGATGTGGCGGACTTTGCGGATGATGACTTCGTAGTCGCCGGCTTCGATGCGATCGCCTCCGCGCGGTGGGCGATCGAGCTTCTCGGTGATCCAATCACTCAAGGTGTAGATCGGCTTTTCACTGTCAACGGCGAGCTCAATTCCGGTCTCTTCGCGTATCCTTGCTAAGGGGACAAAGCCGCCTGCGATCCAGCCGCGGCCGACACGGTTCAGGAACGATGGGATCCGATCGAACTCGTCATGGATCTCGCCCACCAACTCTTCGACAATGTCTTCGAGCGTGATCATTCCCACCACGTGATTATCTTTCTCTGTCACCAGGGCGATGTGAGCATGCTCACGTATCATCGTCTCGAGCGCCTCAGCCACCGATTGGTCGGCTCGGAAGCGACGTAGACTGCGGACGAGACTCTTCAAACTCGGGTCGCGCGGTGCGATTCGAACGGCCGCGACAATGTCTTTGAAATTCACATAACCCACAATCCGCTGGGCATCGTTGGCATGCTCGCTGACCGGAAACCGCGTGTGCATCTCTTGGTGCGCGGCCACCAGCGCTTCAGATAACGAGTGATCCATCGACAGCATCCCCATGTACTCGGCCGGTACCATGATTCGCCGCAGCGGTGTCGTCGCCAGTCGCGACGCGCTGACGATGATGCCTTCCTCGCGGTGGCCAATCACGCGAGACATCCTGGCCAGCGCCGCGGCACTGCGCAATTCACCGATTGTGGCTTGGTCACTAGCGCCGCTTGTATCGCCGGACCCACGTGGGCTGAGGCTCATGATCCATTGCACGACCGATTCGAGCACCCAGACGGCTGGCCAAACCGCCATCGAAAACCATTCCATAGCTGGCGACAGTTTTAAGCAAACCCACTCCTGGTTTCTCAGTGCATAGACTTTGGGGACCAATTCGCCAACGATGATCGTGACGACGGTGAGCGGTGCCACGACCAACACAAGAAACAAATCATGGCCGCGACCACGGCCAATTCGATGGGGAACAATGGATCGTCGTTGGATAGAGGAAGTAAATGAATGCTCGTCATTCCGCGCGTTTGCGGATTCTCTCGCGTTCGCGGTGCGACAGGCGACTCTCCTTGACACTACCATCGCGACCTTGTTCAAAATACACATTGCCCAGATGGTAGTAACTTCATGACGCGCGTCCAGCCGAGGGACTTGGCGAGTTGGTAGGGCGTGAGGCTGTTCTTGGCTGGCTTTGTCGCGTCGGCGTTGTGCTTCATGCATACCTCGACTCCATCGTACGAATCCGCCAGTGCGAGTTGATGCAGAAGCGTGAAGCCGTCGGAGTCTGGTTGACTCAGCATCTCGGAGAACACAACACCCCTTTAGATCCGCCGCGAAAACGAGATTCAACTTTCACTCCGTCCGCCGGCGGGTGAAGAACTTGCATCGCCGATCTAGTTCTTCGCGTTTCCGTACGTTCCGTTGGCTTCCGTTGTCGGCAATCGCGGCTTGGAGGCTTGCGGATTGTCTTCGGCCAACCAATGGTTGCCCGTGAATTGAAAGGTCTCGGGCTCGGTGCCGCCGCCTATATTGATTTCGATTTGAACTTGCGATCGACGAAACACAATCCGATTCTCTTTGATGATCACGTTTCGAGTTCGCGAATAGCCCGCGTCGGTGGTCTCTTGCAAAATGCGGAAGATCCACTTCTCGGGATAAAGGATCGTGTTGCCAGTAAACTCAGCGCCATCGACTCCGACGAATGCGGCGGCACACGAGCTGCCTTCGATACGATTGTTTCTCACCACGATTTCCTTCGCTTCGTACTTCGCATGAGCGGGACGAAACAAATTCAATCCAGTCGATCCACCGATGTTGAGCGGCCGCTCGCCACCATGGATGAAACGACAGTTATCGATCAACACCTGCGAGCTGCCGCCTTTGGTTTGGACGCCTGCCGACGCCGTGAAGCCGGGCTTGCCGATGAATTGGCAATCGCGAATCACACCGTCATGACAGCCCACCATATCCACGCCCTGTCCGCCCCAGCCAGTGATGACACAACTGCGTATCCTGAATTGATCGAGTCCTGAGCACTTGATGCCATCGCAGTTTCCTTTTGGCCCCACGTCACTGATCTCGACGTGTTCGACAGTCACTCCTGTGGTTGGATGATCGAAATCGCCACCGTCATCCAAGTTGAGTCCGTTTCCCGTTTGGCCACTGACTCGGAGATGCCGGAGCGTCAAGCCATTGCAGCGAGAGAAATGCCAGGCGTTGGCACCGCCCTTGAAATGCGGTGGATCGGTTGGCTCGAGCGCCTCGATGGTCAAACGCTCGACGCCGCTGACGTAGTGACCGCCAGGATACTCGCCGGGCGCAATTTTGAGCGTCACGCCCGGCTTGAGTCGACGCAGTGTTTGACTCAGTTCACTGGCATTGTTCACCACGACGACTTCGGCAACTGCGACGGGGCACCAGTTTGCGACGGAGGCAAGAGCAATTGAGGTAAACACGATCGATCGCAATACGGGTTTCATGTGAGTTTGTTTGGTGCGGGAGTCGGATAGTCTTGAAGTACGCAATGATACTACCGATGCTCTTCGAAACCAATCATCGCATTGCACTTGTCTTGAGCAAATGAACGTCGTTATATTTGCATAACCAAATTTGGTTACCGAAATACTCATGGACTGCGTCGATGGCACGACCGAAGGCAAAAGAGTTGACCGAGCGAGAGTTGGCGGTGATGCGGATATTTTGGGAGCACTCGCCCATGACGGCGGAACAAGCCCGCGAACGGCTTGCGAACCAGAAATCGACGTCGGGCGATTCCGCCGATTTGGCGTATGTTACGGTTGCAAACGTTGTCCGCAGCCTGTTTGACAAAGGCTTTTTGGAGACGGTGAATAACGAACGCCCGTTTCTTTACAAGCCGCTGAAGTCATTCGACGATGTGTCACGCACCCTCGTGAGTGATCTGGTCCAGCGACTTTTCGACGGCTCGCGTGAACAGTTATTGGTGCAATTGTTCAATAAACGGCGGCTCACGAAAGTCGAGCGTGCGACGTTGCAGGAACTTCTCGATCGGCAGGGAGAGTAGCGATATGTCGCTCGCAAGTTGGATCGGCATTGTGCAAGTCACGTTCGTGCTCGTGGTCGTGTGGTGTGCAGCACGAGAGTGGTTGACGCACCAGCCACAGGTTGCCGCGCGGATCTGCGTTGTCGGACTCGCGCTCGGCACCACGTTGACGCTGTTCACGTGGCTGGCTGTACCACGACCACTCCGGTTCGACGCCGAGGAGTGGAACGCGGTGACTGCGCACGACGATGTCTCACGTCTTGCAACCAAACGCACGATACCGATGCAGGCCGCATCAACTGCAAATGACGCGGGGGCCGGCACGGAGGATTCAGGCTCCACGACGCGTGGATTTGAGATTCGGCTCAGTGGCCGACGAATATTGCAGACGCTGCGTTCGCTATCGATAAAGTCGGAAGAGTATTTGCTGTTGCTTCGGATTCTGGGCGTTTGTGTCTCGGTGGGAGTGGTGATCCAGTTCTGTATCATTGGCTTGGGGACGTGGCAACTTGCAAGATTCAATCGCACGGCGAGCGACGTGATGTGTCCGGCCACTCTCGCACAATTGAGTTTGCTTTGCGAGCAAGTCGGAATCACTCATCCGCCTCGCTTGCGGCTGCATCCGCTAGCCAGCAGCGCGCTGGTTAACTGGCTCGATCCACGGGTGATCTATTTGCCGCCCAGCTACACGACGTGGACAACTGGGGAACTCAGCGCTGCGCTTGCGCACGAGTTGATCCATGTGGCCGGGAATGACGGATGGTGGCGATACGTCTCGCGCGTTTGCGCCGCTGTGCTGTGGTTTCATCCCGCAGCTTGGCTCGTGCATTACCAACTGTGCTTGGCCCAAGAAGTGAACGCAGACCGTTTGGCGAGTCAAATGATTCCGGGCGGTGGATATCTTGTTGGGTTGGCCAATTTAGGGCTTCGGATGGACAGCGGCGATCATTGCCGAACACCGAATTTGAGTGTTTCTGTTTTTAGTAACGACTTGATCAGGAGGATCGAAATGTTGAAGCGAAATGTTGGAAGAAATCTGCCGGCGAATTATCGAATGGCACAGGGCACGTTGGCTGCGGTCGTGCTGCTTTGTGTCACCAGTCTTTGCTGGACGGTCGAAGCGGACGAGGCGATTCGGATTGCGTCACGTGTTGTGGACGAGTCGACTCAGTCCAGGCGTGTCGGTTTTCAAAAGCAAACGCTAGAACCTTGGCAAGTCGTCCCGGCCGCCGAAGGATTCGCGGCGATCCGAGCGTCAGCGATTCGTGAGCATGAGTACTTGGCACCGTTTCTCGCGATTGTTGATCAATATGTTTCGAGTAATTTGTTGACCTCGGGATTGAATGCAGAACTTCTTGATTCGCTTCGTGAGCAAGGCTTGCGGCTTGATAACATGTCCGCCGTCCAAGTGAATATTGACGTGACGGTTTCGAAGACCGTGGTCGAGAACGATAATGCGGTTGAGAGCGATGGTGACGAGTCGAACGATGACGAGTCGAACGATGTCGATTCATCCGATAGCGAAGCGTTGACCGCTGTCCATCAAGAGGAGCACCGTCTCGCCGTCACGGCGCATCAAGTGGTGATCGACACGGTTGCGCCAATTGATTGGCGATCCGTTGCCGTAACATTGCCGATTGACGGACTGGCTGGGGTGTTCAAGGACGAGTCCGAAGAAGCGGCTGGAAAGTTGTTGGTGCAATCGATACGTGATCGGCTCGCAATGATCCCGAGCGATTCTACGCGTGTCTCGATCCATAGCGAGCCGAGTTGCGGTGATGCGGTCGATTCGACGTTGGCAAGCGTTTGGAAGACTGTTGATGGTGGGCTCGCTACTTTCGCCATCGACTATCAGCACGCAATGAAAGCCGACGAACTGAATCCGAGCGAGGCTGTGTCTGCCGGATTCTTTTCGATGACCAGCACATCAACCAGCGAGGCTACCGACGCGCCACTCGCGAAGGAAAGTAGTGTTGCTGAAGCGGAGCAGCGAGAGCTGATGGAGATGATTGGCTACCTGGGCATTGGCGTGGACGAGTCGGTAACGGCCAACGAACTGGAGTTTCGAGTGGTCTGCACGCCGATCGAAGGAACTTCCGTCGACGAGTGGCAATCGCAATGGGAGCAGTTCACGGCGGCGGCGATCGAAGTGCTGCAGTCGGATGAATCGATCGAGGAAATGCGTGAGGCGATCAATTCGCTTGAGTTCACGATGCGAATCCTCAAAGCACAGCCACAACGCATCGGCGGCGATGACGCATCTCTACCACCGAGTATTTTGCTCTCCGGCACCCTACCGCTTCCATAAAATGAATTGTGGCGAGTCCGGCCACGCAATCGCAAGGTAGCGGAACGCTCGTAGCGTTTCGAATTTTCCATCGAAAGACTTGGCGTCTTCCGCTACGGTCCAAACCTAGAAGTCATAGAACTGGGGCGAGGACAAAAGGTGACGCGAGGAGTTGTTTTCCAAAGTCGACCAACCAGGGGACTGTAAGTCCTCTGGAGCGGAAAATTCCTCTGGCACTCCATTCGTATCGATTCACAGCCCTAGCGATCCAGCCACTCGGAGCGGAAGGTGATGTAAGGTTCGCGTTGGTAGTCTGGACGAGTGAAGATGCTGGATAACATGTTCTCTAACTTGTCTGCTTTCCATACCGATTGTTGATTCTGGTAGGCTTCCAGCGGGTAAAACGTGAATCGGGCAAACGCGTAATGCCAAGCGAGCTTTCCCGCTGCATCCGGCCGCCGGTCGATGATGAGAAAGGCTTCTGGATCCGTCCCAACAGCGAAAGAAAAGATCGCGCCGCAGGCTTTCGCTTCATCGTCACTGTCATAGCGTACCAGTGGCTGTGGTACCAAACGACATTGCTCGGTACGCTCGTCTTTTAATGTGAGAGTTACCGAGAACTGACGAGCGATTTGACGCAGTTGTGTGTTTCGCTGTACCGCAGTTGGACCAGGCGCCGTGCTTAGCGAGCGATAATTGAGTCCATCGGTTCGGGGTGTCCAAAGTACCCGATTACCGTGCCGACCGATAACGGGAGAATCGCCAAGCAACAGGAGTGCGTGCTTGTTCCGGATATTGTTGTCATACACGTACGTAAAACACGTCCCAATGACACAAGGCCTGTCCTCATCTGTCCATAAGAAGACCGAACCGTTCTCGCCACTGCGGGCGGGATTACCCCAATTCAAAAGTGGCGTCGGTCGCATGGTCAATGGCTTGTCACGTACCGTGAACTCATACTCCGCTGCCTCTTGCGAAAACGTATCGACTGCGGATTCGGGTTCATCCGCCCGTAGCGACGGACTGATTGCTGCCACGACCACAATAAGGAATGCGTTTTTAAATGCCGTCATATGATTACTGCTTGTGCAGCTCCAATAAGCCATTGAAATGGACCGTGTTTTCGAATGGAAAACGCTACCTGTCGTCCCTCTTTGCATTGATCATCATGACGATTCCTTGGGTTTTTGTTGCAATAGAATCTGTCGTGAGATAAACCCATCGAGCGCTGGATTGGTAAACGGCTGCGGCTTGTCAGGGGCGGACGGAGTCGCAGCAGTGTTCGTGTCTTGGTTCGTTAATGCTTCGCTGTTAATAGTTGCTTCACTGTCAGTTTCTGATTCGCTATCCGAGTTCGCATCGACTTCAGATGTTACGTTTTCGACAGCCGGTGAGGTATCGTCCTCGGAAGGCTCTTTGGGCAAAAAGTCTGCCTGCAATTCGCTGCCGCGTCCGTCGCCATTGTCATCCAGTTGGGCGTGCTCTGTCTGTAACCGATCGATTCCTTGGAAGCGTCCGTGAATTTCCAGGTTGACGGCCAAATACAGATCCAACAATGTTATCGCCGCATCGCCATCAACGTCCTCCAGCGCCGCGTACTCGCCTTCGCCTGCGAGGATGTCGGCGAGAGCATACGGCATTTCTGTCGCCGTGTATTCCAGATCAGGCTCGGTGGCGGTGATTACCACGCGCGAGTCGACCGCTAATGGCTTAGTCCAAAAGCCGCTGACCGGCATCGTCAACCACAGCACCTGACGTTTCGCCGGTAGTGCCTTCACCCACTGTGTGAAGTCGGTTTGATCAAAGTCGGGACCTTGGACGTTGAGCTGACATCGCGAGTCGTACAAGAATGCATGTCCCACCATAATGATCCAGAACTCTTCGTCTTCATTTGATTTTTCCGAGTGTTCTTGCAGCGTTTGTCCAACCGAATCACGAGTAGTCACTCCGACACTTGGGCAAATGCTAGCGAGGCTTGATTGCATCTTCTCGTCAGCGGCAAGCACGAACACGCGATGAGCTGGGATATCGAGGACCGGCTCTGCCGATTTTATGATTTTTTCGCATGCACTGGTCATTCGCTGGCGATGCTCTTCGTCACCGGTCAACCCGCATACAAGCAACAATGATCGCTGTGGCTCCAACGAATCCGCTGCTATAGCGGGCGACGCAAACAAACAGCAAAAGATGAGTCGGACGATCATCGTAATTGCTCCGGTGATGGCAACGGCTTGTTCGGTGTCATTACAAAGAATGGCTCATTACAGTATGGGCTTTGACCGGCGCGGGTTGTTTCAAGGGCTATCACCATGGGTGCGTCCCAAACCTTGGCGCCGTCCAACTGTAACTCAAGCGAATGATAATGTGATCGAGCGGGCGAATAGAAAAACTTCGGTGTTCCGTCGGAAGACTTCCTTGCCTCGATCACAAGCAAAATTTCTGGATCAGTCCCCACAGCGAGCGAGAACACGGCTCCATCAATGACGTCTTCCTTAGCAGATTCGTAACGAACCAGAGGCTGAGGCAGCAGCACCAGAATCGACGGCTGTTGATTGGGAACCTTTAATGAGCCCGTGAATTTTCTCGCAAGTGTCCGCATTTGAAACAGGCGTCGGGCAGCCGAGTCGGCTGGCGTTGTCGTATCGTCAAACGGTTTCCACTGCAGTCCCACGCGATTGGGACTCCAAACCGTGCTGCCGTCCAGCTTTGCCGTCAGCGGTGTGTCGGCGAGCGATAGCATTTCGTGGCGACAGAACACGTTGCCGCCGTACTCATATGTAAAGATCGATCCGAGAACCAACGGCCGACCATTCCGTTCCCATGCATACATTGCACCTTGGTCTTGTTGACGTTCGGGGTTTTTCCAGTGCATCAACGGCTGAGAACGAAAAGCTAAACGTTCCCCGCCAGCCTGGATCTCATAAGACTTCGCGGTTTCCGCAAAATGCTGTAGTAATTCTTCCGGCGTGTAGATAGCTTGAGCAAACGTTGTCGTCTGACCAGCGAGTAAGACGACGAAAAGTGCAAAAAGTTTCTTCATTGGCTTCGTTTCTGACAGATAAATTTTGTTGGTTGAACAGCGCACGATTGACGTTCAAATTATCAGGAAACACGAGTGAGTTGGACGAGTCACATCAAAATTCATTCATTTGCTTGTGCGTCCTGCTGGTGACCTCCTGGTAATTGTCCTTTAAAAAGGAACCGGACACCTTTTTCCGCAATTACGAGCGAAGATACGGTTGTTTTGGGGATTGTTCCGATCGTTGTTTGAGTTTTCAGGTCAACTACTTTTCCGCACCATTGGATTCCGACCCAGTCTGTATCCATCCATGGCATCACTACGGCCGTGCCGCAAGTTTCGACTGTCGATTCAACCATTTCTAGAGAGCGACTGCCAACAAAGTAAATGCGCTGTGATAACGAATCTCGATTCCAACTGCCGGTAAGGATCGCTAGTGTCGTACCATCGGTCGAAAATCGCACCGACTGGATTGGCGTATCGGGCACTGACCACACGGCGAGCATTCGTCCAGATTGTAAATCCCAACGAATCACTGAACCCAAAGAATCTCCACTAATTAAGCCCGCTCGTTCATCGTACACCACACTGGTTACCGTTGACGAATGTTGGCCGATTAGTGATACAGGTTCACCAGCGATTAAATCCCATAGTTTCAGCTTTCCATCATTGCCGCCAATGACAACACGATGTGTTTGTGGGATCTCGGCCAGTGCAGCGATTTCGCCCGTATTGAACACAAGTGGCTGGCGGTCGACAAATTCGATACGCACGCCTCGTCCCGCCTCGGCAACAAGTCGAGCGTCTGGAAGCGAGAGCTCAAAATCGGCCCATTGTCGCTCTGGAGATTGATTCCAAAATCCAGTCGGGAATTCTGGCATCTCAATTAGCGGCGACTTTTGCAGTGGCTGCGGTGGCGGAATCCATGCATCGGTCTTCTGTGGCAACGACATCGCTTTTGGATGCGAACTCTTTGTGATGGGTCTATCCGTTGGCGCTATCACTGGATGCACGATCCACATTGCAAAGCACATCGCGCCGGCGGTAACCTTCATCGCGGGGGCTACGTCGTCAACGCCATGGTGTCGCATCAGCACTCGCAAGCGTTCTTCGAGCGTGTCCGTCGGTTGCATACCACTGGCTAACCGAGGAATCCCTATCGATGAATCACTGATGAAGTCGACAACGCGAAGCAACGTCTCGGCGTACTTTCGCGGCGATGAACCGAGCTTGCGAACCGCCCACGCATCACAACATGCCTCCTCGTGACGTTCCAATTGCATGCGAGCCCAGTAAACTCCGGGGAACCACCAGTACGTAGCGGAAGCTAGCCATTCGATCCACCGTACCCAGTGATCGCGTCGACGATAATGTGCAGCCTCGTGCGCCAAAAACGCCTCGCGCTCACTCGCATCAAGCACCGCCCACAACTCATCGGGACAAACGATGACCGCTCGCGCGCCGAAACCAAAAAGCATCGGCGAGACTCGCACGGGCAAGCGGATGACTTGAGGACTTCGCTGGCTCGCTAACAGCGTCCGAACAAATTCAGTGGCCTTGATATCGACGGAACCTTCGTGTCGCACCAGCGAACGAAAGCGGATAAAACGCAAACTACCTCGTACGACCAGAAACACGACCCCCGTGATCCAAACGATACACAAAGCGAGCGTCAAATCGGCGTCTGAACCTGTTTGCCAAGTTTGTGGAATGTGCCAATCGATGGCCAGCGGCACGAGTGGCGGCGTTACTAGTTTTACAAAAAACGCTAACCACAGCACATGCGCCAGTGGCGACCGACGACCACCGCGACCGACGATCCACGCCAGAACCGCGATGAGCGACGCAACGAACAAGTTGCCAGCGACAAGCGAGATCGCAAAACTCACTTTGGCTCCATTTCGTCCAAGAGATCACGCAAGTTCTGACGCTGTTTGGCAGAAAATTTCTTGCTGCGAACCAAGTGGGTTAACAGAGTCGACATGGTGCCGTCGCACAACTCGTCAGCAGTCGCCTGTAACCGCTGGGTGATCAATTCGTTTCGTGCAATGATTGCTTGAAACAGGTGTGGCCACTGTTCACGATCACGCGACACGCAACCCTTTGCTTCGAGTCGCGAGATCAATTTCTGTACCGTGGCGATATCCGATGCTGTCTCGGCGCCATACAAGGAGCGAGACAATTGCTTCAGAGTCAGTGAACCGTGTTGCCACAGTTGCTCAAGTATCGCAAGTTCAGCCGCTGTTACATCTTTGGAAGCTTTTACCATCACGCATACCCACTCAGTTTTCGCCAAATCCATTCACCGCTGAGCAACCCCAGCAAGGCAAGCCACAACCACCATTTACTCCACGCTGGCGACACGTCGCGGGTCGGTGCGCCCCGTGCTTGCGGGCGATCGGCAAGTAACTTAGCTAACTGCCCCGGAGAGTCCAGCACTTGACCACCGGACAGCGAAGCCAGTCGCTGCATCAATTCGTGATTCGGTAGCGGATTTTGTTGTTCAAACGGATCGCTCAAAATATGAATCGCCAGCGACGTGCTGTCGACTTGTGTCCCGTGATCGAATGCGGACGACGACTCATCACCCTCATAAGCGGTCATCTCGATTCGCATCCCGCTATCGCCTGCACCACCGGTCTCGCTGAGCAACAAATTCAATCGATATCCATCGCCCGATAGGTCGGGAGCAAGCAATAATTCTTCTCCCCAGGCCAAACGAGGGCTTACTTCCCCGCTTTCACGAGCGACGCCCTCTGGCCACAACAGAGGCGAATACAAGGAAGCTTCGTCCAACGACGCTGGTTCGAACATTGCCCACACGCGGTATTTGTTCGTTCGTCTGGCTGCTTCGTCATAAGCGGATGCAATCACGGACAGTGGCTCACCCGGCCGATAAAATCGTTTGTCCGTTTCTGCGACCAAACGTCGTCGGCCAGTCGATGAGCCTTCCGTAGCCCAGTAGACGATATTGCGCCACAACTTTGCGGCAACCTGCTCCGGCTGTGGTCCCCAATTATCAGCAAGATCTATCAGTGCGCGACCACCCAGTGCCGCGGTTGACACCAACACACGGCCTCGACCCACTCGGTGAGTGACCATCACCGACGAACCGTCATCGCTTCGCTTTACCAGAACGTCACTTGTCGGTTTCGCTTCAACCTTTCCACGAGAGACGGATAGGTTCGGCAAGGCGTCGAGCAATTGACCGTTCAACCGCTGTTCCAATCGCAATCGCCAAACTGGATGTAGCGGTTCGGCAATATCAACTTTCGTCGCTTGTGCGAACGCAAGTTGTGACTCGTCAAGCGACACCGGAAGCAGCGGCAGCAAAGGAGAATCTTGCCAATCCGTCGGCGACAGTGCACCGCTTCCAGTGACCACGAAGCCGCCGCCGCGCCCTTCGATCCACTGTGACAACCATTGGACCTGCTCCTGGTCCAGAACGTTTGGCCCAACGTTACTGAGCACCACACAATCGTAGGCAAACAACTCAGCCCTACTTCGCGGAAATCCGCCCGTCGTTCCATAGGGATTGTCGGCCGAAACCGTACGCGGAGCAGCACCGCCAGCACTCACCAATAAGGTGCACTGCACATCTTCATCCGATTGTAGCGCCGACTGGACCGTCAACGCAGTGTTCCGGCTGGTCCCACTGGCAGACTCACCAAGCGACAACAACCGGCCCAACAATCCTTGTTGTGCGGTGGATACTTCGCTTTCTATGTACAGCACCCGCACCTTCGTACGATCGATATCCACACGCGCATCGACACGATTATTCCGCTCCGTCAGCTCGCCTTGAACAGGATCGACGACAACGACATAGTCCTCCGCTTGCTCGTTCACTCGAAAAGTCAGTGATACAGATTGGGCACCGCCGGTCAAAGTAATCGGAACCGATGCCACAGATGAAGATTGCTCGTTGGAGATCTTATTGCGACTGAGAATTCGCACTGTGGTTCGTTGACCATTGAATCCGAAACTGCGTAGAAAGACTTGTAGTTCGTTTTCCGTGTATTTTCGGACGCGAGGTGGAACAACTAATGACACGATCGCAACATCGCCGGAACCCGACGCGCGACCGATAGGCACCACATGAATCGGCACACCAGATTCACCAAAGTATTCCGCTAATCGTTCCACAGACTCTGACGCTCGCACTCGTCCGTCCGAAAGCAACACCACACCCGCAGTTTGCTTTGCATTTACTTGGGGAAGCAATTGCCGCAGCGCATCGCTCAATCGTGAATCACTGGCCGTCGGCGGAGCGAGTGATTTGTCGACATTGCCAGTCTGTGCACCGGAGGTCATCGTCAACGACGCGGCATCGCCTTGCTGTCGCTCGTCAGTCGTATGCTGCAGTGGTTGCAGTCGGTGACCGAAGCGAAACGCTTCAAAATCACTGCCATGCGTGCTGCCAGCGTTGGCTTGAGCGGATGAGACAAAGGCTAAACTCTCGTCCCAGCGAGACTGTTCTTGGCCGAGTTGCATGCTTTGCGAGCCATCGAATAGGTACAACATGGTCGGTCGCATGATCGCACCCATCTGCTCATCAACAATCGTCGGCCCCAGAGCAATGATTACCAGAACGATAATGGCCGCCGTGCGTGGAATCCAGAATCCTAGCTGCAGTTGAGCGGTCGATTTGCCTAGGAAAAAACGGAGCATCAGCCATACGACTAGGCTGCATGTCGCGAGGGCGACGATCCCCAGCGGCGAAAAAACCGGCATCCAAGAGAGATAAGTTCCAGCAATGAGAAGAAGCATCATCGCGATACCTCGCCGGCAATGACACTGAAGTATCGCTCGACGGCGCGACGGTATTCTGTAGGAACGGGTGCATCTCGGTCGGCAGAGATTTCTAGCAGAATCATCTCTTGCATCCGCTCGCGAAGTTCCTTGACAACCAACGAAGCACGCGATGCGAGCGACGAGGCATCAAAGGGGGCTAACGCTTCGTCGCTACCCTTTCCGCGTTGAAAGGATTGTTCGTCAGCCGTTTCGCGATCGATTTCATCGAACATGTCCGCCAGCGCTCCGAGCCCTTCGTTTCGTAGTTCTTGCTGTAACATCGCAACAGTAGCTTTTGCTTCGGGTGACTGTTCCGCCGCTTTTCCGCCGCCGGAAAGTTGTTCGGATAACTGGTTCGCCTTGGCTTCGATGTCACGCAAACGAGCTAAACGCGGCGTCACCAATTGACGGTACAACTCGTCCAGCCGCTGTGCAGCCTCGGCGTAGTCGCGCGCCCGCTCCAAAGCTTGTGCGACGCCATCGTTGGATGAGGTTTGCTTGTCTGTCTCGCTTCGGTCGCCTGATTTGACTGACGCGCCCGCTTTGCGAGTGGCTTCGAGCTGCTCCAAGAACGCCATCTCATCAATGAACTGCTCCAGTCTCTCGTTAACTTCGCTGGTCTCGATATCACCAACAGCAGCCGGCGCCTTCAAGGCGTCGATGATCGTTTCGGCACGGCGAGCCGCTCGACGCGCATCTTGTTGCGATTGGCCATTACCTTGCGATTGACCATCAGCCGGCGATTGACCATCAGCTTGCGATTGACCATCAGCTTGAGACTGCATCTGCTCGGCATTCTCATTTTCCATCGCCGCCAAGGACATTGTCAGGTCACGGATCGCGGAGACACGCGAAACGGGCTCTTCCGCGGAAACGGCATCAAGCTGCAAGCTCATTTCATGAAGCAAGTTAGCAGCCTCCGGTGCATTGGACTGGAAGTTTGCAACGTCGCCGGTGCGAGCCATCGATGCAAGCTCGCTGAGGTTTCCATTCGCCTCCTGCATGCGATCAGCAAGTAATGGTGCCGTAGCCAAGGTATCGCTCAACTGGTCGCCGATTGTCTCCAATCGTTCCAGCAGCTGAACTTGCTCCGCATGCAGTCCACCTTTATTTTCTTCCGCGGTCTGCCCCAATTGCCGTTGTTCCTCTGCGATTTGTCGTAAAGAATCAACGATCTCTCGCTTTGTCTCCGGGCGCTCACGACGAAGTTTTTGCCGCAATTGACGCGAGAAATCACGAAACTGGCGTTGTTGTTGCAGCGTCGGATTCTTGATCAGGAACAACTCCAGAGTATCCCTTGCCTCAGCCAGCGCTCGCAATGCGTCCTGTTCTTGAGCCAACGCCAAGTCGAAACTACCAATGGCCAGCGAGTCGGCGGCCTGAAGCATTGAAGCTTCGGCTTGGTTCAAGGCTTCGACATCGTCATTGCCTTGTGCTACAAGGAACTCGGCAAGAAATCGCGTCAATCCCGCAAGCTCGCTTTGGTTTTCCACCATGCGGTCAATTGTGCCAAGTTGTGCCGACAAGTCCGCCGTTCCGCTGCCTGATAATTTTCGCGAGCGGTTGATCAAGAATCGCTGACGACGAATGATCTCATCAAGCTGGACGACAAGGCCGCGCCCGCCAGTGTTGTTGTTCGGATCCAATTCGACTTCGGCGAATAATTGTCTCAGCGGACGAATATCGATATAGCGGAGGTCGGTTTCCGCACGCAACGGACTCGGCTCACGATTGTCAATGGCGTAAGCGTAATAGCTGATAAAGTCTCGCTCGGAAAGTTGGAACGACTCCAATGGTAGTATCTCATCTAGTTTGACGCGTGTTGACGGAGGTGCATCCTTATCGGCCGAGTCGTTGCTGGCGAATTCCGCGAGCACGTATTCATCGTCGTCGCCCATTTGAAACACGATCCCAGCTTGCGTGATTCCGTAGTCATCACCTATCTGGACGGCCATCGGCAACTCAGCAAGTGAATGCACCCGTATTTCGTCTGGTGGATCGCGCCAGGCAATGTTCGGTGCTGCATCCTCACGAATCCTCAATCGCCCTTTCACCGCGTTCATCGGAGTTCCATCATGACCGTTTCCGGTAAACTGCCAGTGGATCGAGTCTCGGCTGGGTAGCTCGAAAGTCCAACGTGTGGCATCGTCGCCACTTTGAACGTCGATCGCAGCAAGCTTGGACGGTTTCGGTCCGACCTCAAGTACCGCGTTACTGAGCGGATGATTTGTTTCAATCGTCACGCTCACCGTCGATTGCTGCAACACCGTCAAATCGGTTGCAGTGAACGCGCGTGTTTCCAGTCGAGCGTACGCTGGCGGTTGAACGATGGTTTCGATTCGCTTGGCTTCGATCAACGGCTGCACATCAATCCGATACAGCTTGGTGTTGCCGATGCTGGTAAGAAACTGGTATTCGATCGGCGATCTTGCTTTGCCAAACTCGACGGAAAACACAGCTTTTCGATTCTCGGCTTCCGTCTCCACCGGAGACAATTCGGATTCAATCCACTCGCCATCAACACTGCGATGTTTTAACCACACACTGCGGTTGGTTCGTCCGCTAAGTTGTAAGGAAACTCCGACCGGCGTTCCCTCCAACAGTTTTGTATCGCCCGGTGTCACATCGAGTGTCGTGTAGGCAACATCGTTACCGATCGCTCGCAGCATTGCCGTCCGCCAATCCCCACCGCTGGCATACAAGATGGCAACTACCAAAAGGACGGATAAGCAAAGTCCGCTGCAAATGGCAAGTAATCGCGAAGGAATCATGGCGGTCGGTGCCGAAGTCTCCCAACGAGCCAACGTTTGATGGCCCAAAGCCGAAAGCATTTCGGTGGGACCACTGACACGCCCATCGACTGTGTCAAGGACGGTGCGAACGCGTTGTCCGAACTCCTCAAAGGTTTGTTCAACTCGCGTGGCAAAAGAGCGTTGCTGGGTACCACGGATGATTTGTACCAATCGTGAAATGGTTATCGCAAACAGCAGACTTCCGACGACAATCCAAGCGATCTTGCGCCACGTGGTCGACCATTCCCACAGGTAATCGGCTACGCCGATCGCGATCCAGGTGGCTAATAACACCGCGCAGGCACAGACCAATGCAACACCAATATGTGTCGCCAAAAATCGACGCCTCAGCGAGTGGAATCGCCGGGCGAATTCGATTGTAACGGTAGGTGCTTGCATCGAAATGCCTCTCAATGACTACGACGACTGACTTTAAAAACCAACAAAGAGGCCTGACCCCTTTGTAGCTAGGTTGATGTTCGATTTGCTAACGTGAACTCTGCAATTAGTAGCACCACGACAGCGGCAGCCAACCAGGGCCACAATTCTCTCGCTGCCTGGGTCTGGACGCTCGCTATTATCTTCGCTCCATCGGCCTGGGCCAGCGACAGTTCAAATCGCTTGGCAAACTCCGTGACATCGATCCTTGTCGGGTCTGATTCTCTCGCAGATCCGTTCACGACGTACAACGCATCGGATCGCTGTTCAAAGCCGGATTGCGTGAACGTCAACGGTTGCAGAGTGTTGTTGGATTGCCGATAAGAAACCTGCTTCACATTCGTCTGGCTCGTTGGCAACAATCGTTGATCATCACCAATCAATCGGAAGCGAATCGGTCCTTCACCAGTCAGGTTCAGTAGTTCACTAGCCATTTGCTGTACCAGCGGTAAATACAGCGGGCTTGTCGGCCAATTTCCCCAACTGGCATCGGCACTTGAGAGGAACCAAACGACTCGGCCTTTATCCAGCTCGTGCTCGGTTAGCGCCGCGCTTCGCCGATCAAACTCTGCATGAACCGTCGCAGCTTGGTTGGGGTTTACTGGCAAATACATGTTAAATGCTAAACGCCCCAAGTCACCGTGTTGCGGGTCAACGAATGGTGCCAACATCGTGCTGCGTCCATCGACCAGGCTGATTCGAAACGGCATCACTCCGCTTCGACGTGGCGGTTGCAGTTCACCTGGCGCGAGGCCCGATTGTTGCCACCAAGCTAAATTGTTTTCACCATCGCCGTCTCCCGCAAACACCAGCAATCGACCACCGCCTCGAACAAATCTTTCAAGCTGCTGGATCATGTTCGCGCTCACAGCGCCCGAATCAACCACGACGACCAGCGGATGTTTCGCTGCGTCAAATCCTGTGGGCGAAGAGTCTTGCAGGTACACCACGCTGGCGCCGAACCGGCCACGGTTAACTCGTGGTTGTTCCGCATCAAACTCATCTTCGGGCGATTCTCGACCGCTTTGAGTCAGTGCCGCCACAAGATAGTAGCTCTCCGCTGCAACGCCTTGCTTGCTCGTACCTGCATCGAGGGCAAGTACCTCGATGGGCTGGGCCACTTCCAAGGCAGTGAGCCTGCGGTTGTCAGCAGCCAAATCGTCTTCGACATCGATTGATGCGGTTACCTGCCAAATTCCAGGATCAAGTTTCCCAAAATCCAGGGCGACTTCTTCTGCTTGACCGCCGGGAATGTTGATCGATTTTTTCAAGCGCACCGTTTGCTCGCCGTTGGACGCAGACGCGGTAAACGGAATCTCTTCGAAAGGAAGCGAACCAAAGTTGAACAGCGTCGCGTTTAGGACAATATCACTTCCCACGTCGAGTCGAGTTGCTGCAGCAGCAAGCGAATTGATGGACAGATTGTTCGCCGCAGGCCGTCCAACATCGATTATTCGAACGGGAACATTGCTAGGAAAGGCGAGCGACTGCGTGTCAGTCAATTCTCCGCCAGTTCCCGTTTGCTGCATATCAGTTACCAAGACGACGTCAGCGACAGCATCCGGCTCGGTCGAGATCATGTCTCGCGCCCAAGAAAGTGCAGCGAGATAGTTTGTGTCGCCCACTGCGATGCGCGGAGCCGAAGGCCGGATCGTTTCACTCGGCATTGGCTCGACGTATCGATCAAACCATGCCCAGAGAACAGTTGCATCATCACCCAAATCATTAACACTGTCAGCAGCGGCACCCACTGCGTCGTCCAGTAATCGTCCACTCGTACCAGGCATGCCCATACTCGACGACCGATCGATCAGAACAACGCGCAGCCGATTTCCGTCACTGCGTGCGGGTTCGGAAATGAAGGGCCGTGCAAACAGCAGCGCTAAGAGCGTGAGTAGGGCGGCGCGCATGGCAAGGAGAAACCAGCGGCGAATCTTGCGGCGTCGTGCTCCTTCGCGAATAACGTCATGCAAAAATCGCATCGTTCCCAACTCGATCCGCCGCACTTGCCAACGGTTGAGCAAATGCAAGATCACCGGGATCGACACCGAAGCGATTGCCACAAGGAATCCGGCTTGAATAAAACTCATGTTGTCCGCCGCACCAAGTAATCCACGAGCGCTTGCGACGGCGGAATATCCGTCGTCAACTCCAATCGATCAACGCCCTGATGACGGCAGACGTCTTCCAAATCGGCACACCAACGCCCAACACGCTCAAGGTAACCCGTTCGGACACTCTCGACGTCGGTTGTCAGCTCGCCGAGGCCCTCCATGTCGACGACTCGCACACGGCCGGCACTTGCAAGATGCCGCTCGCAGGGATCAAGCACATGGAACACGATCGTCTCGTGTCCGCGATGCCGCAGTTGTTGCAGTCCTCGCTCGATGCCGGAGATGTCATCCACCAGATCACTGAAAATAACCACCACTCCGCGATGCCGCGCCAAAGCAGCCGCCTGTTCAAGCGACTTTGCCAACGCCGTAACCGGTTGGGAAGGAGTTTGCGAGAGCAAGCGAAGACAATCTTCCCAACGCCCCGGTTTTGCTGACGGATCGAGGTAGCGCGAGATCCCGTCGTCCATCAATCCAAGGGCCACGGCATCTCGCTGTTTCATGGCAAGTGACGCCATTGCCGCAGCCAACGTTGCGCAGTAGTCGTACTTGGTCATGGCTCCGTCGATCTTGCACTGCATTGAGCGACTCGCATCCACGAACAGATACATGTTCAAATTTGTCTCGGCATCAAACTCTTTCACATACAGTTTGCGTTGTCTGGCAAAGACTTTCCAATTCACATGTCGCAGGTCATCTCCTGGTCCATAGCGTCGGTGCGAGGAGAACTCGACGCTGTAGCCGATAAATGGACTACGATGCAGTCCTTGCAGGAATCCTTCGACAACTCCCCGAGCACGCAGTTCCAGGGAGTTGAGCCGAGCCAGTTCCTCGGGTTGAAGCCAGTTGGATGTCGTGGCGATCATCCCTCCTCCTTCACGCACTTAAGCAGTTCGTCGATAACATTATCCGAATCAACGTTATCGGCGCGGCCGTGGAAATTCAGAACCAATCGATGCCGCAGCACTGGATGTGCAAGCGCCTTCACATCAGCGAAGTCAACGTGATAGCGACCCTCCAAAACCGCCTGGGCCTTGCCGGCTAAAATCAACGACTGCCCCGCTCGCGGACTCGCACCGTACGTCACGTACTTACTCACCGCTTCGACATTCACGTCCGCGGACCCACCCGTCTTTTTGGGACGAGTTGCGTTCACCAGCCGCGCCGCGTACATCACGACATCATCGGAGACAGGGACCTGTCGTACGATATCCTGGAGTGCAAGCAGTTCAGCACTCGAAAGAACTGCGGTCGGTTTTGCACTCTCGCTACCTGTGGTTCCACGAATGATTGCAGCCTCTTCGGCAACCGTCGGATACTTGACGCGAATATTGAACATGAACCGGTCGACTTGCGCCTCAGGCAAAGGATACGTCCCTTCCATCTCGATTGGATTCTGTGTCGCCACGACAAAGAACGGTGGGTCGAGTTCATACGTCGTGTTACCGATGCTGACCTCACGTTCCTGCATCGCTTGCAACAGCGCCGCCTGAGTTTTCGGCGGCGTGCGATTGATTTCGTCGGCCAGCAAAAAGTTGGTAAAGATCGGCCCAGGAACGAACTTCAGCCGATGACCGCCGCCGCCTTCTTGCTCTTCGATAACATCCGTGCCAGTAATATCCGATGGCATTAAGTCGGGCGTAAACTGTACGCGTTTGAACTTCAGGTCCAGCGTTTGCGACAACGTGCGAGCCATCAACGTTTTGCCTAGTCCAGGGACGCCATGCAGCAGCACATGGCCGCGGCAAAGCAATCCCAGCAACAGCAAGTCAACAACATCTTGTTGCCCAACGATGACCTTGGCAACCTCATCACGCAACTGCTTTCGCGCTTCGCGCAGTCGCTCGACTTGTTCCAAGAGTTTGCCGTCGTGGTTTGTCGCCGCTGTCATTGTGGTACTCATAAAATCTATTAACTCACATTCATTGGTTTGTGATCGTTCGCAAAAATGTTACCCGATCAGCCGGAACGCGTTAGCGTCCGGTTTCTGCAAAAACCGTGTGCTAACGCACTACGGCTGATCAGAATCAAGGTGACTTACTTTCGAACGATTCCTTAGCTTCGGTTTCGTGGATCAGGCTGTCGCCGTCGCGATCCAGTTGGTGAAAGACTTCGCGCGGGCCGAGGAACTCGTCCCAGGTCAAGTCGCCGTCACCGTTTCGATCCATTCGCGAAAACCAAATCGGGCCACTTGACGCTTTTAACAATACTTTAGGTGCTTCCGCTGCCGGACGATCTACGCGACCGAACAAACTCACACCACCACGCTGGATTTCGATACGATAAGACTTTGCCAATCGTGACGGATTGATTTCGGGATCGTCGCCAGAAACTCGGTTCAACCGCGACTCACATTCACGCAGCTCGCGGATCGAAATTCTTCCATCCGCGTTCCCGTCTAGCAACTGAAAAAAACCATTACCAGTGTCCAGCAACGTTACCTGGCACGTGGTCGAAGCGGGAAGCGTGTAGTCGCGGACGTAGGACAACATCTCCTCAGCAAAAACGCGATCATCTTCGTCGCGATCCATGGCATCGAAAAGATAGCGTTCAAACCGCTGATGTTGGGCGATTTCGTCGCGATCCAAGTAACCGTTGGCATCGGCATCAATCGCGTTGAAGGCCGCTGACGCGTTCTGGCTCGCCTCAGCCATCGGGTCGCGATGGCGATAACCGATATCAAGTGACAAAGAATCACGTCGGAAGCGAACCAAGTCTGCACGCGCCGATTCGACATGGCGGCCCACTTCGCTAACGATACGCATGGCTGAAGAAGGTTCATCACTGAGATCAATGTCGAGCACTAAATCTGGTTCTGCGGCAGCGACTTGTGCGAGTTCCTGCATGCTTAATCGTGAATCGTTATCGGCGTCGAGCTGTGAGATTCGCTCCTCGGTCCAGCCAAGTTCGTCGGCGGTCAAGTGCGCGTCGCGGTCGGCGTCGTAGCGTCGCACCAAACGAGCAGCAAGAATCGGTTCGCGAGCGTCACGCAACATCTCTGAGTGTACCGCACCGGGAGCTTCTTGGTCCAACGGGCTGATAACAACCATTGGCACCGGAGCCTGATCCGAGAGAAACTCGTCGAAGGTCACACATTCGTCAAAGTCACTGTCGCGTGCAGCGATCCTCGCCGGAGCCAGCCTCATTTCGGCACGATCGATCAAGCCAGACTCGTCGTCATCAAGCACGCGAAAGACGTTCAAGTCTTGATCGGCGAATGAGTTATTTTGCCGATACGTAACCAACTGGCCTGACGCACGATCGACCGCCATCTCGATTTCTTGGTCCGTGTAAGGTCGTCGAGTGCGTAACGAGTCGAGAAACTTGTTGTTCTCAAACCGCCGGCCGCTGACAAATAGCGGATGCTTCATTGTTTCCGCGCGACTGAGTTTTCCGTCAGCGTCGGTATCCAGTGATGCAACGAGCGATTTTACGTAGTCACCGCGAGTCTGTTCCAGTGGTTTGCCGTCGTCTTTGATCCCAATTCGCAAGTGGATCGGGCCGTCTGGAAACAACAGCAGCATGTCGTGCTGTCCCGGCAACGGGGCTTCAGCGCACACATTGTACGGCAGATAGAGCGAGAGTAGCAGCAAGACGAGTCGTTGTGCATTCGTCATCCAAGGAGCTCCTTGATCGGAGTACCGCCTTCGTCGACGAGCGGAATCGGACGGTCACCCATTTGGTTACTGTCCCGCGAGGAGATGCCCATCGCTTCGAGAATCGTTGCAAACAAATCGGCGGCGATCACCGGGCGATCCTTCACTTCCATCGCATCACTTGATGTTTCGCCGATGACTTGACCCGTCGCCAGTCCCGCGCCAGCAAGGGCCACACTCCACGCGTCGGGAAAGTGGTCGCGTCCGTCACTCGTGTTGATCTTCGGTGTACGACCAAACTCGCCCATCCACAACACCAAAGTCGAGTCAAGCAAACCGCGATCTCGCAAATCGGATAGCAACGCCGACCAAGCTGGATCAAGCGTCTGGCACATCGTGGAGACCGTGCGAAAGTTGTTCACATGCGAATCCCAGGTCGCTTCACCACTTGCTTCGAGAGCCACTTCGACAAACGGCACACCGCGCTCAATCAAACGACGAGCCAGCAAACAACCCTGACCGAATCGGCTGCGTCCGTAAGCGTCACGTAGCTCGCCGGGCTCCTCGTCCAAGTCGAACGCACCTTCGCCACGCGTACGCACCATCCGCATCGCTTGCTCGTACACAGCGCTGTGCTTGTCCGCCGAAACACCGCCGGGCAAGTTGCCTCTCATCATCGACAGCAACCGTTCACGATCATCCAGTTCATCACGGTTGACGCCTTGGGGTTGCAAATTCTCGACAGTCAAGTTGGCTCGCGCAGTCGGATCGTTGCTCGCGCCGGACACCTGCAGAGGCGCGTAGCGTGGTCCAAGAAATCCGCTGCCAAGATTGCTCAAACGAAACGAAGCGATCGATACGAATCCAGGCAGCGGCGCATCGCTCAACTCCAACCGGTTCGCTAACACACTACCGAGCACTGGATATTCGACAGCCCCGCCCATCGGTCGATATCCCGTTTGCATCAACTGGGTGGCGCGACCATGATCGCCTTCACGCGTCGTCATTGACCGAACCAGAGCAATATCCTTCATCTGGTTGGCGACCAGCGGCAAATTATCGCTGATCTGAATTCCAGCAACGGACGTCGCGATTGCCTTTGTCGGTCCACCATTGCGGTGGCCGGGTTTCGGGTCCAGCGTCTCCAGCTGGCTAGGTCCGCCCGACATCCACAGCAAAATGCACGCTTTTGGTGGTCGTTTTCCAGCCGCCGCGAGAGCCAATTGAGTCAGCCACCCGGACTGTGTAACGCCCGCCAACGACGCGGCACTAATTCGCAGTAGGTCTCGTCGCGAAAAACCTTCGAAAGAAAAATTCATCGACATAGCACAAACTCCGGACTGTTGAGCAGCGCCCACAAGACTTCGCCATACGCGCGAGTTTGGGACGCCGGGGTCGATTGCGATTGTAAAAAATCCGTAAGCATCGAAGCCTCTTCGCGGGTCGGCTCACGCGTCAGCACTGCTAAGTAGAGAGTGTTGATTTTATCGGGCTCAGCGATAAACGGAGCTTCCAAGACCGCTCGTAACAAACGACTGCGATCTGGGTCGATCGCATCACTCGTCATCTTGCCGTTCATCAACAGCAACGCCTGGGGAATTCCCGCTGCGTAATCTTCTGGCGTTGCACCGATCGTCTCACTAAGCCGGCTGACCAATTGCATTCGATCACCCGTCCAGCGCGACGATGATGGGTCAATCCGACTGACCGGCAACAGCAATGACTGCTCCAGTGAATCGAAAACTTGCTCGGGACTAATCATCTTCAACGCCCGCGTGAATTTGCTCAGTTCTACATCGGCATCGGCTGCTACACTCTGTGCCTGATACCAAGACGACTTGGCGATCCCCGCGATCAGCCACTGGACATTGAAACCAGCGTCCGCAAATCGATCGCCTAACTCATCCAACATCGCTCGCTCTTGCTCCGTCGCACGATCCAAGTTCTCGACGTCCGCATACAAACCGCGACCAACGTAGTGCTGCCAAAAACGGTTGACCGCGGTCGCTGAAAAATTTGGATTATCCTTCGAGGTCAGCCAATCGGCTAAGCGATCTCTCAACACCGACGGACGATCATCTATTAGCTGAACGCGCGTTTGCGTTGCATCTGTCTGCTCAGAATCAGTACCCTCTTTCTGCCACAACAATTTCGCAGAATAAGTAACGTTCTCATACTCAATTGAACCTACCGTCGCCGCTTTGCTTGCCGCATCAGCGCCCGGCCGCGGCATGTCGCTGTAGAAGGCCGCCAAACCCCAAAAATCATTCTGCTTCCAATTCGAGAAGGGATGATCGTGACACTGGGCACACTCGATTCGCACGCCGAGTGCTGCTCGCGACAGATGACCGGCGTAGTTTTCCGGTAATGAGCCCACTAGCGAATAGTAGTTGCCCGCTGACGTGGGAGTTGGCAACCTCACTAACTCACCAATCACTTCATTCAGCGCGGTGCGTTTGCTGAACTCTTGCTGCAACCACGTTTCAACTAACTCTGGAGGTCCGCTGGCCGTGGTTCCCGGCGGTAAAAACACGCGACGCCATTGCCGAGCTAGCACGGCGGCAGTCAGTCGTTTGTACGTATCCGCTCGCGGTCCTTCAGCAAACACAAGCTGATCGATCAACTGAGAACGTTTGTTCTCACCGAGTGCTTGGAAGTCATGAAGCTCTGAGACGCTGGGAACGCGTCCGATGACGTCAAGATAGACCCGGCGAGCGAACGTCAAGTCGTCGCATGTCGGCGGCGGTGGCCCCCAAAATTGTTCGCCACGTTGGTTGATCCAGTGAGCAAGCTCGTCGCCACGTGAGTCTGCCAAAGCGCGACGTCCGCACCAGCCAAAGGCTGCGACAGTCACGATTAAAATCATTACAGCCGATGTCCGCATGACTCAAGAACCGTCAACTGAGTTGAAAAGAAGCTGAGTGATCCAACGCACAATTCAATTTAGACATAGCGTCTACTGTAGTCAAGTGGTTTTCTTTTTCGCGAAGAAGATGAATCCGAAAGCCGCTTGACCAGCGAAGGTTTCAACAACCGTTATACCCAAGTCTCACGCGACGTGCTGGATAACTACGTGCCGGATAATCGCCAAGCCCAATCCGCGATTGTCACAGCGGCGATAGCGATCAGGCTGATGGCTAACGTTCGTTGGGTGGACACGGTTGGCATTTGTCCTCGAATTCCGGCGTGCAAACTGCAGTATGCAAACACGAGGCTGTAGATCGCTAACAGACAACCGCCGGAGTTACTGGCGAGGCTGGAATGAAGATCCCCGCGAGTAAAATGTGCCCATGATGTTGTCATGCCACACCCTGGACAACGGATTCCCGCCAGAACCCGCAAGGTACACGGCGGGAATCCCAGTTGTTGGTGTGTTCCCAGCCCAGACGTTGACGGTTGCAAGTTGCGCGCGACAGCGAGTAACGACAATGGCAGCAACGCCAACAGGAGGGCGGCGATTCGAAAGGCGACTATTGGCTTGATCACATTCATCGTAAAGATGGAGGCTGACTCACAAGCGATCGCAATGCTTCGATCGCCCGTGGTTGCTCGCTTTCGGATAAAGTCAAATAACGATCACGTCCGTTTACTGCGGCCTCGAAACTCGTATAGCCATCGTCATCAACGCGAACGAATCCTGCTTCGGACAAACCAAAGTAGCCGTGGTCGGGGCGCACCGCGTACAACACACTCGTCAGGTCCCAAGTCGGTCGATCATGCTCGGGGCCGCTGTGCAAGAGATACGACTCGGGCACGATATGATGTTCGCGATAGCCGAAATCATCACGAATGCTTTCTCTCGGATAGGCCAATCGAACGCCGATAAGAAAGTCGCTCCAAATCACCGGCACATCGTGTGGCCAGTGTTGAGCAAATTGTTGCATGGAGCGAATGCCGTTGCGAACGTTGGCTTCGAGGAAATGCGAATTGCCGTCCACGACGGAGAACGCACCGGCCATTACGGAAACACTGTATACTTTCTCACGAATCAATTCTTTGCCACTGAGCGAACTGTACTCGTCCGGTTGTGACTGGGTCAGCCCTGCCAGGTTGGCTGCTAACCCGACTTGAACAAGCACGACGCTTCCATCGTCGGCGGCGGCAAGTGTTTTGCGAAGCAACGCGACGCCATCGGGCAAACTTTCGTTGGACTGAACATCGTGCGGATAGCGGAACTTGTCACCATCGCGAGTCTGGACCAGTGCAAGGTACTTGCTGTCGCGACGCTGTGCATCATGGGTGACACCGATAGGGATCTCGCCGCGTCCATAAAACGTATTAACTGCATCAACAAAAGGCCCCGTCAACGGGTTGATCTTGGAGATCGTCACGGCCAGTAACTCGCACTCACCTCGATCGGCCAAAGTATGCAACATTGCTAGTGCGAGCACGTCGTCCACGTCACCCGAGATATCCGTATCGAAGATGACTTTCACCGGTCCTCGGCGTGCCTGATGGGGTGAGCTGAATTGCACCGTGGTGCTGACCACTGCATCTCGCTCGTCAACAATCGTGACGAACCAAGTGTTCGCGTTCGGTGGAGGAAGCGGTGTAGTGATTGAATCGCCAACGATGTTTGCCGCGACAGTCGTCCAATTTCGCTCCGCACGCAAACCAACGTCGGTTGTGAAATGCAGTTCAGCCTTTTTCAGTTTCGTTTCACTCGTTACTTGCACATGAACGTGATCGCTATCGACTGTTGGAACATCAGGTATCGGCAACGGTTTGGCGCGACGACATTTCGAATCGATGAACATGCCGATCTCACGAGGTGCCCAGCCCGCCGTGTGGCTGTGCGGCATATTCACGGTTACACACAACTGCTTGGGACCCGGCACGACCTCAAAGCTCTTCATGTAACTGTCCAAGCAGTAATGCTTGTCGTTGGTTCCATTGACGAACAAAATCGGCACGCGGCATCGCGGCAACAAACTGCCCGGGTCGTACTCCTTGACCCACTGCGAGCGTCGCTCACCTAAGCGATCGATGCTGGGCTTTTGCACCGACTCGCCTTCATGCAAGAACCCGCAACCGTAAACAGGAACGGCGGCCTTGAAGCGATCATCCAGCGACGCGACCAAACAAGTTGTGTAGCCGCCCCAACTGATTCCCGTCACGGCGGTGTTCTCGGCGTCGACTTCGGGGAAACTTCGTAAGAGCGTGTGAGCTCGAATCACGCTGGCAGCGGCATGAAACGGCCAATCGTCGCTGGTATCGCCGCCGATCGAATCAAATTTTTCTCCATGTCCATGATCCGGTCCGCCTCGGGGCAGTCGAGTTCGCAGTTTTGCGTCGCTCTGGTGGCCCACTGGAGCACCGGTTCGCGGATCGAACTGCGGGTCAGGCGGCCGCGATCCAGCCAGATCCATCGCGATCGCCGCATAACCTCGCTTCGCCCACAAGTAGGCCCATTCAGCGAACGCGGTGCCGCCGCCGCCATGAATCAGCACCACACCGGGGAACTTCTCTCCCGACTCGGCCTCTCCCAGAGTCGTCGGCGAAGCGTAAAACGCAAACACATCCGTCGTGTGCCCCTCGAACTGTTCACCTTCGTACGTCAGCGAATGAACCGGTACGTCCTGCCGCAACCAAGCCATCTTGGGAACGTGCGTTTTTAGAGAAGTGAGATTCCAGAGGCCGCCCTTTTCGATCCGTTCGTCCGCCACCACCAAGGCTGGAGTGGTCAGTAGTAGCATGAGCGAGACCCAGGTACGATACATAGCGTAACTCGAAGTTGAGGCTTGGACAAAGGTTGAGCGGTAAGTCAAGTCGATTATAAACGAATCGCTATCGTTGCAGTGCGACGAGCTAGATTCTTCAAATTGCGGAAGTTAAACAAGACGTATGAAACTGGCTGCGGTCATCCATTCACTTCAAGGTGGCGGCGCCGAACGCGTCATGGCGAAGCTCGTCTCGCGGTTGGCGGATCGCGGTCATCAAGTAACGTTGATCACGCTGGACGACGGTAATGCCGGCTCTGCGTCCCATCAAGTCGACGGCAGCGTCAACCGTGTGTACCTTGACGTGATGCGCGACAGCAAAACGCTTTTCGATCGCCTGATCAATACCAAGCGACGATTGACGGCGATCCGCAGCGCCGTGCATGACGTGGACCCGGACGTTGTGCTTTCGTTTTGCGACCAAACAAACATCTCGGTGCTTGCGGCGACCAAACGCCTAGGAATCCCGATCGTGATCGCTGAGCGTAGTGATCCCAGTCAGCAACATCTCGGCCGGATGTGGGAATGGGCTCGACGGCGGACCTACTGCCGCGCGGCGAAGACGATCGCACTGACAAAGACAGCCGCTGAGTATTTGCGACCGTTGTGTGTGCACGGTGTGGTCGTGATTCCGTCAGCGACTGATGTACCGCCGGTAACAAGCGATCGAGGAGTCGCCGCGTTCACCCAACGTATCGTAGCGGTCGGTCGGCTGGCGCGGGAAAAGGGATTCGATCGACTAATCGATGCATTCGCCAAAGTCACATCGCCAAGCGACGGTTGGACGCTAGTGATCTTCGGGGTCGGTAGCCAGCGCGCGGCTCTCACCCAGCAAATCGAGCGTGAACGGTTGCTTGATCGCGTGTTGTTGCCCGGTTGGGTTCATCCCTTGTGGAACGAGTTGGCGACCGCCACGTTTTTCGTCTTGCCCAGTCGCTACGAAGGTTTCCCCTCGGCGCTTCTGGAAGCGATGTCTGTCGGAGTTCCCGCGTTATCGGTCGATTGCGAAAGCGGACCGCGAGCAATAGTCAATCACAATGTGGACGGACTATTGGTCGAGAACTCGACTGCAGCAATCGCGGACGGAATGATTACCATGATCCGGGACGAGTCGTTGCGCGAGCGACTCGGTGTAGCAGGCCGCGAGGTTACCGGGCGCTTCGGATGGGACGCAATGGTCGACGCCTACGAACACGAACTGTTGGCAGCAGCGAGCAAGAATCGCAAAGCGTGACTTTCTGACATTATTGTGTATAACACAGCAATGATGCCCCAACATGAACCACCGGTAGCCTCACAGGCTGAAATTGATCCGATTCGCGCTCAGTACGAAGAGCTAGCGGAATTGGCGGGTTCTTTGGCGCACGAGATCAAGAATCCGCTGTCGGTGATCCATATGAACATCGATCTGCTCAGCGAGGATCTGACGGAAATTGACTCGCCGATCACTCGCCGATCACTCGATCGCGTGAATATCGTTCGCAATCAATGCGAACGCATGGAAGCCTTGCTGCGTGACTTTCTCAAGTACGCGCGGCTTCGTAATATCGACCTTCTTCCAGGAAATTTGAACGACCAAGTCGAGCAAGTGCTGCGAGCTTACCAGGCACAGGCAGATGCGAACGATATCGATATCGAGAAATACCTGGACCCTGATTTGCCAGCGATCCTGTTGCACAGCGATTCGCTGCAAGCTGCGCTGATGAACTTGGTTAAGAATGCACTTGAGGCGATGGAACGCGGCGGCCAACTTTGGGCGAGGACGTACTCCACCCGTGGCGGCGTGGCACTGGACCTCATCGATACTGGATGTGGTGTCGACGATGTCACGGTCCTGCACATGTTCGAACCGTTCTACAGCACCAAGGACGAGGGCTCGGGGCTAGGATTGCCAACAGCTCGAAAGATCATCGAAGCTCACGGCGGCCGAATCAGCGTCCAAAGCGAAGTCGGACGCGGCACCAAGTTCACGCTCGAGTTCCCCGTCCCGCCGCGATTGCAATAAAGCCTGTGCGAGCTGGTCAAAGCTGCGTTAGCCAACGCTCGTGCTATTGAGTCTGGCCCAGAACATTCGCTACCTCTGCGACCAATTCATTGGGAGCGTCGTGCGTGTAAGCTACTTCCGTGGATTCCTTTGTAGCCAGCGTTTTCACTTGCACCTTACCGCTTGACCACTCGTTGTCTCCGGCGACGATCGCGACTGTGAACCCGTGAGCATCCGCGTACTTTAATTGCACTCCTAACTTCTTGGCGTCGGGATAAACTTCGACCGCGATACCTGCCTCACGCAGTCGCGTTGCCATCCGTAGGTAATCATCCCGCCGTTGAGCATCGAACAGCGGGATGAACACTGGCGCTGGTGTTGACGCCTTGGGCAACAACTCAAGTTGCTCCATTGCCGCCAGTAGACGATCGAGTCCTAATGAGGCTCCGATTCCTGGTAGGTGTTGTTTGGTGTACAGTCCCGCCAAGTTATCATAGCGTCCACCGCTACAGATACTGCCGATCCCCGGCAGGTCATCCAGAGTGGTCTCGAAGATCACGCCAGTGTAGTAGTCCAATCCTCGAGCGATTGACAAGTCCAGCTTCAATCGTTCTTCGGGCACACCCGCAGCGATTGCACCGCTGTGGATGTCGGCCAACCGTGCAACGGCATCGCGACCAGCATCGTGTCCAATTAACACCGTGCTCAAGTGCTCGATCGTCTCTGCCGCTGTGCCAGTAAATGTTGTATTTTGCAGCAGCGTTTCAGCGGCTTGGGAATCAATGTCTGCCGTACGACACATCTCATCGCGAGTTGCATCGTGTCCAATTTTCGCGAGCTTATCGAGACTACGCAAAATCGGCACGCTTTTCCCTGAGATTCCCAGCGACTCAAGTAGCGACGTCAACACGGCGCGGTTATTGATCGCAATGGTAAATCGCTCGAAGCCAATGGCTTTCAACAGACTATCAATCACCACGACGGCTTCGATGTCGGCCATCACGGACTCTGTACCAATGGTATCAAAATCACATTGGACAAATTCACGATAACGTCCCGCTTGTGGGTTCTCGCCGCGCCAAACCGGTGCAATGTGATATCGTTTGAAGGGTGTTCCCAGGGTCGCGATGTGTTGCGCGGCAAAGCGAGCAAGCGGCACTGTCAAGTCGAAACGCATGCCGACGTCGCGTCCGCCGCTATCTTGGAAACGATAGATCTGGCGATCCGTTTCCTCGCTGCCTTTGCCTGTGAGAATCTCCAGGTACTCGAGAGTCGGCGTATCGATGGGCGCGAAACCGAACGAGCGAAAGACTTCGCGTGCGGTCTGCATGATCCCTTCACGGGGAATCATGATCGCCGGCAAGTAGTCACGGAACCCTTTAAGCGTCCGCGGTACAATCAGTGACATCTACGACACCATCGGCAATCCCGTCGGTCGGCGCGAACGGATCGAGTCGGCTTTGGAAATTTTCTTGGGCGGGAATTGGGGACCGAACAAGGCGTCCGCGTACTCATCGATTTGCTCTGGCGACTCAAAATACTTTTCGTAGCACCAATCGTCCTCAAACTCACAGCCATCGGTTGTGTAGTCGCGACAGATTTGCGGTCGCACTTCGTATATCCCACATCGATAGTCGCTCTGCAGGTGCTTGCATGTTGTATGTACGAGTAAGTACCAGGTGTCGTCATCGACAAAGATGCTCGCTCGGTCGTGCAGGAGGTACCAACGGATAAAATCAAAGTCACGTCGTTCGGTCGGTTCGTCGATCGGCAAGGCGAAATAGTGACAACACTTGGCCGTACAATGTTCGCAAAGGTTCGCCGCTTTGGGATAATCGGCCCGACGTCGCTTGACGGGAGCAGTGGCGGTGGACATGTTTCAACTCCGACTCGGGTGATTTGTGAACCGAAAGAGTAACAAACGGCCAAAATATCGCAACACTCCCGAGAATTCATTCGACAGTGGTTTACGCAGTTTTTGCCCGAGTCGACTCCGAGTTAACTAAGTATCCGAAAAGCGTTTTTGGCTCACACGAAGGAAATCCATGGAAGTCGTCATCACAGCCCTCGGTCCCGATAACGTCGGACTGGCCGATCCAATCATTCACCATGTAACCGGTCGTGGGGCTCGGATCGCCGAAATACAAATGTATGACCATGACGAAGAGCAGCTCTTCGCCATGCTCTGTCGCTTGGATATCGACGCGGGCGAGTATCCGAAACTGAAGGAGGCGATGCGACAAATCGGGGAACACACGGGTTTGGCGATCCGCGTTTGGAGCCCCGACGTTCGCGGAGACAAACCGCGGTTGGCGCTCTGTTGCACGTTCGTTGAGCACACTCCCCAGGCGGTGCTGGAAGCGGTGCGGCAAGGCGTCATCGGTGCTGAAGTTGCCGTGGTGATCAGCAATCGTCGCAAATTGGCTCCACTCGCTGAGCAATACGGCGTCCCGTTTCGCAACATCGGCGACGATACTGGTAAAGTGGACGACGCCCGTTTAGTCGCCTTGCTTGACGAGTTCGACGTCGACTACGTGATTCTGGCGCGTTACATGCGCGTCCTTTCCGCAAACACATGTTGGCAGTTTGCTGGGGGTCGAATCATCAATTTGCACCACGGTTTGTTGCCTGGGTTTCCAGGCTTTCGTCCTTACCAAGATGCGTACAACTCGCGGATGCTGACTTACGGCGCGACCTGTCACTTCATCATCCCAGAACTCGACGCTGGGAACCAAACAATCAACCAGCGCACGTTCTCGGTGCTGCCCGGCACGTCACTCGAAGAGATCATCCGCTGCGGCGAGAGTACGAACGAGCCAGAATGCTTGGTTGAAGGAGTCCGCCGCGTCGTTGATCGCGAAGTCCATTTGCACTTTCACCGAGTTGCGGTCAGACGTCGATGAATCGCGTATGGGCATCGTTCGATCGATTCTTTTTTGAATCCTGCGATCCTCGCGTTGCCCCGTGGCTGAGGATTGGCTACGGGTTGCTTCTCATCTGCAATGTTGTCGTGTGGTTGCTCGACGACACCTATTGGTTTTCGAATGCAGGCGTTTTGCAAGGGGACACCGCACGTGACATGACATTCAACTTGCATGGCACACTGTTGCAAACCTACGATGATCCGATGACCGTTCGAGTTCTACTCGGAATCATGCTGTTGCAAAGCGTGCTATTGACTGTCGGCGTGTGGTCGCGACTGCAAGCCGGCTGTTTGTTTTTTTGGTTGGTGACGATCCAGCATCGAAATCCGATGATCATCGATGGTGAAGACGTCTTGTTTCGCTGGTTTGCGTTGTTGTTCGTGCTGTTGCCGCTTGACCATCAGTATTCATTAGGTCGTTGGTACAGTGGACGCAAATCGCTGGCGACAGCGAGTCATGCTTGGGCCATGCGGCTGGTCCAAATCCAAGTTGCAGTCGTCTTCTTTTCATCAGCGTGGTGCAAGCTGCTCGGTGAAACATGGCGAAACGGCTCAGCCCTCGCCTCGATATCGCGACTGGGCGACTACTTCGGACGGTTGGAGTTTCTTGGGCCCTTGATGGATCTTCCCTGGGTCGTCCGCGGATTGACCTGGGGAACGATCGCGATAGAACTGATCGTTCCCATTGTTATCTGGATTCCGCGATTTCATCGTGCAGCGTTGTTAACTGCCGTTGCTTTGCACGTGTCGATCGAACTAACCATGAACTTGTTTCTGTTTCAGTGGATCATGCTCGTGGGTTGGCTGGCGTTCGTTGACCCGACCAAAGATTTCGCAGGGATCAAAGATTACGCAAGTATTCGACGCCTTGGGACAGTTCGTTGATCGCGTCCTCTTCGTCAACGCCATCGCGGCCGACGACAAAGTAGCCGCGGTACTGTTGGTCTTCCAAGCGTCCCATAATTTCAGGAAAATCGGCAATACCACGTCCCAAGGGTACCGCCAATCCGCGTCCGGCCGCCAAGTCCAATACGCCGTCGACCGCATGAATGATTTGAATGCGTGACGCCAGAGCCTTGATCGCGTCTGGAACGCTGTGACGATTGATGATCAACGCGCCGGGGTTCAGTGCGACTGCCAAAAATCCGTCTTCGCTTGTGCCCAGTATTTCGGCTAGTTTCTCGCCCGACTCGGCGCCAGTTTCGGCGGCAAAAAAGGCACCCACCCGGGCACCGAACCGGCCAAGGTCGTCCAGAACCGCGCGCAGCGATTGCCAGCGCGGGTCGTCTTGCGAGTCAGGAACTTGACCGATTTGGTTGATTACCAGCGGTGCACCGATTCGGTACGCAAAGCTCATCACGTCTTTGGTGGCCTCGACCCGGCGGTCCAAGTTTTCGGGGTGGTCGTACCCGCGACGCGTTTGAAATCGCAACGCTGCGACCCGTAAATTCGCGTCATTCATCATTTTCCGCAATTGTCTAAGCCCAGTGTCCGACAATTGATTAGGGCGAAGTGTTTCGCGGGCATCGATCTCGACCGCCGAAGCCCCCAGACGTTGAGCCATCGCAAATGCGCGCTCCAGATCACGCGCGTCCGAAAGACGCACGGGCAACGATTCCAACCGAATTGCTACGTTTACTTCAGCCACATTTATTTCCAGTAACGATCGTGATTTCACTCTACGGCAACATCTTACGTGTCGCCGAACTATTCGCCTACACCACCCATCAAGGCCCCATCCGGGATCGCTTGGTGAATCTCGCACGTCGACACGCGATCGGTGTGAAACTCATGTCGCTGTTTCTGACGGCAGTGTTTCATGGGTTGTTGATTCCCTGTGTCGTGGCCGAAGACTCCGAATCCGAGCCGCGCGAGTATCACTGGAATTTTGGTCGCGAAGATGATCAGGGCTTCGATCGATTGCCGGACGATTGGATGCGAGGGGAAGGCATCGGTTTCCCCAAGTACGTCAAAATTGTCATTGCTCCTCATGATGAAAGTTTGGCGGCACAGTTGCAAGCAATCGATTCCGCATTGGTGCTCGCTTGGCCATCGGTTCGCCAGGCGTTGTCGACATGGTTCACTTTGCCAGCGCTGCCACCCTCACTGCTTGATCCGTTGTTGGATAAGTTTCTGTTAATAGAACTTGATGGCGGGCAAGCGATGATCCAGTCGCCACCGAAACCAACAGACCAACTATTTCAGTACCGATTCAGTTGCCGAGTGATGACCGAAGGACTCAAGTACGATACTGCCATCGCCAGCTTGGTGTTCTTGGATTCTAAAGGCAAAGAAATCTCGGCACTCAGTATGCCGCCGGTAACCGGGACAACACCATGGCGACGATTGGAGATCGACCGGGTTCGGCCCCCTGAATCAGCCACCTCGATGCTAGTGCGGCTGTCAGTGAAAAGCGGTGAAGATGGCCTGCAGGATATTCGCGGGCGAATTGGTTTTGACGAAATTCGCATTGAACCGTTTCCGCAACTTCAACTCGAAACGGATCACAAGCGAGGAATCTATAACAAGGGCCAACCGATTACGGTGACAGCTCGTGTGTTGGGAATCAATGTTACTTCATCGGATGTCCAGTTTCGCGTACTCGATCACAACGGCGATGTCGTACATCAAAAACGAACGTCGATCCAAACGCTAAAGTCGAATGTCGGTGTCGACGACACCGACGCGACGGTGCAATGGCAATTGCCAGATTTGGAACCCGGCTTTTATCGCGTCACGGGTATGTTTGCCGACGATCATTCGACACGTTTGGCGACTGATGTGACGCTGGCCGTGATCGAGTCGTTAGGCAGGTCCGAGCCCTCGGGACCGTTTGGATGGTCGTTGCCGCCCGGCACCGAGACCAGCGACATTCGCGACTTTTCTGATTGGCTCGTGCAACTGGGAGTCGCTTGGTTAAAGGTTCCGGTCTGGATGGCCCCCGAGGACACGTCGGCCTTGGTGCATCATTCAGCGCTCGTAAACAAGTTGCAAAACTCGGGGATTCAAACGATCGGTGTGCTGGATGTGCCGCCTGTGTCGGAATACTCGACCTACGAAATCACGTCGCAACGAGACGCGATCGCGGCCAATTTGTTTCGTGATTCAAACGTGTGGCAACCACGGCTGGAGCCCCTCATGTCACAACTGACCTTGAAGGTGCGAATGTGGCAATTGGGGAATGATTTTGACAGCAGCTTCTTAGGCCGACCGCGACTCGATCAGCTCATCGCCTCCATTCGGACCGGACTACAAGGTTTCGGCCAAAGTATCGACGTGGCGATTGCTTGGCCCTGGTTAGAACCAACATTTGCTGATGGTGATTCCACTTGGCAAGCGATGCATCGCAGCAGTGACCCGCCGCTGACGTCGGCAGAGTTGGATGCGGTCTTAGTCGAACGAAAGCTTCATGCAACAGTAGCGGAACCGCGCACTTGGTTGGCGCTTGATCCGATCAGGAAGAGCCAATACGATCGCGATTTGCGCATTCGCGACTTGGTGCTGCGAATGACCACGGTGCTGCATCACGATGTCCAAGTAGCAACGGTCACCAACCCGTTCGATCCCGAGCAGGGATTACTTTTGGATGACGGTCGACCCAACGAGATGCTACTACCGTGGCGCACCGTCAGTTGGTTACTGGGAAGTTTAAAGTACGTGGGCAAGCTGGATATGCGAAGCGGTGCCGACAATCAAGTCTTCGCGGGCCAGGATCGCGCCGTCGTGATGATGTGGTCGCCAACGCCGATCGTCGAAGAACTTTTTCTCGGTGACAATGTGCAAAGCGTTGATGTATGGGGGCACGTTCGTGACGTGCCCACCGTCGAACACGCTGGACACCCGGCGCAACGAATCGAGATTGGTCCGATGCCGATTTTCGTGATTGGTGCTGACCCAACATTGCTCGCCTTTCGGATGTCGGTCGCGTTGGGACAAACTCAACTGGACAGTGTGCTCGGTCAATCCCAACAACTTTCGGTCGTCTACACAAACCCCACACGCGAAGCCATGGCCGGGGGATTGCGTTTGAATCATCCCGATACGTGGCAAGTGGATTCGGCAAGTCGATCGTGGGAATTGCTCGGCGGTCGATCATCAACGCAAACGTTTGACGTAGTGCTCGGCAACAGCGCTATGATCGGCGAGTACGAACTGGCGATGAACTTTGACTTCCAATCGACACCGGCTCGAGAGATCACAGTCTATCGCAAAATCAATGTCGGCGCGGAGGGCTTGGATATCAAACTCACTCCTGCGATTACTGCCGGTGACGAGTTGCAGGTGATCATGGAAATCACGAATCACTCGTCTAAAAAACTCGCATACGATTGCGTGCTGTTCCCGCCGCCCGGTCGGCAGTACCAACGTCGATTCGTTGAAATCGACGCCAATCAAACCATTGTCCGTGAATTCTATTGGAACGGCGGACGTGAACTGATCGGCGGACGTGTGCTCCTGCGAGCCGTTGAGCAAGACGGTAAACGCGTCCTGAATATCGACGCAGTTGTCACTTCGCTTCCTGCTCACGAAGCGCTTGGTGACAGCGAACGCAACTGACCGTCAACTGATTGAAGGCGAGCGCGACGCCGTCGGAGTTTTTCCGCTCGGATTGCCGGATCAACTCGTCCGTGACTCGCTCGAACATCTCAACCTGTTTGCGATACTCGGGGTTTCGTCGGCGAATAAAACCCTCGACCTTGTTCAGCATCTGCAGTTGCCGAGCGTTACTTTCCAGTAGTTGAAAGTCATTGACCGCCAAGCCTCGTAAAATCGCACTGGAGTACTCGAGCTTCTTTTCCATCCAAAAGCTCGTGGGCTTGTCATCCGTATCGGGTGTTACCGTCGAAGTCACCGGCTGCTGTGCAATCGCAACGTTGATCCACAGAATTCCCATCAATGTGCAAGTTAGCGTTTTCATGGCGTCACGATTCCTTGGTGTAAGTGAATGAATACCTTCCTAGAAAAAGGAATGAAGCAATCGTTGTGCCGACCCCTCAATTCACCGTCTCGGCAAAGCTAGGAGAGTCGAAAAATGAGCGTTCATCGCGTCTTTCGGAAAGGGCTAAGTGCTGAGTTGACTAGACAAACGTAGCCTAAAATTGCTCGTTCAGCCCTTTCCGAATGACGCGTCGCGGTATCGACCCTCTTCTGGTTTCAGCGCGGGATAAAGCACTGACGCATTCTTGGCATGTCGTTGACTTTTAGCCGACGTTTCTGTGGGTGGCGACGGAAAGTCGCCAACACTTTTTCTTCACTCGTTGTTAAGCTTCTTTGCAATCAGCGCGACGCGTTCGCACAGTCGGTGTGCGAAGCCGGCACGCCGCACACCGGCAATATTTCCGCAAACGCTATCGATATGAGCCGCAGCACACTCGAAAAACGCTTGATTTGCGGCGCCCGAACAATAGGAAAATAAACACCACCTGACGGCACAGCCATTGCGAATGAAACAGCGATGATAACAACACCAATGTCGGTGGCTGTATTGGAAACTCGATGCAACAAGAGTTCGGTGAGATGATTCACGAAGTTAGCGGAGACATTCTTCTTTCTCAGGCAGAGGCGGTGGCACACGGGGTCGCGCCAGGAGACCACTTTAATCAAGGTCTGGCGCTGGCATTGCGTGAGCGATGGCCCTCGATGGCAAAGGACTTTCGCCATTGGTGTCACCAATCCCATCCCAAACCAGGCAGCGTGTGGATTTGGAGCGGACCGAATGCACGAGTGATTTGCATGTTGACTCAAGACGAAGCCAGTGGTCATGGTCACCTTTCAGGAAAGGCCCACGTGGAACACGTCAACCATGCATTGAGAGAATTGCGGCATTTGGTCAAGAAGGAATCGCTTGCAAGTCTCGCGATACCGCGGCTGGCCACTGGCGTAGGCGGACTGGATTGGTCGCAAGTCAAACCTTTGGTCGAGCACCACCTTGGTGATCTGGATATTCCGGTATACTGCTATGCGGAGTATCACGCTGGGGTAGCTGCGAACGAAGCGGCTTAGTCGTCGTGATACCCACCGATCCATGATTCGATCGAATGTCGTATGGTTGCGGCATAGGTCTCGCATTCACTTACAAAGGTTTCAACCATGGCGGATATGGACGCACTTCACCAGCGTGGCAGAGCACTCGAAGACGAGTTTTTCCACCGAGTCGACGAGAAATTGAGGGCTGAGCTAAGGCGCAAGATGCAACGCGAGGAAGAACGAACCCAGCTTGCAGCGGTGACGGGGTTCAAGGCAGAGGATGTCTTGGATCATTTACTCGACGCTGGGTTTGGGACCGCGACGATCGCGTCGTTGGCACTTGTGCCGACAGTTTTCGTGGCTTGGGCCGATGGCTCAGTAACGCCCCAGGAGCGGCAGTCGGTGATCCGTGCTGCGTTGCATCATGGATTGAAGGATCAACCGTCGGCTTTTCAAATGCTTGAGGGATGGCTGCACAACCGCCCGGGTCAGCCGCTTTGGAGTTTATGGGAAGAATATGTCGCGGCGCTGCGTCAGTCACTGACGCCAACGTTGGCTCAAATGCTTGGTCAAGAAATCTTGGCTCTAGCTACAGCGGTCGCGACGGCGTCCGATAACCGTCGCGGCGTAGGAAAAATCGTCAAGGAAGAGCAACAAGTGCTCGATGACATCGCGCGAGCCTTCGCATAGCCGCCGTTACTGGTCTGGGCGATTCCAACCTCATTCCGTCTACTAACATAGCGACAAAGCGCAAGCGGGCAGTTGATTTAAGCAATATTCGTCTCGACATTGTTTAAACCGCTGCCGTAAGCAAGGCCAAATGCTAGATACCTCGCCTTCGGCAGCGAGTTTAACTATTCAATCAGCGGCTCGTAAGTTAATCAGCGGCCCGCAAGTTAAGCAGCGGCTCGTAAGCCGTCCGGTTCAGCACGCAACAAACACCGCGAAGTACCCGAGGGCGCGCGCCCTTGCGGCTGACAAAAGAATCCCGATTGGTGTCAAAGTAGATGGCATTGGGCTAACGCCCATCGGCTATTTTGATCGTCGGGTTTTCGGGTCGGTTTAACGTATTCCGATTCAAAGTCTATTCCGACTCAAAGCCGACGAGCACTAACGAATTGATCCTGGTAAGAGAAGTACGATGATCAAACGTTGTTCATGAACCGCAACGAAGTCACAGTCAGTCAAGATACCGAGGAGTATAACCTACGATGCCCGACAGCGATGACGACGAGCCATATGGCGACGACGATGACGACTTCGATTATGATGAGTACATCGAAGATGAGTTTGGTGGCCGAAAGACAACGCGGCTCAACCCGGTCTGGAAAGTTGTCGCCATCATCTTGGTCATCGTGTTCCTGTTTCCATTTTTACTCAGCTTCGCGCAAATCGTTTTTTGATCGTTACCACGTTCGTTACACATCACACGGCAACATGCAATACATCCGCATTATCTACTTATTGTTTCTGTGCTCTAACGTCACGTTTGCAATGTCACAAGAGGAATCGTACCCAATCCATCCTGACGCCGAAGTTCAACCCAACGTGCCGCAAGGTACCGTTACGCAATATTCGCTCGACGATAGCAAAACGTTTCCAGGTACTCGTCGTGAATACTTTGTTTATGTTCCAGCCCAGTACGATGCTGCGAGTCCAGCGGCGCTGATGGTCTTTCAGGATGGCGCCGGGTACACCAATCGCAAAGGCCAGTGGCGGGTGCCGACTGTGTTCGACAATTTAATCCACCGTGGCGAAATGCCTGTCACCATCGGCTTGTTCATCAACCCTGGCGTTACTCCCTCAGCAAACGACGCGGCCCAAGATCGCTTCAACCGTAGCTTCGAATATGACAGCGTCAGCGATCGGTACGCAACGTTTCTCATCGAAGAAATGATACCGCTGTTGCGAAAAGATTACGCGATCAGCGATGATCCGAATCTGCGTGGCATCGGTGGAAGCAGCTCCGGTGCGATCGCTGCTTTCGGTGTTGCCTGGCATCGACCAGACCAGTTTCGACGTGTCTTCAATACAGTTGGGACATTTGTTGGACTTCGCGGTGGCAACGAATACATGACGCTCGTTCGCAAGACCGAACCGAAACCGCTTCGGGTGTTCCTGCAAGATGGCAGCAACGACTTGAATATCTACGGCGGCGACTGGTGGATGGCGAACCAGACAATGCTCCGCGCTCTGCAGTGGGCGGGCTATGCTGTCCAACACAACTTTGGCACCGGCGGACACAACGGCAAGCACGGAGGATCGATCCTGCCCGACGCGATGAAATGGTTATGGGCCGACTGGACAACACCCATTGCAACAAGCACCGAGAAACATTCCGAACTTGCTGATGTGCTGATACCCGGCGAAGATTGGGAACTCGTCAGTAGCGGCCACAAGTACACCGAGGGTCCAGCTGTCGCACCAGACGGCAGCGTTTATTTTACTGATGGACCAAACAATGAAATCTGGAAAGTCGCGGCGGATGGGAAGAACGCGACAAAGTTCGCTGAAGTTGAGGCCGCTGGCGGTCTGATGTTCGACGCCAAAGGGAATTTGTATTGCTCACAGAACAAGGCTGAGAAACTGACGCGAATCAGCCCCGATGGAACACAACATGTCTTGATGAGCGGGCACGGATGCAACGATCTTGTCGTGCTCCCCAATGGCATCTTCTTTACTGATCCACCTGCGAAAGCTATCTGGTTCATGGTGCTGGACGAAAAAACAAACTCAGTCGGAAAGCCGCAACGAGTGGGGACTGGACCCGAGCTTCCCAACGGGATCATCGTCACGCCAGACAAACAGTTCTTGCTTGTCAATGACGCGGTCGGTCGGCATGTGTGGTCGTATCGAATTGGAAACAGCGGCAAACTGGAGTTCGGTCAACCATACCACTACGTGCATCAAGCACAGGACGCGATCCGTAGCGGAGCCGATGGTTCAACCATGACACGTGATGGACGATTGTTGGTGGCGACCCCAATGGGTGTGCAGTTGTTCGACCAACCAGGCCGCGCACATGTGATTTTTTCACGGCCCAAAGTCAGCGGTCCACTGTCGAACTGCGTCCTCGCCGGGGAAGGAATGAGCACGTTGTATGTGACATCCGGCAGCGATGTGTATCGCCGCAAAACGAAACTGTCAGGGATCGCTCCCTGGCAGGACACGGTGAAGCCAGAAAAACCAAGGCTGTAAACTTCGGGCGAAACCGAAGTGGCGTTGGCTCTTAGCGGGCGATGTGGATTTCGTCGACTGAAAGTCGACGCCACGTATCGAACCGAACACTCATTGACTAGCGTTGGTGAGTTTTTACGAGTTTGCTGATTGCTTTAAACTCGGGGCGCGCGGCGTCCGAGCACCACTCGAACAACACGGACTCTACCGGCAATACGACTGCGCCGTGATCACGCATTCGGTCAAGCGACATTTCGTGTGCTCGACCATCACGCGCCGCAACTGCTTCTGCGGCCACAAAAACTTGCAAGCCCTCGGCAAGCAAATCCAACACGGTTTGCATGATGCAAATCGGCGTTTCGATTCCCACGACAACGACTTGGTCCCGTCCAGCAGCCTCCCAAGCGTCGAGCGCCCCTCGACAGACGGCAGCGGAGAACGAGGTTTTGGACTCAATCTTTTCAATTCGTGCAGCAAGGGATGGCTCAAGATCCCCAAGTCCCTGTGGGTACTGGGCCGTTGCGGCAAAGGGGACACCAAGCAACTCCGCTGCATCGAGTAGCCGGTGGACCTGCTTCACTACGGCACTACCGGAAGGGATAACTGGAAGCAATCGTTCTTGCAGATCAACCACCAGCAATCCGCTACGATCGCAATCCAGTCGTTGAGGTGAGCGAGCGTGTGGCATGGGAAATCAACGATCTTTCTTTTTGGGCTTTGCGTCACCCTTTGGTTTGGAGTCGGTGGAGCTTGTCGACTTGGATTCACTCGCTGGTTTAGCGTCGCTCGACTTCGATTCACTGGACTTTGAATCACTCGATTTCGATTCGCTGCTACTGCTGGAGTCGCCGGACGACTTATCGGCTGCGGCGGCCTTCTTGTAGCCTTCGCTGCGATAATCAGTTTGATAGAAACCACTGCCTTTGAACACGATTGCTGCACCGGTACCGAATAAACGCCTGAGCTTCTTTTTCTTGCATTCAGGGCACTTGGATTCCACGGGATCGTTAATTCCCTGGAACAGTTCCATCTTGTGTCCGCAGGCGTCACACTCGTAATCGTAGGTTGGCATATTGATGGGGTACGTTTAGTTTACAAAATGTCGTAAGTGTTTGATGCTTTGAAATTGGTTCGCAATCGTTTGGTCGGCTTACGGCGATCCCGTACTGACAACCACTTGGCTGGGGCGGATCACGCGTTCATGCAGCATGTACCCTGTTACGGCAACGTGTGCGATCTGTCCCGCCGCATGTTCGGGGCTGGGCATTTGTGAGATTGCTTCATGAATGTTTGGATCGAACTCACCGCTGTCATCGACAGGTTTAACACCATATTTTGCCAGCGTATCGTCGAGCTGTTTGGCAACCATCGACACACCATCGCGTAGCGATTGGACGCTCTCAGATGCGCCCGCGGCATCAGCTGCTCGATTCAAATTGTCGCGTACCTGCAAGATGTCATTGATTAGCGGCAACGATGCGAATCGCAATTGATCTTCATAATCTCGACGCATTCGCTTGCGAAAGTTTTCGCTATCCGCTTGGGCCATCAACACTCGCTTATTCGCTTCCTCAACGTCGCGACGCATCGACTCCAATTCTTCGTCACGAGTCAGCGGCTCGCCAGATGCGTGTGCAGCATCGAAGTCGATCGCCGCGTCATTCCTCACGCCCGGAACGCTGCTGAGGTCCAGTTCGTCAGAATCCAATTCGTCGTTGCGTGTTTTGTTATCACTCATTTCGATGTTCCCTCTTGCGGTTGGGAATCAGTGTCTGGGTCAAGAAAGGTTTTCAACTTCGCAAAGAACGACTTGCGGTGCGGCAGCACCGAGTCGTGATCGTGCTCGGCCAATTGGCGAAGCAACTGCTCCTGTTTGGAACTCAGCTTTTTAGGAACTTCAACAAACACCTGCACGAGCAAGTCACCGGCGCGGCCACTACGAGGATCAGCAATTCCTGAACCACGAATCGTAAACACCTCCCCGCCTTGGGTTCCACCCTCGATCCTCAGGTTCTTAGGACCACTGAGTGTAGGCACTTCGATGTCCGCACCAAGCGCCGCTTGGCTATACGAAATCGGCAACTGCAAAATCAAGTGAGTGCCATCACGTTTGAACAACTCGTGAGGTTTGACGGTGATAAAGCAGTAGCAATCGCCGGCGGGTCCACCATCGGGGCTCGATTCGCCCTCGCCTTGCAGACGCACTCGCATACCATCGTCAACGCCCGCAGGAATCTCGACACTGAGTTCCGCCTTCTCATTTTCCAAACCCGTGCCGCGACAAGTCGGACAGGGCTGACTAATCGATTTGCCCGCGCCGCGACACTTGGGGCACGACGTTTGGACGCGAAGAATCCCAGCGGACTGGATGACCTGTCCGTGTCCTCCGCAGGTCGAGCACGTCTCCGGTTGGCTGCCGGGTGCCGCGCCGCTGCCAGTGCACGTTTCGCAGCGCACACGTCGTCGAAAGGAAATGTCCTTGCGAGTTCCGCGTGCGGCCTCTTCAAGAGTTAGCGTCACATCGCAACGAATGTCGGCACCGCGTCGTGATTGGCGACGTTTTGCTCCGCCACCACCACTTCGTCCGCCAAAAATGTCCGAGAAACTGCCGCCAAACAAATCACCAAAAGCGCTGAAGATGTCCTCGACATCATTGAACTGGTGGGCGGCACCTTCTACACCGGCGTGACCGTAGCGATCGTATCGCTCGCGTTTCTCGCGGTCGCTGAGGATCTCGTAGGCTTCAGTCGCTTCTTTGAATTTCGTAACGGCGTGTTCATCATCCCGGTTGCTGTCCGGGTGATACTTGATTGCCAACTTGCGGTACGCGCGATCGATCTCTACTTTCGTGGCAGTCCGCTGGACCGTCAGCACTTCGTAATAATCGCGTTTTTCAGTCATCACGGGCAAGACCTATCCATAGAAAAACGGGTCGCTCGCACACACATGGCGAACGACCCGTCGTAAGTCAACGAAAACAGACGATACCGTCCTGTCTAAGCGATCACGCCTTCGACTGGACGCTTTTCCTTATCTTCTTTCTCAAAGTTTGTGACCAAGGCTTCGGTCGTCAACAACAGACCAGCGATGCTGCCGGCATTTGCCAATGCGGTACGCACGACCTTCACCGGATCGATCACGCCAGCCTTGTACATATCGACATATTCGCCAGTGTTGGCGTTGTAACCGATGTTGACTCCCTTGCTGGAGATCTCGTCGACAACCACAGCACCATCGATTCCGCCGTTGTCGGCAATTTGACGCATTGGAGCGGAAAGCGAATGGAGAACAATTCCAATGCCGACTTTCTCGTCGCCCTTGGCTTTCTTCTGAGCCTCTTCGAGTGCTTCGCGGCAACGAATTAATGCGACACCGCCGCCTGGCAAGATGCCTTCTTCGATCGCTGCACGCGTCGCATGCAGTGCATCTTCCAAGCGAGCCTTGGTTTGCTTCATCTCAGCTTCGGTTTCCGCACCGACGCTAATCACAGCAACACCACCGGCTAGCTTTGCCAAACGCTCTTGAAACTTTTCCTTGTCGTAGTCACTGTCGGTTTGATCGATCTGTGCACGAATCTGGGCGACTCGCTTATCGATGTCCTTACGGTCTCCGCCGCCCTCGACAATCGTCGTCGTGTTCTTATCGACAGTGATCTTCTTGGCGCGACCGAGTTGTTCAAGCGTCACATTCTCGAGCTGGATGCCCAAGTCTTCGCTGATCAACGTACCACCGGTCAGCACCGCGATATCACCGAGCATCGCTTTGCGACGGTCACCGAATCCAGGAGCCTTCACAGCACATACGTTCAGCGTGCCACGTAGCTTGTTCACAACCAGCAACGTCAACGCTTCAGCGTCCACGTCCTCGGCGATGATCAACAGAGGTTGGCCCGTTTGAGCAGACTTTTCTAACAGCGGCACTAGGTCACGGATGTTGCTGATCTTCTTTTCGTACAACAAGACCAACGCATTTTCCAGGTTCACTTCCATGGTACCGGGATTGTTGATGAAGTACGGCGATACATAGCCCTTGTCGAACTGCATACCGTCGACGTATTCAACTTCGGTACCACGGCTCTTGCCTTCTTCAACCGTGATGACGCCGTCCTTGCCGACTCGTTCCAGTGCATCGGCGAGCAGGTTGCCGATCGTATGATCGTTGTTTGCCGAAATCGCACCGACGTTTGCAACTTCTTGCTTGCCGCTAACCGGACGACCCATCGAAACGAGCTTTTCGGTAGCTGCGGCAACTGCTTTCTCGATACCGCGTCGAATTGCTGCCGGATTACTTCCTGCCACAATGTTTCGCAGACCTTCCTTGAAAATCGCTCGAGCCAGCACCGTCGCCGTGGTCGTGCCGTCACCGGCCAAATCACTGGTCTTCTGTGCGACTTCAATCACAAGCTTTGCGCCCATGTTCTCGAAGCGGTCTTCTAGTTCGATTTCCTTGGCGACAGTAACACCGTCTTTGGTGACTGTCGGTCCGCCGAACGATTTGTCGATGATAACGTTGCGGCCAGTTGGGCCCATCGTCACAGCCACCGCGTCGGCCAACTTGTCAACACCCGCCAACATGCGAGCTCGCGCGTGATCTTCAAATAGTAACTGTTTTGCCATGAGTGATTTCTTTGCGTTTGAATGGTTTGGGTGTAGCGGAGAACTCTATTCTTGAATTCAACCGCAAGGGACTTGGCCCCCGGATCGCGTGAGGCAAACCGGACGCTGTCGCAATCCGGTTGATTAAAGTCAATCCTAAATCTTGAGCTACAGGGAACTCTAGAGAACCTTAGCCAAGATGTCGCTTTCGCGAAGGATCTTCATTTCCTGGCCATCGACTTCAATGTCGCTGCCACCGTACTTGCCATAAATCACCACGTCGCCAACGGTGACGCTCAGCTCACCACGACTGCCACTGTCGAGCAATTTGCCGGGACCAACCGCGACGACCGTACCCCGCTGTGGCTTTTCCTTGGCCGAGTCGGGAAGTACGATTCCGCCTGCGGTCGTCGATTCAGCTTCACTTGGCTTGACAACAACTCGGTCATCCAACGGACGCAAATTCGCTTTTGCCATAATGTTTTAGTTCCTATCTTTTGTTTTGAAATGTGTTTGTTTGTTTGTTTCTGGATCTTTGATGGGCGAGAGAGAGGCAAGCGCCAGGCAACGGGTTTCTCTCGCTGCCTGGACACCTGAATCTTTCGCCCTTGATTACATCATGCCGCCCATGCCACCCATGCCGCCCATTCCTCCGCCCATTCCACCCATTCCGTGGTCATGGTCGTGGTGATCGCCGCCGGCTTCTTCCTCAACAGGAATTTCAACGACGAGAGATTCGGTGGTCAGCAGCAACGAGGCAACACTTGCGGCGTTCGTCAGTGAAGTACGCACAACCTTTGCTGGGTCAACGATACCTGCGGCAACTAGATCGCAATACTGCTCGGCATTGGCATCGTAGCCATCGCTTTTGCCCTTCATCTGCATCACGCGGTTGACGACAACGGCACCGTCCAGACCCGCGTTGTTGGCAATCGCACGCATCGGTTGATCCAACACATTGCGAATGATCCGCACGCCGAGCTTCTCGTCGCCCATAGTTTCCTTCTCCAGCTTTTCAATCGCTGGCCGGCAACGCAATAGCGCCGTGCCACCGCCTGGAACGATACCTTCTTCCAGCGCTGCTTGAGTCGCAGCACGTGCGTCATCGAGCAATGCTTTGCGTTCTTTCATCTCAGTCTCAGTGGCTGCACCGACACTGATCTGGGCAACACCGCCGGCAAGCTTGGCTAATCGTTCTTGCAACTTTTCGCGATCGTAATCGCTGTCCGTGTTGTCAATCTCGCGGCGAATCTGCTCCACTCGACCATCGATATCCGCCTTCTTTCCAGCGCCACCAACCATCGTCGTTGCTTCGCTGGTGATTCTCAGCTTCTTGACGCGTCCCAGATCCGACAACTTGACGCTTTCCAGATCGATACCGAGATCTTTGAAAATTGCCTTGCCGCCCGTCAGAACCGCGATATCGCCGAGGATCGCTTTGCGACGATCGCCGTAACCGGGAGCCTTGACCGCAACCACTGACAGAATGCCGCGCATCTTGTTGACAACCAAAGTCGCCAGCGCTTCGCCTTCGACATCTTCGGCAATGATCAGCAACGGCTTCTTGCTCTTGGAAATCGCCTCCAACAACGGAATCATTTTCTTGTTCGCACTGATCTTCTCTTCGAACAACAGCACATAGCAATCTTCGAGTTCGACAGCAACTTCGTCTTGATTGGTGACGAAGTGCGGCGACAAGAAACCGCGATCGAACTGCATACCTTCGACAACGTCAACGGTTGTATCGTGCGAGCGACCTTCTTCGACGGTGATGACACCGTTCTTGCCGACTTTGGTGAAGGCATCAGCCAACACGTTGCCGATTTCCGGATCATTGTTGCCAGCAATCGTAGCAACTTGGCGGATCTCCGACTTGCTCTTCTCGTTGATCGGCGTCGACTGCTTCTTGATCTGTTCGCATGCCGTGGCGACTGCCTTGCTGATGCCGCGAGTCAGCGCCATCGGATCGGCGCCAGTGGCGACCATCTTCAGGCCTTCGCGGAAGATCGCTTCGGCAAGCACGGTTGCTGTCGTGGTTCCGTCGCCAGCGACATCGTTGGTCTTGCTAGCGGCTTCCTTCACAAGCTGAGCACCGAGATTCTCCAGCGGGTCGTCCAGCTCGATGTCCTCAGCAACGGTAACACCGTCTTTGGTGACCTTGGGTGAACCCCAGCCTTTGTCCAAAACGGCGTTTCGACCACGAGGGCCGAGGGTACTGCGGACCGCACGGGCCAGCTTACTAACACCGGCCAATAGCGGCCCGCGTGCTTCGTCGTCGAAAACGATTTGCTTTGCCACGACGTTTTTCTCCTGTAGGGATTCGTCAAAAAGTGGAAGTACGAGTTTTTTCGTTGTTCTGTATCTGCAACGGTGGCAGCGCCAACCGTGTGCTAGTTCCCTTGAGCAACCACCGTGCCGACAGTTTCGGATTAGGTCGCAAAGCATTATCAGGAAACACTTTACGAGTTTTGTGGTGGCCAAATCGAAGCGTCCTGGACCGGGCCATGTGCCACCGTGGCAGTGACTGTGCAGTTGGCAACCGCGACATTTGCAGAAACTCGTCGTGGCAAACGTCGGTGAGACAGTCGAAGCCGCTATTTGCCGAATCTCTTGTCGAGTATCACTCGCCACAGACCGCTGCCTAAAGCAACTTATTGCTTGTCACTCGAACTTGTACATCGTCCACCACGACTCCCGAGAAAGCTCCATCCGCCAAACTGCTGTCGACTCGTGCTGAGATCTATTTAACGTCCCCTGCAAGTCCAGGCAGTGTTTAGCAGTCGACTGGTGATTTTTCGTCATGCTTCGCCGCGAAAAATGAGAACAAGGAACAAGCGTGCAGTCACCGACTTACTCTACGTGTTTAGCACGTCGTCGTCGCAGCCCGATAACGACCGTCCCAATCCCCAAGAATGCGATCGACGAAGGTTCCGGTACCGCCGAGGGCGCGAAGTCCCAGCCGACATCTGTTAGGATGCCTTGCGTTAACTCGCTAATCACATGTCCTGTTCCAGCCGTGGCGAAGGGTGTCATCAACTCAGTTGTAAATGTCGCTTCGTCGAGGTGCGAGAAACTCGAACCGAGCTGCCAGTGATTTGCGTTCGGACCAGACGTTGCCGGACCAAAAAGTCGTGGATTTGATCCTCCGTTTGCGGCTTTCCCGTTTGCCCCACTCCACGAGATATCGTTTCCCTCAACAGCGGCAAGTCGGTCCGCGGAACTTAACGAAGACATAGCCACCCCATCGCTATCACGAACGACGTAGTGATCATACGAGTTGATGATCGTTCCATTTAAAAAATCCGCTCCGATAGCATCACCGTTATTGATCTGTGTTTGACTTGCGGACGTCCCGCCGGACAACACAGGGCGAAGTGTTCCTGAAAAACCAAGTGCATGTCCAATCTCATGGAGCGCCGTTTCCACGAAATCGATAGTTCCCGCAGTCGGGTTGTTATCCAACCCATAGTACCAAGTCGTTGAACCCAAGACCGTGCTGCCATCGACGTCGGAATTAAAAGTTGCGGTTGCTTCGCTACCAGTAAATACATCTGAACCTGAAAGATGATTAGCGACAGCAGCGGAGAAAAAAACGTTCGATCCCAACGGATTACCAGACACAAATGTGCCACCCTTCGCGCCAGCGAATCCAAGTGTTGCTGAACTCGACGAGCCACCAAGTCCGTCAAACCTCGCATCCACGGTGACTGTCTCACCGACATACGATGGCATCAATACACTTCCCCAGATTCCGAGAGCATATTCGAAAGCACTCTTTCTCGCGGCGCCCAAGAGAGCATCATTGAAACCTTCCGAAGCGCCATCCAAATAACTAGCAGTAAAGATGACGGCGGCGTGTGAGTATGGCTGGTGACAAGCAATCAAAAAGAATACGGCGATTAGTGAAAGAAATCTTTTACTCATCGGACCCTCATTTTCGTTTGCTCGTGGAAGTAGGTGGCCGCGAATGTTGCTCGACAACTTGTGAAAGTTTTTTCGCTTGCGACGGCTGCGAAGCGAAATCGGATAGAAGATTCTACTCGACAAGGACGTACGCCTGTGCAGCTTAGCCAGAACGTTTAGATTTTTTTGAGAAATACACGAATATAAGGTCTTTCGGAGGTGAAAAATGGGGTTCGCCGCCTTCTCGGCCAGCTCCGCGGGCGTGACAAAAAACTGGTATCTAGTACGATACGGGTTTCGCGTATTTGACGCACGGACTATTGACGTAAGGACAGCTGCTAAGAACTTTGCGTACGGACTGCAGTTAAAATATTGTTCCGTTCTTGCATTTCCCGCCGGCGAGCGATTCGCCCTTGCTTTACAGTTCCCCTTTCAAGTCGGAGCCATTCATGATGGGAATTCTTTCGCGTGCCTGGATTGCTTGGTTAGCGTTGGCGGTGCCAGCGATGGCTCAATCGTGGACGCCGATCCCGATGTCCAGTCGCATTGACCGCGTGCAACCCATGACTGGCATCGTGCTGTGGGCCGACAACGAACACAATACGACCGATGCGATTCAGCTTGAGTACAGTTACATGCCGTACGATGCGATCGTTACCGGCAAGAACCAGTATGATTGGTCGTCGATTGAGCGACTGCTGGATGACGTGAAGAGCCGATCACACCAAGCAATTTTGCGATTCTATTTCGTGTATCCGGGAAAACCGACGGCGGTTCCTGCCTACATCAAGCAGCTAGCCGACTACAAAGAAACCAATGGCAAGAGCGAAGGCAAGCCAACAGGGTTCCCGGACTGGAGCCACCCCGAACTGCAACAATGTACGCTTGATTTCTACTCGGCATTTGCCCAGCGATATGACAAGGATGCGAGAATCGCCTTTCTGCAAACCGGCTTCGGCTTGTGGGCTGAATACCATATCTACGATGGACCACGCAAAATCGGTGGCACCTTTCCATCCAAGGAGTATCAAGCAACGTTCATGCAGCACCTGTCCAAGACCTTCGTCGATACGCCGTGGATGATCTCGATCGACGCTGCAGATGGCGATTACTCGCCGCTGGAGCAACAGCCTGCGCTGCTGGACCTGCAATTTGGTGTGTTCGATGATTCGTTCTTGTGCAAACCGCACGCGAAAGAGAACGCTATCAATTGGAAGTTCTTTGGCGATCGTCGCTACGAGAAATCGCCAACTGGTGGAGAGTTCAGCTACTACAACCAACGTGACCAAAAACTTGCGTTGTCAAAAGAGGGCCCCAACAAGATTCCTTTTGAATCGATGGCGGCACAGTTCCATGTGTCATTCATGATCGGTAGCGACCAGCCTGAATACCAGCCAATGGATCGGATTCGTGATGCGGGGATCGCCATCGGCTACCGCTTTCGCCTGACATCGCTGCAGCGAAACCAATCTACGATTCGTGCAGTAGTAAAAAACGAAGGAATCGCTCCATGCTACTACGATGCTTGGCTCGCTGTCGACGGCGTGCGCGGCAGCAAATCGCTCAAGGGAGTACTGCCCGGTGAATCACAGTCCATCGAATTCACCTCGACCGCAACATCGCCGAAAGTGACTATCCAGTGCGACCGATTGGTTCCCGGCCAACAGATTCAACTGGCCGCAGATCTGAAGTAGCTACAGCCAATCGATGTACCGTTAACGATCGTTCTCAGTGATCGCACGAATAACCCGACACGGATTGCCCGCAGCAAAGACGCCCTCGGGCATATCCCTCGTTACAACACTTCCAGCACCGATGACTGTCTTAGACCCGATTGTGACGCCAGGGCAGATGACAGCGGATCCACCAATCCACACATCCGAGCCAATGGTGATCGGTTTGCCAAATTCCTGCGTTCGACGAAGTTCAGCATTCATGGGATGTGATGCTGTGTAAATCTGCACTGCGGGACCGAAGAAACAGTAATCGCCAATTCTCACTTCACAGACATCAAGCACGACACAATTGAAGTTGAAGTAGACCCTTATACCAAGATGGATGTTGCTGCCGTAGTCGCAATAAAACGGTGGTTGCAGCCAAGTGGTGTCGCCGCCACTACCGAACAATTCGCTCAAAAGTCGCCGCCGAGGTTCTTGATCGCCTTCACGAGTTCCGTTTAGCTCCCGGCAGAGGTCTCTCGCCCGGTCCCTCGCTTGAACCAGTTCTGGATTGAGTGCATCGTACAGTTCACCGGCAAGCATCTTTGTTTTTTCGGTTTTCATTTTGCGACTCACACAGCTTTCTGAAAGGGCGTCACCGAAAGTACCGGATATCCGACGGAGACTGCGAGTAAAGCAAGATAACGACAATCATGACGCCAAGCGTACCAAGCGTCGAAAGAAGTCATAAATTGCTATTTGAAAGGCGATCGGTCTAATGAAATTTGAGATCAGTACTGGGCGACTGAATCAAACTGCGGAATCTCTTTGCCCACCGCACTCATCAAGAAGATGGTAGCGATCATGATTCGAGCCAGTAGCGAGGCTGCGGCTTGCATGGTTTTGTCCTTGGAAGTTGGAATGTTCTGTAAAAGCAGATTGAAAGCGATTCGGACTATGCCAAATCGAAAAGCATGATCTCGGCGTCGGTGGTTGCCTGGATGGTCAATGCCCTTTCGTCGCTCACTGCCACGCCGTCGCTCGTGCCAAGATCGATGCCGTTGAGTGAAACAGTTCCCCGCAAGACTTGCAGCCAAGCGTACCGGCTTTCTAAAAGTTCATGCTTGACTTCTTTTCCCGCATCGATCTTTGACAAGAAGATGCGAGCGTCTTGGTGAATCAGCAGCGAACCATGATCGGCATCCCTGGAAGCCACCAGACGCAATTGGTTGTGCCGCTCCTCATCAGAGAATCGCTTCTGCTCGTAGCTCGGCTCGATCCCTTTGCGTTCCGGCAACAACCAGATTTGGTACAAGTGAACCGGCTCGCTTTCGGACGGATTGAACTCGCTGTGCGTGATCCCCGTTCCTGCGGTCATGCGTTGAAACTCTCCCGGTCGCAGGGCTTCACCATTGCCCATCGAGTCTTTGTGCTCCAAGGCTCCTTCAAGGACGTAAGTCACGATCTCCATGTCGTTGTGGGGATGCGTTCCAAATCCTTGACCCGGTGCGACCACATCTTCATTCATGACTCTCAGCGACCGAAACCGCATGTGCTGCGGGTCTTGGTAGCTTGAAAATGAAAACGTGTGGTACGTGTTGAGCCAGCCGTGGTTGGCGTGACCTCGATCATTGGCTTTGCGAACTTGAATCATGATCTGAACCCTTCAATACGAACGAACAAGAAGAGATCGAAGCGAGTTGTGGATTACTTTGCGAGATAACCGCCGTCCACTGGCAATGAAGTGCCGGTGGTGAATGAAGCGGCGTCCGAAGCCAGGTACAACACAGCGGCGGCGACTTCCTTTGACAGTCCCAATCTGCCCATTGGATGCTGCGATGCAAGCCATTGGCGATTGTCGGAACCTTCTTCACCCGCAAATCGATCAATCATGTCTGTGGCGATGGCACCCGGAGCAACTGCGTTGACTCGGATGCCCTGGCCAGCGAGTTCGAGTGCAGTTGTTTTCGTAATACCCTCGACGGCGTGCTTGGAAGCGATGTAGACACTGGCTCCTGGCATTGCAATATGCCCCACAACACTAGACGTGTTGATGATGGAACCGCCCCCAGATGCGAGCATGGCCGGAATCTCATATTTCTGGCTAAGGAACACTCCAAGTACGTTAATGTCAAAAACCTTGCGATAATCCTCTTCAGTGACTTCCGTAATCGGTCCGGTCTGTTCGATTCCGGCGTTGTTGAAGGCGATATCTAACCGACCGAAGTGTTTCACCGTTTCATCAACGAGACGCTTGACCTGATCTTCTTGCGTCACGTCGGTCTGAACGAAGATTGCTTCGCCACCCGCAGATTTGATTTCATTAACGACGGAATTTCCCTCTTCGAGGCGTCGTCCAGCTATAACCACTTTGGCACCCGCTTGTGCGAGTTGAATCGCCGTTTCTTTTCCAATCCCCGATGTCCCACCGGTTATCAACGCTACTTTTCCCGTGAATGTCATGATCAAGCCCTTGAATGTGTGTTACGTGTAATTTATTGATGTGTAATGTATCGGTTCAAAAAAATGCTAGGGTAGCTTGCCCTGAACACTCAGACGTGCCTTTTCCAACAACCGACTGAGTTGTTTCAGCTCCGTGGGTGTGAGATGCCCAACTAACTGATGATGGAGTTCATTCACGGGTGCGTCCATTTGTCGAAGCAGGTCCTTAGATGAGTCGGTTAGCTCGATGTAGACAACTCGCCGATCTTCGGTGCACCGCTGCCGTCGAATGTGTCCCTGGGCCTCCAGTCGATCCAGAAGCCCCGTCATTGCGGGGACGACCTGGATCATACGTTCGCCGATCTCCTGGCACGGCATCGGTTTTCCTTCACCCCGTAGAATTCGCAACACGTTGTACTGGGAAGCCGTGAGATCGAATTCACGAAACAAACGTCCAAAACGGTTCTGAAACTGGTCGTTGGTTCGCAGAATATTCAGAATTGATTCCTGTTCCGGCGAATCGAACGGTCGCTTCTTTTTCAGTTCGTTTTGAAGTTGGTTCTTGGACATGTGTTTTTCCTTCACGCCATATATATTACATATGAACTAACTACATGTCAACTGCACTGCGTGAGGATTCTTTCTGGCTGCCGGAAATCGCTGGTACACCGGAGCAAACTCGGCAGTTTCTTACCGAACGAGACAGTTTGTGACCGACGGATTCAATTGAGCCAAAACCAACGGGTTGGCGCCAGCCAGATTCTTCGTTGTTCGTCCTGCTTCCAAACTTGAGAATCTCTCAAACGTGTTACTTCTTCGTTTTCTTCAATTACTTTGGAAGTAAGCAC
>JBGSIA010000232.1:0-27803 GCA_041751935.1 Pirellulaceae bacterium | reverse complement strand
TTATTGGCAAACGAATGGTCGGCCGCACATCCACAGCGAGATCGCCTGGAACAAACCGAATCGATTCATCGCTGACGGAAATCTTCTTACCGCCAGCTATGCGGCGCTACAGGGAGTGGATGGCTACGTTTGGTTTGCGGCGGCGGACGGCAAGTGGCTCAACAATGGCAACGGCAAGTGGACTTGGATGATGCCCGGCGAGATCGGTCAGTCGCCTGCTGCCGCTCTTCAATATCGACGCGGCGATGTGACTCAGTCGCCTCCTGTCCTGACTCTGGTGTCGACCGATGAAGATGTACTCGCGCTGCGAGGAACTCAAATCATTGAAGGCAAAAACTCGGACTTTCGGACTTCCGATAATCCCCAGTCCAATTCGACCGAGCCTCTACGAAACTTTGATCCCTTGACTCCGTTTGTTGGACGCGTCGAACGTTCATTTGCTCCGAACGCGAAGCCTCGAGCAATCGACATTGGGCGATTCATCGATCGCAAGAACGGCATCATCACCAGCGCAACGAATGAACTGCAATGGAACTTTCGCAACGGTTTGATTACTGTCAACACGCCCCGCAGCCAAGCCGTCACAGGGTTTCTGTCCAAGGCCAATGCGGTACAACTTGCCGACGTGTCGATCGATTCCGAGATGGAGTACGGCACGATCCACGTGATCAGCCACGATGGCAAGCCCCTATCAACGTCCCAGAAAATCTTGATTCAAGCATTTAGCGAAGAGAAAATGTACGGATTCAAATCGCAAGCGGGTACGATCCAAAGCACCGGCGGCCCGCCGATCAATGTGCGAACGATCCAAGGTCGAATACGATTCAACAGCAAGCGGCCGTATCACGTTAGCGTCATCGACGCAAATGGCTACGCGATCAACGAACCCCAACTTTTGAGCGGCGATACGCTCGAGCTAACTTCAACGGCAATGTACACGGTTCTGACCTCACCGTAGCCGAACCTAAAGAACGCGGATATTTCACATCTCCAAACTTTCGTAGAATCTGGCTCGTTTGCGAATGTGACTTTCTGGCAAACCTGCGTAACTTATTGCCGCGCAATACTTAACGTCGCCAGAACTCGCGGAAGCTTTGCTGGCGAGTGCGAAGTCCACGGTTCAGGTTGATGTTTTTTTCAGTGAGTTCGTACTGGTCCATTGTTGGTGGATAGCTTGACATTGCCTTGAATGGCAACGGCTCAGCACTCTGGCCGGTCAGTGTGTTCAGGTCTGCATCCTTATCCCAGCCGACACAATGCAATACAAAATCACGTTTCCATCCTTCGCGCACCGGCTGCTCTGGAGTCTGGAACCTCAGTCGTAACTCATCGCCCGCGCCCATCACGACCATCGAATCGTCCCAAGCTTCAAGCAATCGTTTTGCATCACCATACGATGTGAAGTCGCCGCTCAGAGGCGGCCATTTCGGCGTCAAAGTCGTGGCATTGTAGTCGTAGGACTCAGGGACGGTCGACGAATACTTAATTGGATGCGAGAAACCATGTTGCCCGAGTGATGCGTCGAGCATCCTCAGCGGAGTCGCAATCGATTCTGCGTGGCTAGACTGGACCGCCAGGGAGGCGTGATCCCAGTAGATTTGTGCCGATGTGCGAATACGAAGGCGAGGATCGCTGCGATCGATCACGTCGCTTACGTCGACCACAATCGTTTTTGTTTTACCGCCAGGGAAACCCATAAAAGGAATCGCGTTTCGCCAACCGCCGTCAACTTTGGTATCGGGAACCCAGACTGAGGGGAACTCAATCGCTGGTAATTCGGGGTTCTGATCGATTTGGATATTCAGCGAAGTGTCCGTCGGCAGTATCCAGCCGGTAAGAACGAGATAGACGCTGTTACGACTATCTGCACCGATCGTACTGAAGCGGAGGTCGATCCAATGGGGTGGGCACAATCCTTGTCGAAGTCGTCGGTCGAATCCTTGAGCGAAGTCGCGGTCCGCACTCAGCAGTTTGTCGGTTACATCAAGTCCTTGCGTATCGGTTGCTTGCGTCAGTGGTCGCCGATCCGATTCTGAAAACGCATAAATCGTCGGCCGCGCGATCGCATCAGGACCGACTTTTTCATTCGTCCAAACTTGAACATCTGCAGGATGATCAACCGCGATCAGCGAGACGTGATCAAAGTAGGCGACTTCCCAAAGTTCCTCGGTGATCCGCAGTTCATACGCGTTATCACGCGCTTGCAAATAATCGCCATCGACTTTCAGGTACTCCCACGGCCGATCCTTGGCTACGGTGCCGGCGGCGACTTGCAAACCGAGCGGTGCCGCCCACAAACAATCGGTAACGAATACATATTTTTCACCATCCCAAGTGTACAAGTAAGGGCAAGAACCCTTAAGCGTCTGTTCTTCTTCGACAAGCGTATCGATTGCCGGTTCGCGTATCGTTTGCGTCAAGCCATTGGGGAAAATCACTCGCATTGAACCGGTGCCGGATGCTTCGCCAATTCCAAAATGTGTCGATGGTGAGGTAATCACGTGGGATCGATAATGCGGTCCAAACCATAACTCAACTACCGATCCGATCGCGTAGTGATTCACGCGACCACTGTTCGCATTGTTGTCGTCGATCCCTTTAAAACGCACGTCGACGTGATGTCCAATCGGTTCCGTTTGATTGACCAGCAATTGCAGTTTCTCGTCCACAACCGATAGCACGTCAATTTTTCCATCAAGATTAAAATCCGATGCGATGCTTGTTGAACTCAACCGAATCTCGGTTGTCCATGGCAGGCCAACGGGATCACCGACCAGTCGCAAGATGGTCGCGTTATTATCCGAAGCTGCGAGCAACTCGAACCACGCATCGTTATTGAAATCAGCAATCACAAACGGTTGCTCAGCGATTTCAAGATCGTGCGTCTTTTCTACAGTCCAGGCACCGGCAGCGGCAGTTTGAGAATACACGGCGATCACTCTGTCGCTACCGCCTACAATCAAATCCCAAGAGACGTTGCCGTCAATTTCAGCGATAAAAACTCTGTCAACGCCAGCAATATTAGGAACGTCTGCTAGACCGCGATAACGAAACTGCAAATGCAGTAAATTCTCCACCAAACCAATTTCCCCCGACACGCGATCGGTCGTCACGATATCCAGATCCAAGTCACGATCTAGGTCCAAAATGGCCATCGCGGAAACATTGGTTTGCTTTGACAACTCGCCAGCATCTCCGCCACCGGCTTCGAAAAAAGTACGGTTGCCGCGGTTCACGAACATACGCAAACCTCGATCACGAGTCGCGATCACCATGTCTAAATCGCCATCGCCTTCGAGATCTCCGGCAATTACGCAGCTAACTTGTTTGATGTCCTCTAGGCCAGTCGTATTGGAAACCACTTGTAGACGCGAGTCGTCATTGGTACTGGATCGGCCATCAACCACGACTAGTCGTACACCATCGTCACCATAAACCACGAGCGTTGCGAGTGAGGTGTGTCGAGCGCCGGGTACCGTAGTGCCATCGCCGGTACTTGGTGACGCTTTGACCTGCAGCCGCGCAGTGTCGCTGCTGTCAACCATAAACAAATCTGCAGCGAGAATCCCTGTGACACGCAAGTCGAGTTCGATCGTCCCCGCTGGTTTCCAAGTCGTTGCGTTCTCGCCGCGATACAGCGAGACAACACCAGTAGCCGACACCGCCGCAATGTCGTTATCAAGATCCAGATCAAAGTCGATCGGTATCGCTGTCAGCACAGTCGATTCCGAAGCGATCGAAATCGAGTCAAACGTCAAATTATCCGAACCCACACTTGCTGGCTTCGCAATTGCAACTTCGGCAGACATCCGCCGCAATGCCTCGAAGCTAAGTCGATCCAGCGGATGCGGTGAAGCACGACGGCGATCCGTTTTCACCAATTCGGTTCCGTTGAGCACGTTGAACCACAAGAGTGTCTGGTTCTCGGCTTGAGGCCACGACTTATCCTTGATTGCTTTGATGATGCTATCGATGAGCTCATCTGGCGTCATCCCGATGGGTTGCGTTTGAGCACGAAGCGAGGGCTCGATTGCCGCAGCTAAATTGCGAGTTTGCTCAATCGCTGCAATCGCGGAATCCTTCTTTGCAGCAATGTTCAATCGCGCCGTACGAAGCGAAATGAATAGATTCTCTGGGTGTGCCGTGGAGAGCGTTTCCAATGCGCCAGCGGCGCGAGATTGGATATCGCTCGGCAAACCATTGATCGGGTCTTCGAGAGTATCGATAACTTCGATCAAAGCTCCGCCGAGAATGATTGCTCCCGCTTGCCTTCCCATTTCGCTTTGAATCGCTGTCGCCAAGCGGTCGAACAATTCCCGACGCAAGGATTTGGCCAATGTTGACGGCAACAACGACGCCTCTCGAAGATCGACTCGCGACTGAAGCCACAGTGAGATCACCGAATCATCACTAGCCGACTGGAAATCGGTTACCGCCGTCCTCGCATTTTCAATGGCACTAGGCAGTTGATTGCGAGCAGTTTGGCGTTCATCCGCGGACAGCAGTGAGTTGTTCGCCGCCTCGGTTAACGAATCTACTCGAAGAACTCGATTCAGTGCGCGATTGAGGGCAATAGAAGCATCCTCAGGCATTTGCTTGAACAGGGTCGACCAACTCTCGTCCGCTTCGGTCGGGTTCAAGTTCTCTGTCGCCGCGAGTGCTGTGCGAGCAAGTTCTAACTGGGGGCCAATAGCATCCTTCACGACGTTAACGCTGCCAGGACCGGGCTCATTCGAAGGTGGTTTCCGAAGGAATCCGATGCCTACAATAATCACCAAGGCGATAAGTACAACAATCGTTTTGGTGGAGTTACTCATGAGCGTTAGAGCCTCTCGACAGGCTTCTTGTTTTCCAAATCGAATTGATAGAGTTGTCGCTGATGCGGATCAGCGACATAAAGTGACTTGTCGTCAATCGCGATGCCGACTGGATTCACAAGTGGATCGCCCTCGTACCATTTCTCTGTTTTTCCATCAGCGGTGAATCGCCAAATTGATTTCGCGTAATTGTCCGTCACGAAACCGTGATCGCCTGCCCACACCAGTCCATTGGTGTATTGATAGGGGCGTCCGGTAACGATCGCTTCGCTCGTGTTTGCTTGGACATCAATACGGTGGACCGCCTCGGCGTCTGGAGTCACCGCCCATAGCTTGCCATCGGAATCGAATGCCAGCCCGCGCGCGTTCACTCGCACAACGAGTTCTGGATCGCCGCCACCGATGGGCAATCGCAACACGGATCGTTTTTCAGCATCCCCAACATAAATCGTTTTCTTATCCGGCGAAACTGCGATCGCCATGGCGATACCGATATGCGCGTTGCACAACGGTTTTGGCTCGCCGCCGGACTGGGCAATGTGATACACTTCTCTTGTCGCCGAATCGCCCACGAGGATTCCACCGTCGGGATGTAGTGCAATGCAGCGAGGTCGGTTCATCGGTTTACGCAGTAAGTTCGATCCCCGCACAAATAACTCTCGTTTTTCTCCTGAGACTTTCCAAACACCAGGCAAGTCAAGATCGACGAGGTAAAGCGTATCACCATCGACGGCAACGTTAAGCGGATACTGCAATGTCGCATCTTGCTCTTGCGTCGCAACCTGTTTTGTCTCATCGTTTTGCTTCGCCGCGTCTGTCTCTGCTGTTTCTTTTGACGCCGCGTCCTGATCCTGGGACATGGCGTTCTGTGTTGTCATGCACAGTGTCACGACGAGGCACGCGAAGAAAGTTGGTAAAAATAATCGCTTCGCTGGTGAATTTGGAAAAAAACTTGACTTGGAAAATTTGAGATTCATAGCAATCGGCTGGCTCGGGCACAACAAAAAAGACTTTGACCACCGCAAACGGACTGGCATAGATGGTAATGTATCCGAACCGTCTCGTGTCGGTTCCAGAGAAGTTTGGCTTAACGGGTCAGGAGTCAATTGTGCGAAGCACCCCAAAAGCCGCAGGCAACAATTGGCACCTGACCCTTAACAACCCGAAAGATTAGATTTCGGCTTGCACAGCGATGCTATCATTGATGTGGCAAATTCGCGATGCCCAGACGCGAACAAATCTTTACACGTTGGGCCGAAGTCGGCATACTGCGAGCCAACTGAACAAGTACGTCTACTCGATAATCGGCAAAACACGGATGAACATGCTGGCCATCAGCCAACTGTCGACTATGCGTTGGAGTTTTGAAGAAGATCTTCGGGGCTACGCATCACGAGGCTTCACGGGAATCGGCATTTGGCGGCCAAAACTCGAAGATTTTGGAACTGATCGAACTATCGAATTGCTTGCCGAACATTCGCTGAGTGTTACCAGCCTGTCTTGGGCGGGTGGATTTACTGGCAGTGACGGTCGCGCATTTTCCGACGCCATTCAAGATGCGATGTGTGCAATCCGTGATGCGGCAAACTTGCGAGCAGAGACGTTGATTGTGCTTGCTGGCGGACGCAACAATCACATCCGAAATCATGCACGGCGAACCTTGATTGAGGCACTGCAGGAACTTGTCGGAGTCGCCGAAGATTTCGGCATTCGACTGGCAATCGAACCCATTCACCCCGGATGTGGCGACGAGTGGTCGTTCGTGAATGACTTGAGGTCTTCGCTGGACATTGTCGAGGCGATCTCCAGCAACAGTCTCGGGCTGGTGCTCGATACCTATCACGTCGGAATGGACGACGACGTGCTGAGGTGGTTACCCGAAGTGATTGACCATTTGGCACTGGTCCAGCTCGGCGATGCTAGGCACAGTCCGCTTGGCGAAATGAATCGCTGTTTGCTCGGCGAAGGTTGTGTTCCGCTGGCAACGATACTTTCAACACTTGTTGAGCACCGATACCAAGGCCCGCTAGAAGTAGAGCTGCTTGGCGAAGACGTCGAGCATGTTCCTTACGATCAGCTTCTCGACCATACCAAAGATTTCCTCGACCGCATGACGGGTTCCGTCAGCCAACAAATGAGCTAAGCAGTTCACTTGGTTGATTTCCACAACGGAATGCGTTGGTCCTCAGGAAGTATTTTTCGATTGACTCGTTCGGGATCTTCCTGGCTCCAAGTTTCCCGCATTGATGGTGACCAAACTTGACGCAGTTGATGATCATCGTGCCAAGTGCATTGATACATCGTGGGTTTCCAGTGCCGTTGGGGCAGTTGGCTCGGATCCTTCACCAAACGCCACGCTCGCACATGGTAACGATGATGCGCTGCGGACCAGTCGTAAAAAATCACTTGTCGAAACACTTCGCGACCCTCGTCATCAATGAAGTGATTCAATTCGATAAGATCGACGCGTTCCCGCTGGGCTGGTGGATCACCACCCCCATCGGCCACGAAGGCAGATGCTGCGAAAAACGCGAGTCGGCAGAGTAAATGCATCGGTGACGCCTCCACGAGAGCAACGAACGACATTGGCCTCTAGCAAGAATTGCCATGTCGCGTCAAGAATGATCGCGAATATACTTCGGCACTTTTACCAGTACCCGCAAAGCATGACCCCATCACCTGACTCGACTTCTTCCCGCAAGTTGTGGCCGTTTTTGTTGTGGTTGGTTGCTTTTTACTGCACATGGCTCGCGATTGTCGTCGTCGGCGATTACTGGTCGGTCGTCCGCGATCACTGGCCGATATCCTTGGCAATGGCACTGGGTTCCTATGTCGCCGGTTCAACACCGATGGGCGGCGGCACGGTGGGGTTTCCTGTATTGGTGTTGATGCTCGATCAACCGGGCGCTTTGGGCCGCAATTTCGGCTTGGCGATTCAGTCCATTGGAATGGTTTCTGCCAGTGTGTACATCCTGTCTGAGCGACGGCCGTTGGACTGGGGATTGTTGCGACCCGCAATCGTTGGTTCGTTCATCGGGACACCCCTGGGCGCAACGATAATCGCCCCGCACATTCCCGACTTGTGGGTCAAGTTGATCTTCGCGATCGTCTGGGCCAGCTTCGGTGTTATGCATTTGGTCAAACTGCGTGAGTTGATCAGCGCTAGTGGCGAGAGTGATCATTGGCGACCATTGGATACGCCGATCGGATTAGCCGTTGGGTTCACCGGCGGCATCGTCGCATCGATTACAGGTGTCGGGATTGACATGATGATTTATGCCACGCTGGTGTTGCTATATCGTGCGGATTTAAAAATCTCGATCCCTACCTCGGTCGTGCTGATGGCGATCACCTCGGTTATTGGCATCAGCGCGAATATCATTCTCGCGCAAGTATCACCGTCACGATTCAGTATCGATTCTGAAGTATTTGCGAACTGGCTCGCAGCGGCTCCGATTGTCGCTCTTGGCGCTCCTCTCGGTGCATGGGTGGTCGAGTTGATTTCACGTGCTCCAACACTGATTATTGTTTCCGTTCTATGCATCGGTCAGTTTGTCTGGACGATTCTGCACGAGCACCTGCAGGGCTGGGCTGTGGTCGCCGCCATCGTCGCCGTACTATGCGTCAACGGAATCTTTCTGTTGTTGTACAAGCTTGGGCACCCACGAGGAGAATCTCTAACGTGAAGGGGTGACCACACGCTCAAGGACGTGTAACGCGTCACGTTAACTAAAGGCTCGAAGTTTTTTACGCCAAAGGTTCGCTCACTTGCCAATGCAAAATCGGCTGAAAACTCGATCGAGCAAATCATCGGTGTAAACGGCTCCCGTGACCTCGCCGATGCACTCGATCGCGATTCGAAGCTCGCTGGCAACAAACTCATGTCCGGCAAGCGTTTTGCTCAATTCAATTGCCGCTTGAATTGACTCAGCCGATTTCAATAACGATTCGCTACAACGAGCTGCAGTGCCTAAAACGCAACCGGTTTCGGAACTGTTTCTCGCCGTGATCGAATGTAAGATACGCTGTCGCAGGATCTCGATGTTTTCTCCCGAGACACTGCTGGTTAAGAATTGTTCGCTGTTGAAAAGGCTGCTCAACTTCTTAGTCCATTCCTCTCGCTTCTGCAGGTCAATTGTATCCGTTTTGGTGCCCAACCAAAGGTCCACGCGATTCGGTTTGGCGGACGCCGCAACCAATCGCAACTCTTCTAACGCGAGGTCAGTGTCCACCGAACTCAAATCGAAACACCAAACACGAATGTCAGCATCTTGCATCGCTTGCTCAGCTTGTGCCTGGGCAGCTCGCGAGACTTCGTGATCGATAGTTTCGATACCCGCGGTATCGATCATACGAATCGTGTGCCCAAAAAAATCAACATCGACACTCACACAGTCACGTGTCGTGCCAGCAACTTCAGTGACAATCGACGCCTCGTGACCTGCCAAACTATTGATTAGCCGGCTCTTGCCTGCATTGGGACGACCGCGGAAAGCGACGAGCGTTTGCGACGTTGACTCGCCGCGAGCAACAAGCGTGCGGTGGAGCATCTGCAATTCGTCGGCGATTGACTGCAATCGATTGTTGAGGGAATCGTCGCTGATGAACTGGATGTCCTCATCCACGAAATCCATACCGGCTTCGACGTCGGCCAGTAAGTCGAGCATCTCACTTCGCATTCGTTCCAGAGGCCGAGAAAAGTTTCCTGCAAGTTGTCTTAATGCTGAATTGAGCGCCCCACGATTTTCGGCATCGATGACGCCCAACACTGCTTCCGCTTGTGTCAAGTCGAGCCGTCCAGCAAGGAACGCCCGCAGCGTGAACTCGCCCGGTCGTGCAACCCGTGCACCGGCGCTGATTAATCGATCGACCAATGCTTGCAGAATCGGCAGGCAACCAAACGTATGAAACTCTGCCGATGGTTCACCGGTGTAACATCGCCCGTCCGGCCAAACCAACACGCTCGATGCGACAACACCAAGAGGCTCGCCTAAATCGATGTCTGCTTCAAGTCGCCGAGCACCGCGCAGCGTTGAAACCTTTACACCGACATTTGCAATGATTTGCAACGTATGCTCGCCACTGACGCGAACAATGCCCCGCATCGCTGGCGAAACGGGTGAGGCGATCGCAACAATCGTTTCATCCAGACGGCTCATCGCAAGCGTATCCAACGCAATTTAGGATCAGTCTATCCGCGGCAAGTTCCGTGGAATTGGCACGCATTATTACTTCAAAAGGACTGGACGCTAGGGCGACTTGGTTTGATCCGTGGAATCGGGACGTGATCCAGAGGACGCGTTTCCCAACTCTGCGTACAAGCGAAGCTTCTCCACTAAGCCACCGAGTTCTCTCGCCGCTTCGGGCAACAGTGTTTGGCAGTGCTCGCTCATGTCAGCAAGTGGGCCAAGCAATTCCTCGCATTGCTGTGACATCTCAATTGACCAAGCTTTGGCGACTCGTTCTTTTTCTTGGCAAACTCGAAGTCGCCGTTCGGCTCTGATCACTCGCTGAGCAGCTTCCGTTGCCGGTGCAGAGTCCCCAGGCCGAGTCGCCGCCCGCTTTCGTGAGAGATTGTCTTTGGCTTCTGTCAGGTAACGCTCGGCAAGTTGTGTCTGGCGGCGCCAATAAGCCGGACGTTCTTGCTTGAAGTATTCTTCGATTCGATGCACCGACATGCGGATTTCTTGCGTAGCGCTGTCCCAATCCGCAGCCAGGCGAATCAGTCCTGTTTTGAAACTGTCCAAACACTCGATATCGCGAACGTTGCTTGTCGACACTTGCGTTTATCGTCCCAGGTAGGCGTCGATTTGCTCCGCCTTCCGCATCAGGTAGGGAATGTGCTGTTCGGTGGTCTGGACCAAACGCGAAAGTTGACGCATTTGGTCAGTAAACTCTTGAGCGAATTTTCGTTGTTGTTCATCGCGCCAAGTTTGTTCCAATTGGTTCATCTGGGCACTCAGCGCTGTGCCTCGTGTCTTCATCTCTTCGACAAAACGATGCAGATGGCCAGCAAATTGACGCAAGTGTTCTGGGTCGACGACGGCTTGGCTCATAATCATTTCCTTGGAAGGTTTACAAAGTATCGAAAAGAGATCTGACCCTCGCGAAATGCTCAGACTCCTTTTCCGATCGGCGCTTACTGCGACGGAAGTTTACTGAGTTCTTGTTCCGCAGCAGCGAGTTGTTGCTGGTAACGAGCAAGCGTCATGGTCGTTCCAAGTCGCGATGCAATTTCAACGAGAAATCGTAGCGCGGTAATACGCACGCGAATGGGTGCCGGCACGGCGCGGCGAAGTGAAGCAGCGCGAAAGAACGACATGGCTTCCAAATCTTTTCCCGTTGCCATTGTTGCTCGCCCGGACAAGAGGTTCGCTTGTGGCGAAAGCTCATCGACATCCAAGATAGGTTTCAGTTCGTCGACTGCGCCCTCGAACATGCCCGAATCGAACATTGCTTCGGCCAAGACCAGACGCAGGTGCAATTGCGAGGGGTCACGACTCAACCTGGCGCGGCAAACGTCCATGCGTCGACATGCCCAATCGGTCTGGCTGCGTTTGAGTTCGCGGTTGGCCTCTGGTGTATTGAGTCGACTGACAACTTCGGTGACATCGCGAAGCTGTTGGCGCGATCGGGCAAGCGTGGCTTCTTCCATTTCCCATACCAAACGATCGTCGGAGGGAAACGTTTGAATCGCTTGTTGCAGCACTCGCTTTGCCTCAATCGGACGATCATCGGCGCGATAGATGCGGGCAAGTTCCAGGTACGCTTCGAGGTCCGTTGGTCGTAGTTTCAGGTGCTGTTCAAGTTCCTGGCGACGCTGCAACCGAACTTTCGGCAAATGTACAGAATCGTCATCCTTGGGCGGCGGAACATTCTTCTTGAGTAACTCGTCTGGACGAACCGGCCGCCAGCGTCCACCCTCCAGCGGCCCCAACGCCGCCGTCACATCCGAGAGTTGCGAATCGGCAGATTGAAGCTCACTTTTAGCAACCGCATGGTTAACGACCGGATCGCTCACCGCCGGTTCGATCGGCGGGGGAGTCGGCGATTCGGAAGCGGATTCCATGAATAACTCACTGAAAAAAACACGTAATTAAACGACAACCACAAGTTCCCATTGTGGCCCGAACCACTCGTTAGAGCAAATGGTCATTGGCTAGGCGACGGATTGATACAGTTGTCTCGTTACGGCTTCATCCAAGGCGACGGGATTAAATGTTCCAGTCCATTGGGCCAAAGCCTCTTTGGCAAGGCTTGAAAAGTCGTTCACCGGAATAGATAGTTGAGACAGGGATGTCGCTAAGCCGGCTTGATTTAGCCACTGTACGACGTGTTCGGCCAATTGATCGGGAGCGGTTGCCGCAGTCGCCGTCGGATCAATTTCCCGCAACAATTCGGCATACCACTCGGCGTGTTGCCGTCCATTCAATCGGATCACGGCCGGCAACATCATCCCGACGGCTTGCCCATGAACAATATCATGTCGTGCCGTCAGCGGGTTTGCAGTTGCATGAGCCGCACCGAGCATGGACGTTTCGATTGCCATACCGGCCAAGCAGGCACCGAGCTGCATGTTGGATCGTGCTTCGAGGTTGTTGGGGTCACTGAGCACTTGCGGGAATCCGGTGGCCAACATCCCAAAGGCTCGGCGGCTGTAGGTGGTACTCATCGGATTGCGTCGTTTGCTAACATATGTTTCGATCGCATGTGACAGAGCGTCAATGCCCGTCAGTGCGGTCACACGACGAGGTTGAGTAATCGTCAACTCGGGATCAAGGATCGCCACCCGACACGCCGCACGTGGATCGCCGCAAGCCATTTTTACATGCGTCTGGGCATCGCTGATCAAAGCAAACGATTGTGCCTCGCTTCCCGTTCCCGCAGTCGTCGGAATCGCGATCATCGGCAACAGATCTGCCGTTGCTTTGCCAACGCCGTGGTAGTCCTGAATTGAACCTCCGCAACTGTAGACAAAATTGATTCCTTTGCAGCAATCCATGCTGCTTCCTCCGCCCAGGCCAATGAGCAAGTCCGGTTGGATATCGGCCGCCGCACGAACTCCCTCGACCACCATCGCAGAAGTTGGGTTCTCACCGAATTCGTGAAACGATGTGACTTCGATGCCCGCTTCTTGGAGTACCGCTGCGGCTACATCGAAATGCCCAGCATCGATCAGCCCATGGTCGCTGACGATCAAGGCACGACGTGGACGAAACTCGGCAGCAATGGTTCCCAACCGCGAGAGAGCAGCGGCACCAAATACAAAGCGGGTACGATTCTGAATATCAAACGATTGCATGCGTCACACCGAAACCAAGGAGGGATTGCTTCAAATCGAAAAAAGGTCAGACGCCGTTTCGACGGGCACGAAAGGAACGCGAGTGCCGAGCATAATTCAATCGTCAACGGAACTCACCAGCAAGTTCAGCAAGTACAGGTCTCTTCTGTGCCGAGTCGGCTTCCAGAGACATTTTTAGCTGTTCGACCAAGGTCGGAAGATGTCGGTCGAATCGCCGACTGAAACAAAACCTTGACTTCGTGCCGTCGGCCTCACAGATCTCTAGCGAGTGCATCACCCAGCCCCGTCGTACAGTCGCCGATTTAACGGTGGCAATAGCATGCGATGGGCCTTGTCCCCACCACTTTGCCTCGCTCAGCACCCATCCATCAGTCATACTTTGATGCATCAATTTCAGTCGACTCTTGGCTGGGAACGGACCAAAATCGCCCTTTGGAAATACGATCAATTCAGGTCGTTTGGGAGTCCCGAAATTTTGCCACAAGGCTGCCAAGATCGGCTCCAAGACGATCGTGCGATAGAACCGCACGCGACGACTGATCCAGCGCAAGACCACGGCTGCACATACAAGCAAGATCAGATTGATCAACGTTGCCAACACAGGACTAAATGCGTAGATGGCCATCAAACCGGCGCACAGAGTTTTGTTCAGCACTTCGAACAACGCATCAAGAGCGGGAATCGGAGTCAACCACACCAAGAACTCAAAAAAGAACTTCACGCTATTAATTACTAACACGTTGATGACCATCACGATCGCCAGCAAGGTGTTCGCCGAAAAGCTAACAATCCCCATCTGGACAACGCCGACCTGAACCGTTGCCAGTTGCGTGCCAACGTCGTTCGCCGATTCCATCGACGAAAGAACTTTCACAATCAACAGGATCACAATCACGCTGTACGTTTCCAGTCGGTCTACCGCTTGTGCAAACGGCTTGCTGACCTTGGTCAGCCGCGGCAGACTCGTCAGCACCGTGAACGCTAGGAACACATAGAACATCGTAGGATCCTTCAATGGTCCAGATGCTCCCAATAGGGCGTTGTCGGTGATCCAGTCGGGGCCCCAGAGCGCTAACCCGGAAAGACATGTGATGCCGAAAAACGGTGACAGTGCCACGGGTGCAAGCGGCCCCAGCCAATCGGCAACATGTGTCGATTCGATCCAGCCGCTGGTCGCGATGATATCTTTGGTGTCAAACGTCTCGCTCTGGAGTGGTTTGGTGACTCGCTCTGGCTGAGATGTTCCCGAAGGTGAATCCTGTATGCCAAGCGTAGATGAATCCTGTACGCCAAGCGTAATGGAGGTAGGAAACAGGACGATCGCCACAATCGCCCCGAACCATGCAAGTCGACGATTCATGAATCACACCAGCAAGGAAAAAACTTGGAAAACTCGTCGCCCATTGTAGCGTCAATTCCTAAAACGGTTCACCCACCGCAACGGCGCGGCCAGCCGCCCAATTACGCAGTCCCTCCAGCCTCTGTTTGCCGCGAGCGTAATAGGCTTCGCTGAGCGTTTGCAAGTGCGCAGCACAAGCCTGCTCATAACGCGATTGCGACTCGTTATTCGGCACAACTTGCAATTGGGTGGCGATCGCCTCAGCGATTCGTTGATGCCCAACAATCGAAGGGTGAACGTGATCGACGAACATTTCGGGATCGGCAATCGAATCCGGTACTTTTGCGCCGTGACAATTCCTCAGGTCCAGTACCTGCGAGACATCGACACTCGCTAGTCCGAATTCTTCGATCACATCGAGAGTGGATTGAATAATCGCCGACGTGGCCCGAAGAGGACACACGTCATGGTCACGCGCCTGCGTCAGATGCTCCCTTGCGAGTGCAACATCCCCTTGATCGTATGCCCAGCGACCAAGCAAATAGTTCGCTCCTGCATGTTCGGCATCCAAACGAAAACATTGCTCGCAAGCCATTCTGCGTTGGGATGGCTCGCTGGTGGCATCGTCGGACGTTGCCAGTTGCCAAAACGACTCGAACTCGGCTCGTTCGTTCGTGTCGAGTGTTGACCGCGTTTGGATCTTGAATGGAGGTGTATTGACCAAATCCGAGGCTGGTACGCAAATAACCAAGGGCACACGAGCGGACTGGCAAGTCGCCGCCATTTGCCGAAGTGTGATGGAAAAGTGTTGCTCAACATCGCTCACCCACTGGGCGTCGCGGTGATATGCGGCCAGGCCTCCGGCATGATCCAATCGTGCATCAACTTCGCCCGCCAGCTCTACTTTTTGATTGGTGTCCGGCGCCAACCATTCTTCGAACCAACGGCGTAGCCAGCGAACCGTACTCAGTCGCGATCCCCATTGAGCAACCTGTTGTTGGCTGGTACTCATTGCTCGAACGCCTGCATAGGATCGAGATTCCAGGAACTCGTTGTGACCGGTATACAGGACGATGGCATCGGGTTGGTGTTTGAGCACTTCGTCCAAGATCTTCGCTACGCGATAACTAGCGTAGGAAACACCACCGCAATTAACGACTTCGATTGCCGCGTTCGGTGAATTCGCCTGTAACCTCAAGCGGAGCCACGTCGAGAATGCGGTTTCCGTCGCGTAGGGGCGTCCCTGGACCGTCGATCCACCAAGCACAAATATCCGTTTACCGCCGTCTGGCTTTTTCGCAGCGAATGAATCCGGTCGAAAAAAATTCATCCTTTCCTTAGCTATTGTCCAACGATCACGGTCAACGTCCTGTACAAACAACGAACGTCCACCGACCAAATTGACCACGGGGTCGTTGTCGATACTCTCTCGTACGGGATCGTCGATCAAACGCAAGCCGAGTTCGAGTAGCACAAGCGGCAAAATGCCCAGCAGCACCGCCGCGAATCGAAAGCAAAATTGGCGTCGTTGTGAGGTCAGTCGGTCGTGATATCCTGGAGTATTCAAACGATAAACTAGTGGAGAGGAATCCGTTGCAGCGACATCTCTATTTAACCGGCTTTCGCGGTACAGGAAAAACGTCAGTCGGTACCATTTTAGCCGAAAAACTATCTCGCCCGTTGGTTGATTTGGATTCTGAAATCGAATCTACAGCCAAGCAAACCATTCGCGAAATTTTCGCTAATGGCGGCGAATCCTTGTTTCGCGACCTGGAGTCACAATCGCTTGCCTTTTTGGCTGACAAACCCGCAAGCATCATTTCCCTTGGCGGCGGTGCGGTGCTGCGCCCAAGCAACCGGGAAATTATCGCTGAAACGGGGCTCGCCGTTTGGCTCGACGCTGACGCCGAGACGATTGCTGCGAGAATTGATGCTGATACCACCACTGCCGAGCGCCGTCCGGCATTAACCCAACTCTCGAACATTGAAGAAATCCGTACGCTGCTCGACCAGCGGCGTCCGATTTATGAGCAGGTGGCGGTATTGCGTCTCGATACAACGAACAAGTCCGTGACAGAAATCGCTGAAGAAGTTGCGGATTGGTTTAAGGACATCTCTCGAGCGTTCTCAAATAATCGTACTCCTCGCTGAACATTGAAATTGAAAACTGAATGACAGCAATACTCGGCATCTCAGCGTTCTACCATGATTCGGCTGCTGCGATCATCGTTGATGGCGAGATCGTTGCCGCGGCACAAGAGGAACGTTTCTCTCGCAAGAAGCATGATGCTGATTTCCCAACTCGAGCCGTTCGCTATTGTCTACGTGCAGCAGGATTGACGCCAAGCGAATTGAGTTACGTCGGCTTTTATGAAAAACCGCTGTTGAAGTTCGATCGTTTGTTGGAAACGTATTTGAGCTATGCACCGAGGGGCTTTCGCTCATTCGTCAAAGCGATGCCCCAGTGGGTGAACACCAAATTGCATATCCGTCGCGAGATCCGTCGGGGCTTGGATTCGCAATACAGGGGGCCGATCGTATTTTGCGAACATCACCAGTCGCATGCTGCGAGTGCATTCTTTGCCTCGCCGTTTGATGAAGCGGCGATTTTGACGATGGACGGCGTGGGTGAATGGGCAACGACCACTCTTGGTGTCGGCTACGGCAATCGGCTAAAGCTCACCGATGAGATCCGATTTCCCCACTCTCTCGGTTTGCTCTATTCTGCGTTTACCTACTACACAGGATTTCGCGTCAATTCCGGTGAGTACAAAGTGATGGGACTGGCTCCCTATGGCGAACCCGTTCATGTGGCAACGATTCGCAAACACTTGATCGACATCCGCGATGATGGCTCCTTCCGCTTGGACATGCGGTACTTCAATTACTGTCAAGGCGTGACGATGACTTCCCGGCTATTTGAACGTTTGTTCGGTCGGCCTCCGCGAAAGCCTCAGCAACCGATACAGAAACTAGACTGGGATCTGGCCGCTTCGATACAAGCGGTGACTGAAGAAATCGTCCTGAAGATTGCTAACCATTTGCAACAGAAATCGAGATTGAAACAGCTTTGCCTTGCCGGAGGAGTGGCGCTGAACTGTGTTGCGAATGGTCGACTTCATCGCGAAGGACCGTTCAACAAAATTTGGATTCAACCGGCCTCCGGCGACGCTGGCGGCGCGCTCGGATCGGCGCTGATGGTTTGGCACCAACTTTTGGATCAACCACGAACGGCACGATCATCCGACTGCCAACACGGATCACGACTGGGACCTTCGTTCTCTCGCGACGAGATCAAGCACGACTTGGACGCATTGGGAGGCGTTTACGATAGGATCGAATCGCCTGAGGAACTTGCTGAGTTTGTGGCGGGACAACTGGATCAGGGAAAGGTCGTCGCGTGGATGCAGGGACGAATGGAATTCGGGCCGCGGGCACTTGGTTGTCGCAGCATTCTCGCTGACGCACGCCAACCAGATATGCAGTCGTTGCTCAATCAAAAAATAAAGTTGAGAGAATCCTTTCGCCCCTTTGCACCGGCAGTGATGAAAGAGAAAGCGTGTGACTATTTTCAAGTCACCGAAGATTTTGATAGTCCCTACATGATGTTGGTCAATCATGTGCGGGATGATCGACGGATCGCCCCAGAGCCTCTTTCTGGGCAGCCACAAGTGACACAAGTTCGCAGTCAAATTCCAGCCGTGACTCACCTCGACTATTCGGCTCGAATACAAACGGTCGATCGCCATCAACATCCGGTGTTTTGGGGACTGCTCAATGCGTTCTACCAGCGGACAGGGTGTCCGCTGCTGGTCAATACGAGTTTCAACATTCGGGGTGAGCCCATCGTGTGTTCGCCGGCTGACGCGTATCGCTGTTTCATGATGACGGATATAGATTGGCTTGTCATCGAGAATTTCATAGTCGAAAAATCGAGTCAGCCTCCGGTCAAAGCTGAGCTGAGAAACCAACATCGGAGCCAACTCATCGATGACTAGGCAGTCGCACTGGTTCGGTTTTTCATTGTCCTGCGCCATCGCGTGCCTGGGAATCGTCATTTCCTGGCAACTGCAGTCGCCTTGGCTTGGTATCGCCTCCGTGATCGTGGCCGTAATGCTGAGTCTGGTCTATTACCTCGCATCGGCAACTCGACCAGGGATCGAGCGAGGATTCGAAATATGCGTGGCTCCGGTGCGATGGCTGATGACGATTTTAGTATTGGCGATTGTTTATTTTTTAATCCTAACGCCTATTGGACTGTGGCTTCGAGTCATTCGACAGCACGACCCGCTTGATCGAGCTGGCGATATTCCGCGTGAGGGAGGCCAGCCACAAAGTTTTTGGGTGCAAACTCAATCGTCCCCTGCGGGCGATGACTTTTCGAGAACTTATTGACGACTTGCAAAGAAAAATGGAAGACCCGAACTTACTCCAAGAATTCATTGCCTTTTTGCGATACAACAAGAAATGGTGGTTGGCACCGATTCTGATCATCATGCTGGCACTCGTTGTACTTGCGTTCCTTGCCGCATCACCCGTCGCACCGTTTATCTACACACTGTTTTAAGAATGCAGAGAACCTTTTACTGTCTGAAACTCTTCACACACAGTATTCACGCACGCATTGGATTTCCGGAATGTCAAACTCGCAGCTTGGGCTCCCCAGAATCGCCATCGCTAGCCTCGTTCATGGCTGGAGAGGCTCGCTGTCGGTAGCGATGGGTGTTGCCGTGGCGACAGCGGTAATAGTCGGCGCGCTCTTGGTCGGCGATTCCATGCGAGGCAGTTTGCGAAGTCTGACCTTAGAACGACTAGGAAGGATTGACTCCGCCGTTGTCGCGGGCGGATTTTTTCCGATCGGCGGTATTACGGAAATGCCGCATCATCCGATCGCGATGTTCACAAGTGCATCGGTGGAAACAGCCGATCAAGACGGAGCGGTGCGGCGAGCTTCGTTGATTCAGGTGCTCGGAACGGATCCAGCATTTTGGGAACTGGACAGTGTCGGAGTGCGGCCTCAGGTTCTACCGAACGATGAAGGTATCGTGATCAACGAGTCGCTGGCCAAAGAATTGCGAGTCAACGTTGGTGATCGAGTGACCGTTCGCTTGCCTGTTGAACAAGCGGTACCCGCGGACAGTCCGCTGGGACGACGCGACATGCAGACCGAGGGACTGCCTCGGATGCAGGTGTTGGACGTGATACCTGATCGCGGATTGGGACGATTTTCATTGATGCCCAACCAAGCGGCACCTCAAATCGTGTTCGCCGATCGCCGGTCGCTGCTTTCGGTGCTGGACCGTGACGATCAAGCAAATGTATTGCTATTCGAACGCCCTCTGGAAAACAACGACTTGCACCCGAGTCTGGCGCAGCTTGGATTGAACGTGCAGCGAGTGACAAACGTATTCGCCACGGACAACAAATCTGAACCTCAGACAATTTTTGATTATTACTCGCTAACCAGCGATCGGCTGCTGTTGCCACAGCCAGTGGTGGAGAGAATGCGAGCCGCAATCCCGGACTCAATCGAATCGATGACCTATTTGGCCAATGCTATCGAAACCCTGGATGAGTCTGGCAATGTGATTCACTCGATTCCTTACAGCATCATTACGGCCATTGATGACTCAAGTTCGTTGCCGTTGGATTACCAGAACGATGTGTCGCTTCAGTCGGCTGAAGTACCTCTGGTAATTAATGATTGGACAGCACGTCGCCTAGATGCCAAAGTGGGAACGCGAGTACGAATCGCCTACTTTGAACCCGAAGTTGAAAACGGCAACGAGGTCGAACGGTACTTCGCGGCGGTCGTCAGTGAAATTGTCCCGATCACTGAACCAGCAAGCCCGTACCAACGACGGCGTGAAGCTGTTTTCGACTCACCGCCGACCGTCTATAACGATCCCAATCTGACGCCCACCGTTCCTGGAGTCACCGATCAAGATTCCATCAGCGACTGGGATCTGCCGTTTCAGTTGACTCGTCATATCGATTCGCCAGATGATGAATATTGGAACCAGTACAGATTGACACCGAAGGCATACATTCCTTTGGCAGCAGGCCAGCGATTGTTTGGTAGCCGTTTCGGCGAAACGACTGGACTTCGCATTCCTGTTGATGCCGCGAAGTCGGTGGACGAAATTGCTCAACAGTTGAGCCGGATCATCGAGCCGGTCCACGACGAAATGGGCTGGTCCGTGCTGCCGATTCGTCAGTCCCAGTTAGCGGCATCACGAGGCACAACGCCGTTCGATGGGCTGTTTTTGTCCTTAAGTTTTTTTGTCATTTTCTCGGCGATTATGTTAATCGCGATGCTCTTTCGCCTAGGAATTGCCACGCGTTTGAAAGAGTTCGGTACATTGATGGCCGTCGGATGGACGCCCCATCGAGTTGCATCTTTGGTGATGCTCGAGGGCATTGGCTTGACCATCGTCGGTGTGGCAAGTGGCATCTTGGGCGGGATCGGCTATGCGTCGCTCGTTTTGTGGGCGTTGCGGTCTTGGTGGGTTGGTGCTGTGACGGTGCCGTTTCTCACCTTTCACTGGTCAATTGCAAGTTTAGTGATCGGTGGCATTGCAAGTGCGTTAGTCGCCGTGATCACCATTGGCATTGCGGTACGATCAGTAACGCGAATTTCGGCACAAACTTTATTGAGTGGTCGCGACGACGCAAAAACTCCAGTGGGCTCGAAACTCAACTCGCCTGCAAAGAATCGATTGCGATACATCACGATCTCGCTGTTGCTTGTCGCGGTTCTCGTCGCTGCGATCGGGTCGAGCGGAACCGGACAAGCAGCCGCGGGAAGTTTTGTTGCATCGGGGATGCTGATGCTGTTGGCTGTACTCATGACGATTCACCGCCGTTTGGCTGAACCACGACCGTTGCCAGCTGCCGCTGGTACCAAACGTGCTACACATCGCTTTTCACTCGGCGTCGTCTCCGGTCGCACTGCATCCAGGCATCCTCTGCGAAGCACGTTGACGATCCTGTTGATCGCTACGGCATCTTTTTTGATCATTGCCATCACCGCCTTTCGACTCCAACCAGACGACTCCGGAACGGGAGGCTTCGACTTTATTGGCCAGACGAGTCAGCCTTTGTTTCGAGACTTAAATGATCCTAATGTGCGTCGCGAGTGGTTGGGGCCCGATGGTGAAGCCATGGAGGGTGCAACGATCGCCGCGATGCGACTACGTCCAGGCCAAGACGCGAGCTGCAACAACTTGTATCGCGCGGAACAGCCAACTGTATTGGGCATTCCTGTCTCAGCGGCCGCATTGCTGCACGGTGATGAAAACCTGGGTTTTCGATTCGCTGCGTCAGCGGCTGGTGAACATCAAACGCCGTGGGACCTGCTTGCGCAATCGGCTAGTGGAACCGAAAGTGATCCGATCCCTGTCATCATTGATCAGAATACGGCGATGTGGAGCTTGCAAATGATGAGCGGCGTTCAAGAAATCAAAGCATTCGATTATGGATTACCACAACCTGTTTTCGTGCAGGTTGTAGGGCTGCTATCAAACTCGGTATTGCAAGGCAAGCTAATGACGGGTGAGTCAAATTTTGAAGCGATGTTTCCGAACATCAACGGCTACCAATATTTTCTTATTCGTTCGGGCGATATCCGTGAACCAGCGGTCCCGGAGATTCTGGAGTATCGGCTTGGTGACGTGGGAATGGATGTTCGCGACGCGGGTGAATTACTTGCCAGCATGCTTGCCGTCCAGAACACGTATCTGCGAACATTTCAATCCCTAGGCGCCCTGGGGTTGTTACTGGGAACGATCGGGTTGGCAATTTCGCAACTTCGAGGCGTGCTGGAGCGGCGTGGTGAATTGGCGATCATGCGCGCAGTGGGGTTCACTCGCAGTCGCTTGGCAACGCTTGTGCTGAGCGAAACAGTGGTGTTGCTCTTTGCGGGTATCGGAAGTGGAGCCGTATGTGCAGCGTTGGCGGTACTGCCATATGCGGTCAAAAGCGGATTGCGTCCGCCGATCCTTGAACCGCTGCTGGCACTCATGGGAATCGCCGTTTTTGGCGTGATCGCAGCCATAATCGCGGTCCGACGAGTCATGAGTTTGCCGCTCCTGGACTCGCTTCGCAGCCAGTAAACACCAACTCTTCTCGAACAAGAACTTTGCCTGCGGGTATTTTCTCGCCGCGATGCTCGCGGATGTGATACGCTGAAACGAAAATGTTCGTTTGATTGAGGATCGTACGATGACAAGCACACGTCAGCCCATCGATACTACTCCACCAACCATGTTGTTGAGTCCCTCACCGAACTCTCAGGCATCCGACGAAGAGTTCGATTTTTCAGTCACAGAGCCTGATACAGCCTGCTTCCAACATTTGGGACGCTACCAACTCCAGCGAGAAATCGCTCGTGGCGGGATGGGCGTTGTGCTTCACGCATATGACGAGCAACTCCATCGTGACGTTGCGATCAAGATCTTGCGTCGAGAGTTTGTCGATAATTTGGAATATCACCAGCGGTTTATCAACGAGGCGTTGTTGACCAGTCGTTTGCAACATCCAAGTATCGTACCGATTTATGATTGTGGAACGATCGCCGATGGCCGGCCGTTTTTCGCCATGAAATTGATGAATGGTCAATCCCTTACACATTTGCTTGCAGCAGCGCCGACGGAGCACGGCGATCGAATGCGGCTATTGAAAGTTTTCGAGCAAGTCTGCCAAACACTAGCATACACACACTCGCGAAACATCCTGCATCTCGACTTGAAGCCGGCGAACGTAATGGTCGGTGAATTCGGTGAAGTGTACGTGATGGATTGGGGTTTGGCCCAGATCTGGGAACCGGTTGCTCGTGCGGGCCCCGTTGGTAATCGATCCATGCAGCAGCGCAGTGTCACATCACCGGATGAAGTTTCCAACCCAGCAGTGAGCGGAACTCCTGCTTATATGGCACCGGAACAGGCTCGTGGAAATCATGTTTCGGCGCGGTCGGATGTGTTTGGGCTTGGCGCTTTGTTGTGTGAAATTCTAACAGGTCGGCCTCCCTACCGTGGCTTCGATGCCAATCGATTGTACGCGTGCGCAATTCATGGGCGACTGGGGGAAGCATTGCGTGGTTTGGATGAATGCAAACGTGACGATGAGTTGATCTCACTTGCCAAGTGGTGTTTGTCAACCAAGCCCGAGGACCGACCTGCGGACGCTGGCCAAGTCGCTCGTGGAATCGGTGACTATTTGGAGACGAAGCTGCGACAAACTGAGAGTGATCTGTATCGCTTTTTTGATTTGACGCTCGATTTGTTCTGTATTGCCTCGCTGGATGGTTACTTCCTTCGGGTCAACGTTAACTTTCCTCAAATGCTCGGCTATTCGGAAGAACAGTTGGTCAGCCGACCGTTTGTGGAGTTGGTGCATCCCGATGACCTCGATCGAACGCAAGCTGTGATGAGCGACCTATGGGTGGGCAAACCCGTTGTCCGATTTCGTAATCGGTATCGCCATGCGGCAGGGCACTTTTTATGGCTGGAGTGGACGGCACAATCGATCTTGCACGAAGGGACTATCTTTGCTGTTGCGAGAATTGTTTCGGGACCAACCGATAAGGATTCAATCGACAACAGCACACTGCCACGCGAAGATTTGATAAATTGAGCCGCTTTAATTTGCCCCAAAAGCTGCCCAACCTCTTTGCCGAAGTATGTCGCACGATCCTTTCGCTCCTGAGCCCGGCGTCGCTCAAGATTCTGATTCCGTCAATTCATCTTGTTCACTTAAAACACCCAGCGGCTGGCGGCACGACGATGTGCTCGCGATTCTGATTGGGGGAACAGTTCTGATGTTGGCGTTGCTGTGCGGATGGTTCACCATTCTGGGGAGCGATGCGGCACACCCTTGGACAGATTACGTCGGCAAACCCGGAAAGTGGGAAGCCAACCCCTTGCCGCAGTTGATTTCAGCAATTCCGGCGATGGTACTGCCGCTAGTGATTTCACTTTTGGGGTTTGGTACGGCACAAGAAATTCAAGGCAAGTGTGCTCGTCGATTCGCATGGGGTTACTTGGGGGTCTTTGCGTTGGCTACGATTGCGTTCCTGCTTTCCAGTCAACAGACCGTTAAACACTTCAATTTGGAGTACGCGTTGTGGGCGCTGGTGATTGGCCTATTGATCAGTAACACCATTGGCACTCCTCAGTGGCTCCATCCTGCACTGTTGACGGAGTTGTACGTCAAAGCGGGGCTCGTCATCCTGGGTGCGGAAGTGCTATTGCACCGGTTGCTGGCGTTGGGTTTGCCTGGAATATTTGTCGCTTGGGTCGTGACGCCGATCGTCTTGATTTCCACGTTTTGGTTTGGGCAGAGAATATTGAGAATCCCATCGGCCTCACTCAATATGGTGATCAGCGCGGACATGTCCGTGTGCGGCGTGTCAGCGGCAATTGCGACGGCGGCGAGCTGCAAGGCAAAGAAGGAAGAACTCTCTTTGGCTATCGGTATGTCATTGATCTTTACGGTCGTGATGATGGTCGCGATGCCGATCGCCGTTCGTGCCCTGGGACTGAACAGTGTGGTTGGCGGTGCTTGGATCGGTGGCACTATCGACTCGACTGGCGCCGTTGTCGCTGCTGGTGCGGCTCTTGACGAGATCGCTGAACAGACCGCAGCAACCGTAAAGATGATTCAAAACATACTCATCGGGGTGACTGCCTTCGGCGTCGCGGTATATTGGGTCACCTTCGTGCAGCGAGACCCTAACGGCAATCGTCCGCAAGCAATTGAGATTTGGCGTCGTTTTCCCAAATTTGTGTTGGGCTTTGTCGCGGCGTCCATCGTGGCGACGTTGATTAGCCAATCTGTGTCCGGAGGCGATCAGCTCGTCGACGCCACGGTCAAAGGTGCGACCAGCAATATTCGGTCTTGGTTCTTTTGCACAGCATTTGTTTGTATCGGATTGGAGACGCGTTTCGCAGATTACGCGGTCTACCTCAGGGACGGCAAGCCGTTGGTGTTGTACCTTTGCGGCCAAACTTTGAATTTAGTCCTGACTCTGGCCATGGCATATTTAATGTTCGGCGTCATCTTTGCAGAAACTACAAAATCCTTGTTGGCGCCATGAGCAAGCGTCGACGACAACAACTGAAGTTGCTTGCGGGGGTGGTTGCCATCGTGGTGCTCTGGACCTTGGTACTGCCATGGATCGGTCGCCAGGCACCTGTAAACGAAATGATTATCCGCAATGAGGCACGCGGAATTGATCCGACCGCAATGTTTTATACGGAACTAGCAAATATGCACTTCGAACAGGGAATGCTGCGATACCGCGAAACGAACGCAAACGTGTTGGCGAACGATCGAAATTTTCCGTGACGATGACGTATATAAAGGTCAAATCCACGTCGCAAATACTTGATCGGCGATGGCCGAACGCAAATCTGAAATCGTGTTTGGCTCGTCGGTCTCGGGATCTCGTTCTTTTGGTTCAGAAATCCCTGTGCTACCGATTCGCTGCTCTGCACCAATCGATTCAGTAGCAACACTCTCAGGCAATAATCCAACAATCCCAATTGTGCCAATGGCGATCTCCTCTTGCTTCGATTCAGTTTTTGGATTCATTGTTTTGCTGGACAATAACTCCATGGACGCACCGGAGATTGACAATCCAGCCAGACGTGTTTCACTTTCATCAGGCAAACACACACCAACGTGACCGGCGTTAAATAATTCACCCTCACCCATGGCGGTACTGCTCGTCGCTGCGGTATCCGCGAAGACGATCGTTTTACCAAAGTTAGCTGCGAAACCAGCAAAGTCTGCGATAGTAACACTCCCACTGCCGTTGACATCGACGTATGCCGGAGCTGGTGGCGAATTCACACCAAACCAGTATGCGAACGTTGCAAAATCTGCACTCGTCACGCTACCACTGCCATTCCAATCGCCTGTTAAACTGTAAAACTTGATGGTTGAGTTTCCGGCGATCATCACACTCTCGCCGCCTGTTATTCGCGGTAATAACTCCAGCCGAAACACACCGTCCGCTGATTGGCTGGCCGTCAATGAGATCCTCAGTTCTTTACCATCACCACTGAGCGCCAGTTGCTCTTTACTTAGAGGAACAATCGTGTCCGCATCCATTGCTGCGTTGACACCAAGGTTAGTCAACACCACGTCATTTTCGGTCGGCATAGATATCGGCTGGTCGAAGCTTACGACAATCTCCCTGAGATCACTACGTTGGCGAACCCATGACGTTGGCTGAACGCCGGACGGCAAGTCATCTGGTTCCGTCGTTCCGCTGGGACTGGAAAACGAAATGGCGACTTCCGTCGGCCGAGTGACTGCCGTTACTGTCAACGTCAATGACGCCTCGGCAAGAGCGCCTGCCGAGTCTCTGAGCGTAATAACCGCGTCGCCATTCCGATTCGGATTTGCGATCGCGTCGAAAGTTGCCGATTCATTGCCAGCAGGAATCGTAACGTTCGCCGGAACCGACAATAACAAGGGATCATTTACAGTGATATCAAGGACAATCGCTTCGGTCGTCACCGTATTTCGGGATACCGTCAATGTCACAACGTTACCGCTATTCTCGACAATCTCCGTTCTTGACGCAGCAAGAGAAAACATCGCCAAATCATCTTCAACGACTAGCAGAGATCCGACGGCATCTTCCAGTCCGCTCGCCCTAACGATCACCTGAACCAATGCATCGCCGATCGACATGTCGTCATCGGTCGGAGTCAAATCAAACGTCGCGGAACTCTCACCAGAGGCGAATGAAATTGGCGACGCCACACTCAATCGTCCTGGCATATCAATTAAGATTGTTACATCGAGTTGAGGTAACACATCCGAATTTCTTGTAATCATTCCTGTTACTCGTCCACCGTCCTCGTTTACTTCGAGGGTGGAAAAACTCAAATCCAACTTTGCGCTATCATCCTCAAATACTGTAAGCGTCCGCGAATCAGACATTACGCCGATAGCAGACGCCGTTATTTGCAACGATTGATCACCCAACGACACATCATCATTCACCGGTGCCAGTACAATCGTGGTTGAAGCCGCACCCTCGGCGAACGTCACCGGTGAAACGACACTCAGCCGATTTGGAGCATCAACTTGGACAGTTACGTCCAATTCGGGAAGCAACTCGGTATTGCGCAACACGGTCGCAGTCACTTCGGACTCGTTTTCACCGACCGAGGACACAGGAATACTTAGTGTCAATTGAGGAACTTCGTCGTCCACGATCGTCAGGGGCAGCACCGATCCGGACAATCCCGTGGAAGACGCTATCAACTCAAGTGAAACGTCACCAGAAAACAGATTATTGTCGCTGCCGGAAATCGTGAACGTTGACGAC
>JBGSIA010000231.1:0-7865 GCA_041751935.1 Pirellulaceae bacterium | reverse complement strand
CAACCAGAATCGAGTCGTCATCAAACTCCGCAAAAAGCCATGCGACGAGCTGGGTAAGTGTCTGCGCCCATCGTCCAAAACCGCCAATTCGTGAAAACCAAAACCGTTGGTTTTGGCTCAATTAAATCCGTCGGTTACACTGGATACCACTGTTTCCGGCGTTAATCTTGAATTGAAGCTTCAGCTTGAAATTAGAAAAATGTTGTTCAAAATGCAAGAATGTACTATGCGGCAATTTGTGCAGGCTGCGTCCTACAATACTTCCATTTTGAACTGACCAAAATGATTTGTCTCCCCTCCAACCATCCAGCGATATCCCGTCAAACAAAATTACATTATCACCGTTGCTTGTGGACGAAGTTGGTTTAGGGTTTGAGGAAATGCTAGCTGGAGCCACACTCCATTTGGCGTCATTAACTGGTCTTCCCAAATCAGGCTCGAACCTATTCGCATTCGCCATCTCAGACGCCATTTCATTCAATGCCAATACTGCTTCCGAATATTGAACAAGTGATTTTTGCAACAAGCCTCGATACATGTCTCGACGGTCAAGGTCGCTGTTCTTAGCACTATCGACAGACACAGCGTAACTGTCGGACAGATTGCTTGACACGTCTTCAAGATGGCGAGCCAGAGTCGCAAACTTCCATTCATCGGAAGATTGGTCTTGGTAATTCACGCCGAGTTGCAACCACTTGTCGCCCAAATCACTGCGTGCCTTTGAGACAAGGGGCTTTATCTGACGAAATGCACTGCCTTGATCCGATTCACCACTTTTCACAATGGACAATGCCACGACGACAAACGAGGCAGCAGCGGTTAATGATTCCTGTCCCGATCCTTTGGGCATGAATCGATACAAGGGCTTCTTGTCGAGGTCATTTCGTGAAACGACTCGAAATGCGACCTCACACCAAAGTTTGCTTTGGTCAAGCTCAAGCTCTGCCCTACGTGCAGCCAGGGCGTCCATTTTGTTCGCAATCTTCGCTACTTCTGCTGTCGCTCGTTCTTTTGCGTTCTCATTAGCACGATACATGTAATCAAACTGTGGTGGACGCTGATGTACCGGTAATCCCTGTCTTGATGGTACACCTGACGCACCTTGGTTGTCACTGCTCGGAGACTGTTGACTGAGGATGGTTTGCGTGTGGTAGGTGTGATTCTGAGTGGGATGATAAAAGAACTTCTCTGCTGTACGTCCGTAGAATTGGTCCCATCGAACAGGTCCACCTGCCCTTCGATCCATTCGGTCACTTCCGGCTTCGGCTCGATTGGCTGCACTTCTTGCTGAAGCGGCTCTTCCACCTGCTTTTGCAATTGCGGCATCGACTGCATCCAAGTTGGCTTCTACGTCCACCAATCGAACCATCAAGAAGATCAGCCGTTCGTCCATCCTTTCCCAACCGTCTTCCAAAGACTGTGCCGGAGCAAACGGATCGGATTGTTGAGCGTAAACGGTGCTGCCAAGAGCAGCACCAATCGCAAAAGCCAGGGCGAGACGGAGTACGAAGCGACTTTTCATAGTCAAATCAGCGTTCATGCAAAAAGAAAGCAGGCGGTGGCTAACTCCTTCACAATTGCAATCTGTGCCAACGAATTGTCTCCCCGAAAGTGACTCACCTACTTGTTGTTGATCGACAGGGTCATTCATCGGATGGTCTCAAGAAACTGCATCATTGTTGGCTGAGTCAGGCGGTGGCTTTCACCCCTATTAGGTACCCGATTACTTGCTTGCTTGGCAGCATTGCGCCAGAAAATTCATCCAATCATCATGCAGTATTAATCGAACCGGAAGTGGCGAGGCGAATCCGTCGTTCGTGATGTCAGAAGCGTTGTACCTGTGACAGCGGCTCTATTGACCGACTCGATAGATTCTCGAAAAAAAACGGTGACGAAGTAATCCCGTCTCCCAATGCGTTGCTTTTCGATGGTGAAAGTAAAGCTGCAATTGAAAAACTTTTCGGCTGGATAGCCACTGATTTCCCTTGCCTGAGCTTCTGTGATTAGGAAGTTGAGTCCGCTTTCGTCGAGATAAAATTGTCCGAGGTCAGGTGCCGAACCCCTATTGGAAATAGCACCATCTTGTGTTCGTAATCTCCATGTTCCGTCGTCACCTTTCTGAATGTTGAAGGGAGCAATCCACAATTGCCGGTTGAACGTCTCGCATACGTAGTCGCTGGGAAAGTTCACAACCGTCATGATCGGTATGAAAAGTGTTTCTCGATTTGAAGCTTCTGGGGTCTTAGCGGATTCAACGACGGGACTAGTCGCAACTGGTTGCGGATCGGCAGGCGTGCCGTTTGGAGTCGTCTCGACTGCGGGGGTCACAGGCTCAGATTCAGTTGGTGCGTTTGCTGAGCAGCCGATGACCATCCAAGCGAGAAATGCAAATCCCACCAGGGATGGCGTTGCAAACGTCTCGAACTTCAGGTCAAGGAACCAGAGCTTCGTTGAAACCTCTTGGCTTGCTTGCGCCACTTGCTGAACCCGTTTGCGAGTTACTTCGTCGAACTTTGTCTTTTGCTCTGTCATCATCATTTCCCTTCTGTGATTGCTTAATGGGTTGGAGATTCAGTCGTTGAGTTCGGGGGTGTAAACAGCGTCGGAACCAGTCGGGCTTCCACTGGCTGAGCCATTCCTTCACGCCAAACAAGATCGTTTGGTTGAAGCTCACCGGCTGTTGCCTTCTGCCGCAGTTCGTCAGCGGAAAATGGTCCGTGACGAGATTCGGCTTTCTGATAGAACCAGTTCTTCATGCGGTTGCTCCCTTGTTGAGATCGAGAGCGAAAGCAACAGGCAAAACAGGACAAGCCAAAATGTGAATTTTTCGTGTCCGGTTCGACCCATGCCTTCCGCTGGTGAAGATTGAGCGGCATGTTGGGTAAAAGGTTTGAAACGCAACATGCTGGAGATGCACATGGAGCAATCAGAACAGGGAGCAACTACCCAACTTGCGAATTGGTTGGAACGTCATCGAAACGGTGATGATTCAGCCAAGGCGTCAATCATTGCTCATGCCTGTGACCGACTTCGGGTTTTGGCAAGCAAGATGTTACGTGGGAATTTTGCACGACTAGCCCGCTGGGAAGAAACCGATGATGTGTTGCAGCATGCGTTAATTCGATTGCATCGATCACTTGCCAAAATTCAACCGGAGTCAGTCGCTCAGTTCATGGGATTATCAGCCACGCAAATTCGTCGAACCCTCATCGATTTGGCACGTCATCATTTTGGGGCAGAGGGTGCAGCGAATTTTCATCATTCCGATGGGCATCAATCCGAGATGCCCCGCCAAGTCGATCTTCAACCGTCCAATGACGAACCAGAATCACTCGTTGCATGGTCTGCATTTCATGAAGCGGTAGAGAACTTGCCCGAAGATGAAAAGCAAGTCTTCAGTCTGGTTTGGTACGAGGGGCTAACACACGTTGAAACCGCTGAACTATTGGGCGTCACCGAAAGAACGATTCGTCGTCGTTGGCAATCCGCACGATTTCTTTTGCATCAAGTCTTGGGTGAAGATCAAGAATGAGTTCAACGGAAAGTAAAATCTTTGATCTGATTGAACAGTGGGAAGCATCCTGCAAGGATGGCTTTGCACCTAAGCCGGAGGAACTGTGTGTCGATTGTCCTGAACTTATTCCCGTTTTGACTCGTCGCATCCAAGCACTACGAGCTACCGAGTGGATGGACAAAGAGATTGTCCTTGAAACAGCACACGCAGAACCGCAACCATCATTAAAAAAGGTCGGCAGATACGAACTGATCGAAATCATCGGAAAGGGTGCCTTCGCTGAGGTTTGGAAAGCCAATGATCCTGAACTGGATCGACTCGTGGCAGTAAAACTCCCCAAAGCCAACGCCACTTTCCACTCTGAAAGCTTTCTCGAAGAAGCACGAAAAGTAGCAAGGCTTCTACATTCGGGAATCGTCTCTGTACACGACGTGGGTCGAACACAGAATCAGTGGTTCATCGTTTCCGAATTGATGGAGTCGGGTAGTCTTGCGGCTCGAATCAAAGCGAATCGACCATCGCATGACGAGTCGGTTCGTTTAGTGATCCAAATCGCTGAAGCATTGCACTACGCTCATCGACAAGGCTTCATTCATCGAGATATCAAGCCACAAAACATTTTGATTGACGAGAATGGCAATCCCAAGATCACTGATTTCGGAATTGCCCTCAGCGAAACTCAGCCTGTGGCGCAACGTTCACGAACGGCTGGAACACTTGCTTACATGTCACCAGAACAGGGGCAAAATCAAACCGAAAAGATCGATGCACGTACCGACATCTACAGCCTTGGCGTGGTGCTTTATGAACTGCTGAGCGGGAGGTTGCCGTTTGTTACCGATGATGCGATGGAGCTTTTCGCTGCGGTGTTATCGCAAGCTCCACGAACACCACGCACCATTGATCAGACCATTCCAGTTGAGATTGAACGACTGTGCCTAAAGGCAATCGCCAAGAACCCCGCTGATCGGTTCTCGACAGCGCAGGATTTTGCAGACGAGTTGCGGAAGGCAATCTCTCCGACAAATCAAAATGGCAGGTCACGATTCGGTTTTGGTTCGGTTCTTCTGTTTGCTATTGCCACCAGTGCATTCGGCTTTTGGTGGTTCAATGGGCTAACTCAGAAAAGAAACGAAGTCATCCGTAATACCAGCAATTTAACGGATTCCATTAGCGGTCCCGCCTTGGGTCGAGTTGTACAAGCACTAGATGCAACAAAGAGTGATCTTGCCGATCTGCAAAAGAATTTAACTGAACTGCCTGCCATTTCAGGTGAGCAGAAAACTCAACAGGAAGCATCTGCTGAACTTGCGACTCAGATGGGCAGAAAGGCATTAGATTCTGGCGACCAAACCACTGCATTCACCGAGTTCAATCGTGCCACGGAACTGAATGACCGACTGCCAGCAGCATGGCATGGCCGAGGAGTCGTTCATTTCAATCAAGGAAAGTTCGCTGAAGCGACGGCTGACCTGCAAAAGGCGATCACACTTGAAACACAGAAACCGGAATACTTCAAGAACCTAGCTTTTGCATTGGCAAAGAACGGTCAGCATGATGATGCGGTTAAGCAAATCCTCATTGGTCAATCAAAGACAACGTTGGCTGAGCGTGATGAGTACAAGCGGTACGTGGCTCAAGTCTACGATTCACGAGCCGCTCAGCGAACGAAAAACGGCTTTCACGATGGTGCATTGGCTGACCTTGAAGAAGCAATTCGCTGGGATGACTCATTTCCTGGTGCATTTGATAGTCGTGGTGCCATTCACTTCAACCTAAAGCAACACGAACAAGCGGTAGCTGACTTCACAAAAGCGATAGAGCTTGATCCGAATCGACACGATTATTTTGTTCATCGTGGTCATGCCCTGACAGCTTTGGGTCGAATTTCAGAGGCACAAGCTGCCTATGAAAAGGCACGGCAGCTAGAACGAGCCAACGGAGAATAGTCGAGGCAAAGTCAGTACAGTTGTACCTGTGACTCTCGTTCACAAAACACGAAAGAGTTAATCACATGTCTGCTAAATTTCAACTCGGTCAAACTGTAGCCACGCCAGGCGCTCTTGAGGCTCTGACCGAATCCAGTCAATCGCCAATTGAATTTCTTCAACGACATCTGTCTGGCGATTGGGGTGACGTTGACTATGAAGATAAGCAAACGAATGAGGATGCGCTCATTCACGGCGCACGACTGTTGAGTGCATACAGCACAACCAAAGGCACGAAGCTCTGGGTAATCACCGAGGCAGATCGATCATCGACTTGTTTGCTTTTGCCCGACGAATATTGATTTTTACCGACTGGTACAGATGCTTTCGCATTCTCGTCGAATCGAGTGATTGAACTCGATTCGAAAATCTCGGTTCAATCAGGTCAGTAGAGTTGTACCTGTAGTGATCGTTTCAACCACAAAGGGAACGCTCTCATGTCTACAGATTCGCAACGCTACAAGATTGTCAACGGCACGAGCTACGACATTCGTACACCGAATGAAATCGTGCGAGTGCTTGAGCAGGCTCGACTAAATCGAACCCGATTGCACATCAGCTTCGGCGACACGATTACAGGTCGAGATTGGCTCGAAGAAAACGATGTGATCGGATACGTCGGCAGAAGTATGGGACCAATCAAGGTTCCTTTGCTGATCGCCAATCGGTGCAGCCGTGGGGGAGGTGCAATCCTCGATCACTGCATTGTGCGAATTCGAACGAGTGTTGGTGGTCGAGTGCTTTATCAGCATCCCAACTACCAATTCGGCAATTTGTCCATTCAGCCGAAACACGATGCAGTCGTGTTGCCCAATGGTCGTCAGTTGACGGTGGACGTGATTCGTGATGGCGAAGTTCATGCTTCCTTTGAATCAATCGAAAAAGCTCGCCGCTGGGTTCACAAACTCGGTGTCGTTGCCCCAATTACTGCTTAACTAAATTTCAAAGAGGTTGTCATGTCTGCATATTTGAAGATTGAAAATATCGGCGTCTGTCCTCCTGAAGGCTTCACCGTTCTTGGTATCAGTCTCGCTGACACATCCAATCGTGAGGGCGTCATCGGGACTTTCGGAAGTGGGAGTAAACACGGAATTGCCTTATTGCTCCGTAGCGAATTGAATCCAGTTGTATTCGCTGGATCATTGAAGCTTGAATTTGGCACGAAGCCACAAACGGTTGGCGATGGATTGGCTGAAAAGGAGTTCGCCCGTGTCTGCGTCCGCTACGGCGGCTCCGATCCGATCACCGGTGCCAGCCGATCCAGCACGGAAGACCTCGGCTTCGTCCTCGACTACGGCAAACAGGACTGGAACGAGGTCTCACTTGCTCTTCGTGAGTTCGTTAGCAATGCCATTGACCGATCCATTCGTGAGCGTGGTGATTGGTCAGGCGTGAAAATAGAGATCGTGGACGAAGCTCAAGTAAGAGCCAAGAAAGACCACACTCGTGTCTTCGTTCCGATGAATGCTGATGTGCTTCAGTTCTACAACGACTTAGGCAAGTGGTTCTTGCACTTCAGTGAACCGGAGTCGTTGTCGAAGGCGATTCTCCCTAAGCGAAATCGCAATCTCGGAGACCGCAAGGCAGCGGTGATTTATCGTCGTGGAGTTCGGGTGCGTGAATTTGAATCGTCCGATACAGAATCGTTATTCGATTACAACGTGAACGACTTGACCATCGACGAGGCGAGGAAGGCAAGTGATTGGGACGTTCGACATCATTGCGGAAGGGCATTAGCTGGTGCTGACAAAGAAACTTTGGCGCTATTGTTCGATCATTTGCTCAACTCAGATCGTCCAGTTTGGGAGTTCAGTTTCGACACGTATTCGTTGCAACCAAGTTATCGAGATACTGAAGCCGATGAACAACGACAAAAAAACTGGCAAGAAGCGTTCATCGGTGTCGCTGGTAGCGATGGGGTACTGACTCAAGAAGGATCAGCCGATCAACTGAAACGCAAAGGCTACAGACCAGTCAAAGCGCCCGAAGGTCTGGTCAACGCAGCGTCACGTTATGGACTTCAAACACCGACAAGTGTGCTTTCCACAGATGAACTTTTGGGACGAGAGATCACCAAAGCAACTCCTGATGCGCAAGCAGCCGTTGATTTGGTCTGGGAGCTACTGAAACAGGTCCGATTGACGAACGGCAAGGAGAAGCCGGTTGTGAAGTGCTTTTCGTCGATTCTCGACGGCGGCACGATGCTGAATGGCTACTACCGCCAGGGCGAAGTCTACATCAACTCGGACCTAGCGGGTTCCGCATCTGTCGTTGCTGGTCGTGATGCTCTATCGAATCGCTTGCTGAAGGTGGCGCTGGAGGAGTGCGTTCACCACGTGACCGAGGCGACTGACAATTCACGG
>JBGSIA010000230.1:0-31776 GCA_041751935.1 Pirellulaceae bacterium | reverse complement strand
GTTCGAGAAACAATGTGGACATGGCCAAACTCCGTCACCAACAATTCCTGTTTTTTATAGTCCTACAATCGAGGACTTGACGATGGCCTCACTCAAGCAATGATTGGACCAACGCGGCATCGACATGCAATTGCCCTGGGTTGGGTAAATCAGCCGATGTGCGTTAGCACCGGTTATTTGCCGCGTGAACCGGTGCTAACGCACTCCGGCTAATCCTAAAACTCATTCTGGACAAAACACTAGTGAAGAGCTGCCGGTATTCCCTAAGAACTTGCTTGCAAACTCTTTTTTGAAAACAACTCGGCTGAAAAACAACTCAACCGAAATTCGACTACCGGCAACATCATACGATCTGCCGGATTACGAAAGGGATCGCCGGTGAACTGAGCCCAGCGACGACCCATTCCAAGATTTACGCTTTCAAGAAAAACGATTTACTTCATCGATTCTTCCATTGCCTTAGCGTAGGCCTCTTCTTCTTCCGGAGTCTTAGTTGGCTCCGCGGGAGGGGTTGCTTCGATGACCTTCGTTTCGGTTCCCGATCCGCAGCCAACGAGCGATGTAGTCGACAAGCAAACGACAATCGAGCACAGGAGACAAAACTTCTTCATCAATACGATCCTTGAAAAAAATGGAGCTGAGCTAACAAGCCAAACGCAGAAATCTAGATTCGACTCGCTATAAGTCGAGTTAAGTCGTCAAGTCTATCGTCTGAACGGTATTGCCGCCACAGACACAAATTTTTAATCGCGTTTACCCGCATCAAACATAAAAATCGACGCAAATCAATGCTCGGACACTTGGTTGACCACCAGATTTGCTGCTGTCACCGATCTTATTTGGAATCCTGCAAAAGCCGGGCGAGCGTTTCACCGAACAGTCGCGACGAGTTGTCGTCTTCTCCCGTGATTAGCTTGCCGTCTACCATCACGTCATCTGCGGACGTTTGCGGATTGCCGATGGAGCGAGCTGGCGTCAGTCGCGCTCCGTTGATCTCTGCATTCCAGCGAGAAAGCGGTTGACCACGCTTGCCGTCGTACGTGCCCGCAGGACTTTGCCGCGGAGATCCCACCGCGCGTCGACCCCGGAGCAAACTCGCGCCATCAATTCGCGACCAGGCGAGAACTGAGACGCCGTGACACAGGGCGCCGATGTATTTGTCTTGCTTCACAAAATCGCTCAGCAAGCGGTTAACGGTCTCTTTCGTTTGTGTGTCGCCATTGTAAACGGTGTTGGAGTAGTCTCCCTGGAAGGCGAATTGGTACATCGATGATCCCCAGCCACCGGAAAACATGATCGCATCGTAACGTGAAGCGTCGGCATCCGCGATCGTTAAATCTGGCATAACTTCGCCGCTGTCCTGTTGGCCAGAATTTTCATGCGGGTAACACATTTGCTTTCTCGCGGCAGCGACCTCAACAACAATCCCAGCGTTCTCCAGCGCGACGCGTGGCTCGTGATACTCTCGATAGTAAAAGTCACGATTCGCGATGACGAGTAAAACACGTTTCTCGGAAACGCCTGATCGACGCGCCACACCTGACCGTCTCGTCGCCCCCGGACTCATTGCCGCAGCAGCAACGTCGGACTTGGCATCTCCCACTGTCGAGCTTTGAGATTTAGCGTTTCCCGGAGATCGAATCGACGAACTGGAGGCGAGAAGCAAATTGTCACTCGCCGGTCGGACCTCAACTTGATGGAAAGTTGTCGCTGCTTCGTAAGCACCTATACCAAGCGATTGAGCATCGGGCACCCGCCATACCGGCGGCACGGCAAGAGTCGAACCCTCGGTTTTCAGCTCCGCCAGCAATCGATCATCAAGGTAGGCCCGAATGCTGCCCTTTCGCACCTGGATCAACATTGTGTAGCGACGACCGTTCTCGAGAACTATGCGATCGACGCGCGTTGCATTGTCCTGCATCGTCTGACCATCGATCATTTGAATCCCAGCAAGATGCTGCCCCCAGCCATCTATCTCGAAAGTCGCTTGCCCCGAATCGCTAACGAAAATCATGGCGACTGAATGAACTCCGCTGTTTCGCGTAAACGATATGCGAAAATCGTATTCATTCATTGGCCGATAGGGCAGCAACGCCCGTGCCCCAGTCGTCGCGTCGGTCTGCAGCCCTTCCGTAGTCGAGGTCCAGTTGCCCGCGACCACTTGTTTTTGCTGGTCAAAATTGGAGATGAGATTCTGCCAGTTGTCGTCCTCAGCCGTCAGCCGTATGGGCATCAGAACAAACGCAGCCATGATGATGATCGATCGCAGGTTCATGTGCGTGATTCCTAGGAGTTCCGAGGGTTCGAAAATTTACCCCACGGGCAAGTAAAATTAATCCAGTACATCGACAGTGATACAAATGAAAACCGCTCGCATAATCACTCGTGCGGCTCGCTGGATTGTTGAAATACGTTTAGCTTCATATTGCGGAATCGTACTTCGGTTTTGCCGCCGCTGTGAAGCTGGAACGCAATGATGCCGCGATCGGCCCCAGCGTCGTCGTGAAGATCAACGCAGAGTTGTCCGTTGATGAACGTACGGATGTGGTGACCATCGGCGACGACCTTGTACTCGTTCCAATCGCCAAGCTTGACGTGCTGTTCCCCCGACTTGTCCCACAGCAAGGCACGGCCGTGTTCTTCGTAAAGTTTGCCCCACCAGCCTTTGCCGATGTCGGCTTGGTAACCGCTGACTTCACCGTCGCGAGCTTGGCTGCGGAATTGGATGCCGCTGTTGCCAGCGTTCTCGACCAGCTTCACTTCGACCGTCAACGCAAAATTGTCCGCCGCTAGGTCACTGACAATCCACTCGTTTCGTTTCAGTCCGTCAGTCCGGCCGACCAACTCGCCATTCTCGACCGACCACAATCCTTCCGCAGCCGACCAACCGCTCAGATCGACGCCATTGAAAAAGCCTGCTGAATTCTCCGGCGTCGCTAACATCGGCGTTTGCTGACTTCCACGCAGATAAGCGACGAGTGATCGAATTTGGTGATCGCTAAACTGCTTGAGTTGGTCTTCGGGCATCATCGACTGCTCTGCCTCGCGGCGCTCATCGATTTCTTCTTTGGGAATCGTCGCCTCAGCATCAGAGGTTTGGAGGGTGATCGATGTTTCGCTTTCGGCAGTGACCAAACCGTTCACCACTCGCCCGCTGTCGGTCAGGATCACGGTGGGCCGATACTCCTTGGCCATCACACTGCTTGGGTCCACGATATTGCTTAACAAGTATTCGAGATTCGATCGATTCGAGCCCGTCAAATCGGGCCCGATTTTGATACCGACTCCGTACAACTTGTGACATTTCATGCAAGTGCTCGCAAAAACCGATCGTCCGAGTTCAATATCGACGGGAGGATGCTCGGTCGATTCGACCAGGGCCGTGTACTTGGCAATCAGCGCCAACTTGTCGGCAGGTGATTGACGTACCGTGCCCCACACGCTCTGGAGTTTCGCGTCGATGCGTTCATCATCGAGGAACTGAAGCTGTTTGACGAGGTCCGCTGTCAAGTCGGTTCCCGGAATCGACTTCGATTCAATGGCGTCAAGAAGCGCCGAACCTGAGCCAGCTCGTGCGCACAGTGTCCCCAACGCCGTACGACGCTGAGCAGGCGGCAAACCTGAATACGCACCCAGCAACTCGCGGGCAATCGCGGGGTCATCGTACTGTGCCATGCCGCGAATTGCTGCTTCACGTAGCGGAGCAACATCGGCCAATAGCGACACCAACGTGGGAACCAAACCGGAGTCATTCGCATCAAGAAGCGACTGCAGTGCGACAGCTCGCGCGTCGACACTTTCGGATGGATCGACCACTCGCGTCCGCATCGCGTCCATCGCAGATGAGTCACCAAACGTGACTCCCAGTGCAATCGCTTGCAATCGCACATCGTCGTCCTTGCTCGCCCGAAGTGACTTTGAGACCGCAGCCCATTGCGGCGGCGCTTCGACCGTTCTCTGTCCCTTTAGCGCCGAACGAATCGCGGCGATATATGTGAGCTGCATGGATGGTGATTGAGCATCGCCCAGTCCTTGAACCAAAACCGTCAACGCCGTCGCTCCACCGCCACTGCCAATTCGCCTCAGCATAAATTCACGCAGCAGCGGAATTCGTTCGCCAGCGGCCATCGCCAGTGCTAAGGCTCGCGTTGAATCTACCTCCGCAAGTGGTTCAGCAGCGTACCAATACATCAGCGGCAGATTGTGATCCTTCGCGTCTTCGACGTGCAAGGTTAGGGACTGCAGCATCTGCCACCGAGACTCCATCGGCAGCTTCTGGGTCGCCGACGCCAAGTACAGACGAACAATCGGAGACTCATCGGTCACTGCCATTTCCGCGAACCGAGCGATCTGATTGGACGATGGATTATCCGACGCTGATTCCATCGTCATTTGCACCGCCCAGCCGCGCACGTAGGGACTCGCATCCGACAGAAGTGTCTGAGTCAACGACTCGTCGAGCGACTTCGTCACGTGCAACACCCAGGCAGCTCGAAGGCGGCGTGTATCATCAGCGGAAGTAGTCGCAATCTCTTTCAATTTTGCGATCGCTTGCGGGTCGATCTTGCGAGACACCGCCCGCTCCTGCAGCACGCGGCGACTGTGCCGCACGTACCAATCGTTTGCATCGAGCACCATTTCGGCGAGCTGTAAATCGCTGGCGTCTTTCAGATTCAATGTGGGCTGCGAAAAGCCATCGTTCCCGTAACTGATTTTGTAGATTCTGCCGTTGCTGCGATCATGCAGCTCGACCTCTTTGCGATGACAGGCCTGCATGTCGTACCAATCAATCATCCATGCGTTTCCATCAGGCCCGTATCGCAGATTCAGGATTTGCGATGCATTGTCGCCGGTCAACAGAAAGTCTGGGCCGTGAGATCCGACATAGCCCGAACCATTCGGCTTAAGCACATCAACATTCAATCGCTGGCCATGGATATTGTTCATGAAAATTTGGTTGCGATACTGGGCGGGCCAGCGATCACCGAGATAAATCATTGCACCGGAGTGCGCGTGACCTCCGCCCGCCGAATCCGATTTGCTGTTACCGCCATGCGGTGTTGCACCGAGATAGTGCAAGTGATCGGCAATGGTGACGATATCGCGGTAGGTGTGTGGATTGAAATGTTGACCGCCTTGCCGCTGGTATCGGGCACCTTGAATGATGTGGTACAAGTGCGGAATGACACAGGCGGTAATGAACGCTTGGCCGTGATCGTTGAAGTCGACTCCCCACGGATTGCTTGTGCCGTGCGCGAAGACTTCGAATTGGTGCCGAGTCGGATGGTAACGCCACACGGCACAGTTGATGGGCACTCGATCAGCATCCGGTGTTCCTGGTTTGCCGACTCGCGAATGAGTGAACACGCCATGGCATCCATACAACCAACCATCAGGTCCCCAAATGAACGCGTTGAGCGTTTCATGCGTGTCTTGTAATCCCCAACCGTCGAGCAAAATCTCTGGTTCCCCATCGGGTACATCGTCGCCATCGCGATCCGGAATGAACATCAAGTACGGTGCCGCGCCGACCCATACACCGCCGAAGCCGACTTCGAGGCCACTGACAAGGTTCAACCCTTCCGCAAACACCGATTGCTTATCGAGTGACCCATCGTTATTGGTGTCTTCGAAGATGAGAATGCGATCACGGCCGGTATCTCCCTTGGCGCGGATCGGATATTCGTAAGCTTCCGCGATCCAAACATGGCCTCGGTCATCAATCGCCATCGCAATCGGCTGTTTCACCTCCGGCTCCGCAGCCCCTACGGTGACGGAAAAACCATCGGGTAAATTCATCGCCGCCGCAGCCTCTTTCGCGTTCAATCCTGAATGCGGATATTCGTCGGGCGACAGAGCGATCATCATCGGTGTGACAGTTTCCGGCCTTGTCGCGTGCAGTCGGAAGTGGTCAAAGTTGAGATGCCCCCAACCACCGGTGCTGGTATCAACCAAGCGAATCTGGATTTCTTTTCCGACATGCCCGCGCAAATCAACAACGATCTTTCGCATCGTCTCGCTGTTGGTTCCTGACATTCGATAGAACACGGTATTGGAGTCACTGCGGACCAGTTCAACGCGCGTTGTGTCAGTATCGCCACCATTGGTCAAGAACGTCGCGTAGGGTTGTGAGACAACGAACGGCAGCGAGGTGAGCGTTCCAGTACCTGCATCATTCAATCGCTCGAATCCGCCGATCCAGTAATCGCCGGCATGACCGCTACGCATATCTTTGCGGCGTTTGGATACAACGTCGCCCTTGACGGGTTGTCCTTCAAAGGCGTTCCCGGTCGCGGTCCAATCGTCCAACGTCCCAGTTTCGAAATCCAGGTTCAGCTCTCGTCCATCCGCCGATTTTGGCTTCACACCAGCCGAGGCATTTGCCACTCTTGCACCAGACACATTGGTACCGACAAGAAATTTTCCATCGGCAAGTTTGACTCGCAGATAATCGAGGGCAAACATGAACGACTTCTTCGCTTTCGGATTCGTGCCGACGATCTTTGCCGTCAGCGTGTGCTTTCCGGATTGAGTTTTCAGCTTAGGAAATGACAGAACACCGGTCGTGATGACGTCTGTTTCAAAGCAATCAATCGGATTGCCCAGTGGTTGATCATCCAATGAGAGCTGAACGACTCCGTAGTCAATCGCACAAGTCAACACAACATCGAGGTCCACTTCGCCGCCAAACTCGGGCAGTTCAATCGACAATTCATCGCCGACACGCGCTCCGGTCCACCACAACTGAGAATCACCGCTCCAATTGTCTCGAGAAAACTTGTCCATCGCTTGCGGCTTTGCCTGTCCGCCGGAAACCGTGGGCTTTAATGTTTCGCCTTCGATCGCACCGACGACGCGGCCTGTTCCGCCATCGATCGACGACTTTGGCCCACGAGTGCGTTCAGCGTTCTCGACTGTCGGCAATTTTTCGCCTTCATAAACTTTCGGCTGAGCAGCAATCCATTGTTCCTTGCCAACGATTTTCGATTTGTGCGTCAGCACGTGAGCTCCCTTCATACCGCCGACAACAATATCGGCGAGTCCGTCGGTGTTGACGTCGGCGACAGTCAATTGCCGACCGATCCCGCTCTCGCCATCGGCTTGGTAGGGAATCCAGTCGACGCCGTCCTGATGGCGAACCAACTTGAACCAGTAAACAACGGCCCCCGCATCCCACATCGGGCTTTGTTGATGATGCGACCAATAAGTTTTTCCAGTAACGATGTCTTTTAGCCCATCGCCATCGATGTCGACCAAGTTGACCGAGTGCAGTTCGCTAAACACAACACCGTACTTATTCTCCGAAGGATGCTCGCCCATGATCTTGTGGTGTTTGAACGAGATCCCCTTTTCCGTCGAGACTTGCTCGTACCAACCCAAGCCAAAGTCGTGAGCCGCATGGCTGGTGATCACATCATTGTCGCCATCACCGTCAACATCGTAGGCGTACATTTCCGCGCCGCCGTACGACTCACTGAACCGCACTTCGTGAAGTTTCCAGCGAACGCTATCGGCATTGGACTCGGGTTGCTCGAACCAACCTGCTGAATGAAGAATGTCCATTCGGCCATCGCCGTTCACATCGCCGATGCCAAGTCCGTGCCCAAATTTTGTCGCTGCGATTTTCTCTGAAATCGGATGAAAATCCCAAGTACCAAACGGCTCGCTGGAATCGATTGTTGCGAAACCAAAGAAGCCGTCTCGAGTACACACGAGTTCCGGTCGCTCGTCGCCGTACATATCCAGGAATTGCGGTGACTCGTTGGAAACCCAGTCGATCACTTGATGTTTCTTCCAATGCTGGTCGAGCCCTTTCGCTGTCGGATTTTCGTAGGCGTATGCTGGCGTTCCGGGAAACCCAACCACAAAGACATCGTTCCATCCGTCGCTGTTAAAGTCATAAATCCATGAAAAAAAATTGTCGGCGTAGCGATTCACGTCCTGAGGAACAGGCTTGTAAATTTCTTGCTTGACCGAGTATTCGGGACCGGCAAACCAGTACGGGCCGTACACCACATCAGGGATTCCGTCAGCATTGATATCACCGGCGCTGGCTCCCTCAGAGAAGTAGACGTCGGTGAGTTTCAGGCGATCAAACGTGTGCAGCGAAAACTCCTCGGCGCTAGCGAGAGTCCACAACGAAACCGAGAACAATGAAATCGAAAACAACGAAAACGATGGCAACAATCGCATCAGCCAATTCATGGTCAATCTCATCTCGTGTGAAGTCTTATAAAGGTCGTGTTTGGATCAATCGAATTTTCTTCTCGACATCGTTTAACCCGCTATCGTAGGCGAGGCTCAATGCGTGATAACTCGCCTTCAGCTACGGGTTAAACGATTAAATCAACAGCCTGCATGCGCCGTCCCCTAAATTTCAAGCTCTCGTCGCAGCACGGACATCGTCTCAGCTTGCCGCTTTTCGACTCGATTACGTGCCAGTCGTGCCTTTTCTCTCGCAGCTTCGTTATTGCGAGCCATTTCCAACACTGCAGGCATGACTTTGGTCACCTCCGCAGGCTCATCGAGATTGAACAACCAATCGCTCAACCCAATGTCTTGCCACATGTAACCCTTGGAGGTCTGTTCATCCCAGCGACATACGATTGCGGGAATGCCGTGGCCAATGCACATGATCGGCGAATGCATTTCGTTACCAAACAATCCGGCGCTGTGGACATAGGTACTGACCGCTTCTCCAGTCAACCAATAGTTGGGTCGCCAAACGACACGTTGCTTGATGGCGTCGGGAAGCGGGTCAAACAACAATTCTTTGCCGACAGCCATTTGCGTTTGATCTTCGGGACACACCAACACTTTCAAGTCCGTGGTGGTAACGATCTCGACGATCGACTGGCGCAACTGCCGATGATCGTGCTCCTTCAACTCTTCGTTGCGAGCATGTTTTACTGGATCAAACGGAAGATCTTTAATCTTCCAATAAGGTGTATAGCGAAGTCGCGGGATACAACACAAAAACTTTCCTGATTCGAGTCCGTGTTCTTTCAAGAAAGCCGCTGCCTTTGCGTCTTCGCGAAGATCGCAGGCGAATGCGCCGTCTGGTCCAAACTCCATCACGGGCGCCGTGCAACCTTTTTGCTTTGCTAGCTCCAGAGATCGCGAGTCTCGGAAGAAGACGAATCGTGCACCGCTGAGCACGCGAATCGTTTCTGCCATCGCCTCGTCCGACGTCGCTGTGGTCGATGACGAACTCTTGGACGGCAGTGTGATGCCGTACACACCGTACGGTTTACCCGTTGCTGATTGCCAGCGAATCACATCACGCTGGGCCACCAGGGACGGTCCCGACCCATGCAACAGAAAATCGCATGTATCAAAGGCAGCCTTGAGGTCTTTCTCGCCCTTCACGATTTCGAGCTTTGGGAATCTCGCCCGCAACAGTTCCTCAACGCCATTGTCCACCTTACTCGGCCACAACGTAACGGCGCAATCCGGCAAATGTTGTTCGAGAATCCGCAACACACCTGGAGTATGCGCGATGTCGCCAATGTTGACCGTTTGCCAAGAAGATCGAAGCAAGATTCGCTTTGGACGCTCATCCTTGGCGATCGCACTGGACGCCGAAACAGCGGCTAGGCCCGAAAGGAAAATCGCCTCACGACGATTGATGGATAGTGAGTTCATAATATCAGTTGAGAAATTTAAAAATAGGACGATTATAAAGCCTGTCACTCCTTCAGCATGCAACAAGTATCACGGCTTGTTGCTGGGATCGTTTGCGAGGTGGGTGACGAACCAGTCGACCATCGCCTCAGTGGCTTTCTGAGCGTCCTCGCCTCCAAACCCGTGCCCTGCATTTTCAAATTCGACTAGCTTGCTGGTCACGTTTGCCTTTTCGAATGCTGCTGCGATGTTGCGGCTGTGATTGACTGGAACCAGTTCATCTTTCGCACCGGCGAGCAATAACGTTGGTGGATCATCCGATGTCACGTGCAATAACGGTGAGTCAGGCTCCGCCGTTTTCATGTCAATCTCGAGCGCCGGGAATCGCTCGTAGGCAGCAAGTCGATTCGGTGCGTCTTGGGCCATGACTCGCAGGTCGGTGGGTGCCACGTACGCGACCACCGCGTTGACTCGATCACTGACTCTTTCCACCGGATCCTGCGCATCCGCGATTCCATCATCTGAAGCTGTCCCCAGCATCAGTGACAAGTGGCCTCCCGCACTCATACCAAACACACCGATTCGATTGGGATCGATCTTGAAAGTTTCCGCATTCATGCGAATGAAACGCACGCTGCGTCGGACATCGGCGACCGCTTCTGAGATCGAAAACTTGGGGCTACTTCCATGGCGAACGGCAAACACTGTGAACCCCTTTTCGGTGAGCGGGCGAAACAGATGCTGGGTTTGATCTGGAGGCGACCAGTTGGAGAACCATCCGCCGCTGACCATGAACAGCACTGCCGCGCCGTTTGCGTCCTCAGTCGGCGTGAACACGTCGCAGGTCATCGCCAACCCAAGCTTGTGTCCATAAACGACATCGGGTGCGATCGTTACATCCTCGGCGCCGCAACGTAGCGATATGCCTATCAACAACAGAACCAGACTCTTTGACAGCAGTGGCAGTGACATGAAGGGTGACTCGGTAGGGGAAGCCGGTACGTTTTTGAACGACGCAGCTTCGAACGATGCAGCGGCGCTAACGGTAGGGGAGTACATTGTAGCGTAAAGCGGCGGGACGAGTTTCCCCGTCTAGTCGCGTCCGTGCTGTGGAATACTTCAACTAAGATTAATTGATGATGCTGAAACACGTTTTCATTTTGATCGTTCTCCTGCAGTTGGCTGCACCTGTTTTCGCTGCAGAGCCTAAAACCAAGAAATACGCCCGTCGCCAAGTGAGTTCGAGCTGGGTCGCCCAAGAGCCGCTTCCCACATGGGTTTGGCGAGCCGATAAAATTGATGACCAACCGATTTATCTGCGCAAGTCGTTCGAGTTACCGCAGCAGTTCGGAAACGCTCAGCTTTACGCAACGTGTGATAACGGTGCGGATGTTTACCTCAATGGAAAGAAAGTGGGCACTGCTCCGGATTGGGGCGAACCGATTCGCATCGCGAAAGCGGAGGAGTTTCTCCAGGCGGGAAAGAACACGATCGCTGTCAAGGCCCACAATCGCGGCGGTGCAGCCGCCTTTGTGTTGAAGCTGGATGTCGAAGCCGACCAACAAACAATTCATGTAGTGTCTGATCCGACCTGGAAACTCTCGCTGAGTGAATCCGAGGACTGGCAATCAACACAGTTCAACGATGTTGCATGGAACGCGAAACTTAAAGGGCTGGGAAGTTTTGGGGTCCAACCATGGGGAATTCCTGGTAGTGGCGGCGGACGCGGCGCGCCTCTGGATGCTGATCAAATCCACGTCCCCGAAGGTTTCCGAGTCGAATTGCTGTACGAAGTCCCCAAAGACGAAGAAGGATCGTGGGTCTCGTTAACGGCTGATCCTCAGGGACGTCTGTACGCCTGTGATCAAGGCGACAAAGGTTTGTATCGAATTTCAATCGTCGACCAAGTTGGCGACGAGCCGGAGGTAACCGTCGAGAAAGTGCCAGTTGATCTTTCCGGCGCACAAGGTTTGGTTTGGTTCAACGACAGTTTGTACTTCAACCGCAACGGCGGCCACCTGTTCCGCGTTACGGACTCCAATGGCGATGGCCTGTTGGATGAGTTCGAAGAGCTTCCCAGTGCCACGGGCGGAGGCGAACACGGCAATCACGCGGTCATCCAAACCGCCGACAACCAAGCGCTTTATGTCGTCGGCGGAAACCATACCGCATTGCCGCCCACCGATGCGATTTCTGGTTCACGGGTACCAAATTGGAACGAGGATTTGTTGTTGCCTCGTGAATGGGACGCTAATGGACATGCTCGCGGCGTGCTGGCTCCCGGCGGCTGGGTCACACGATTCGACCCACAGACAAAGAAGCACGAAATTATTTCGATCGGGTACCGCAATGAATACGACGTCGCGCTGAACAAGTTTGGCGACTTGTTCACTTACGACGCGGATATGGAGTGGGATATGGGTTCGCCCTGGTATCGGCCTACTCGGATTTGTCACGTGGTCAGTGGTAGTGATTTCGGTTGGCGCAGCGGTACGGGGAAATGGCCTGCTTACTACGAAGACAGCCTACCGCCGACCGTCGATATTGGCCCAGGTTCTCCGACGGGTGTCGTCTCAGGAATCGGAACAAAGTTTCCTGCCAAATATCAAGATGCGATTTTCGCTCTGGATTGGACCTTTGGCACCATTTACGCCATTCATTTACAGCCTGACGGTGCAGGTTATCGTGGCTCAAGTGAACCGTTCTGTTACGCAGCGCCGCTACCGGTGACGGACGCCATCGTTGGCAAAGAAGGAGCATTGTACTTTACGGTCGGCGGACGCGGCGCGCAATCGGCATTGCTGCGTGTGACTTACGTTGGTTCCGATTCGGTAGAACCGATCGCCCTCGCCGAGCCGTCCGACGCGGCAAAGCAACGTCGCGCCCTCGAAGAGTTTCATGGCCAGGAGAATTCGGCTGCGGTTGCTGCTGCTTGGTCACACCTTTCCAGCACGGATCGTTGGTTGCGTCATGCGGCACGAATCGCGATCGAATCGCAACCGGCTGAGCAGTGGGCGACCAAAGTGTTTAGCGAATCAAACACCCAGGCTCGAATCACCGGCGCTGTGGCGTTGGCTCGTACCGCCGGCAATGCGGCAAGCCGAAGCACGCCGCCGGACACTACTGTCCTGGAAAACTACCGCGAGTCCTTACTGGCATCGCTGCTCGAACTTGATCCCGGCAAGTTGCCGGATTCGCAGTTGCTGGGGTTGCTGCGAGCTTACTCGTTAACCTTCATTCGACTCGGTAAGCCAGCAGATCACCAGCGAGAGCAAATCATTGCCCAGATTGAACCGCTATTGCCATGCGATAATGCCGACGTCAACACGGAATTGGTCCGCGTCTTGGTCTATCTGCGATCTCCGAATGTGATTCACAAGACGATGGCCCTGATTAACCAACGTAGCACGGCTGAAGTTCCGGATTGGGCGGAACTTGCTCAACGTAACGCGGGATACGGTGGTGGGATACTGCGGATGCTCGCTGATTACCCGCCCGTTCGCGAGATCAATTTTGCGTTCATGTTGCGCAACTTGAAGGAGGGTTGGACGCTGGAGCAACGACGGTCGCTATTTGAATTCCTCAATCGAGCGTCAAAGCATCCTGGTGGAAACAGTTATGCGAAAATGTTGACCAACGTGCGCGATCAGGCACTCGGCCTATGCACCAACGAGCAGCGTTCCATGCTGGTTGATATCACTGGCGAAGACTTTAACCCTGTCCCCGATTTCCACATCACTCCACCCAAAGGACCAGGCGAAAACTGGACGGTCGACACAGCTTTTGCTCATGCTAATCGACGCAAACTTCGCGGCGCGAGTTTTGAAAACGGACGCAATCTGTTTCATGCGACGAAGTGCGCCGTTTGCCACCGACTCGATGGACTCGGCGGCGACATTGGACCTGATTTGACGTCAGTGCGAAATAAGTTTGATGAACGCTACGTCCTGGAAGCAATCATCGAGCCAAGCAAAATCATCAGTGACCAGTACGGCTCGTCCCAGGTGATTACCAGCGGCGGGGAGGTGCTGACGGGTCTGGTGGTTCGACACAGCGACTCTATCGATATCTACCCACCAGCCCTTGATGTGAGTGGCACGAAACGAACGCTGCAGCTTGATGACGTCCAGGAGATGCGTCCCTCGCCTTTGTCTCAAATGCCGACAGAGTTGATCGCGATGCTTAACGCAGAAGAGGTGCGTGATCTAGTCGCTTACCTGATGTCTGCAGGAAATCCCGACGATGCTATCTACAAGAAATAGGAGAGTTTTTGCAACTCAAGCTGATCCCCCACCCGCTCTAGCCTAAAATGCAGTTTTAGAAAACAACCGTAAGTGGAAAGAGTTGATGAACGCTGAGACGATACGGGAATTTCTTAGCAAGCGACCGTTTCAGTGCTTTTTGATCCGGCTGTCCAACGGCGAGAGCCATGAAGTGAGGCATCCCGAAAACGTTGTGCTGCTGAAAACACGGTTGATCATCGGCTATCCGGAAACCGATTGTGCTGTGCGTATCGCCTTGATTCACGTCAACAGCATCCAGCATTTGCAAGCTGTTCTAAATCAGATACCTCTACTGCAGTCGCTACAGCTAAAACGTCGGGGCGTAGGACGGAACTCCGGGCTCGTCCGTTGTGGACACACGGGCCAGGAGTCCCATCCTACGACTTACGAACCCGGGAGTTAAGTTGTAACGAAGAACTAGAAACGAAAAGAGCCCGCAAGAAGCGGGCTCTATGTTCTGACTTGCCTGCCTGTGATCAGGCATTTGATGACCCCTACGGGACTTGAACCCGTGTTACCGCCGTGAAAGGGCGGTGTCCTAGACCGCTAGACGAAGGGGCCGTCTAGATTCAACGACGTGTTAATGCCGTTGGCTGTGTGCAAGGTTTGTACCCAAGACCCCTTCGGTACGTCAAGGGTTCACTTGCGTTGCTCAACGTTTTTTTCAACACGCGTAATCGTAAGCATCGATAGCCCGCGCTGAAAAACGAAAGCCGAGCTAGTAAGACAGACGTGGTTGGTAGGTACGAGTCCTGCTCCATGGAAATCTACCTTCATTGATTCCGCCATAAAAGTGGAATTCAACGAGAGATCGCTACGACGAGAACTAGAGGGACTTCAATGCGAGACTTCGGCTAGCGGTTTCGCAAAAAGGTTATTGCGCTGGACTGAGTCGAAAAAACTCAGTCATCGCAATCACTCCGACTCGGACTGTGTCTCAATGGTAACATCGCCGGATTCCAGGCTACGTTGGATTGCGTCGTAAACTTCACGGCGATGCACGGGCACCTCACGTGGAGCTTCGACGCCCAAACGAACTTTGTCGCCTCGGATTTCGACAACGACAATGCGAATGTCGTTGTTAATTACAATGCTCTCGTTCTTTTTTCTAGATAAAACCAGCATGATCCAGTCCTTTCGTCACCGGCCCATATTTCATTCGAGTATTTCAATCGCCTACTGCGTTGATGCCTGGTGAGAAGACACTTCTCCGGTACAGCGCGTCGTAGGCCGGCCTGCGTCCGCGAAATATCTCCGTTTTGTCTCGCTATCCTGACGTCATCAACTCTAGGTCATGAATCACAATAGTCAAGGAAATCAGTCTTGACAAATCTCAGTATTTGACGTTTTGCTGTTCGAATTGCCACCTTGTCACGTAAAATGGGCGGTTTATCGCTAGCAAATGGCTGCGGTTTGTATCGGAAATATAAAAAAGTTTTTGCCTGTGTGGACATTTTCGCCATAAATTGCAGTACTGAGTTACCGCAATCTTCGGAACCGTATAGGCCCGGGCTGCGTCCTACTGGTAACATTCCGGCCCGTCTCCCAGGCATAGTAGGCAGATTCATGGTCCGAGCGATTAATGACAAATCGGGTTCGACTCCGAATCGCGACCGCATTTTTACTCCCGTCCAGGCAACGGCGATGCTGCCGTTGATCCGGCGGATCGCCTCGGATCTCGTGGCGTTGAGTCAGTCGATACAGACCCAGCGGTCTCAAATTCGCGAAATCGACCGTATGACCGTGACCATCGAAATTGCTGAGTATCGTGATGAGTTACGAGATATACGTACCTCGCTCGAAGCCGATGAGGCGAGTATCGAGAGTTGTTTAGCGGAACTGGTGGCCTTGGGCGTACTGCCTCACGATCCAATTGATGGAGGCGTTGATTTTCCTGGAATCATGAATCGCCGCAGCGTCCGGTTTTGCTGGCTCCCAGGTGAACCAATCGTTCAGTACTGGCACGAAACGGACGCTTGCTGTGTTAGTCGCGAGTTGATCGAATCTTAGTTTACCGACCGCAGTGGCGGGTCAGTATTTCTCTGTCTCTCTTGCCGCATACCGGGTGTGGTTGCTACGCTTTCCGGCTTTCGCGGTACAGCGGTCTCGGGTTGGTTCGCTGAGTTTTCCCCGTACCGATCGCGAACTGTAGTCAAGCGTCGGCCCCAACTTCGGCCGAGAATGGAATGCCCCGTGCCGTACGCCAGAATCGGTCCGATCGCGATTCATCTGCCCACGCGAATTGAGACCAACGAAATGCTTCATGCGGAGTTCCCTCGCTGGGATATCCCACAAATTGAGGAAAAAACGGGCATCCGCCAAAGACATATTGCTGGACCGCGCGAAACGTCAAGCGATTTGGCTGTAGCCGCAGCGGAAAAACTATTCTCGGAGCACGAGATCGACCGCTCCAGTGTTGATTTCATACTGCTTTGTACCCAGACTCCCGATTATCCACTGCCGACCACAAGTTGCTTGATCCAAGATCGGTTGGGGTTGCCAACTCGTTGCGGAGCGATTGATTTCAATCTCGGGTGCAGCGGGTACGTGTACGGATTGGCAATCGCCGATGGCTTGATCCAAAGCGGGGCTGCCCGCAAAATCCTGCTGTTAACTGCTGAAACGTACAGCAAGTACATTGACCCCGAAGATCGTAGCTTGAGAACGATTTTTGGCGACGCAGCGGCTGCCACCTTGGTCTCGGCAGCCGAGGAGCGTTCCACTTGGGGATTCCAGTTTGGAAGTGACGGCAGCGGGGGGGATATGCTGATCGTCGGCGATGGTGGGGCACGGCACCCGGATGACGCAGTTCAACCACGGCACCGCAAGCGATGGAATAGCCGGTTATACATGGATGGACCGAGTTTGATCAACTTTTCGGTCGAGGCCGTCCCTCGGTTGGTCGGCGAAATACTCGCTGCGAATTCGATGAGCGAGGACGAGATTCAGTATTTTTTGATGCACCAGGCGACCTGGAAAATGCTCGACCAGCTTCGCAGCCGCATGAATGTCTCGCCCGAGCGACTGCCCATCGAGTTGGCGGATGTGGGAAATACAGTGTCCTGTACATTGCCGATTTTGATTGAGCGAATGAGAATTCAAGGAAAACTCGACCCGAAATCGGTTAACATGCTGATAGGATTCGGAGTAGGACTCTCCTGGGCGGGCTGTTTATGGCGCGACGTCCAGTAACACGTGGCGCCCTAGAATAGTACGTTTAACGTCCATACCGGGAACGAGAGGTAGCTGTTGGATGCAAGGGAGTTGTTGGAAGAAGCAGTTGGCCAAAGGGCGGTAGTAATTAGATCGGTGTATTTTTTTGTGCGGGGAGAATCTGATGACAACGAATTTGACCGGGCGATTGCTAATCGCGTCACCGTACTTGAGCGATGAAAACTTTTTTCGCAGCGTGATCTTCGTGGTTCGGCACGATGCCGAAGGTGCGTTTGGGTTGACGATCAATCGACCAACCGCACGACGTTTCCGTGAGTTCGTTGAAATGTCGAGTACGGACGGAACGCCTCGCTCCGATGATTTTATCTTTCGCGGCGGTCCCGTCGAAGGTCCGCTATTGGCACTGCACGATCTCGCTGGAGTTGGCGATCCTTGTGGTCCAATCGAAGTTGGAAAGATCCAAGGCATGAAGTGTACCGTGCATCATCATCCGGCCGAGCCTTGGGGATCGATGTCCTTCGAATTGGGAAATCCACCGGCTTGGATTACCGGCGACGACGATCATCTGCGAATTCTGCTGCGGCGACCTGATGCTCGCGTGCGATACGTCGCACACTACAGCGGTTGGGGTGCGGGGCAGTTGGATAACGAGTTGGAAGTTGGCGGATGGTTGGTAGCGGACGCAACCGCCGATTTGATCTTTCAAGACGCTGAGGAACTTTGGCTCAACTCTGTGCGTGAGTGCGGCTATTCAATTATGGCCGAAGTCGCTCCCGGAGTGTCGCTGAGGGGCGACTCTTCATTAAACTGAATGGTCGTTGTTGATGAAGCGTTTTGTCATTGGCGATATCCATGGCTGTGCTAAAGCGCTTCGCACGCTTATCGAAACTGTCGCTCCCCAATGTGACGATGAACTAATTTTTCTTGGCGACTACGTCGATCGTGGCCCCAATAGTCGCGATTGCATTGAACAATTGATTGAGATTCAAACGCAATGTCGCACGGTGATGCTTCGCGGCAATCACGAAATCATGCTGATGGGAGTAACGATCGGTGGTCTCAATCCAAAAATATGGCTCACCGGCGGCGGCATGAGCACTGTTTCCAGTTACGGTGGCTCTCTGGCAAAGATCCCAGATCGACATCTGGAGTTTTTTCAAGGTCTGCGACCATTTTATGAAACGCCCGAGGAAATTTTTGTCCACGCGAACTACTTGCCGGAATTGCCGATGCCCCAGCAAGATGATGCGACAATCTACTGGACGCACTTAACTCAGCCTCTGCCTGCACCACACATCAGCGGCCGCCGTGTCTATGTCGGACACACGCCTCAGATCAACGGGCATGTGTTGGATGTCGGTCACTTGCTGTGCCTGGATACATTTTGTTTCGGAGGCGGATACCTGACCGCGTACGACTTGGACAGCGGTGAGGTCCTGCAAGCAGACCGGCAAGGCCACATGCGGCGATCACCACGTATCCTGTGGCAACAACGCTGGCAACGACTGAAACATTTTCTCTCTCGCCGCGACAAGCCGCAATCGGATTAGGCGACCAAACGAGAACGCGTGATCTCCAATGACGGTGATCACTTCACAGGCAATTGCAATCGCTTGCCAAGTTCCACCGGCATGGATATCAACAATCCGGCCGTTCGGTCTTCGGTGCTTGTGCGGTGCTTGACGTGGCACTTCAAGCACTGCGACGCCAAGCGAATCGGACCCGCAAAACGGTATCGATTGTTCTCCAAGGCCTCGTACTGCATCGCACCGGACTTCAGTGCCTTCACGGCCGCCAACTCGAATTCACCGTCCGCCTGGTGATCCACGTTGGTGATGTCAGTCTCGACGATTAACCATTTTAAATCGACTTGAAAGCCGTGAGACAACTCATCGAACACATCCTCCATCGAAGCCGAAGGAATCGCTGGAGCGTTTTCCTCGTCGAAAAAGTCTCGATGCATAATCTGCAAAGTTCCACGAATCGTTTCGTGCAACAACCGAGCACGCGACCGAGCTTCTATGAAAGTCGTCGCAGGCGGAAATGCGAGCGATGGTTGATCAATCGATTGTTCATCGCCCAACGTCTCGTCGTTTGACGCCTCGTTGAACAACCTGCCCTCTCGCGGCGGTTCATCAGCTCCAGCGTTGAACAACGAAACGACTGTCCCCAACAGAACCACAGCAATCGGGACTGGATACTTCATAGTAGCTCCGTCGATTCAGAAATCATCATTCAATAGGAACGGTGTAACTGATCGCTCCGATCGGCTCACCTGGTTTTGCGTGCGCATAGTGAGCGTGACACATCACGCATTTCTGCATCACTACCGGAACCGGAGTTAACGCTCGCAAGTAATACTTACCCTCCTTGTTGACCACTTCGTCGACCGTCTTGGCTCCCGCCTTCAACTTGTCAATGCCTGCCTTCTCGAATTCGTCCTTGGCAACGTTGTCGGCTTCGTAGGGATCGCCTGTGGCGTCGAGCAGGCGAATCAAATTATCGCTGCCTTCGGAAATGTTCTTGAACAGCAAGACGGCGGCACTTCCAGCAGCAAAATCATCTTCGTCGTTGACGTATTTATCCGTCACCAAGACAACCGTCTGTTTGAAAATGTTGTCCAACATTTGGACCGTCCTCCGTGATCGCTCCACCGCTTTCTTCCCCGGTGGCTTGGCATCAACAGTCTCTTGTGCGGACACCGTCAATACGCTGCAGTTATTGACGCCGCTGGCCATCGTAAACGCGACGACGGCCAAGCAAATAAACAGGGGACGACGCTTCATTTCGCATTCTCCAGTATGTTACAGGGCAACTATCGTTAACGCGCACCCACAAAAGATGCACGCACGGTGCATGTTTGTAAGTGCTGGCGAGGATGCTGTCAACATTTTCTCTCGAGTTCCCTGTTTCTGGCGCGTTTTGCCACATGCCACAACGGGGTAGGCAACTGAGTTACAATCATGCGGAAAAGCCTCCCTTTGCAAACGGAATCCCACCATGTTCAAACCCTCCGATCGCCGCTCGTTTCTAAAAACGGCTGGCATTTCCTCTGCGGCAATCACGCTGTCTGCATTACAGTATTCGCGAGTCTACGGAGCCAATAGTCGCTTAGCGATTGCCAGTATCGGCACGGGTGGTAAGGGCTGGAGTGACCTGAACGGAGTCGCGGCAAGTCCTCAAGTGCAAGTGCAAGCGATTTGCGACGTCGATAGCTCCGCTGAGCACCTGGGCCAAGCGGCAGAGAAGTATCCGGCGGCGCGGCGGTTTGATGACTGGCGGAAATTGTTGGACGATTCAAACGATATTCAAGGTGTGATGGTTTCGACGCCCGACTTCATGCACGCGCCGATCTCTCTTGCCGCGATGCAACTTGGCAAGCACGTGTTTTGCCAAAAACCACTGACACACTCAGTTTTCGAGGCTCGCCAAATGCGTTTGGCGGCACGAGCGAGTAACGTAAAAACGCAGATGTGTAACCAAATCCAATCGCATTCCGCGTATCGCACGGCGGTCCAAATTGTTCACAGCGGACTGTTGGGCAAGGTGAAGGAAGTGCACTCTTGGCAGGGAGGAAAACCTAGTTGGCCGCGACACATGCCGCGACCGGACGGCAGTGACCCGGTGCCCGCACACGTCCGCTGGGATCTATGGCAAGGCGTTGCACCGGAGCGACCTTTCAAGCTTGATATGTACCACCCATTCAATTGGCGCGGCTGGCAGGCTTACGGAACGGGACAACTCGGCGATTTCGGTTGCCACATTTTAGATCCTGTCTTTAAATCGTTGCTGCTCACATCACCCATCAAGTTGACAGCCGACGCACCGCAACTTTCCTTGGATTCTTGGACCGATCAGGCGACGGTGCATTACGAGTTCCCGGGCACACAATACACGCTGGGCTCGACAATTCGCGTGACGTGGTACGATGCGGTGGGTGCATTGCCGCCGCGGGAGAAACTCGGTGACGTCCCGGCGGATTACAAATTGCCCGGTGCGGGTTCAGTGCTTGTCGGTGAATTGGGTTCGATGGTGGTTCCGCACGTCGCCATGCCGCGAGTCTTTCCCGAAGAAAAGTTCCCAGCCAAAGATTTGCCAGTGATCGAGGGTGTCGATCATTACACCCAGTGGGCTGACGCCGTGCGCGGTGTGGACGAAACGACATCCCACTTTGAGTACGCCGGACCGCTAACAGAAACCGTGTTGCTCGGCACCATCGGCATTCGCTTTCCGAAGCAAGAATTGGTCTGGGATGCCGAGAATCTCAAAATCACCAATCATGCCGAAGCTGGACAGTGGCTGACCAAGGCGTATCGACGGGGCTGGGAACCGACATGGATTTAAAGCAGCGTGGACATAAAGCAGCGTTCGATGTCCGGTAGCTAAGTTTCGTCAGGTTGATACAAATACGAGCTTTTGAAGCGGACGAAAATGTTGCTGCGGATCACGAACCTTCGCACCCGTGTTGAAGCTCCAGAGACCGAATTGCCAACGCGAGCAGCGGCGGCGATGGGTGTGGATGCGGAGCAGATTCGCTCCTTCAAGATTCTGCGCAAGAGTCTCGATGCCCGCCAACGTGAATCACTGCAATTTGTCTATTCACTCGTTGTGGACGTTCCCGAGCGAGTAAAGGCAAAGGGATCTACGGATGTCCGGATCGAGCCTTTCGCAGCAGCCCCGTTTTTTGATCCCGAGCCTGGAGCAAGCGAGCTACCCCAGCGTCCTGTGATCGTGGGCAGCGGGCCAGCGGGATTGTTGGCGGGTTACTACCTGGCGTTGAAGGGATACCGTCCGATCATCCTGGAACGTGGGCTGGCTGTGAAAGAACGCGTGCCGGCAATTCGACAATTTGATCGCGGCGGAGAATTGGATGTCGAGAATAATTACCTGTTCGGCGAAGGCGGTGCCGGGTGCTTCAGTGACGGGAAGCTAACCTGTCGGATCACTGGACCGGATGTCGATTGGGTGCTGCAGAGCTTCGTCGACTGTGGTGGTCGCGCGTCGTTAACCTACGAACATCGCCCGCATCTTGGCAGCAATAAACTGCCAATGATTTGTCGCAACTTTCGCCGCAAGATCGAAGCCCATGGTGGTGAATATCGCTTCGGTTGTCGTTTGGACGCCCTGCAATTTGACGGCAATCGGTTGACCGGCTTGTCCACGTCGACTGGGTTCATCGCTGCGTCACAGGTGTTGCTCGCGATGGGGCACAGTGCTCGCGACACCTACCACATGCTGCTTGAGGCTGGGCTCCCCTTGAGACAGAAAGCGTTTCAGCTCGGGCTGCGAATTGAGCAGCCACAATCTCTGGTCAATGATCACAAATACGGTCGTCCGGAATACTTGAATCAACTTGGCGCGGCGGACTATACGCTGGTTGCCAAGGGAAACCCAGATCTATTCACGTTTTGTATGTGCGCCGGCGGTATCGTGATTCCCAGTGTGTCGGAACCGAATATGTTTTGCTCCAATGGAATGAGCAATTCGCGACACGACACGCCGTACGCTAACAGTGGGCTCGTCGTGACGTTGGAACCAGAACAATTTGGCAGCGACCATCCGTTGGCTGGCGTGGAAGTACAACGCAAGTACGAATCGATTGCCTTTCGGCTTGCCGGGGCCAATTATCATGCTCCGGTGCAACGAGCAGTTGATTTTCTTGCCGCGCGAACGCCTCAAGCCAGCGACTTGATTGCGTCGTCATACGAACGAGGCGTCGAGCCACGAAACTTAAACGAAGTGTTACCACCGGTGATCTTGAAGGCAATACATGCGGGGCTTCCCGTGATGGATCAAAAGTGGCATGGCAAGTTCTTGCCCGAGGCGGTATTGGTTGGCCCAGAGATGCGAGGCAGTTCACCGGTTCGAATCGATCGTGACCGCGAGTCCTATCAAATCCCCGGCGTTCCAGGTGTCTATCCCATCGGTGAGGGTGCCGGGTATGCCGGTGGAATCGTTACGGCTGCGGTGGACGGGCTGCGAGCAGCCCGAAAAATCGTCGAGCACTACGCTCCCTGCAGGAGTTGATGCGGATGACGGAAGTCGACATTCAAATTGACCGTCTCGTCGGACCGACGCATCACTTCAGCGGACTGGGGCTAGGCAATCGGGCATCGATCGATCACGCCGGACAGGTCTCCAATCCAGCGGCGGCTGCATTGGAAGGTCTCGACAAAATGCGGCTGATCGCCAACCTGGGGCTGCCGCAGTGGATTCTGCCGCCCCAACCTCGGCCCGCGTTCGAGTTCTTAAGATCATGCGGATTTCGTGGCTCTGAACACGACGTGTTGCGTGCCGCGTTGGAATCGTCGCCCCAGCTCTTGGCCGCTGCATGCAGTTCGTCGGCGATGTGGACAGCCAACGCCGCGAGCGTCACTGCCGCCGCTGATAGCGGCGATCATCGCGTGAAAGTTTCTGTGGCGAATCTGTCCTTAAGCATCCATCGATCGCTCGAACCGGCAACAACCTACTTCGAACTTGCACGTCTGCTTGCTGCGACTGGCTTAGCGAGTCTTGTTGATTTGTACCCGGCAGTATCTGGCGGATTCTCTAGCCGTGACGAAGGCGCAGCAAACCATATGCGGCTTTCATCGTCCACTAAGCCCAACACTTCGGTGCAGTCGGCTCCGGTGCACACGGCTGCAGTGAACCTGTTTGTCTACGGTGATGGCGATCCTCGGCCGACTCGGTTCCTGGCGCGTCAGTCGCGATTGGCCTGCGAAGTGATTGCTCGTCGTCATCTCCTTGCAGCGGAGCGAACATTTTATTTGAAACAGAATCCCGTTGCGATCGACGCTGGCGCCTTTCACAACGACGTTGTTGCACTGAGCCACGAGGATTTGTTCATACAGCACGAGCTTGCGTACGATGATGCGAATTCGACACTTGATAGTGTTTCCAACGCCTACAAAAACGTGTTCGGCATACCACTGAGACACATCACGGTGAGTGAGAAGGAGCTGCCCCTTGATGTAGCCGTCGCGACGTATCTGTTCAATAGCCAGGTAGTCACGACGCCGCAATCCCGGCGAGTCTTCGTCTGCCCGACACAAGTGCGCGAACATCCCACGACATTGAGCTTGGTCCAATCTTGGCGAGATCAACATCGGTTGTTTGACGAGCTGTGTTTTGTTAGTCTCAGTCAAAGTATGGCCGGTGGCGGTGGCCCAGCTTGCTTGCGTTTGCGATTGCCTGTAGCGGCAACGCTACTGTCGAAACAAATCTACCGATGCCAATGGAGCGAAGACACGGATCAACGAATTCGAAAAGTGATTGCCGAACTGTATCCGACGCGATTAACGCTCGCGGATATGGTCGATCCCCAAGTCTCAGCAACTGCGAACGAAGCAACTTGTCGGCTGACCGAAATTTTGCTGCCACTGTCACCATGAACTCGACCGGAACGGTAAGTTCAACCGGATCAAGCTTCGATGAATCACCACTTCTCACGGTTCGAACTAACGATTGGCATCGTTTGGCGCGTCGACCCAGTCCCACTCGCCGAACGTTTCGACAACAACGTCCTCTTGGCGGCTTCCTGGACGAACTGAAATCATCGGCACCGATTCCGTGTTCCGCATATCTTGACTGCCGAACAAGAAGTAACCCGTACCGGCGGCATCGGCATCGATAGCTTCCGTTTGACGAATGGACAATGACAACAGGTCCGTCGTCGGGTATCCAACGCGTGGGTCAATCACATGTCCAAACCGTTTGCCGCGATGATGAAAGAACTGTTTCCCTGACCCACTTGTGCCCAGCGCGGCATCCTTGAGCCAGATCCCGGCCAACCGTCGGCCTGAGCGTGTCGGATGCGACAAAGCAACCGTCCAGCCGCGGTCAGTCGCAGCCGACTCGTTGCCCGCGGCGTAAACGCTGCTTTGTCCCCCGTGAATCAGAAAGTCGGTGATTCCCGCGCCTCGAAGACGTTCGGCCAACCGGTCAATGGCATACCCCTTACCGATACCTCCCAAATTGATGGACATTCCCGGCACTGAAAAGGCGATTGAGCGTTGCTGTGCGTTGAGTATCAATTTCTGGTAACCGACGGCAGCCAGCGTTGTCTTGACTTCCGAAGGCGAGGGTTTTTGCCCTTTTCGTTTGGTGAAGCCCCAGAGTTCGACCAGCGGACCGGCCGTAATATCGAACCTTCCAGCGGTACGGTGGCTCCACTGAATCGCTCGTTCCAGAATCGCAAACGTTGACTCGCTCACTTGGACCGGTTTTGAGGCCGCGAGTCGATTGATATGCGAGACTTCGCTCTCAGGACGATAGATAGTCAATTGCCGCTCGATATCGTCCAGCATTTCCAAGGTCAGGACGACTTTCTCTACGGCAGTTGCATGTTTTTGCGGCAACATGACGACGAAATCGGTCGCCATGGCGCGGTGTGACACATGGGTAATCCAGTCGGAGTTGGCAGGTGAATTGGAAGCAGTCATCGAAGTCAGAAACCGACAAAAATCGGAAAATTATGGACAATTAGAGATCCGGCCGAACCTAACTCCACCGGGGGGAATCCAGAAAGTTCGAGATCAAAGGGATTCCCATGAGCTGAACGCCTTGCATAAACGCCAGGAATTCAGCACAATTCGCACAGTCACGGCGAAGGTCGCGACGAGACGAAAGAAACACGATCAAAAGATCTTTGGGAGCGGTGGCTGAGTGGTCGAAAGCACCGGTTTGCTAAATCGGCGTACGAGTCAAATCGTACCGCAGGTTCGAATCCTGTCCGCTCCGTTTTTCTCGAATTGCCGGAGAATTAGCAACTCTCGTCAGGCTGAAACATGGCAACCCGGAGACGTCCGACGCTCCGGGTTTGTTTTTTCAGTGAATTCCTGAATTAGTTTTGCGGTTGGACCAGCAATGTTCCAACAACGCCTTGAGGGCGTAGCTCAGTCGGTAGAGCAACGGACTTTTAATCCGTTGGTCCTGGGTTCGAGTCCCAGCGCCCTCACTTCTGTTCTTTGCCGTAAATCCAGTCTGGGGAACGGCTTAACGCCCACAAACCCTGAATAAACACGTCGGCTGCCTACCAATGTGCCTACCCGCGATTGGATTTTTTATTGGACTTTCCTAAACCAGTCGGTAGAATGACTACGGTTCCCCAATCTGGGGAGTGTTCTCGCCTAAACCGCCTCATTCGAGCGTTCAATCATGGCAAGCGGGTCAAATTTGACGCAGTTAGAGCTAACCCCGGTCCCCAAACAAAAGTGCTGGAAGAAATTCCGAAGGGGAACCGTCTTCTATGTCGGCAAAGGAAACGCCCTAGACTGGACCAGGGCGAACGCGGGAACAAGCCCCCAATCTGATGCCTACCAAGCCGCTTTACGCGAATGGCGAACGCTAGCCGCCCAACTTGAACTTGACGAAGCGCGGGGAGTTGACACCAATGCACCAGACTACAAGCGATTCTTGAAAGCTTGGCGACGGGGAAACTTGAGCCTGGCCAACAGCTTTCAAAGAAACACACCAAAGTTCCACGAAGACAACCTACCTGAAGAATGCACGCTAGTTGAAGTGCTGGACATGCTTGGAGCGGGGACCGATTTCTTGGGCTCCCCAGCCCCGGCTACGAGTCATCCGCTCGACTTGGACATCTGCCCGAAGATGTTCACTTGCATTCCCTTGTCCTCCTACGAAACAAGCAAGCCCGGCATTCTCACAAAAAACGTCGATGAGCTGATTGTTCAGTATCTGAATGAAAATCGCAGGAAGGCAGAGGCTGGGCAGTTCAGCAATAAGCACTACGCCGAGATTTTGGACAAACTGAGTTACTTCAAGGGATATTGCAAACACTTCAAAATTGACTCGATTGAAAAGCTTGACGCAAACCAAATGAAGGACTTCTACGCTCGTGAGTGCAAACGTTTAAATTACTGTGACGTCAAAGAACGCGCCTCGGTGACAACGATTAGAAAACGTCTAGTTGTCGTGAAAAACTGGCTACTATGGTGCGAAGAAAGCGGGGCCTTGTCTGGCTTGCCAGCATATGTAATGAAAAGCTTCTGCAAAGTTACAAGACCCAGAAACACAATTGCGGGATATAAGACAGACGTGAACCCCGTGTTCACAATACCTGAAATAAAAACATTACTCAGTCTTGCAACCGAACAAACAAAGCTTTATTTGCTGCTTGGCCTCAATTGCGGTTTTACGCAAATTGATCTTGCGTCCCTTCACTGGGATCACTACGACCCCGATACCGGGATCATCGACCGACCACGCCACAAAACTGAACACCGCGCCACCAACGACAGTGGAAAGCCGAGCCCTGGCTATGTCAGGCAGGTGTTCCAACTTTGGCCCGAAACTCAAAAGCTACTACTGAAGCTTGCGCAGCCCAGGGATTCTGGATTGATGTTACTCACGAGAGACGGCAAAGAGCTAGCAACTAGCGTGATAAAGAAAGATGGTAGTGTTGCCGTCACCGACAGCGTTCGACTTGCGTTCAACCGCCTGCGAAAGCAATGGGCTAAGTCGGTTCTCTCTTGCCATACTGAACACTCCTATTTGTTCGCCAGCCACAAGACCCACGCAGAAGAACGAAACGCCCTAATACTCGACTGGCTACGAAAAGAAAAGCGAGGATTCAAGAGCCTACGTAAGACGTCAGCAAACTTGCTGGAACAAAGCACCCAATTTGCTGATTTAGCGTCCTTGTTTCTGGCTCAGTCCGAAAAAGCGACGAAAAAATTCTACGTAAACCCACCATACGAGAAGTTGACTCCTGCCCTAGAATACTTAAGGGAAAAGTACGGCTTAACAACCTAGATTTTGACTTTCAACGCCCAGAGGCCGCTAATTTTGTGCAATCGATTGCACAACCTACCGGGCAACCTAGATTCACATCGCCAATTGCACCTAGAGCAAGCCAATGGACCCGTTACTCTCCAAAACAATCCAGCATTATCTGGACCTTGAACTCAGTGACGAGCAGATCGCGGGGGCATTAAATACAACACAAATCAATCCGCCCAACAACGCCAAAGAATGGTGCGTTACAATCGTGCGACCATTAGCCGAGCCATTACGGCAACAGCACGACGCCCACAAGCGAAGCGAGGCCGGGAAACGCGGGGCCAAGACTCGCCAAGAGAACAAGAAACTCCGGTATGAAGAGGAAAGCAAGTTGGCATCACAAGAAATGTCTAATGCTCTTGAAACATTCCAGCGCATAAGAGTTAAGAACGAAGAAAATCGAGCGATTGCCAATATAATTTCTCGACTGAACGCCAAAGGTTTAAGCGAAAACGCCGTCACGTTCAAAACGATCTATGAAAGCGTCAAGCTAGAATAATAATGGTACATTTTGAAACTTTTATGGTATTGTGATGCTTATGACTACCACTGACGAGTTATCTGTCCCCGAATCATGTGAAAAGATATCGCCCGAGCGTCTTGAACAGGCGAGAGCGGCGTTTTCGCTGAAAATGCGGGGAAACACGCAGGAACAAATAGCAAGTGAGCTAGGAATCTCACGCTCTACCGTGATCCGATTGCTTAGCGATTACAAATTGCTTTATACCGATCAGCTAAACCGGGAACCCCGATTGCACTTACTAGCCAATGAGTTGGCGAAGCTTGACGAAATAGAATCCACAGCGAGAAAAGACGGGGAACAAGCAACGAGTAATCGGGACAAACAATCCTATTTGAAAATTGCTTTGGCTGCTATGACAGCTAAACACAGCTTGATGATTGACACCGGCATACTTCCCAAAGACCCAACCCGGCTGGTCTCAGTAACTTGTAAGGTTGATGGAATTGCCGAGCCCACCACAGAAGACACTCGTACTCTTGAAGAAATAAGAGCCGATGTTGAGAGGCTCCTGAGAACAGGGCGACGACTGTAAGTTTTGTAGAGCCATAAAAAAACGGTAGCCGATTCCAACGACTACCGCTTTAGAACACAGTTTATTGAATCCATCTATGTCTGGCCGACAACCGATGAAGCGATCCAAAAAATCGTAACGTGTTAATAATAAGTATACCAAAGTCAACAAAAGTTGACAATCGTTTTTTTCCATGGGATGAACGCAGAAACCTCGAATACTGCTATACGGGACTAATTCGAGTTAGCACCCCAAAACAAGCGGATGAAAACGATTCCCTTGCGGCCCAAGCAGACGAGATAAAAGCGTTTAAGGAACTTAACGAGCTGGATTTTGATCGTCCGTCTGGCGATTGTCCTCGCGACGGTTTCTCTTATTATTTTCCGTTCGTATTTACTGCGATCGAACGCGCTTGGCGGTGGGATTGGCAAGTTATGCAAGCAGCGAAACATGCAAGCGTTACCAGGCGTGTTTTAGTGGTTCCTGGTCTCGATAGGTTTTCGCGTCAATCTCCCGAGTCAATCAACGCAAAGCTAGTCGAGTTAGATATTTGGCTGCTCGTTCTCGATTTGGGAATCCCGGTTTCACCAAAGGATATTTGGTCGGGAAGACATTCGTTGCGGGAACGAAGCAGGAACAGTGACCGAACAGCTCGGTACAAGGAAGCAAGGGGCGGGAAAAAACGGGGACGACCTAAAAAACTGGGGTCAAGTATGGAAGACGTCAAAACCCGCGAATTGATCCTCATGCTACATCTTGGCAGATTTGCACGTCCGCGAATGTCGGACAGGAAAATCGCCAAGTTTTTGAATGAGCACGCAGTAGCACCAGGCAGGTGGAACCACAAGCAAATCGGGCGAGAGCTAGAACGGCTGGATATCTGCTGATGACGCTACAAAGTGGGACAAAAAGAGTGCCCGACCCAAAAACGGGAGGGCCAAAGTTACAGCACATCTAATTTAATTCTCTCAGCACAGGTTGATAGGTCAGTGCAATCGAGTGCACAAGCAGAGGCCATAATAAAGACGACTAGAGCGGAAAGCACTATTGCAATTCAAATACAATACTGTGAGAATCGATGGAAATAATAGGTGCCTTTATTTGCTTACTTCCAAGCTTTGCTGTATTTGCTCTTGGCTTTCTTTAGACAAGCGTTGAGCAGATACCCTAAATTTGACACCGCCCTCTTTCTCTAGGGTGACTATACCGTTAGCGAAAGAAACGAGTTTAGCACGTGTGGTGAATTCTCCTGTAGCGTCAGTCCAGTTTTTGAAGCTTTCGTCTGGTGCGTCAATGTGAACTACGTTAGCTATTCGCTTTTCTTGCGGAGCAGTTTTCCCGACATCCTTTACCGTGACTACAATCAATGTTGGTCGTACCGCTACGTCCTTCGCTTCGCGAGAATGATACTCGTTGTTTCCGTTCTTGCTATCTGTTCTGATCCGTAGTGAAAGCTTTCCGTCTTTTTGCTCTGACTGAACAGTGCTCGTTAAGTCGATTTCAACTGTTCCGGTTTTTTTAGTCCATGACGCTACCTGCTTACCAGACTTTGGTTTATTGTCCCAGGTTATCTTCGACTCGTTCCATTTATCATCCGTGACCAGATTGGCAATCTGATTTATCGTGTTTCGTGGTCGCACGATTGTCAGCTTTAACCTTGCACTCTTTACCTGGCCAGAAATCGGGGATAAATCAAAACGCAAATAGATTTCCCGATTCCAGTGTCCTGTAGTGTGAACGCCGCTGACAATCACTTTTTCACTTCCGAAGTTTCGTGAATTGGAGTCTACGGGGCCTCTATTTGATTCAATGTGGGTGGCTACCATCGCATCGGCACTCGCAGCAAGAACATACGTAGAACTCTCTACGGGTACCTTGTTCTGTTCCGTCGGTAAATTGATTTGTTTGGTCGTTGTGCTATTTGATTTATCCAACTCTGCTTTTCCTGCTTCCGCGATAATGCTTAGGCTTTCTTTGCTGGTGATTTGATACTTGTCGCGAATTCGATCCAGCTCTCGTGAGATCACGGACTGAGGAACGTTCTTGCCGTCCAAAATCGGTACACATTCAGTGTAGAATTTTAGTCGAATATCTTTTGGCACTTCGAGAGTCCAGTTGTTGTTTTGAGCTTCAGTAACAATTTCATTTGCCTGCTGTTTCGCGATTTCGTAGTCATTGCAGAGTTGCGTTATTGCCAGAGCGTTTCCGTTTCCATCGCCTCGATCCAAAAGTGCAGCTATCTCGCGATAGAACTTGCGTTTCTTGAGATCCGGTAAGTCTTGCACTGGTAAAGGCCAGTTCTTCTCGTTTGCTTCGACAGCTATTTGAATCGCTTGACTTCGCGTGATTCCGTACTCCGAGCAAAGACGGTCTTTGTTAGATTCGGCGACTCCTGTGTGAATGCCGAAGCGGTCTTCGATTAGTACATACTCAAAGTGAAACTGCTTTCGATTCGCTTCGGTGAGGCCCAGTCGAATTTCACCAATTGCGGTTAAGGCTGACTGTATAACTCCAATTTCTGCTACACGTTTCATGCTTGCCTCCTGTTCCGCATTTATACGGGAGAGCATGGCATTCAATTCGCTCGCTTCTTTTTCGCGATACGTCTTGTACCGCGATCGGTTTTCTTTTGATTCGGTCGTTCGTGGTGGACACCAGTTGTTTGACAAGCCATCATCAAGAATCTGTTCATGTTTGTTTTTATCGATGTTGTTGCTGATTGTAACCGACGGATTTAATTGAGCCAAAACCAACGGTTTTGGTTTTCACGAATTGGCGGTTTTGGACGATGGGCGCAGACACTTACCCAGCTCGTCGCATGGCTTTTTGCGGAGTTTGATGACGACTCGATTCTGGTTGCT
>JBGSIA010000229.1:0-5103 GCA_041751935.1 Pirellulaceae bacterium | reverse complement strand
ATTTCTGGCGAATCCCACTACAGTAATCCTCAATTCCAAGGATGGATGATGCACTAGTTGGGAGACCAAGCGATGATTTGCGTGCTCTTTCCACAAGCCTGCGAGTAGGCGATAACTGCAGAATGCCTAAGCAGACGCATTCGGTTTTCGTTGTCCTGTTCGCGATGTGGTTGATCCAGATCGTGGATTCACTCGTTCCGTATGATTTGACGCGGTGGGGTTTGCATCCCAGGTCAATTCATGGGCTCGTGGGCATCCCGCTTGCCCCGTTTTTGCATGCTGGGTTTGGGCACTTGTTGTCCAACACGGTGCCGCTTGTTGTGCTCTTGTTATTGACGATCATGTCGCGGCACCGAGCGTGGCCAGTCATAGGTGCGATCGTGATTGGCGGTGGGGTGCTGTTGTGGATATTCGGTCGCAATGCAAATCATGTCGGCGCGAGCGGTTTGGTATTCGGCTTGATCGCGTACCTGATCACCGTTGGCATTCGTGAAAAGCAACTTGTCTCGCTCGGGATTGCAATCGTCGTCGGGTTCATGTTTGGCGGCACGCTCTTGTTGGGAATGCTTCCCGCGTTCGGGTCGAGTGTATCCTGGGAAGGCCACCTCTGCGGCGCGATCGCAGGCCTTGGTGTGGGGATAGTGACGACCCAATCTGCAAAAGGCTTTTTCTAGTGTTGATGTAACTTGTGAGCAATGATGGCGAGTTTGATACGAACATAGCCGCCGCTTCCAATCCAGCACTTGTTGTTCCCGCGATCCTTAGTCTGTTGAGGACTCCGTTTTCCTTAAAACTACGCTCGCGGTTGTACATAAAAACTAATGCCAAGGTGCTTGGAAACTTAGCCAAAAGTGCCTACCTACCTTCGTCGCCACTTTTCTATGGCGATCGTTTTTGCGACCAAGCAAAACTTTTCTTGTTTCTTGCGTGCGCCGTTCTGGCGAGATGCGTTGGTACCTGTGCGATTGCGATGTTGCAAGTCGCGGTTCAATCCATCTTTTAGGCTCGTCTTTCGATGATCGTGATAACGAAAGTCGCACTGAATGCCGCTACAAACGCAACTTCTGCGTTGCCGATGCCCCCCCCTCGAAGTCTAATGACTGTCAACATTTTTTGGCAATCATTTTCCCAACTCAACCATTCCTGTCAGGGTCTGCTATGAATCCGCTAACACAAGTGACGTCAACTCGATTGAATCCATCAGAATCGCGAGGGGTGCTTGGGGGCAGAAAGCGACGTGCAAAGAATGGAACCCAACAGCGGCGTCGGTTGCTGCTGGAGACGCTGGAAGATCGGCGCGTGTTGGCGGCGACGTTTCAAATCGTCGATCTGACAAGCAATAACGCGGCAATCATCGATCACGATGCGATCACCGGTGATGACCGTGGCGGGATCGCGGTTTCGGATTCGCGCGTGTTGATCACCGGTGACTTTGCAACGGGCAGTTTCGCGATTGACGACTTGAGTGATGGTTCGGATGTCGGTACGGTCTTCGATGGACTGGTCAGTGATCTGGCGACACAAACGATCTACTCGTTGGCGACTGATGCGACGACACCGATTGTCCGTTTTAGTGGAGTCCAGAACATCACGCACTTGATCCAACATGACAGTGCGAGCGGTGCGTTGACGGCAACTGCAATCACGTTGTCGACACCGATTGCGGTGGATACCAGCACCGGCGGCAACGGTATCTTTGCGGGCTTTGGACGTGTGTTGGTTTATAACGAAGCCGGCGTGCTGGAGATCGATTTGACGCCGGGCAACGTAGGCAATGTCACCGATCTGGGAGCACTTACGGCGCTACCACATCGGACCAGCGAGAACTGGGCGTTCTGGGGTGTGGCAGAGCATGTTGGCGGCGAGGATTTTTTAGTCTTTGCGAATGGAAATGGAACGGAAGTCAGCCGCACGCGAGTTAGTGATGGGGCGACGACGACGGTTTCCTCGTTCCCGTTAGGACTGAACGACATGGCGTCGTTAACGGTCTCGCCGCAATTGAATCGTTGGTATTTCCACCACGAAGGCAGTTCAGGAACGTTTGGTGGCAGCATTGAAACTTTGGGGTTTTCCGATGCGACTTTTTTTGCTGGTGCATTGCTTGAAGGAGTTCCCGCGCGGGTCGTGAGTGACGCATACGACTCGGTAGTCATTGAATTCGACGTCGCGATTGATCCATCAACCTTCAATTCGGACGACATTCAGTTGACCCGCGATGGTGGAGCGAATCTAATCGACGAAAGTGTCACGGTTTCATCTCTAGGTGGTAATCGCTATTCCATCGACAATTTGGCTCCGCTGAGTGAAGCAGAGGGACGTTATCAATTGAGCGTCGTCGGTGACGCAATCAATGACAGCAGTGATAATCCCTTGGGTTTGGTACAGGCCAGTCAGTTCTGGACGATCGATACAACGCTTCCAGTATTCTCGGCTCTGCAACCGATCGGCAGTTTGATTTATCAATCGCAGGAGACGCGCACACTGATCTTGCCCGATGGCGGTCAATCGCTGAGTTTTGTGGCTGATGCGGGGCAGACACTATCGGTGGCGGTCGCACCGGAGCCAGGGCTAGCGCCGATGGTCACGATCACCGATGCCAGTGGTGGAGTTGTTGCGAACGCGACCGCTGCGGTCGGTGAAACGCTGCGATTGCAAACCGTGCCATTGGCTACGGCCGGTGAGTACACGATCCGGATCACTGCGGCCGGTGCAACGACGTCAACCGAGACGGCCGACTTTACGATCACTGCGACGCTCAACGCGGTACTCGAAGATGAAGGCGTGGGCGGAAACGATACTCCAGCAACAGCGCAATCGATCGAGTCTGGATTCACAAAGTTGTTTGGTCGCGGTGAACGCTCGGCGGTCAGCGGTGACTTGGAACTCACGACGTCAACGCCGCTCGACAGCGACAACTTTGAATCGGGTAGCTTGGACGGCCAGTGGTCGACTAACTCATCAACGGCCGAAGGTCGCATTCAAGTCACGGGCGCGTTTGGAACCGCCGGCGGCGGCTTTGCACTATTGATGGATAATGGTGCGGACTCCGGCAACGAAGTGTTGAACGAAGCAATTTGGACAGTCGATCTATCGGGCGCGACGCGTCCGATTCTTGATTTCTTTCATGCCAGTTTTGATGATGAGATCACACCATTCGCGGGTAACTTTGCCGGTAGTTTCGACGCCGATGGGATCGCGGTCAGCACCGATGGCATGAACTGGACTCCAATCTTTAATGCACCTGATCAACCTAACGGCGAGTGGGTGCGGTATCAAGTTGACTTGCTGGCGGCAGGATTGCCACTCACGACAACTTATCAGATTAAGTTTCAACAGTTTGATAGTAATGCTTTGACCACGGACGGTCGCGGCTGGGACGAGATCCGCGTCGTCGAGGCGGGCGAAGACGTTTACAGCTTTGATTTGGCCGCGAATGAGTCCGTTACATTGGCACTGGCTAGCACTTCGCCAAGCTCCGGTGCAATCGTTGAACTACTTGATCCGACCGGGAATCTGATCGACGCGGGAACCGCAGGTCCCGGCTCGGGCGAACATCGCGTAACAGGCGTTCAAGTTCCGACCGCTGGTACCTACTTGGCAAGAGTCACGGGCCTTCCGACGAGTTATCAACTGGTCGCAACTCGCAGCGCCGTCTTCGATCCCGAACCCAACGGATCATTGGCCGAAGCCCAGAATCTCAGCACAACTGGCGTCGCGCTGGGTTTTCTGGAACAGACGCAGGTCTTCGGTAGCAATGCGGGCGGTGGTCAGTTCTTGAGCGTCAACGCGGCAACGGGAGAGACGACGGTCATCGGCTCGCCCAGTACTGATGACCTCATCGAGATCGAACTTGCCAATGACGGGACACTGTACGGCGCCTCGTCATTCCAACTGTTTACAATCGATCCCCAAACCGGCACAGGCACACTGATTGGTGACAGCGGCGGTCCTTACTTCGCCTTGGAATTCGCGACAGACGGGACGTTATTCGCGGTTCGGGACGATCGTTTTGGCATCGTCAATACGACCGACGCAGCGTTCACTGAAATCAGCGACCCAGGTTTGGGCCGTATCGGCGGTCTGGCGCTCCAACCCGATACCGGTGTGTTGTTCGGTATCAGTTCAGGAAACCCCTCGATGCTGTACACGGTTGATCCCGCGACCGGCGTTTTCACCGTCGTCGGTGATACCGGGTTGCCCGGCGCGACGTCGCTGGAGTTCAGCGCTGATGGTCAATTGTTCGCTGGCGTGGGCGAGCAATTCGACAACGCGTTGCGAGGATCGTTGGCACTAATCGATCCAGAGACGGCGACGAGCCAGATCATCGGCCGCAGCGCATCGACCGGCAACTTGGCGGGACTGGCATTCACCGATGAAGCCACTGATTTCTACAGCATTGATGTCGAGGCGGGACAAACGATCACGGGGAATTTCCGCTCATTGATCACGGGTTCAGCCGACGTCGCCGTTCCGCTCGATGCACAGGTGACGCTGGTTGATCCCGCAAATGCACCGCTGTTAAACCCGGACGCTGACGGCAAGTTTTCGTTCACCGCGACCGATGCGGGAACCTATGTCATCGAGATCCGATCCAACGTGCTACTGGGTCAACCGGGCGATACCGGTGAGTACGTCCTCAGCGTCACGGCGGCTGACCCAGTGACCAATTTCGTACCCATCGGTCCATCGGGTTCACTCGTTTATGACCCACCAATGAATGGTGATATCGGCGCCGCAGGCGAAGTGGATGACTATGTCTTGACCGTTGATCCGAACCAAACAATCACCGTAACGCTAACGACGGACGCGACGCTGCAAGGCGAACTGGAGATCATCGATGGCGGCGGCAATGTCCTGAGCACCATCACCGCAGCTAATGCCGGTGACAGTGTGTTCCTGCAAACCATCTCCGCTGCAAGCGGTGGTACGTTTACCGTTCACGTTCGCGGTGCTGGCGACACAACAGGCAACTACACGATCGAGACGATTCTCAACGCGGCCATCGAAGAGGAATCGTTGGGTGGCAACACGAATGATGATCAGGCATCGGCTCAAGACATCGATTCCAGCTTCATCACACCGGCTGGCGGCGTCGAACAACGC
>JBGSIA010000228.1:0-78009 GCA_041751935.1 Pirellulaceae bacterium | reverse complement strand
CTTTTGCATGGCGTCCGTTCCGAGTGAGTTGTTTGGCCGCGAAACCAAAAACATTCATTAGGACACGGACGCCATTTTCATCCAATAGCAATCTGTGATCTCGCCGCAGGACAGCCTGCTACCAAGCCGACTGCACCCCGCTAACTTGATATCGTTAATCGGACAGGGCTTGTTGAGGAAGCGAAATACTGAGCCATCATTGATAGCTCCAATCGCAGTATCGACGTCTTGATTGCCGGTCAGCATGATATAGATCGAATCTGGCGACACTTTTCTCGCTTGTTCGATAAACTGAATGCCATTCATTTGCGGCATCTTCATGTCGGTAACGACAACCGTGAACGGTTCTTGGTTGACGATAGTATCTAACCCTGCCTGGCCGGATTCCGCTGTCTTCAATTCGTAATCAAAGCAGAGATTGCGTTCGATCGCTTTAAGTAAACTAGGGTCGTCATCAACAAATAGTAGTCGCGTAAGCATTTTTGAGTCTCGAAAGCAGAGATTGAACGTGTCTTGAAAAAGCGTTTACGTTGTCGCAATCAGTTCTCGCTCAGCAGCACATGGTTCACACGGCAGCCAAACACTGAACGTCGTTCCGACGCCGATTTCTGTTGCTAAGCTGATGCGTCCAGCGTGTTTGTTGACAACGACGTCGTAAGTGATTGCCAAACCTTGTCCGGTTCCTCGTCCAACGTCTTTCGTCGTGAAGAATGGATCAAACACGCGCTGCTTGACGTTCTCGGGAATTCCTGTGCCATTGTCTTGGACGTCGATACGGACCCCATTGTCCTGGACTTGAGTGCAAATAGTTATCAAACCGAGGACACCACTATCCTCACCATTCTTAGTTGCAATCGCATCAGCAGCGTTAACGATTAGATTCAACAGCACTTGGCTAAGCTCGGCCGGCAAGGCTTTGACATCAACCAGCGGATCTTGCAACTCCACCACCAATTCAGCGGCATACTTCCAACGCCCTTTGGAGATCATCGCGGCGTTGCGAACGAGACTATTGATATCAGTCGAGACTTTCGTCGTTGTACCGGGGTGCGACATCGCCTTCATCGCGCGGACGATTTCGATCACTCGCTGAGACGCTTCGGCGGCTTCGGCGATCGCCGCCGGGGCCTGTGCTCGAACGTGTTCGAAACGGCATTCTTCGATCAAGCGAGTCATCTTTTCGCGGCGAACATTTAACGTCATCGCTTGATCAACAAACAACATTGCATGATAGCCATCGACGATGGCAAACAAACGTTCGCAACAGTTTTTCAAGTACTCGACATTGCCGCTGACACATTGCATGGGCGTGTTGATTTCGTGGGCGATACCCGCAGCAAGTTGCCCGATCGACTCAAGCTTTTGGGACTGAACAAGCTGTGATTCAAGCGCTTTATGTTCAGTCATATCCGCCAGAATTTCCAGTAATCCATTGACTTGATTTCGGTCATCGAAAAGTGGGACTTTGCTACTTAAAACCGTATGTTCAATGCCATCGGCGTAAGTGATTTTTACCTCCCGGCGAATATCCGCAGTCCCTGATTCCAAGACTTGCCTATCGATTTCGCTGTTGATGCTCCCGTGATCTTCAAAATCAAGTAGGTCTTCGGCACATTTTCCAACCACCTCTTTGGCAGACTTTGCCCCGACCGCCTTTAAAAAGGATTGGTTTCCGCCATCGATTCGCAAGTCACAACTTTTCCAGTGAACGGCGCAGGGGATGTTGTCAATCAACTGATGTAAGAACTTATGCTGTCGTTGCAAGTCGCTGACTCGCTCCTTGACTTTTATTTCGAGAGTCGATTTCTCGTCGCTTAACGATATTTGAGACGCTGCAAGCAGTCGCAAGTGATTGCGACTCTGGGAAATACCCCAGATTAAGAAACCCGTTTCAAACGCGACCCAACCGGCGTGTTCGAGCGTTCGCCAACTGGCCACGACGTTTGCGCCGAAGACGGAATCCGGCCAATACATGCCGCGAACCGCGTGGTCAATGCAAACCAAGCCCACGGCAGGAATGAATACTTTTGCATCGCGATAGAAAGACAAAATTGCCAACGACCCAAAAATGTGAAAATGGGCCTCAATACGTCCGCCCATCAAATGAATGATGAGCGACGAGAACATCACTTGCGCCGCCGCTACCACGTATCGAGTCACATCACGACGAGCAAAGAATCCAATCAGAATCAACGGCATGCTAATGATCGCCGCGCCCAGGAAAATCGCTGCAAAAACGTGAATATGAAGCGAGCTTTCTCTTTCATCCCATGCAATTGGAGAAATGACCATTGCAGTGACCAGGACGAACGCCCACTGTGATACGAATAGCCAAGCGAAAATGCGATCAATCTTCGTCTGCACGCCAACGAGATACTCGTCGAACAATGCGTCCGCCCTCGGATCGCGGGATTGAATACTCAGTTCTCTCATTTTAATGGCTCCCTAAGACTGTTGATCCGGCAGCCGTATACATGGGTCGTGCTGGCTGGTGGAATGGATCCATTGATGACCGCAAGAATCGAATCGCTGCCGAGATTCAAACCCTCGTGACCACGCGCGACGGTGATACCGCCGTGAAAGCGTGTCGTCCCGGTTGCGTCATCAAGCACCACGTCGCCTGAAGTCAGAATCCCAAACTGAGCCATCGTCTCACCATCGGGATCAAGTACCAAGTCAACCTCAGGAATCTTGCGTGCTGTTCTTACCAAAGGCGTGTCGCTCCATTGCAGTGTCTCCTGGCGTGGTGCATACACATAGACCGTGCATCGCACGTCATTTCCAGCCGATGCGAGCAGTCGACGTAGCTCCGACACAGTCGCCAACGAGCAACTGCATTTCGGGTGGATACCCACCACTAACTGCCACTGCTTGAGCGTTTGATAAGGACGAGAGTCGAGCTTGACCGGTGAAACCTCGACAGACTGGGCCCCAGGAGTCTGGCTATAAACAACCAGAGATCCGAAGCCGACGAGGACGATCAATCCCCAAATCAACAGCAGTATGATCGTAAGTGGTGCATGTCGATTCTGTCGTTCGACGATGACACTTTGATCAACGTTCATGGTGGGCAGCCCCATTCAGAGTTTCCTAAATGGGGCATCGAGTGCAATACGTGACAGAATTCATCATTTAGTCCAAGACGGCTGCCCCCAACCGTCTCGACTTCATTTTTTAATTCAGCTTTTGTCGGTCGCTGTCGCGATGACTAACCAATAGTTCGCCACACTTGCGCTTCGGCTGGTAGGTAGTTCCACCCAGAGCGACCAAATTCTGCTGGCCCTGTGTGTTACCCACTTGCTACCGTCGTTACCGCCGGAATCTTCCATAGCTTGAAATGCAAGTCACGATCGCTGTCCTCTCAACGAGACACCTCTATGGAATCGGCTAATAACCACCACTATTGCGGGTGTGCTCTTTCGTCTAAAATTGGCTTAGCGTACGGTTTATTAGCCATTAACAACCTCGACTCAGAAGCGGTTTGGGTTTGGAGTTATCGCGATAAAATCCGGGGCATCCATTTTATAGTCAGTCGGGGGACGTAAGGGCAGGCGCAGTTTTTGCTTTTGTTTGATGGAACAAAATCAAATTCTGTCGAGAACCCATCATGCATACTCCTCCACCCTGTATCCGGATCATTGACGATGACCCGTCTATTCGCTTGTTTGTTACGCGATTAATCGAGGCGAATGGGTTTGCGACTCGGCGATACGCAGCGGCCGAGCAGTTCATGGCCGAGGATGCCCCCTCCGAGCCCGGTTGTGTACTGATCGATTTGGATTTGCCTGGTTTAAATGGAACAGATCTTGTGGAGTGGATCGGTCGGCGTCCTTTAGTGCTACCAACAATCGTAGTGACAGGGTTCGGAACCGTTCCGACTGCGGTTCAATGCCTCAAGCTAGGCGCTCTTGATTTTCTGGAGAAGCCAATCCATTCGGAAATGCTGCTTAACAGTGTACGTCGAGCTGTATGCCTAAATGCGGTGCAACGGCAGGCGAGTAACTCACTCGACGATCTCAAACGAGACTACGCGACATTATCGGCGCGGGAGAAACAGGTTCTGACGTTCATGACCCAAGGTCTTGTGTCCAAGCAGATCGCTAGCCATTTAGGGATCTCGATCCGCACTGTCGAAAAACATCGGCTCAGCGTGATGAAAAAAATGCATGTCGATTCAATGGCAGAACTGGTTCGAGCGTTCATCAGGCTCGGTTTGTAGGGAGCTTGAGTTGCATGCGTTGCTGCGACTGGATCGTGCGGTTCAACCGTCCAATACGCTTCTGACTTTCAGAGCCAGACTTAACACGGTAAACGGTTTGGGCAAGAAACTAAACTCTGGTCCTAAGAAACGATTGCGAGTTTCGTGGTCCGCTACATAGCCCGAGGTGAGAAGTACGCGAATCTCTGGCTTGCGGGCAATCACTTGATCAGCAAGGTCCAGTCCGCTCATCCCAGGCATCACGATGTCGGTCACAAGTAGCTCGATCGAAGATGCATGTTCCGCGAATAGTTGGAGTGCTTCAGCGCCATTAGCCGCGTCCAATACTTTGTACCCATAACTGACTAACATGATTCGTGCCAACCTCCGAAGTGCGGCGTCATCTTCGACCAGCAGCACCGTTTCAGAACCACTTTTAGCATTTTGAACATCGGATGATGCTCGGTTCGACGCACCGACATGAGCTAGCGCCGGAAGGATAACACGAAAAGTAGTTCCTTTGCCAACTTCGCTGTTCACCTACACGTAGCCTTGGCTCTGGGTCACGGTTGCATGCACAATCGCCAATCCCAGACCGGTTCCCTTGCCGACGGGTTTTGTAGTGAAAAACGGCTCAAAGATTCGCTCCAAAATGCTTGGCGGCATTCCGCATCCCGTGTCGGCCACACTCAATACAACGAAATCTCCTGGCTGAACCGGCACTCCCATAATTAATTTTGGTTCGGTGATCCTTAGATTTTTCGTATGAACGGAAATCTGCCCCACGCTGAGAATCGAGTCTCGCGCATTGATCACCAAGTTCATCAGGACTTGCGTGATCTGGCTGCGGTCTGCCCAGACATGACTTAGCTCGGGGTTGAGCAACACATCGAGTTCTATTTCTTCACCAAGCAAACGCCTCAGCAACTTGATGGTTTCAGAAACTGCTTCATTCAAATCGAGCGACTCGGGAGTCCGGATTTCACGGTGGCTAAACGCCAGCAGTCGGTTCGTTAGATCCGCAGCGCGGGCGGTGGCTACTTGGATCTCCTTCAAGAACTCCCACGTGGGATCCGTTGGAGCAAGCGCTGCAATCAACAGTCCTGCATAGCCATCGATCACGGTCAGCAGGTTGTTGAAGTCATGCGCAACTCCACCCGCTAACTGGCCGACTGCATCCATTTTTTGTGATTGTCGAAGTTGCTCCTCAGTAATTCGCTGCGCGGTCACATCGGACTGGATACCCACAAAATGGGTCAACAGACCCGTCTCATCAATGACAGGCGTGATCGACATCTTATTCCAAAACGGCTTACCATCCTTGCGATAATTCAGTAACTCGACGGTGACGGGCGACGAATTGGCGATTGCTTCTCTGATCTTCGCGACTGCTTTATCGTCCGTCTTCTCGCCTTGAAGGAATCGACAGTTGCGTCCGTATGCTTCGGCGGCGGAGTAACCCGTGATCGATTCAAATCCGCGGTTGACATAGATGATTGGGCAATCGGGACGAACTGCGTCGCAAATGATGATCCCCTGAGTTGCCGCCTCGATCGCGCGATCTCGAACTCGCAGCAAGATCTCGGCTCGCTTTTGCTCGGTGATATCCATCACCACAACGACAACATTTGAAATCGATTCACCATCCTGCACGGGCTCATAATTGACGGCGAAATAGCGATCTCCATTCACATCCGGCAGTCGTAGTTCATAGTCGACGGGATGGCCGGCAAAGGCGTGATCTAAACGTGGTCGAATCTGCGTTTCGTATGGGACGGCGAGTACATCCGCAACTCGTTTTCCAAGGACATTGGAAGAGGGTAGATGGAAAATCTTCGCATAGGCAGCGTTGGCGAATAAATATCGCCGCTCGGAATCAATGACGACGAGGCCAACGCGTGCGAGCTCGGTGACGATTCTCAAGCGGGCTTCGCTCTCTTGAAGTAAGTCTTCCGCAAGTTTTCGACGAGTCATATCGACGGCAAGTCCGAGGACGCCAATAATTGCCCCGGCGTCATCGCGAAGGGGAAGTTTATCGGTAAGTAAATGTCGAGTTGCACCGGACACATAGAGCGTTTCTTCCCTATGATGAATCGGAATTCCTGTCGTCATCACACGTAAGTCGTCTTCGCGGTAACGCTTGCCATCGGGAAACCCCATCTCAGCGTCGGTCTTTCCCACAAACGCTTCGGGTGGCACACCGACGAGCTGCGCCAATTCACGATTGACACGCAAAAACCGTCCTTCGCGATCCTTATAGAAAATCATCGCTGGCACAGCATCGAGGATCAGTTGTAACTCAGCGTGGCGGCGTCTGCTCTCGGCCTCGGCTTGCACCCGCTGCGAAATGTCGCGGATATTGCACTGGATTACCCGTGTACCATCAACGTCGTACACGTTGCTGACAAATTCGACATCGATTTGACGTCCATCAACGGTCTCCAGCGGCAGACACTCGTAGCGGACATATTCGTTCTTCTGCAGTTCGCGAAACATTTCTTCGTTGGCAAACAAATGACGAAAGAGCCCTAGTTCCCAAACTTTCTTCCGCAGGAATTCTTCCCTCGAGTACCCCAGCAACTCGGTCAGAAATGGGTTCACGTCGTCGACCATGCCGGTCCGAGCGTTTAGAATCAGAATGCCATCTCTGGCCGCTTCAAATAACCGTCGGTATCGCAACTCAGAAGCGTTTAGTCGCTCTTCTGCCAAGCGACTTTCGATTCGCAATTGAGTGGCCTCGATCGCTCGCGATACCGCAGTTCCCAATCGCCCTAGTCGATCCTTTATCAGGTAGTCGGTCACACCCAATCGCATCGCTTCCACGGCGACATCTTCACCCACGTTGCCAGACACCAGAATGAATGGAATGTCATGCCCACTTTCTCGCATCAATCTAAAGGCGCTCAGTCCGTCAAACTGGGGCAATCTGTATTCGCAGAGGATGACTTCCGGCAATTGTTCCAGTGCCGTTTTAAAGCCCTGCGCGCTTTCTACACGCGTCCACTGGATATCAAACCCAGCACGGCGTAGTTCGCGGATTAGAAGTTCAGCATCGTTGGCGCTGTCTTCGACAACTAGCACACTTAAGGAACGACTCATGAAATCTACCTACAATCCACGCTGTGCTTTCCATTCGATCACGAAGCAGGTCGTTTAAAAGAAATACCAATCTCCCTAGCGAACATCGACCCAGGCCATACCGGCACGCTCGGCGGCCAAAAAACCTAATGGCGAGTCTTCAAAGACTAGACAACGACGTGGGTCGACACCCAGTCGTCGGGCGGCTTCAAGAAAGACGTCCGGTTCAGGCTTGTGCCGCGTGGTATCTTCCGCGGTAACTCGGCAAGAAAACAAGTGTTCAATACCAATTTGTTTAAGCTGTGCGTCAATGATCCGACGGATTCCGCCACTGGCAACCGCCAGCGGTAGTTTGCCATGGTACTGTCGAGCGACGGCACACACTCGCTCGAGAGGTTGCAGTTGATCGATCATCAATTCAAAGGCGGCTTCTTTCTCCGCGGCGGCGGTGTCGGTATCGATCGACACCGACTGTTCGTCGCTCAGCACCGCGATGATCTTCTCGCTGGGCATCCCAGCCATCGAATAAAATTTGTCTTCAGGGAAATCGATGCCATAACGCGACATCGTTTTGTGCCAGGCAACAAAGTGCAGCGGCATCGAATCCGTTAAGGTTCCGTCACAATCGAAAATCAGAGCGTCGTATCGTGAATCGATATCAATCATTTGGGTGTCAGCGAGAGAACGCGTTTGTGGTGAGCCAAATCTTTGACGAATGCAATATCCCTCCATCGACCGCTGGCCTGGGCGATTGCTTCGCAAGCGTCGGCAATCATAGGACTGAGCTCGATGAGCACTTTCCCACCGGGCCGAATTCGATCAACGCACTGCACGATCAATCGCTCGATCGTTTCCGTTCCTTTGGGGCCTGAAACGAGAGCCTCTCTTGGCTCAAAGTCTCGCACCGTCACCGGAAGCTCGCTGTACTCGCTTTCGCTGACATAGGGCGGATTGCTGACGATCAGATGAAACGTCTCGTCGGCAGAGGCAGCAGCGAACAAGTCGCTTTCGAGCAGTCGGACGGAATCAGCGACTTGGTGAAAATCGGTATTCCAGCGTGCGATCTCCAGGGCCGCTGCACTGCGATCGATGGCCAGGATCTCGCACGATGCAATATGCTTGGCGAGGGAAATCGCGATCGCGCCGCTGCCAGTGCCGACGTCGGCGATGCGTATGGGGCGTTCGCTATCAGCAAGCGTTTTGACATGGTCCAGGGCGGCGATCACGATGTGTTCAGTTTCCGGACGCGGAATCAACACCGAGTCATCGACACGAAACCGCAGTGAAAAAAACTCGCGATAGCCCACCAATTGTGCTACCGGAGTGCCTTCGCCGCGACGGCGTACCATTTCGCGGAAGGCAACTCGCTGTTCATCCGTGGGAACCTCGGAGTACGCTGTATAGAGTGCAATGCGCTGACACTCACGAGCGTGAGCCAAAAGCACCTCGGCATCGAGTCTTGGTGATGAGCTACCGCGTTTTTTAAAGAACTCGGTCGTCCACTCCAACAGCCTCAGTACCGTCCAGGGTTGTTCTTGTTGTTGAGTCATCGTTTCCTATCAAAAAAAGGTGTCCGGTACCTTTTACAGTTGGACCAAGCACCCTGCATAACCAGATCCTGTCACCGACGACCGATCCCTCAATCGACCATGTCGCCGCGAAGTTGTTCGCGATCGTAGTTGATCATCGCTTCGGTAACCGGACCGACATCGCCGCTCATGATTTGGTCAAGCTTGTACAGCGTCAAATTGATGCGATGATCGGTGAGTCGGTTCTGTGGGAAATTGTACGTGCGAATGCGTTGGCTGCGATCACCACTGCCGGTCAAGCTTTTTCGCGTGGCCGATTGTTTTGCCGCTTCTTCCTGTTGCTTCTTGTCGTAAATTCTTGCCTTCAACACTCGCAGCGCTTTGGCAAGATTCTTGTGCTGGCTCTTTTCGTCTTGGCACTGTACTACGATACCCGTCTCGTGGTGAGTCAACCGGATCGCAGATTCCGTCTTGTTGACGTGTTGACCGCCGGGGCCGGAGGCGCAGAACTTATCGATGCGATAATCATCTGCTTTCAACTCGACTTCGATGTCCTCCGGTTCTGGCAGCACCGCCACGGTCGCAGCCGACGTGTGAACACGACCTTGGGTTTCGGTTTCTGGGACTCGTTGGACGCGGTGACCGCCGGATTCATACTGCAAGTCTCGATAGACGTTTTCGCCTTCGAGGGTCAGCATGATTTCTTTGAAGCCGCCCATTTCCGTCGGGCTGGCATCCATGATTTCGGTTTTCCAGCCCTTGATTTCGGCGTACCGTCGGTACATTTCGTACAGGTCGCGAGCAAACAGGGCCGCCTCGTCCCCGCCCGTGCCAGCGCGAATTTCCATTACACATCGCATACGGTGGCTGTCATCCCCGCCAACGGTAAACGTTAACAATTCTTCCCACAGTTTTTCGCGGCTAAGGCGTAGATCGGTAATTTCTGCAAGCGCCATGTCCCGTTCGTCAGGATCGTCGGCAGCCTGGGCCATTTCCTGGCAGCCACGTATTTCATCGGAGATCCGTTTGAATTCACGATACTTTATCGCGACTTTGGACAGGCCCCCGTGTTCGCGGGCGGTCGCGCTCATGCGCGCACCATCGGCCAGCACGGCTGGATCGCCCATGTCATGTTCAAGTTGTTCGTATCGAGCAAGCTTTTCTTCGAGCGTGTCGCGAATTGATCCGCTCATGAGGACGTCATCTTGTTTGGAGAGAGCTACGAAAAAAGCCGCTCGCGCTGCTCTGGTGGCTGGGGCGCGTGCGGCTACAAGCGAGTATTGGCGATGACGTAGCTACTTGCTGGCTTTCTTCTTCGCCGGCTTTTTGGGTTGCAAGCTGGCGTAAGTACCGGCTGCGAACTTCTTCTGGAATTTATCGATTCGGCCCGCAGCGTCGACGTACTTCAGCTTGCCGGTATAAAACGGGTGGCATTCACTGCAAATGTCGACGCGAAGTTCGCCTCCTCGCTGAGTGCTGCGCGTGGTGAAAACGCTACCGCAACCACAACTGATGGTTGTCTCTTGATAATTGGGATGGATGCCGTCTTTCATGGCGTGACTCTGTCTTTAGCTTTTTGAGGATTTGAGTCGCTGGCATGGTACAGCGAATCGAGCCCGGTAGATTACGCGATCGAGGCGGATTTTGGCAAGGCCTAACGCCTCTGCTCGCTCTTAATCGAGCAGGAATTTTCGGCCGCTGATGCAATCTTTACTGCAAACCGGGTGCCTGCGGTACTGTCCTGCCCGCCTTCCGACCGAGCTGCCTTACCCACTGGTGGTAGCAACGCGAACGAAATGTTAATTCCCCAAGAATTCGTTTGTTCAAAGAGGAATTCTGTCGTAAAACGTTTGTCCAGCGAGCCTCGAACACAGGGAGCCTGGAGAATGAAGTTCGATTCACCCACAGCTGTCGCACCATTGATGGTTGTCATTTTAGCGGCAGGCATAGCCAGTCACCTTGGCGGCTGCGGTCGATCTGACGGCGTGGTACAAGAGTCTAGCGAATACACGTTCAATGATGTGGCCAGCCAAATAGCTGCTGAAGAGGCCGCATCGCAGCAGGAACGGGAGAAATAGGCATGCTTAACATTTCGAATTTAGGTTTGTGCCGCCGTCAGCGAAATGCATTCACGCTCGTTGAATTGCTCGTGGTGATCGCGATTATTGGAGTCTTGGTGGGATTATTGCTACCCGCCGTACAGGCTGCTCGCGAAGCGGCACGACGAATGACCTGTAGTAACAATGTCAAGCAACTTGGCTTGGGGCTGCACAGTTACCACGCGGCGTATAACCAACTGCCGATTCATGGAGTGGGGCCAACCAACGAAATGGATAATACGGCTACCTTCGCGGTGAATAAGGACGGGACCGACTTCAATCGCATGGAGTTGACCTACTTGGTGGGGCTATTGCCGTTTGTCGAACAGCAAGCGGTGTGGGAACAAGTCAGTCACTATTGGGTCGAACCCGATGGGGACATCTGGCCAGCGTTCGGCCCGCGACCGATCCATGGAGAGTATCCTCCTTGGGCGACGGAAGTGCCGACGTTTCGCTGTCCCAGTGATCCCGGTGTGGGTCTTCCCGCGCTCGGACGCACAAACTACGCCGCATGCACCGGAGACAGTTTCTACGAGGCGGAGCATGGCGTTACGGTTTGGAACGGTACTCGCTGGTTGTACGAGAAAGATTCGCTGGCGATGGAGCGAGCCAGATGCGGCTTGCGAGGCACCTTTGTGACTCGCAAATCGATGCGGTTTCGCGATATTACGGACGGCCTTTCGAACACGATCGCTGCTGGAGAAATCGCTACAGGTCTTGGTGATCGCGATATACGGTCGATTGGATTTGAAAACGGAAAAGGCGGCTTCCTTGTCGTCGCGGCCAATGCGAAACGCTGCGCTGAGTTGAACTTAATCGATCCCGCACGTCCCAGGTTCTGGAACGCCAGTGCAACGGTTTATGGTGCTGTGTCAGAACGAGGTTTTCGCTGGGCGGATTTTCATACGTTGCAGTCGCAGATGAATACGATCTTGCCTCCCAACTCGGAAATTTGTCTCGTCGGTTTCAGTGACACCTATGGCATTGCACCACCTAGCAGTCGGCACCAAGGTGGCTGTCATATCTTGATGGCCGATGGTGCAGTGAAATTCATCACCGACTCAATCGAGGCCGGTAACCCCAAGACTCCTTGCGTGTACTGCAAGGCACTTGCGGCACAGAACAATAGCCCAACTCCCGCTGGTTCACCAAGTCCGTTTGGACTGTGGGGCGCACTGGGCACTCGCGCATCCAACGAGACGATCCAAGCGAATTTCTAACGCAAGTGGCCTCAGCGAATTTCGTTGCATGTGGTAAATTGCATTGAACAATATGCATGTAACCCGCATTCAAGAGCAATGGAATTATGCTAACGCTATCCTGTCATGGAGAGTTTAACGCCGCCGATCGCATACGCGGCGAGCTTCTGACTAAGCTCGGCGCAGTTCGTTTGACGGCCGTTGGCCAAGACGGCGCAATGGGTATTGCAGAAGGATCGTCGGGCGAGGATTACATTGTTGGCGCCGATTTCTCCGGCATCAATGAACATGAATTGGGGCTGCACTGTGATTGCCCACAGTTCGAATTTCACGGCAAGTTCTGTAAGCATCTGTGGGCGATGCTCAATGAAATCGATCGCGATTACGATGTGTTGCGGAAACCAATACGTTCACTGGAATTGTTCGATGTCGATATAACCACGCTCGACGTCGGTGGCAAACGTGAAAAGAAATCGATTAAAAAAGCAAGTTCAACTCATTCGGAATGGAAGCTGTCATTACGGCGAATTGTGAGCGACGAAGCTTCAAATTCTCTGCGTCCAACAAACGGAATTCCGTCACAAGTTTTCTTCAATTCTCTGTGCCAGTACCAGCACTGGTTCGTGCTTTCGCTGTCCAACGAGGTCAACGAAACCTCGCTGCAAGTCGATACGTTTCGCAGCGTGCGAAAACAGGACGGTGATTGGGGCAAGCCAACGCCCAGCAACGTCTCGCCTGCTCAAAAGCGAACGTCAGTCGATCAACACGAACGCGTCGTGTTCTCGCTGCTGCAGGGACAATCTTCGGATTACATGACTTGTCACTCGTACTATCGACCCTCGCAGACGGGATCATTCCGCGTCGATGCCGACATCATGCAAGAGGCGGTTGCGGCTCTTCAAGCCACGGGACGTTTTGCTTGGAAACTGGGCGACTCGCGTTTCTTTGAAGATGCACGTCCGTTACAGAATGTCGATATCGACGGTTTGCCATGGCGATTGTCGTTGTCAATTGCACCAGAGACTAACAAAACAACTTTACTCGTCGTCACAGCCAATCTTCTCCGGTGCGATGAAGTGATTCCCATTTCGCGAATCATGCTCGCCTCAGATGCTGGCTACGCAATCATCCAGCACCCAGTCGTCGAGGACGAATCAGCGATTGAAGCCGACTTGATTCGCATCGATCTCGATGAAGCGTCAGCAATCCGAGCTTGGCAACAGACCGGTTCACTGCACGTCCCCCGACGAAGTCTGAATACGTTGCTCGCGGAACTCGACGCAACTCACTCTGCTTACACAATTGAATTGGATGCGTCACTTGAAATCGCACAAGCGACAATTCAACCGAGCGGTCGTTGCCTGCTAAAACAACGCGAGCGGAATCCCGAACTGTTCGATGCTTCATTGTTCGCTCGTTACGGCGATGCGGATATTGCCTTTGATTCGTCTCGGCGATGGTGGTGGGATGCCGATGAGAAACGAATGCTTGTGCGAGACACACTTGCTGAAAACGATCTCCTCAAGTCCGTTCCCGTGGATTCTTTTCGTGTTGAGTCGGGAACCGAATCGAATTACCGATACTTTGATCAGCAACCGCTGCCCAGCTTGTTTGTTCCTCGGGCTCGGTTCATTGATGTCGTGGAAAAGCTCCGGCAAGCCGATTGGGAGGTGATGGCCGAAGGGTCTCCGATCCGCATCGCCACAGACTTCAATATTTCTGTTTCGTCCGGTACCGACTGGTTCGATTTGTACGCCGAAGCCGATTTTGATGGCGTCACCGCAACACTGCCACAGCTACTTGCTGCACTACTTAGCGGCAAGCAAACGTTCGTACTTGATGATGGTAGCGTCGGGATGCTGCCGGAAGCATGGCTCAAAAAATTCGCGGGACTGAGATCCAGTGGCGAGATGACCGAAGACGGCATCCGCTTCGGACGAACGCAAGCATTGCTCTTGGATGCGATGTTGGCTGAACAGGACCAAGTTTCTCGCGATCGCTCGTTCACTGAATTTTGTACCAAATTGAAAGCTTTCGAGGGTATCGGTCCCGCCGAGCCACCAGAGACATTCGTTGGCAGTTTACGACCATACCAACAATTGGGATTGGGTTGGTTCGAGTTCTTACGAGAGTTTCGTTTTGGGGGATGCTTGGCCGACGACATGGGACTTGGAAAAACAATCCAAGTATTGGCGTTGCTGGAGAACCGCCGCACACGAGAATTGCAATCCGGTGAAAAGCGGAAACCATCGCTGGCGGTTGTCCCAAAAAGCTTAGTCTTCAACTGGATTGATGAAGCCAAAAATTTCACACCGGAATTGCAACTACTTAATTACACCGGCACGGACCGTGGTGAACGCTTGGCAGCGATCACAAGTGAATCGAAACCACTGGATCTGATCCTTACCACCTACGGCACCTTGCGTCGTGATGCGAGTGAATTGCGAGAGACTGAATTTGACTACGTGATTTTGGATGAAGCTCAAGCGATCAAGAACCCTCAAAGTCAAGCGGCCAAGGCGTCTCGATTGCTCCGCGGAGAGCATCGTTTAGCGATGACTGGTACGCCGGTAGAAAATCATCTCGGTGATCTGTGGTCGCTATTCGACTTTCTGAATCCTGGAATGCTGGGCAAAACACCTCGCGTTGCACAGTTGCCCAATGCCGAGGATCGCGAGCGAATCACGCATGTTAGCCAATCGTTGCGACCGTTTATTCTGCGTCGGACCAAGGCACAAGTGCTTACGGAGTTGCCGGACAAGGTCGAGCAAACGCTGACCTGTGAAATGGAGCCCAAGCAACGCAAGTTGTACAACCAACTAAAGGAACACTATCGCTTGCACCTGAGCAAGAAAGTAAAAGAACTCGGCATCAAGCGATCCAAGATCCACGTTTTGGAAGCGCTGCTTCGATTGCGACAAGCCGCGTGCGATCCACGATTGGTGAATCCAGATTGTAAAGTCAAGGGAGCAAAAATCCTGAATCTGGTGGTGCAGCTTGAAGAGATCATCGGTGAGGGACACAAGGCGTTGGTGTTTTCTCAATTCACGACGCTGCTGAGATTGGTGCGGAAGGAACTCGACGACCGGAAGTGGACCTACGAGTATCTGGATGGGACGACGAACAACCGTGCTTCACATGTAAAGCGGTTCCAGGAAGACAACGATTGCCAGTTGTTTCTCATTAGCTTGAAAGCTGGCGGCAATGGATTGAATCTGACGGCTGCCGACTACGTGTTCATCTTGGACCCCTGGTGGAACCCGGCGGTGGAAGCACAAGCCATTGACCGTGCTCATCGAATGGGCCAAACCAAATCCGTGATGGCGTATCGGATGATTTGCCAGGACACGGTGGAAGAGAAAATCATCGAACTGCAGCAGAGTAAACGAGATTTGGCCGACGCGATCATCTCGCAAGACAAGAGCCTGATCAGCGAACTCACCGCCGACGATTTGCAAGCACTGCTCGCGTAAGCTTGGTATTCTGGACAGCCTTAATTTACTCTTTGGTGAATCTATATTCTCGGCGATAATGTCCATGAACTTTCACGTAATTCGGCTCTATTCGTGCCTACTGGGTCTTGTTGCGGTAGCGCACGTTGGTGCCGACGATTCGTTTCCGCAGCCGTTTGATACCGAATTGTCGTCGTCGCGTCCTTTGTCGGCTGACGAATCGGCGAAACAAATGCTGTTACCGGCTGGGTTTCAAATCACGACGTTTGCTTCGGAACCCGCGGTTCGTCAACCGATTGCGATGACGACTGATGCTCGCGGCCGATTATGGGTTGCAGAAAACTACACCTATTCCGAGCGACCAACGGTGTTCAACGACGAGCTTCGTGATCGGATTTTGATTTTTGAGGATTCGGATAACGACGGCCGCTTCGACAAACGAACCGTTTTTTGGGAAGGTGCACAGCGGTTGATGAGCATCGAAGTTGGCAGCGGTGGCGTTTGGGCTTTGTGCTTACCCGAACTCGTATTCATTGCTGACCGCGATGGCGATGACGTTCCAGATGGTCCGCCCCAAGCGGTATTAGATGGATTCGTTCATCAACGTGGATCACATACGGTCGCCAACGGATTGCGGTGGGGACCGGACGGTTGGCTGTACGGTCGCCAAGGCATTCTGGCAACTTCGCAAGTTGGGATTCCTGGAACGCCTGAAGGCCAACGGACTACAGTCAATGTCGGGATTTGGAGATTTTCTCCCTCACGACAAGTGTTCGAAAACGTTGCGATCGGAACAACGAATCCATGGGGTATGGATTGGAACTCACATGGCGAGATGTTCTTCATCAACACGGTGATCGGTCATTTGTGGCATGTCATTCCCGGCGCACACTATCGGCGTATGTCCGGAGGAGATCTCGATCCTCGTATCTACGATATCATTGAACAGCATGCCGATCACGTGCATTGGGCCACGGGTGAAGTATGGACGGACGTTCGTAAGGGCGTGACTGAGGCAACGCTTCATGCGGGCGGCGGACACGCGCACACGGGATTGTTGATCTATCAAGGCGGAGAGTGGCCAGAGTCGTGGAATGGAAAGTTGCTGACGATCAACTACCACGGAAAACGATTCAATGTCGAACGACTGGAACGACTCGGAAGTGGTTACGTGGGCCGGAGAGAACCCGATGCGTTCTTGTCTGCTGATCCCTGGTTTCGTGGTCTGGACTTGATCCCTGCGCCCGATGGGGGCATCTACCTCAGCGACTGGAGCGATGCCGGCGAATGTCATGACAACGACGGAGTGCATCGTTCCAGTGGGCGTATCTTCAAAATCATTTATGGTGACTCCACCGTTCCAACGACAATCGACTTGTCACAACTGGATGATATTGAATTAGCCAAGTTACAGCTCAGCGAAAACGATTGGCAAGCAAGAATGAGCCGTCGTGTGTTGGTGGATCGAGTATCAAGTGGGCGTGACTGCACTTCCATTCGCTCACTGTTGCATAACATCGTGGGTCAATCGAATAACACCGTTCATCGGCTGCGCGCGTTGTGGACGTTGCATGTCACGGGCGATCGAGACTCGGAACTGCTGACATCGTTGTTATCCGATGGCAACGAAAACGTTCGCGTTTGGGCACTGCGATTATTGGAAGAACAGAGTCACGACAGCGACGCTTCGCGAACGACGTTTCTCGAAACGGCCAAGCAGGAATTTCCGTTTGTGGCTGTGAACGATGCAAGTGGCTTGGTGCGACTAACAATCGCGTCGATGCTACAGAAACTACCGATGCAGTATCGTGCCGACATTGCTGGTCCACTGCTTTCGCACGCGGATGATGAAAGCGATCACAACCAGCCGCTCATGCTCTGGTATGGCATTTTACCGTTGGCCGATGTGGACGATGGAAGATTCGAGCGATTGATTGTTGAGTCGAAACTACTTCGTATCCAACGTTACGGAGCCCGGCGATTGGCGGAGGATTTAGATACTGACCCACAACGAATTGACAAACTGCTTCGCGATGTTGCCGAACGAGCATCGCCGGAAAGTGTTTACGCGATTCTCGATGGAATCACAGACGGTTTGAGTGGTCGTCGCAAAGCAACCAAACCCGCATCATGGGATGTTGTCCAAGCCAAGCTCAGTGCCACAGCCGATGAGAAGACAAACAGCCGGTTGCGAGATTTGAGCGCGTTGTTCGGCGACGGTCGCGCGATTGAGTCGCTACGCGAAACTGCATTGGATACCACGGCCAGTCCACTGCAACGCGGTGCAGCATTACGAACGTTGATCGAGGCCAGAGCCCCTGATTTGTATACGACGTGTGAGCGACTTCTTGACGATTCCGAGTTGACCCTCACAGCAGCGAACGGACTCGCCTTGAGTGACGACCTGGGCATTGCGGACAAGCTGCTGGCGACGTGGCCTCGGCTGGACGGACAGGCCAAGAACCCGATGCTGAACATTCTCATTTCGCGCCCCACTTGGGTAAACAAGGTCTTGGATGCCGTTGCTGAAGGACGAGTAGAAAGAGAACGACTAGGAGCATTCCAGGTGCGACAGATTCGTGCTTACAAGAGTCCTGAAATTTCTCAGCGGCTCGATGCAATCCTGGGCCAGTCATCAACACCCATTGCAGGTACGAATGCTGAGATGATCTCTCGCTGGAAACAACGACTAACCAACGAGGTGCTTTCGGGTGCCGATAAGGCTAACGGTCGCGTCGTCTTCCAAACATCGTGTGCGGTTTGCCATCGACTCAATGGCGAAGGCAGCAATATCGGGCCCGATTTGACGGGTGCAGCTCGCGAAAATCTCAACTACTTACTGGAAAACATTCTCGCTCCGAGCGCCTCGCTGGCCGACGAGTATCGCCAGGTCACGGTGCTTCTCGCTGACGGCCGCGTCCTGGTCGGGACGGCTAAACCGGGGGCAAACAACACGCTTAAGCTGCAAACCACGAGCGAATTGTTGACCCTGTCAAAGGATGAAATCGAGGAACAAAGCGTCGCTCCGATTTCGATGATGCCCGAAGGATTACTCGACGTACTCGACGAAGCCAGGGCTCGTGACCTGATCGCGTACTTAATGACGAAGTAGAGGCTTAGGCCGAGGCGGTCGATTGCTGCAGTAGAACGATAACGCGGGCGGCGATTGAAACCGACGTGCCGATGTCACCGATGCCTTCACCCGTTTTGGCTTTGATGCCAATGCGATCAATCGAAACATCGACGAGCTCCGAGATTCGCTCCCGCATCGCATCAACATGTCCTGCCAGTTTGGGTCGCTCGGCGAGCACAACGCTGTCGATATTGACAATATCCATCCCAGCATGATGGACCCGGCGGATTGCCTCGGCAACGAAATCGGCGCTATTCCGACCTCGGTTGGCATCGTCATCATTTGGAAACAGTCGACCAATATCGCTCTGGGCAATCGCGCCCAGTAGTGCGTCAGTGATCGCATGCAACAGCACATCCGAGTCGCTGTGTCCGATCGCATGGACGTCCGCAGGAACATCAATTCCTCCGATACGTAGTGGACCACCATTACCCAGTCGGTGTGAGTCGTAACCGAGGCCGATTCGTAGCGGGACAAGAGATGGAGCCATAAAGCGAAACCGTAAGTTGAAAGGAAACAAAAACAAAATCAGGGCTGTTTGCGTCCGCTTTGGAAATCGACGACGGTGTTTACAATGTTCGCGAGGCTTCCCTGTTTCGCGAGACCATGAATACCGCCGATGTCGATTATCGAAGTTCGCCAGCTAACGAAATCCTACCGTGTTTACAAAAAACGCGAGGGACTGGGGAGCAGCATTCGCGGTCTTTTTCACCGAGAATACTCGGATGTCCTGGCAGTACGAGGCATCGACCTGAATGTGGAGCAGGGCGAATTTGTTGCCTTTCTGGGACCCAACGGTGCCGGCAAGACCACGACGCTAAAGCTGCTTAGCGGCGTGATCAATCCCACCAGTGGCGATGCCGAAGTGATGGGGTTTGTTCCTTGGCAACGACGCAATGAGTACCGTCGCCGCTTTGCGCTGGTGATGGGTCAGAAAAATCAGCTTTGGTGGGACCTTCCCGCGCAAGAATCCTATCGATTGCATCAACAGATTTACGGTGTACCTAAAGCTGATTTCGACGAGACGCTTCGCGAGTTGACCGAACTACTCGACGTTTCGCGACTACTCAGCCAACCGGTTCGTGAGCTGTCCCTTGGTGAACGGATGAAAATGGAATTGATCGCGGCCTTGCTTCATCGTCCAGAAGTCTTGTTCCTGGACGAGCCAACCATCGGATTGGACGTCATTGCTCAGCACAACATTCAGCAATTCTTGCGATATTATCAACAAAAACGAAAAATCACGATCCTGCTGACCAGTCACTACATGAAGGACGTCGCGGCGCTCTGCAAGCGAGTCGTGATCATTGCGCGAGGACAAATTGAGTACGACGGATCCCTGTCAGGCATTATCGACAAATTCTCTGGGCAAAAAATCATCACGCTGCAATTCGCTGATGGGCATCGTCCCTCGTCGTTGTCGCGATACGGTGAAGTGCTAGACGCGAACTGGCCCAAGGCACGCATTCGACTTCCGCGTGCCGACGTTCCTCGCGTGCTTGCGGAAGCATTGCGTGACAATCCAATCGAAGACGTTGCCGTTGAAGATCCACCCTTGGAGGACGTCATCGCCGACCTATTTCGCGAATCCAGTGCCAAAAGCGAAGCTGCAACCGCGACGTAACGACGTTGGAAAAGGCGATGCCGCGTCCTGTGACGGGGATACTGCACATCAGCAATGCCCGACAAACGCACTCATCGGACGAACTACATCCGTCCTTCGTTTGTCTTGGACTGTGGTCGGAACCTGCTGTCGTCGATTTTCGATCGGATCGCTACAATCGCTGGTCTCGCAGTCGTGTGAAGGCTGCATTCCTTGTATCGAGCCAGCCCCCCCTGCTCACCTCCCTGGAAGTTGTCTGTCTGCCAATGAAGCGTCGCATCCTTGTTACCAGTGCCCTGCCGTATGCCAATGGCCCGATCCATATCGGTCACTTGGTCGAATACATCCAAACCGATATTTGGGTGCGATTCCAACGCCTGATTGGCAATCGCTGTGTTTACGTTTGTGCGGACGACACGCATGGGACAGCGATCATGATCCGCGCGGTCAAGGAAGGACGTAGTGAAGCATCGCTGATCGCCGATATGAGCGCCGCACATCAACGAGACTTCGCAGGGTTTGACATCCAGTTCGATCATTACGGTAGCACTCACAGTGACGAGAATCGCCAGTTATGCGGCGAATTTTGGACTGCGCTGCGCGATGCAGATTTGATCGCCGAACGACCGGTCCAGCAATTATTCGACCCGCAAGCAAACACCTTTCTTGCCGATCGCTTTGTTCGTGGCACATGCCCAAAATGTGGTGCGACCAACCAGCCCGGTGACAACTGCGGAAAATGCGGTCACACGTACAGCCCCGCGGAACTGATCGATCCGGTCAGTACGCTCAGTGGCGCAACGCCAGTGCTTAAAGAAGCGACTCACTTATTTGTCGAACTGGAAAAGCTACACGAGTTCCTCGCTAACTGGGTCACCACCAGTGGCGCCTTACAAAGCGAAACATCAAATTACCTCAAGGGACATTTTCTCAGCAACGACTTGCGGGACTGGGATATCAGTCGTCCGGCGCCGTATTTTGGTTTCGAGATCCCAGACTCTCCTGGCAATTTTTGGTACGTGTGGTTTGATGCTCCGATCGGGTACATCGCCAGCACGTTGCAATGGTGTCGGTTGAACAACGAACTGCTTGCCGACTGGTGGCAGAATGACCAGTGCGAAGTCCACCACTTTATTGGCAAGGACATCACGTATTTTCATTCGCTGTTTTGGCCAGGTATGTTGCGAACCGCCGGTTACTCTTTGCCGACCAAAGTGCACATCCACGGCTTCTTAACCGTAGCGGGCGAAAAAATGAGCAAGTCCGTGGGCACTCTCGTGTCAGCGGAAACGTATTTGCAATGTGGCGATCCGAGTCACTTGCGATACTTTTATGCGACAAAACTGTCACCGCGAGTCGAGGACATCGACTTGGGCCTGGACGAGTTTGTCGATAAAGTGAACGCAGATTTGGTCGGCAAGGTCATCAATCTTGCGAGCCGAGTCGGAAAGTTTGCGTCTAAGACTGGATTAAGCGAATCGTATCCCGAGGATGGTGGACTGTTTCGCGCCGCAGCGGCCAAGGGTGATGAGATCGCATCAGCCTATGACGCTTGTGACTTCGGCCGCGCCACGCGGTTGATCATGGAGTTAGCCGATGCAGCGAACCCGTTTGTTGAGCATGCCAAACCCTGGGAAATGGCCCGCGATGCGGAGCGACAGGACGAACTTCGTGATGTCTGTACGGTTGCCTTGAATTTGTTTCGACAACTCGTCGTGTACTTGGCTCCGGTGCTGCCCAAACTGGCGCGAGACTGCGCAGAGCTTCTCGGTGAAGAGATTGTTTCCTGGGACCAGAGCCAATCGCCGTTGGTCGGGCGAACGGTTAACTCGTTTAAACGGATGCTCGACCGCATCCAGAAAGAAGATTTACAGCGCATGATCGACGAAAGTAAAAGTGAAATTGAGTCGACTCCGACGGCGGTGTTTTCCGACAGCGACCAGCCGCTCAAGGATGAACCTTTAGCGGACGAAATTACCATCGAAGACTTTGCCAAAGTCGACTTGCGCGTTGCTCGAGTGATCGCAGCGGAGCATGTGCCCGAGGCGAATAAATTGTTGAAGTTGACGCTCAGCCTGGGAGGCGTCGAAACTCGGCAGGTGTTCGCAGGAATCAAGGCGGCTTACGAACCAGAAAAGTTGATCGGACGGCTCGTGGTGATGGTCGCGAATTTACAACCCCGTAAAATGCGATTTGGACTGAGCGAAGGCATGGTGACCGCAGCAGGTCCAGGCGGCGCCGACGTATTCATTCTCGGTGTTGATGAGGGCGCCCAACCGGGCCAGCGAGTGCATTGATTAATCGCTTCCGTCTACGATTGCTGGACCGAGCGGTGATGCGACCCACGCGACATCCGCTCGATTCCGGAACTCAAATACGCCGCGAGTTTTTTGCTCGCGGTCGACGGGTAGAATACTTTATCCAATCCGCTCTCGGCCGAAACGAATCAGTCGATTGGTTGGTCCTGAAGTTTCCCGGCACATCAGGGCGAGCGGAGCGATCAACCAAGTTCCCATTTTGCGTTTTGCCGCATCTCAGTGGCGAAACATGGACACTGAATCCACCGGGGTACGGACGCAGCGAGGGTCGTGCGAGCTTGCTGACCCTGGTCGATGTCGCCTCGGAATTTGTGCAGCACGCGTTAGCCAATCACAGCAACGACAGCGCGCGTGTGATTCTTGCGGGGAACAGTCTCGGTTGTGCCGCGGCGCTCGGAGTTGCGGCAAACATTAGCGGTGGTGAACTTTCGATTGGCAACGCGTCGCTGGGCTTGATGCTGCGTAACGTTCCGCCCCTGACACAAGTCATTCAACGGGTCGCCAAAAGGTATCCGTTGGGTTGGCTTTTCCATCGTGTCGCTGAAGCAATTCCACCAGAGATGGATGCGGTTCGAACGGCGAATCGGGTCGAGTTTCCGGCTGTGTTTTTTCAGTCCGAGCACGACGAGTTGGTTCCACCGTCGCTGCAGAAAACCGTACACGACGTTTACGCAGGCGAAAAACGCGTGGTGACACTCTCAGGCATCGGACATGCTAGCTTGATGACCGAGGACCATGCACCGGAGGTTGAAACCGCGATGCGTTGGCTGGTTGAACGAATGCAAGTCAGCGTGATGAGCTAGCGGGCGGCGGCGCGGGCTTCGCTGAGCATGCCAACCATTTCTGATGTGACCAGCGACGCGGGCAATGCGTAACTGACAACACGTCCGGCACGGGCGATGTTCAGCCCAACCACGCGACCGGACGAGTCCAAAATAGGACCACCGCACTCGTCCGGTTCGAGCACCGTGTCGTGCTGGAGAACCAGATCAAAACCGCTTAAGCGTGAGTTGCGAGGACCGTTCACTTTGGAATCGTTTTCGGATTCTTGCATCAGGCCAAACTCACGAATTCGTGCATCCAATTCGAGCGTTGCTCCACTGCGTTCGATCGTTAAGCGCACACTCTCACCAGGGAACATTGCATGCAAGGTTCGCATCACACTGTTTTTGGACGATTCGGATTGGCCGTTGATTGCCAGAATGCGATCATCGCGGACAACTCCGGCAACCTCGGCACCGCTGGAAGGCATGACCCGTTCCACTCGAGCCCGTCCATCGGAGTCGTTTTCGAGATAAACCCCCAACCTTCCTTCGTGCTGGATGGCACGAGCAGGTGAACTGACCACGCCAATATCGATTGAACGAGCGTCACGACCAGGACTGATCAAAAAACTGCCGATCGCTGGCGAATCACTCGTGAAAGAAACGGGGCGGAAGTCTTGCGCGGCATCAACATGCAGCAGCGCCAAGTCATTTGCTCGGCGCACTGCGGCAACGCGAGCCGAAAGGAGTTGATCGTCCGCTAAGCGAACGCGAATTGGATCTCCGGTCAGTTCACTACGTTTTGTCAGGATGTATCCGTCTGCGCCGACGATCGTTCCCAGCGCGACAGCGCGACCATCACAAATGACTTGGACGATACTTTCGCCAGTGGCACTGACTACCGGACGTACCAAATCGGCCATCGCTTGACAGTCACGACGGTTGACCAAACCTACTCCTGGCCGTGCTCGCAGCCATTCGGGAAGCTCATCCTGGGCGACCGCCGTCGGCATCAAGGCCAGCAGGCCACAAAACACCGAGATTGGCAGTGCTGCGGCTCGGTGGGTCGCGTGAACGGCGTGTTGAATGTTGATCATGGGCATGAATAAAATCAAAAAATGACAATTGAAAACAGAAGAATAATTCAGTCCGATCGACCGATCTCGACAAGCAAACGAATGCGTTGGCCGCCGCGATTGACCCAAACGATCGCTCGTTCTCCAGGCATCGTGTCGGCAACAGCACGTTTAAGCGAATCGAAATCTGTCACCACGGCGTCACCGAATTGCTCAACGATGTCCATTTCCTGAAAACCTGCGTCCTCCGCTGGTGAACCTGGCTTTACTTCGACCACCTGAGCAACACCGACAGATTGGTTTCCCGATACGCCCAAGACAGGTTTGAAACCCGGAAGGAAGCCCCAAGCTTCTCCCTTTGCCAGTCGGTTCCAAGAATAATCATAATGGACAACGGGGACATGCAAGTTGTCGGCAACATCGTTTCCAATTCGGCTGTGGATCGCGATCAGCTTACCGGCCAAATCGAATAATGGCCCACCACTATCGCCACCGATGAGTGCACAATCAGTCACAATGGCGTCCGGTCGCACAGCGAGAATGCGGCCCACGCGCGTCACGGGACCACGGCCGTCATCGTACCCGCCTGGATGTCCCGTCGCCAAACACCACATTCCCGGCACGAGATCGTCACTGGAACCGAGTGAAGCACTGGGCCACGGGCGACCCTCGTTTTGTCCCCCGTCAATTTTGATCAATCCTGCGTCCACTCCCCGATTCATGCCGAGGGTTCTGGCGCGAACACGCTTGCCGGTGGACAGCGTGATGATCGCTTCTTTATTGGGCCTCATCGCCACATGAGCTGCGGTGAGGACGTAACCCGATCCCGTGATAATCACACCACACCCTTGAGCAGGCCCAATCTGAACGCTGACGGTACAGTCCATAGCAGACGCTGCAACCAGTTTCTGCTGGGCCTCAAGAGCCCTCATTTCCTGAAGTGAATTGGGCACTCCGCCGTTACGATAGATCCTGCTGAGTGAATCCGTCACGGGGATCGACGTGCCACCGGATGAATTGGACGAAGTGATTGGGGATAGGTCGCTGGAGTTGGATTGAATGACCGTATTCGGTTGAACGACTGAGTTGGTGACTTCCGGCGGCAACGGTGCGAACTCTTGAGCAGCCACCGAGTCGCAAGGCAGCATTGCCGCTGCAAATAGCACGACGGCGAAGAGGCCAGCGATGTAAACAAGCGAAACGCGTCGAGCAGGCAAAACGCGTTGGGGTTGTTCAGAACGTTTCAATCGATTCTCCATGGCTTGGCGAAAACGAACTTGGCCCTATTGTAGCCAATAAATCAATCCCGCCAAAAAGGCCTGACTCAGGTGACGACGAAAAAAAACGGAAGTTCAACTATTTCTACCCATTGGACCCCAAATAGCAGCAAAAGTCTCGCAAATACTGCAAAACGAACCCTAGTTTTCGGCTGTGGATACCTGGGCAGCCGAGTCGCCAATCTGGCTCAAAATCGCGGCCACCAAGTCTTTGTCACCACCAGAAACCGAGAGAAAACGTCCGAATTCGCCGCACGTGGCCTGTCACCGGTTATCGCCGACTGGACCGACCGCCGCACTCTGCGCGATTTGCCGAGCGTTGACCAAGTTGTCGTTGCAGTCAGTTACGATTCCCGCAGCCGCTTGGGTCGTTATGAGTCAATCGTTGACGGTTTTTCACACTTACTGCGTGTTTTGCCACCGCAAGTTCCCCTTTGTTACGTCAGCACGACGGGTGTCTACCACCAAACCGATGGCTCTTGGGTCGACGAGGCCAGCACAACGCGACCCACGCGTGATGGGGGCGCCGCGCACTTGATGGCCGAATCATTGTTGTGGCGAATACGCCCTAAACAGCCTTGGACGATCCTGCGATTGGCAGGGATCTATGGACCAAACCGAATTCCGCGGGCATCCGACGTCGTTGCTGGGCGGCCGATCGAGTCTCGCGAGAATGGTTACCTGAACCTCATTCATGTCGACGATGCAGCTCGAGCAGTGTTGGCGAGTTGGGAGCATCCCCCACATCGATTGTACGTTGTTGCCGATGACCTGCCCGTCCAACGCGGAAACTTTTATCGCTTGATTGCCCATCAATTGGTTACTTCGGCGCCGTCATTTATCGTGCCAGCATCCACTTCGGCAAAACGTTTTCGATCGGAAAGCAACAAACGAATTTGGAACCGTCGAATGAAACGGCATTTGGTCAACCGCTTACAGTTCCCGACGTACCGTGAAGGTCTGCGTGATGCGTTGGCAGACAGGCACGCGACGCGTTAGCGGTCTCGTCGGGTGTTTGACTTGGCTACGGCTGCCTACAATGCCCCAAAACTATTCTCTAAGCAACCAGCGGAAAAAATGTCCGGTACCATTTGTGCGAAGCACCCGCGGGCCAGCTCCTGGCAAACGGTACCGGACACTTTTATTCCGACCAATCCTTACTGCTCATAATGTCCGTCATGCTTACCCGAAAACCGATTTTTCCTGGCATCATTGAGTTGAACTTCCAAGCCGGTGAAGTGCTCGGATGCAACGTCTATCTCGTCTATGACGCCGATCAATGGCTCCTTATCGATATCGGCTACGAAGAAACCGTAGACGATTATATTGAATTGATTCGTGGCTTGGACTTTCCCGTCTCTCGCTGCAAAACAATCGTCGCTACCCACGCAGATGTGGACCATATCCAGGGTCTGGCCAAAGCGAAACAGTTACTCAAGACGACGATCACCTCGCACCCCAATGCAGTGAAACCACTGGAATCTGGTGACGTGCTGCAGACGATGGCCGAGATAAAACCACAGAACTTACACTTGGCAATGCCACCGGTCACGATCGAGACGCAAGTCGTTGAGGGGGATATTATCACTGTCGGTAATATCGAACTGGAAGTTTGGCACACGCCAGGACACACCGACAGTCAGCTCGCTTTCCGCCACGGCGACATACTGCTCAGTGGCGATAATATCTATCGTGACGGATGCATAGGCGCAATCGACGCGCATCACGGGAGCGATATCAAGGCCTTTGTCAAAAGTCTGGAACGAATCCGCGATAGCGACGTTAAGTGGTTGGCACCTAGCCACGGCCCAATCTTCCGCAAGGACGACGCCATGTTGCAGCAAACAATCGATCGCGTGCGCGGCTATTTGAAAATGGCGGATTTTGGCACGCTTGCTGAATCGTGGCCGCTGATGGACGAATGGGATGACGAAGTCGCCGACGGAACTCTGCCCGAAGGTCTCGGCGTGTAACTCAGTCACGCTGAATAAGTCCGTCGTTGCTAACTCAGACACCAATTCCGTCAGGCGTCGACCAGAAACCGCCTCGCTGGTGATCAAAATGCGGTTTGCTTCCGCGAACGGAGTCGTCAAACCCAGCGGCCTCGCTCCATACTCGTTGACCGCCAACAAACGTAGCGACTGGCCATCCGGTAAGTGTCACGCCGTCCCAGGGACTCCAGCGACTTTTGGTATGTTGGTCCGCGTCGCGAATCGTTCTTTGACGAGTCATATCCACGAGAACCAAATCGGCGTCATAACCGTTTTCGATCCGGCCTTTGCCGACCATTCCCCACACCCGCGCCGGTGCATCGCTCATCCACGAAGCGATATTTTCTAGTTTGCATTTACCGCGAGTGACTTGATCCAACATCAATGCCAAGCTGTTCTCGACGGCGGGTAAACCCGATGGACTTTGTGGATACAGTTTCGTTTTTTCCTCAAGCGTATGCGGCGCGTGGTCGGTCGCGATCACTTGAATGTCACCACGATGCAGCGCTGCGTAAAGTTCAACGTTGTCCGCATGTGCCTTGACTGACGGGTTCATCTGGATTCGAGTCCCCAATCGCTCATAGTCATCAACATTGAAGAACAAGTGATGCAGGCAAACTTCTGCCGTGATGAATGGACCAGCGGCCTTGATCAGCGGCACTTCCGCAGCCGTCGAAACATGCAGCACGTGGAATCGATGTTGATGACGCTGGGCCAAGTCGATCGATCGCTTTGTCGCAATCACTGCGGCTGTCTCGTCGCGGATTCGCGAGTGGTCAGCAACATCTGTAGTCCCCGCCAGTCGCGCCGCATTTGCTCGCACGGTCGTTTCGTCTTCGCAATGGGCGCAAATGGGTAACGTCGTACCAGAAAAGATCCGCTCCAACGCTTCTTGCTCATCGACAAGCAAATCACCAGTACTGCTGCCGATAAAAATCTTGATCCCCGGTACATCGCTCGCGCTGGCTAATTCCGCGACATTATGCGGAGTCGCACCAATGTAAAATCCATAATTCACCAGCGACTTGCTTGCCGCAAGCGACTCCTTGGACTGCACGCCAGCAAGAGTGGTTGCCGCTGGAAAAGTATTGGGCATTTCCAAATACGTTGTCACGCCACCGGCGGCACAAGCGTGTGATGCGGTCGATAAGTCTTCCTTGTGCGTCAAACCCGGTTCGCGAAAATGAACTTGGTCGTCAACCACACCAGGCAATAAATACAGTCCTCGACAATCGATCGTGGAATCGCTTGTTGCACTGGCAATTGCATCCGCGTCAAGAATCTTGCCGTCCTCGATCAAGACGTTTGTAACGCGTATTTCTTGCGGAGTAACGACGCGAGCATCGCGGAACAAAGTGCGTGTCATGAGTTCTATTGAAGTTGTTGATGGACTGATTCCCGCCAGCGGGAACGACTATTCTTGACGCGATGCCGCACGACGGAAAGCATCAAACGCATCGCGGAACGCTGCTGGGGGCGGACGCCGCGTGCCGCTGTCACGCAGTCCGCGTAACGCATCCTGTTCCAATGCTCGATCGCTTGTCGCTTGCTCACCGGGTCGCATGCCCAGACTTTCCAATGCCTCGCGAATCCGCTCATTTTCACCAATGGGAAAATCCCCAGCGGATTCTCTCAGCGATTGCCAACGCTGCTGAAACTCTTGCATCTCTTGTTCTGTCCAATCTAAGCGTTTGAGCAATTCTCGATCCGGCTTGTCGCGAGTCTCCTTCAAGTAATCGAGCACCATATCCGTTGCTCGTTGGGTGTACTCCAAATCCGGTGCATCGACTGGTGTTTTTGTGTCGCCACTGCCGTCGCCTGCAGAGTCACCGCTTGGTGAACCGTCGCGTTGACCGGCACCAGCAGAATCACCACCTGGTTGATTGTCGCCTCCGGGAGGATTTTTCGCCGACGATTCCGAGGATGGCTTGGGGGTTGATTCTTGCGAATGTTGCTGACCAGCTTTCGCCTGGGAACGTTCGCTGGTAGTAGCACCCTTCGCCTTGGATTTAGATCCGTCCGGATGCGGTGAACTGCCAGAAGCTCCATCATCCGTTTCGCCCTTACCCGATTCATTGTTGCCAAGTTCACCCTTTTCAGATTCAGCTTGGCTAGATTCGCCTTCTCCAGATTTTTCATTTCCTGTTTGATCGCCGCCCATTTTTTCTCCTGGGCTCTGTTCACTGCCATTTGCTTGCTTGCCGTCGGTCTCACTTGTGGCGGGTGATTTTCTTCCTGCGGGCTGATCGGTCTCAGCGGCCCCGGACTCAGGCTGTTGCTTCGTGTTGTTGGCCGAAGCAGCTGATTGGTCGTTGCCAGGATTAGATTTCCGATCACCTGATTTCGCTTGTCCTTGAGTGTCGTTGTCGCTGGCTTCACTCCCCGGCTGTTGCCCGTCACTGGGCTCTGGTCCATCCGTGTTTTGTTTGGGTGGAGAAGAACCACCGTTCTCCTGTTGATTTTTTTTCTGCTGGTCGTTGAGGTACTTTTGGATGCGTTCAAACGCTTCGCCATCATGCTGGGGTTTGGCACTACTGCCTGCGCCAGAATCGGGCGATTGCTCAGCCGACGACGTACCTTCGCTCGCCGATTCCGAACTCTGCTTTGATGAATTCTCGCCGTCCGCATCCGCAGCGTCGGAGCCTTCCGCCGAGGTCCCGTTCTGCTTTGCCGTGTTTTTGTTAGCCGTGTTTTTGTTAGCCGCATTTTTGTTCGCGGCTTGAGTTCCAGGCTGTGCATCGCCAGTATCGTTTGGACTTGCTTCTCCGTTTTGTGGCGAATCCGATGGCTTGCCGCTGGTCGCATCGCCATCACGATTGGGCTCCGCTTTGGTTCCCGGCTGCGAATTGGCTGGATTGCTTGAGTCGGACGAAGCACCTGGCTTCTCCCCTTGATTCATCTCCGACGACTCGCCACTTTCTGAACTCCCTGTTTCCGACGTGCCATCGCCGGTTTGTTTCGAACTTGACTTGCCGTCACCAGAACTTTCTTCGCCCGACGGTCCGTCGCTTTGCTGTCCGTCGCTTTGCTGTACGTCGCTTTGCTGTCCGTCGCCTTGCTGTCCGTCGCCTTGCTGCTTGGAACCCGACTTACCACCAGCACCGCTGCCGCCACCGTTTTGTTCTTGTTCACCCGATTGGTCGCCATCGCTTTTCTGCTCGGTCGCAGGGCGTTTGTCAGGCTTGGACAATCCATCGTTGCGATCCGGCTCGACACGGGGAGCCTCACCCATCGTGATTCTCAGTTGGATCGCATCGGTCTGCGAATAATTCGGCTCCACCGATGGATCGCTTTCAAGAACTCTATTGTCCGATGCCAGCGCAGTAATCGAGATAACATCTCCAACTCGCAGTGAATGATCGGTGGGGCGAAAGCGATACTCAGCGACTTGGTTTCCGCTTGCACCAAGCTCGCTGCGCCACAGCACGGGGTTGGCCAACACGTCAATACCTCGCCGCAATTCCAATTCAATCGTTGCTAACCCATAATCCGGATCGATAGCATGCACTTCGATCGCTTGTTGCGCGTCAATCGGCACGTCCTTGGGAGTCGTTTGAGGAATCACAATCGTGACTTCGGGCGGTAAGTCCTCGACAACACGAATGGGATAGACAATCGGATCGGGGCTGGTTTGTCCAGAGTCATCCCACACTTGAATTCGATAGCTGTCCAACTCAACCGCAGCAGCGCGTCCGCGACTGCTACGCAATGGGAACGTTGAACTTACATCGGTTCCGTTGTCATGGATTTGCATTTCAATCACGCCTGCAGTTGCCGAAACTGAGTCACCCAACGGCCGCGGATTGAATTCAATTTTCGCTTTCGCGACCGCGCGATTAGTGGTGGCTGACAACGTGATCACTGTGCCACTCACCGCAGAGACTGCACCGCCGCTTCGATGGTAAGGTTCTTCTCCGGTGTAGCGCGGCGGACGGTGGAACACGGACTGCGAGACAATAACCGGGACGTCCTTCACATGCAGTCGATATGGGCCAGCGACCCCGTCCCCAGCGCGGATCTCGTAACGCACTTCACCTGTGGTGAAATGATCTAATTCAATTGTTCCTTTGAACAGTCGACCGTCGCTTTCGGGCTGTAAACTCGATTGGTGAGGCTGTCCCGAGGATTGCCAGTGAATGATCGCGGACTCGTCGACGCCAAGGCCGCGTATATTGGCCGAAACGGCAACGGCTCGCCCCGAAAGCGTTTCAGCGTCACCCGGGGTCACTTCTGTGATCGAAACTCGTTTCGGCGCCGAGATTGGGGCAAGCGGCGTGACCAATCGTCGAGCCGATTGCAGCGTGTCTTTGGGTGACAATATGGCGTAACCAATCAGCAAGACCACACAGGCGAGTGCGGCCAACCACCAGCGAAACGTGCCCATCGCCTCGCTGGGCAAATGGTCGTGGGCCCCCAAACGTCCCGCCGTTTGTGCGCCGAGCGATCGAATCATCCCACCGCGAAGTTCGTCGCCATCGCTCGCCCCACGTAACATCACATAGCTGACCAGCCCCTGACGCAATTGCGGTAAGTCTCGCTCCAACGATCGCGCCGCGTACTCAGGCCGAATCTTGCTCCGCACCAGTGGAATCAAAACGATCACAAGGTAGGCGATAGCTCCGAACACGACGACAGCCAGGGCCAACAAACGTACTAGCGCTGTGGGCGAATAGATCCAGTGATCCATAACGACCCATGCGGCAAGGGTCACTGCAACCGCGATTACCATCTGCAGCATGCTACGAATGACTTCCGCACGCCATAACGCAGCAGCAGCTTCCGCGATCCTCGCGTCGATTACAACGTCCACGCGACTTTGGCCGGAAGGGGGGGGATTGCTGCGTTTATCGCATGCAGGCTCGTTCGCTGCAGTTGCTGTTGCCATGAAATCCTTCCAATTTGCCAGACAAGGTAAGTAGAATCTTCAGTATAGAAGCTCACCAGGAGTCCAAGGACCTAAAGTTCGAGTGAAGATGTTAGAAAGTAAATTTCTTGCATCCAAAAAGCCCTGCGTTTATAACCCCATGGGCGAAAACGATGCCATTAACGAAAATTCCGTGCCTCTGTGGTATTGCGGTCGGGAGCATCTCACGATTCACTTTTTACTTCGGGATTACTGACAATCCTGGCTCGTCACCTTAATAAACTCGGATTCCGATGAGATACGCATTCCGATTGGCGGAACTACTCGGGCACACCCCTGACCGCCGCAAGCGTCCTGGCACCATCAAGTCGATCGTTGAGCACACGGGGCTGGATCGACATCAAGTCGCGTCATTGCTGAAAAATGAAGCTAAATATATTCCTTTGGAAGCTCTCTCTCGCCTGTGTGATTATCTAATTGACAACGGGTATGCGACGGCTGAACAGCTTCCTGGGGCCTTGTTCGCGATCAATGCAGAAAATTTTTGGGAGTTGCTCGCTAGGCGGGGCGACATTGAAATCGTGGTCGGAGTCCGTCAAGGTGAGGGAGATGCCTCGCCCGAGAACGCGGTGGTTGTCGCCAGTGACTCGGTGCTTGTCGGTGAACTGCTCAATGGCGTGTCAACACTGGGTGGCGCTGCAAAACATCGCGGCAGTGGCGGTGAAACCGAGGAGTCGAAACAGCGCGACGTGCCGATGCCCGATCGTATCCAGCAAACGCTGACTTGGAGCCCTGGACAAGTCAGCCTGGAGGATGCACGTGCCCGCGCCACTGAGGTATTTGAAAGTTTTGTAGAGGCCCAGGGTGACCGTGGAATGGTTTGTATCGGCAGCGTTAAAAGCAATCCCGTCGTCGAATTGGTATTCGCCGATGCCTTCGGTTGCACACCTTTTGTTACCGAAGACGACGTTGATGACGTTTCGGCTCGCTCTTGTCCGTTCTTCCTGCGTTATCGCGACAAGGACCCCAAGCCAGACGGCGCTTCGGCCGGGATGCGACTGAGCAAAAACGAAGATGCACCGGAGCCTGGATTTTACTACGAAACGGACGACGGGACGTGGGCGTTTGCTGGCGGCAAGGGACGCGACACAGCGCTCGTGTTCTATCTATTCCGCGAAGCACTCGGTCGACTGGATATGGTGCTCAGCGGTTTCTCTGGTCGTGCAACGCGGCTGCTTTCAAAAACGCTGGCCATTCGTGGCGAAGAGTTTTGGCCGCCTGTCTATGAGGAAGACGGCTTGCAAATTGGTGCCTATTTTGTCCAGTACGACAATACGGATGCCAAACCGACTCGCGATGACTTGCTGTACAACACCGGCGGTGCGGCGCAAATCATGCCGCTGCCAAGAAACGCCGTGGCTCGTCGTATCGCCAAACGCTAAGGCATCAGCAACATCAAACGTGGCGTTGGCTTTTAGCCGACAATTTTCGCAACGTTGGCTGATTGCTGACACCACCTTCAGAGCCGACGCCTAGTAAAGCCCCCAAAAGCGAACTCCAACGATCTGCCGGCGTTCGCTATTTGTATTCGCAACAAGCCTAGGGTGCAGGAGATGATCCCGCACTTCCGCTGATCCTCAACTCTGACGCGGGCAGCCCTACGAATCGATTTCGACGCGTTCGCCGTGATTGTCGCGGCAATCCATTTCAAGTTGTTCCGGGTACAAGCTTTCGCTACCGAGAATTTGCACCGACATTTTGCCGGCGTCCTCCATTTCCATTACCTCACGACGTTTCTTGTTGTTCAAGTAGGCCGCGACATGATCGTTGACGCGAATGGTGACTCGTTCGATATGGTCACTTTTGACCGCCAGGGCCAGCATGCGGATGACCTCGATGGACATACTCTCAGCCGTCTTGACCAATCCTCGCCCTTCGCAACACGGACAATCGGTGTAAATACTGCGTTTCAAACTGGGACGAATTCGCTGCCGCGTCATTTCGATCAAACCGAACGGGCTGGTACGCAAGATTTTCGTTCGTGCACGATCTTTCGCCATTGCGTCGCGCAGGGCACGTTCCACCTTGCGCCGATGCGTTTCTTTACGCATGTCGATGAAGTCGTTGACAATCACTCCACCCAAGTCACGCAGTCGCAATTGCCGAGCAATTTCTTTGGCAGCAGCCAAGTTCAGACGGAAGGCATTTTCTTCGGCCGAATCGTTGCCACGGAAATTGCCGCTGTTGACGTCGATTGCCACGAGCGCCTCGGTCGGGTCGATGACGATTGAACCGCCGTCCGGCAGCGGTACCTTGCGTTCATTGATCCGAACGATCTCTTCTTCGAGTTTGTATTTGTGGAACAAGGGTTCGCGACCATCGTAGAACTTCAGGCGATCGACCACATGCGGCATCACCATCTTGAGGAAGTCCCTCGCCTTCTCGAACGAACTCTTTTCGTCGATCACAATTTGATCGATGTCGTCACTGTAAATATCGCGAATCGTACGAATGATTAAATCGCTCTCTTCGTACAACTCTCCTGGCTCATTCTGGGTGCGAAGTCGACGAACGATTGCTTTCCACAGTCGTAACAAATATTCCATGTCGCGATGCAACTCATCTTCGCTGCGTCCAGCACCGGCCGTGCGAACGATGAACCCTAAACCTTTAGGTGGGTTACAGGACAACAGACATTTGCGAAGTCGCTTGCGGTCATCGTCATCCTCGATCTTGCGACTCACGCCGACTCTTGCCAAAGCAGGCATCAGCACCAAGTAGCGACCAGGAATCGAGATATACGTACTCAGCGTCGGCCCCTTGTTGCCGATGCCTTCCTTGATCACTTGAACGAGCACCTCATCACCGCGACGCAAGATGTCTTGAATGGGCGGCTTGACTCGCGGTCGTCCACCTTTGAACGCACGCTTGTTGCCTCGTCCGGTGTCACGGGCGCGTTGTGCGGCAGCCTCCGCTTGTTCATCGCTTTCACGCATGATTTCTTCGGGGTCGTAGCCGCCCTGACGAAAATACTGTGGTTCGATGTCGCTCACATGGAGAAAGCCGTTTCGTCCGACGCCAAAGTCAACGAACGCCGCTTGAATGCTTGGTTCCAAGTTCACAATCCGACCGCGATAGATGTTTCCCGCGTAGGCTTCGACGCTCTTGCGTTCGATGTAGAGTTCTTCGAGTCTGCGATCTTCCAGAACGGCAATGCGGGCCTCCTCAGGCTGCAAGACGTTGATCAGCATTTCACGTTTCATTTGATGAGCACCTCGTGTGGTGGGGTCTTCCGACGTGATTGTTTCCATAATTAAGTCCGCCGGTTAACTGTGTGTGGTTGAAAAAAATGTGTCATCACCTTCACTCGAAGGTGCGTAATCTTGTTGTAAATGGACTCGCTCGCGCGTCATGGTGGCGCCCTGTTGGGGCCAATCACTGGCGTCGAGCAATTCCAATAAATTATCCGGTCGAATCGACGCCCCATCCTTGCTGACAAGCGTGAATTCCAACCGGTTGTTTGTTAGTTCGAGCCGCGGAATTTCGGTCGCAATCAGTGTGCGAACCGTTTTACCCTTTCGCTCAAATGTCACATGGTCTTCGGCAAGCAGTCGCGTGAGTTTGCGCTGTACTTGATCGACATCGATTCCCTCAGGAACATCGATGCTGTAGTCACTGCTGGCCAGTTGTGCTTTCGGCGACCCGACCGGCAATTTTTGAACACTGTTGATTCGCAACCCTGGCTGCTGATCCGCCTCAAGTCGCGAGAATAGCACTTCGGCCGCGAACTCCTCGCACAGATCCAAGTCGATGACTTCATCCAACGCGACGACGCCCAACGCGAGCGCTGAAGGGAAACTCATCCGTGGGCGGCGATGGAAACCTTGGCTCATCGACACCGGTAATTCGGCACGTCGAATGATGCGTTCCCATAATCGAATTAGGTCGTTGTGCCCAATCCAACGCAACAGACCTTCCTTAGCAAACCGAATCCGATAACGAATGCGTAAAGCAGTATCGCTTTTTGCATTCGGATCGGTAACGGTTTGCGTTTCGGTCATGACGAGGGCGTTAGTTCACAATCAATTCAGGGACAAGATCACCGAGACGATCCAGCAAATGCAAATCGACGTCGCGAGCGGCTTCGAGCTTCATCACTCGCTCGGCAATCTCGTTGCACTGGGCGATCGTCACGCTGCGGATCGCTTTCTTGATTTTCGGCAGTGCCGACGGTGGAACACTCAAGTGACGAACGCCCAGTCCAAGCAGCAGCAGGGCTCGAGCGGGATTGCTGCTCATCTCACCGCATACAGCGATTGGCGTTTCACTTTTATCAGCAACTTCGACGCTATAGCGAATCAATCGCAGCACCGCCGGGTCGCTCGATTGGTACAGGTCGGCGACGTACTCGTTACTTCGATCAACAGCCAACGTGTACTGGGCCAAGTCGTTCGTCCCAATACTTAGAAAGTCAACTTCCTTGACAAAATACTCCAGCATGACCACGGCTGCGGGCACTTCCACCATCATCCCGACGGGAATATCCGCACGATAGGAGATTCCCGCATCTTCCAAGTCCTCAGCAACAACGTTGAGCAACATTCTTGCTTGACGCAGCTCACCAATCGTCGTGATCAAGGGGAACATCACTCGCACGTCGCCGTGAACCGCAGCGCGCAAGATCGCTCGCAACTGGGGGCGAAACAGATCCAAATTTCGCAGCGATAGCCGGATGCTGCGTAAACCCAAAAATGGATTGTGTTCGTTCTCAGCCAATGGGCGGTGGCCCATTTTATCAGCCCCCAAATCCAAGGTGCGAATCACCACGGGACGCCCCGCCATCTCACGCACGACTTGGCTGTATGCTTGATAGTGATCCTCCTCGCTTGGTTCAACATCGCTGGACAAGTAAAGGAACTCAGTCCGATACAAGCCGATGCCATCGGCACCGCGTTCGATGCACGCCTGAGTCTCGTGCGGGAATTCGATGTTCGCGCTCAATCGAATGCGGACACCATCAGCGGTCGCTGCTGGCAAGTCGCGCAGCCCAGCCAATCTCGCTGCGAGCGAGCGGCGTTGTTCAAGTCGCTGCTGATACGATTGCAGAGTATCGGCGTCGGGGTCGATGATGACTTTGCCGCGATCACCGTCGACGATCACGCGGGCGGAGCTGGTAATCAAATCCATGAACGGGCCTATTCCGACAACCGCTGGCAGCTCAAGTCCCTTGGCGACGATTGCGGTGTGACCTCCGGGGCCGCCGGTTTCGGTACAAAATCCTCGCACATAGCGGCGATCCAAATTCGCCGTTTCACTGGGCGTGAGCATGTGAGAAAGGACGATCACTGGTTCGGTCAAATCAGACAACGGCTGACGTGTTACCGCGCCGAGTTGCAACAGCAATTGCTTCTCGATATCGATCACATCTTCGGCTCGATCAGCCAACAACGGATTGTCCAGCTTGCGAAGCGCCGAAGCGTATTGATGCAGCACTTGGCTGACCGCATATGCCGCTGATTGGTGTTGCGTGTTGATGCGTCGACCAAGTTCTGCGTGTAGCCGCGGGTCATGCAACATCTGCAGTTGTGCGGCGAAGATATCACCGGTGTGTTCACCTGCGACAGCAGAGGTCTCCAGTCGACTTGTTTCTAAACACTGAGAAACAGCGTCGACGGCTTGGCGCAGCCGCAAGAATTCGCCGGGTGCATCAGCTGCGGCGACTTGGCAACGGGGAATGCGGTAGCCGTCGGCGTCCAGCACGAGGGCTGGTCCGATCGCGACTCCCGGGGAAACAGGTATACCTTGCAGTTCGACCATGATTGGCCGACGCACCTGACCTTATGCTACCGGTGCTTCGAGGGCGTCCGTGTCAACATAAAGGGATCCATCGGTGATTGGTTTGTGTCGGGGCTATGGTTATCAATCAACAGCCGGCTTAGCGGTGTTGTCGACTTCATTAATTTCGTGGAAACCCGCCTCGAATAGTTCAGTGATCGCCGTAATCGCGGCCTCGGCATCTGGGCCGTCTGCGGAAATTTCCAAGACGGTACCTTGCGCGGCACCAAGGGTAAGCAGCGAGAGGATGCTTTTGCAATCGACCCATTCGCCGTCCTTGCCGATCATCAACGACGATTCATATTGGCTTGCCAGTCGCACGAGCATATCCGCGGGGCGCGCGTGCAGTCCTTGCGAGTTGCAAACCGTTACTGTTCGTTTCGAGGGAGCATTATTCATGTGCCGGATTTTGAATCAGCCGGAAACAAATTGGTTGTCGTCCGCTTCTTGTAGCAACTGATGCACGTCGTCGGTAGTCTTGCTCTGTTTAAGGAAGCGACAAAACGTTTCGTCACGCAGTTGACGTGAGATATTCTCCAGGGCTCGTAAGTGATCCCCTGGACGCTCCGGTGGGCTAATCAACAAAAAAAACAACTGCACCCGTTCACCATCAAGTGAATCGAAATCAACGCCCGACTCGCTTACACCAACGGTGCCGACGAGTTTCTGAACGCTCGGATGCTTAGTATGCGGCACGGCAACGCCACGCCCGATGCCAGTGCTACCCAGCTCTTCACGTTTCATAATCGCCGCAACGATGTCTTCACGCTGTTCAGAATCGATCTGTCCAGCATCCAATAGCGACTGCACCAATTCTTGGATCACGTCTTCTTTGGATGTTGCCTTCAAATCGGCCTGGATAGCACCTGTGTAAATAAAATCAGCAAACTTCATTTCAAAGCGGTTCCCTAATTACGGAAAGGTAACTCGCCGGTCGAATTGTGGTCGGTGTCCCGATGAACCCTCTGCCTGCTGGTCGCCGCTCCTTCGCCGCTCCCCCCAATGCAAGCAAATCAGGCTTCGCTCTCGCAAAAGCCATGCACTTGCCACCCGGGCTCAGGAAGTTGGAGCGTGCTTTGGCAGCCCTCGGATTCAGTCTTCGTCCGCGATTACCGGCGAATCGATATGTTTGTGTCCAGTGGCTCGATGGCCTGTCTTTTTTTCTTTCAGTCGACGTAACTGCTGCTCAATCTTGGGGATTGCCAAGTCAAGTGCGGCAATCACCGTGGTCGCATTCGCCTTGGCTACGCTGTCGTCCGCATGTTCAGCCGAAACGCAAATTTCGACGGTGGGATTGTCAAGATGCTCTAAGTCAATTGTGACCTCGATCGCGTTGACTCGATCATAAAGGCGCCGCAGCTTGCCGACTTTTTCTTCGACCAACTGCTGATCGCCGTTTTGAAGGCTGCCATGACGCGCCGAAACACTCACCTGCATCGTTGTGACTCTCGCTCCAGAAATCTGATCAGTCCATTTACTTTCACGCCGCGCCGATCACCTTCTGATCGGCAACGTGAATACTCAATCAGCCAGCATACGCGAGAATGCCCGCTGAGAATAGCGATCCTTTTCATCTTCTCTTCATTGATTTCGCTGCTCGTCCTGAATTGGGGCAGAGAACGCCCCACCAATACACTCCCCGTGCTGAACGTGTTTGCAGCGACGGAATCCCAGTTTTTGTTAGCGCAGTGGCAAAACGTGGCCCGACGTGGTATTTTTTCGCTCTCGACGAGTTCACGTTGTATGGCCCAGGTTTTACACACCCCAACTACTTTTAACCCCCAATAGCGTTCTATGGCCCGGAAGGTCGTCAGTCGTAAGGCAAAAGCCGCGGAGATCGAAGCCGCCCAAAAACTGGAAAAGCCAAAAAAGAAGGCTGCCACCAAGCGAAAGACAAAAAAATCCGCTGCCGATATGCGGATGAAGCTGTATTGGGGGGTCTTCAGCCAAAACCTCAAACGCGTTGCCGTGTTTGAGTTTGACCAAAAACCTGAGGCCGATAAACGCGCCGAAGAACTCAGTAAGGGCGGTAAATCCCCGCACTTTGTCCAAAAAGTCAAAGAAGAAGTCAAACTCGAATGATCTCTCAAAGCTCGGCCCGCGTGTTGCTAACCATGACTTTGCTATCAATGGCATTGCCCCCTGCACCGCTCACCGCGCAGGGTTTATCTCAGGGCACCGATGAAGCTGTGGAGAAAGAATCTGTGGAAGCAAGGCGTGCTCGCTTTGAATCCGCCGAGTCCCCGCTCCCCTACCGGCTGCTTCGCCCTGCGGTGGTCGAGCCCTCCAAGCGTTACCCGCTTGTCGTTTTCCTTCATGGAGCGGGTGAACGAGGTGACAACAACCAGGCACAACTGAAACACAGTGTCGCTGAGTTCGCACGCTCGGATCGCCAAGCAAACTTCCCTTGCTATGTACTTGCTCCCCAATGCCCCACCGATGGAAAATGGGTGGAGGTCGATTGGAGCCTAAAAAAAGGCTCTGGCAGTTTTGAATCCGCCACCTCACCGGTATTGGACAAAGTGCTTCAAATCGTCGATTCGCTAATCGAGCAAGAACCAGTCGATGCGGCTCGCATCTATGTGACCGGTCTTTCCATGGGTGGTTATGGCAGTTGGTATGCTGCTGCAAAATGGCCAGAGAAATTTGCCGCAGCGATTCCGGTTTGCGGGGGCGGTGATCCAACGTGGGCCAATCGTTATCAAGGGGTCGCCATCTGGGCGTTTCATGGACAAGCTGATTCGGCAGTACCAGTCGCCCGCAGCCGCGAAGTTGTCTCGGCTATCGCGATGGTGGGTCACGCTCCTGAAATTCGTTACACCGAATATCCGGAAGTCGGCCATGACAGTTGGACTCAGTCCTATATTCGCGACGACGTATTCTCGTGGTTGTTTGCCCAGCATCGCTAGCAATCGATGGTCGAAATCAATCCGTCATCATTGGGCAAGTCGCTCCTCCGAGTTCCCGCAGAATGGGAGCCGCAGCAAGCAATATGGCTAGCTTGGCCGCACAATCGACAAACTTGGCCCCATAGCTTTGCTAAGATTCCCGTCGCTTATGCCGGCTGGGCTCGAATCATTGCCGAATCGCTACCGGTTCGAATGCTGGCATCGCACGACGATGGGCTCAGGGCCGAAAAACTGATCGGCCTCAATCCAAACATCACGACCATCGAAATTCCTACGAACGACAGTTGGATTCGTGACTTTGGCCCCACGTTCGTCCAAGATACTTGCACGAAAAAAATTCACGGTGTCGATTGGCGGTACAATGCATGGGGAGGCAAGTATCCTCCTTGGACCGACGATGACGCCGCCGCCGTACGTATTTGCGAGTGGACAGGCCTGGACCACGTTAGCGATTCTCTGTGCCTGGAAGGTGGGGCCTTGGAAACGGATGGCCTGGGCCGATTAATCACCACTCCCGACTGCCTTGTCACTGACACTCGCAACCCCGGTATGACGGCGGACGCGATTGCCGAACGACTGCATGAACGACTGGGCGTGACGGAAATCGTTTGGCTCGATGGCGGCGGACTGGAAGGAGACGACACCGATGGTCACGTTGATCAACTAGCTCGATTTATTGACCCCAGCAATCTGGTGGTTGCTGTCTGTGATGACCCAGACGACCCAAACCACGAACCACTCGAAGACAACTATCGTCAATTAAAACTGTGGGGACGAGCCACGAAACCGAAAGTCGAGGTGCATCGCTTGCCCATTCCGCCTCGACGAGTGATCGCCGGCCAGCGGATGCCTGAAAGTTACTGCAATTTTCTGATGCTCGGTCCGAACCGAGTACTCGTCCCCACCTTCGGCGCGTCCCAGCAAGACGACCACGCCTTGGCGTTACTGCGAGAATTGCGAACCGGAGCCGAAATTACCGGAATTGACTGTCGCGAACTAATCGGCGGCTTGGGCGCTTTGCACTGTGCCAGCCGTGATCAACCCGCCTAACCATTCCCTGACCGATCAACTCGGCAACAATCCAACAAGAAAGCAAGAGAACGAACCTTTCGCCGATAACAAACATCAGCTACTGTAGGCACTCTGTTAGCTCATCACGGTGAAATTTTCTCAGCAAAACACACCAATCGGGGCGTAGCGCAGCCTGGTAGCGCGACTGGTTTGGGACCAGTAGGTCGCAGGTTCGAATCCTGTCGCCCCGACTCACCTGAGTGTACGAGATTCCTTTTTCGTCGTCTTTTGCCGTTAATCCGACAGATTTACCGCTACCGTCACTCGGTGTTTGTGCGGTGCTGTCGGCGGCTTCCTTCGGGCCTGCGGAACATCCGCAGTCACCCTCTGGTCGGTTTGGGTCGCAGTTGGCACGACCGAAAAGCGGCACGGGCAGCCCGTAACCGCCTACACTGATAATTCCATAACAGATTTTTCGGATGGCACGCTTGCCCCATGCCACCTCTTTGAACTCGAGTCCGATCCAGATACCAAGTTTCTCTAAAAGAGCGTTGATCCGGGGATGAGCCTCGGGAACTGACATCAGTCGTTCCAACTGGTCAAGTAGTTCCAGTGCCTGACTAGCTTGTTCCTTAGGATCAGACTCACGCTGCTTCCGGTTGGCGTCCACGCTTGCGAGCTGCGCTTGTATCGCGTCAGCCTGTCGACCCTTGACTTGATATTCGGATCGAAAGACGTCAGCCAGCAGGGGGCCCGATTCGACTGCCAACTTCTTGGCAATCTCGATCCGTTGGCTCTTAAGCATTGCTAGCGACGACTCGATTTGTTGACGAAAAACTTCTTCATGGGGTTCCAACTCTTTCAAGTCACGGCAAGCCGTATCGCTATGGCAAACGTCGAGTCAATACCGGGCCAGTAGCCTCACACCGGGAGGGCGTCCAAGTTTCGCTGCCGCCCAGGCAGCTTCCATTCGAACGCAAGCGACGACGTGGTCCATTGCAACTGCCAACAGGTCATCACGCCCATCGGTTTTCAGAATTGGCAGCGAGGCCGTGGCGCTGTGTGCGTAGCTGAAATGTTCTGGGTTGCGATCCTCAAGCCAACCGCGAAGTCGGCGGACTCCGTCAGGGTTGTCGAAAGGTTGATCGGACAATTCGCCTTTGATCGTCTGGCTGACATCCACTGGAAAGCACGCCGAAGAAAACCGCAGCATTTCATTTCCCCACTCTAAACAGCTTGGATAGCAGCGATTTCTTTTTTGCTTTCGGTGTCATCAAGTCCAGCAGTGTTTTGGATTATCGCGACGACCTTCAAGCACGCCGTCGATCATGACTCGAATGTTGCGGTTGCTCAACAGCTTCCTCAAAATCGATCCCCGCCGGATGAGCGTCAATCAGTTTTTTGAGAGCCGTCAGCGTCAAAGGACCGTTCGTCGACGCGAGAAGCAGCCAAGCTGGATTACTCCGACGAAAAGCAACCAAACGACGAGACAAATCGGGCGGCATAAATATGACTTATTGAATTTCAGGACAATCGCTCTACGACTGGTGAGCACCACGGCATCCGGAGCGAAGTTGGCAGCGGGTCGCTGGTGTAATGCCATATAATGCGGCTCTTCGGTTGAAGTGCAAATCTCTTGCACACGGTTCAGTAATTTCTGAGTTCAACATAGCAACGACGCTTTTCTTGACACGGACGTCATGGTTGGCCGACTCCTTCCTCGCCAACATCCAAACGGCAGCAGCCAAAATCGAGTGTTGAGTCACCCTTCTTTCTTTTTGGATGGAAAACCTGCGGATTGAGCGAATAATAGATGAACTTGCCATCTCTCCGCGTCGTTACGATTCCGGCGTGATAAAGCACTCGGAGGTGGTGAGAAACGGTACCAACTTCGTGTTCTAATAGCTCCGAAATGTCCGAAACGCTGAGCGGCCCGGCTTGCAAGGCACGGATGACCTTCAAGCGCAGCGGCTCTGCCACCGCTTTCAAGTAAGCGGCGCACAGATCGTCCTGTTTTTGGTCACCATCGGTCGTGTTCGCCACGGTGGCATTCCCTCTGCTGAAAGATCTCGGAACCGGTCTTCACAGTTTACCGACGTAGCTCTCATTCCGCGACCGGAAGTTGAACGTCGAATCACGACTATCTCAGGCAATGACTAAACAACCGTGATATCCTCGGCGCGACACTCTAACGCTTGTCGTAACATTGGATCGTTGTATAATCGCGTCCATGGAGTGCAATGCAGATTTGGTTCCGTCGTCAGTGGCGTGCGAATCAACCACCATTTTCTTCATTCCCCGCCTACCATGCTCCGCACACTTCCTTCCTTGAGTCCCGCCCGCTTGATTCGGAGACTTTGATGAAACAGACACGTCGCGCAGCTTTCACGCTTGTTGAATTGCTGGTCGTCATTGCCATTATCGGCGTTCTCGTTGGACTGCTATTGCCCGCCGTCCAGGCCGCTCGCGAAGCTGCCCGTCGCATGAGTTGCAGCAACAATTTCAAGCAGATCGGCTTAGGAATCCACAATTATCATAGCGCCTACAATCAACTGCCTCGGCAAAAAGGCGGCACCAGCGGCGCGGTCGCCGATTGGGCCCTTTCCTCCGCTGTCGCGAATCATGAGGAGCTGAGCTACTTAGTGGCTTTGACTCCGTTTGTGGAGGGCCAGTCGCTTTGGGAACAAATTTCCAATCCGCTGGACGTCAACGGAGGCGGCATTGATTACGCGGCCATGGGTCCCACTCCAGACTCCAACAATCTGCAGCCCGGTAACGCACTTTTCTATACACCTTGGTCAATTGAAGTGCCAACCTTCCGCTGTCCAAGCGATCCAGGAGTGGGGCTGCCTGCCTTTGGTCGCACCAACTATGCGGCCTGTCTGGGCGATAGCCCCTTCCGCGGCTCAGCCGGACCGACCGCACCAAACCTCAGTAGGCCGAACGCGGAGTCACAATATGCGCGAGCAGCCAATCGTGGTGCGTTCGCGCCGCGGACTTCGACCGGGTTCCGTGATATTTTGGATGGCTTGGCAAACACAGTGATGGCTAGTGAAATCGCCACCGACTTAGGTGATCGAGATGTGCGCACGGACCCGGCGGTGCTGCCGGCCGCTCCCGGCAGCGAGATTCCTTCAGCCTGTATGAACGCGGGAGCGGACCCCGCTCGACCACAGTTTTGGGCAGCGGGCGTCAATACGCTGACTTCCCAAGTTGCTGCTGCACACGCCCGTGGTTACCGCTGGGCCGATGGCAATCCCGCCTACTCGGGCATGTTCACAATCCTGCCACCCAATTCGACTGTGTGCGTCGGACAAGCCTTGCCGCCCAACCCGATGCAAGCACCTGGCGCTGGCTTCACACCGACCACCAATGAGCGACACAGCTCGGGTGTGTTATCGGCGAGCAGCCGTCACCAAGGCGGCTGTCATGTACTGATGGGCGACGGAGCGATCAAGTTCATTACAGATTCAATCGATGCTGGGAATAGCAATGTCTTGCCGGTCATCTTCATGGGGCCCGGCATCTCAGCCCCAGGCTCACCCAGCCCTTATGGATTATGGGGACGCCTCGGAACTCGCGGAGCCAGTGAAGTTATTGAGCAAGCGTTGTAGGCCGAACGTGGCGTTCCTGACCATTCGAACGCGGCTCTGGACAAGGAAAGTTTCCTCAGACCTCAACAGCGAATCCAAGGACTCGAAATCACGCTCCGAACGTATCACCTTTGACGGCGATGAATGATTACTTACCAACGACAATTCATTGCCTTCAACGCCCGGCGAATCTGGTTGGTGCTTGTTGTCGATATGGCCTCTAGCTTTTATACGAATGTGGAGGACTGGCCTCAACGGAAAGAACACGTGTCACGTGAGCAGTACCCGGCTGAGACGAAGACGAATTAAATTGACTCTCCATGCCTATTGAAATTGATCGCACAGGCTTCTATCCGATGAACAGCAACTTTGCATCATTCCGCCTTTTACTATTGTGCTGGACGCTCGCGGGTTGTAGCTCAGCTTCATCGACAAAAAACAATCCCAACGAACTCTCGGGACAACTAACGCTCACTGGTTCGAGCACGGTTGCACCGCTTGCTACTGAAATCGCTAAACGTTTTGAGCAGCAGCACCCGAGTGTTCGGATCGATGTTCAGACCGGTGGTAGTGGAAAGGGGATCACGGATGTGCGGCTCGGTGTGGCGGACATCGGCATGGCCAGCCGACCTCTCGCATCCGATGAGGCTGACCTCACCGCCCATCAGATCGCTGCCGATGGTGTGGGGCTGATTGTTCATGCGTCCAACTCGATCAAAGAACTGTCGCAGGAACAAGTCATTGCGATCTACACCGACGAGATCAACAACTGGAAAGACGTCGGCGGGGAAGACAAAGAAATCTCTGTCGTTCACAAGGCGGAAGGACGCGCAACGCTTGAAGTTTTCCTGAAACATTTTGGAATCGACAATCCAAGTGTGAAAAGCGACGTGATCGTTGGCGAAAACGAGCATGCCGTCAAAACCGTCGCCGGGACCGAGGGGACCATCGGTTATGTTTCGATTGGCACCGCCGAAGCGGATATCGAATCGGGTGTGCCGATCCGCTTACTGCCGCTTGATGGCGTGGCAGCCAATACAGCGAACGTGGCCAGTGGCGTATTTCCGATGAGCCGACCGCTGAACTTGGTCACTGTCGATTCGCCCTCCGAATTGGCTAGCAAGTTCATTCAATTCTGCCAATCAGCCGAAGTGCATGATCTGGTCAAGTCCCAGTACTTCGTACCAGTAACAAGCGAGCCTGGCGTTGCGAAGTGATCGAGCGTTGACGATTGTCACTCGCGCCCTGGCAGCCATTTCGGCTGCGATCGTCTTGCTCGTCGTTGTTTTTTTGCTGCGAGAGTCAACGCCAGCAGTGCGGCAACTGGGAATCTCTCGGTTCTTTACCGATGCGAGTTGGCATCCGCTGTCGGGCCAGTTCAATCTGACACCCATGATTGTGGCAACGCTGGTGACCAGCGTGGGAGCAGTTCTGATCGCTGCGCCGCTGGGTATCGCTTCGGCCGTGTTTGTGAATTTTTATGCGCCGCGCCCAATCTCAGGCTGGCATCGCAGACTCATTGAATTGTTAGCTGGAATTCCATCGGTTGTATTTGGCCTTTGGGGATTGGTCGTGCTAGCGCCGATCATTGCCACTTTCGGCGGAAGTGGCCAAAACCTATTCACGGCAACAATCGTTCTCGGGCTGATGGTTCTGCCAACGGTTGCACTGTTGTCGGACGCAGCCATCGCTGCTTTGCCACGAGAATGGATCCTGGGAGCCGCGGCGCTGGGGATGGGGCGATCTGCAATCGTTGGGTGGATCGTCTTGCCTGGCGCTCGACGAGGGATTGGCAGTGGAATCATGCTAGCTCTGACGCGAGCGTTAGGCGAAACAATGGCTGTGCTGATGCTTGCGGGCAACATCGTCGAAATGCCCTCGTCGCTGCTTTCTCCAGGGCGCACGCTCAACGCCAACATCGCCTTGGAGTTGGGCTACGCATCGGCGAGTCATCGGTCGGTGCTATTCGTCAGCGGGTTGATGCTGATGCTCGTGGTCAGTGTGATCGTTCTCTTTGTGTCGCGCCGTGGAGCAACGAAGCATGATCGTTAGCACCGAAGCGACATCCAGTTCGATCAGACGCCAGAACCACCAGCGTGAAGCTTGCGTCACAGTTGCAGTATGGAGTGCTGCTGTATCGGTGATAGGAATTCTGATCTGGATTCTCGTTGATATCGCCGTTCGCGGACTCGCTGAAATCAATGTTGAATTCTTGACAAACGACATTCAGAACGCGGGTCGAGAGGGAGGAATCGGACCGATCATTCTTTCCAGCGGGCTGATCCTGTTGGTTTGTCTGGTCGTGTCGATCCCACTTTCCTTGGGCACCGCAATCGCATTGAGTGAGCGAGTAGATAGGGAAACGTGGTTCGCACGCGATGTGCGGCGTTCGCTGGACGTGTTGGCTGGAGTTCCCTCCATCGTCTTTGGTCTGTTTGGCAACGCGTTTTTTTCGATTACGCTGGGACTAGGCTATTCGATACTTTCTGGCGGATTGACGCTGGCATGCATGGTCTTGCCGATTTTGATCCGTACGTCTGAACAAGCAATCCGCGCTGTCCCCGCCGAGTATCTCTACGCGGCGACCGCGTTAGGCATGAAACGCGTCTCCATCCTGTTCCGCGTTGTTCTACCTGTGGCAATGCCAGCGATTGCGGCTGGTGTTGTTCTGAGTATTGGAAGAGCCTTAGCTGAAACGGCTGCGCTCATTTTCACATCGGGTTATATTGCTCGCACGCCTGGGTCGCTACTTGATTCCGGACGTTCGTTGAGCGTTCATATTTATGATCTCGCAATGAACGTGCCCGGAGGCGGATCGAGAGCCTATGCAACGGCGTGCGTGCTTGTCGCAATGTTACTCTTGATCAATGTAGCTACAGCTCTATTGCTTCGATTTGCAGGATTACAAAATCGGAGCATCCCAGGAAGTTCGCTTTGATCACCACTGAAAACGTGCGGCTGCCTTACAATGGTAACTTGGTCCTTCGAGAAGCGACGATACAAGCAAGGCCGGGTTCGAGGCGATAGGTACCGTAATTCAAAACACGGCGGCTTAGGAATTCGAACCAACCGGAGGCTTGTCAACTGGTGGCTTGGGCATCGACCTCGACCGGTCCTCAGCAAGTGTTAAGGCTAATGCTTTCAGCGCGATCGGCAATGGCGCGGGGGTCTGTTGCAGGTTCTCCCACCACCGCACAAGCGTATCCGCGCTGCCTCCGTCTCCGGCATGCCACAGCCGGCATGCGGCCACAATCGGTAGCGGATCAGGCCGTACCAACTCCAATTCCGCGGCGACGGTCAGTACAATCGGGACTGCAGCCAACGCCCAAGGCAACGACACGGCTTGCTCGCCCGATCGATCTCGTGTGTGCGAGTCCATCGCAGCGCACGTTAGCAGGTAGACAACGCGAAGCACTTCCGGCACGCTGGGATCGGCGTCCGTCAGCATCGCCTCGATCCAAAATCGGGAGGATTGACTATCGTACTCGCCATCGCCTCCCAGAATCGGTTGCACGAGCAGTCCCTCGAACTTCGATGGCCACCAGTCTTTGGGCGGACTATTATACCAGACGTAATTAGCAACCGCCCGCAGCAAGCCTGGACCGTACGCCTCGAAACGCTCGATGATCGGTCGTCCACGAAGCGGTAACTGCTCAGCAAGTTTAGGAAAGCGACTGGACATGACCGCCCGACACTCGCTGATGCGATTCAGAATTGCCGCAGCCGTCGAATCGAGCTGCAGTTCCGAGCAACCTGCCGCCGCAACCGCAATCTCGCAAGCTCGTGCATCGCTTTGATCATCAGCGGTTTCAATGAGTAATCGCCGCCAAAACGTGGAAATATCAAGCGATGCCGACAGCAACCGCTGGTTGATCGCTGTCACCGCCGGAGCCATCGCTGCCTCGGTTTGTTGATCGCTGCAACGACTGCTAGTAGCGACAACGTAGGCAGCATGAATTGCACTGAATCGCCAGTGTGCTTTCCATTTGACGTTCACCGTATTCACTTTTGACCTGTTCGCCGAGAATTTGTTGAACAACCGGTTACTCCTCCAACAATTGCTCGCTGATCCATCGCTCCAGCTCCTCAAAGTCCACAGGTGGCAATTTGGACAAATCGGGACGCAATTTGACCGCGTCGTGCAAATAAACGTGATGAATTTCCGCTTGCGACTTATTCGTATTCCAGTGCAACAGCACCCGAATGCACCGCGGGAGCGAACCGCATACCGAAACCTCATATCCACACAACAGCGGCACTTCCAGCCAACCCATCTGACGAGCTGCGAGCGCAGGAAACTCAGACTTCAGATCCTCGGTCACGGTAAATAGGGCACTGGCAACATCCGTCGCTTCGATTCCGTTTCGACGGATCATCAGCGCCAGCAACTGGCGTGTTGCGCGTAATATCTGCTCACGATTATCTACTTCTACGGTCGTCGCGCCGCGTACACCCCGGCAAACAGTCATCAGAGCCAAACCTTTCGTTGCGATGCTTTCGGACAAACCGCACCACTGCCGTGTGGATGGCTTGCGATGTCTACTATAGAACAATCATGGCTTCGCCGATAATCGGTGGACGTACCCGTTTTTTGCACCCCAGAAAGAGTTTCACGGATCGAAAATGACTGCTGATCGCACTCGCCACCAAGAAAAAATCATCAAGAACTACTATCGCAACCGCGACACGATTGGGCTGCAAAAAGCCCTCGAAGCGGTGAGCGAGCTGTACTTGAGCGAGGGAAAAAAACGGGATTTGGTCTGGAAACGACTCGTCAGCCACCTGGAAAAAGCCGGGCTGCCAGCATCCCAGATCGAACACCTGCGGACCCAGGACGATCCGGCGCTGGTTGCTGAAGTGCTGGGCAAACTCACCTAATATCCGCAGACGTGCTACGATAATCGTCGTCGGGAATACGCTTACAGCTCGCGATTTTTCCCGGTCGTCCACACCACAGAGAAGACTATATGTTGTCGGCAAATCCTCGTCGCGTTGGTTTCACCCTCGTCGAATTGCTGGTCGTGATCGCTATCATCGGCGTGTTGGTGGGGTTGCTTCTGCCCGCGGTCCAAGCGGCTCGAGAGGCTGCTCGGCGAATGAGTTGCAGCAACAATTTCAAGCAAATTGGGCTGGGAATTCATAGCTACCACGCGTCTTACGACCATCTGCCGATTCACGGTGTGGGCACGATCGAAGATCCCCTGCCGCCGACGCCCTATCGTTGGTACCGCAGTTACACCGCCAGCAATGCTTGGCGGCTGAGCATGCTGGTCGGCATCACGCCGTTCATCGATCAACAGGCAATCTGGGAGGAGATATCCAATACCTATTCCGAAAAAGGGCGTCACTATCCGCCCATGGGACCGACGCCAGAAAATCGTCGCTACTCTCCGTGGGATAGTGAAATCGCAACGTATCGATGTCCGAGCGACCCAGGTATCGGCCATCCGTCTCTGGGGCGAACGAATTACGCTGCGTGCGTCGGCGATTCGATGTTTCGCATCGTCCGAGGTAACCGCACCGTGGACTTAACGACGATTGACGCCGCCTCACTTAAACTGGCTCGAGCCAGTAATCGCGGCGTATTCGCTCCGCATCAGAAGCTGAAATTCAGTGATGTTCGCGACGGTATGTCACAAACGATTCTTGCGGGTGAGATTGCCACAGATTTGAGCGATCGCGATATCCGCACCAGTCTGCAAGACAACGGAAATACGATTGCCAATCAACGAGACAATCCTTCGTACTGCCGTGACACACCGGGCTTGATCGATACCTCCCGGCCAAGGTTTTGGAGCATCGCGACTCAGCCAAGTCACCATGGTCGTGGCTTTCGCTGGGCCGATTTTTTGCCGCTTTACAGTTGCGTCAACACGATCTTGCCACCCAATCGCGAAGTGTGTGCGGTGAGCAACCAAGGCAATGATATCGTGGCGACTATGTCCAGCCGACACCAAGGCGGGTGTCACGCCTTGATGTGCGATGGCGCGGTAAAGTTCTTTACCGATTCAATTGAGGCCGGTGATTCAACGGCCCCCATGGTCTGGCACGGCGGTACCAAAGCGAAACGCAATGCGCCCGGATCCAAAAGTCCCTATGGATTGTGGGGAGCCTTGGGGACGCGTGCCAGTAGCGAAATCGCTCAATACTATTAAGCTTCAAATCCGCACTGGGATTCCGGCATCGCGCATCATTTGCTTGGTTTCAGTTATCGTAAACTGCCCGAAGTGAAAGATACTTGCCGCGAGGGCTGCGTCGGCTTTGCCCCGCTGGATCACTTCAACTAAGTGTCGCGGATGCCCAGCACCACCGCTGGCAACGACGGGAATCGAGACGGCCGCACTGACGGCTGATGTGATTGGAATGTCGTACCCATCACAGGTCCCGTCGGCATCCATGCTTGTCAGCACGATCTCGCCGGCACCGAGCCGCTCGACTTCACGCGCCCATTGGACCGCCTCCAATCCGACCGGCGTTCGTCCACCGTTGATGTGAACTTCCCAAAACTCGCGGCCATCGCGCATCACTCGTTTGGGATCGATATTGACCACAATGCACTGGCTGCCGAAGCGATCGGCCGCACGCGAAATGAACGTTGGGTCTTTGCACGCAGCCGAGTTGATCGAAACCTTGTCGCTTCCTGCACTCAGCAACGACCTGACATCCTCAATCGTTCGCACACCTCCGCCGACCGTAAGCGGCATAAATACCTGCTCTGCCGTGCGACGAACGACATCCAAGATGATCTCACGCTGCTCGTGACTGGCGGTAATGTCGAGGAATACCAACTCGTCGGCGCCCTCGGCTTCGTAACGCCGCGCGATCTCGACGGGATCACCGGCGTCACGCAAATTGACGAATTTCGTGCCTTTGACGACACGTCCTTGATGGACGTCCAAACAGGGAATCACGCGAGCAGCCAGCATGGGTTAACTATCTTATCAAACGGAACGTCAGTGAGTCTGGCCAATCATAGACATGACGAGCCAAGGTCGGAACGAGGCATCCGCTCGGATACTGCCCCCAGGCCCTTGAAAAATCACTGGCCGTGCGGATCACTGGTCTGGCGAACAACCCTCGCTTCGGGGACGTGGTACATGCGTTTGCACGCGGCACAATACAGGTACCACGCGTACCAGTAGGCGGCTCCGGCTTTGTGCTTTTTGGGCTCGCGGCGAGCCAACGCGGTGTGACAATGAGGACACAGATCACCCGGTTGTTTCGGCGACGAAAGGCGTACACCGTTTGCACTCACCGATGCGGGCTTCGTCGATCTTCCATTCGTCGGACGAACGGAATCATGTGTCAAGTTGCTTCCCTTCATCGCTAGCGTGGCCAGTTCGTCACAGCGATCATTGTCAGTCACTCCTGCATGCCCCTTGACCCAAATCATCTCTACTTCGTGCGTCAAGTAAGCGTCGAGAAATCGCATCCACAAATCAACGTTATTCGTTTTTCCTTGCGGCCATCCTTTCGATGCCGTGCGAAATAGCCAACCTTGATTCACCGCGTCGACCACGTAACGAGAATCGCTGTACATTCGCACGCGACAGGGATGCTTCAGGGCTTCAAGCCCCGCGATCGTGGCCAGCAGCTCCATCCGGCTACTGTTGGTGTTGGCAAAACCCTCACTCAATTCCTTGCTCGTATCGCCAAACCGCAAGACAACGCCGTACCCACCCACGCCCGTTCTCGGCTGCGCGCCACCGTCGGTGAAGATGGCGACTTGCTTGGATGGTGAGTTGACCAGCGCTGGTGAAAGCCACACCAGGCGAAGTGCGGGAACCTTGGCGAAACTTGACAAGAATCGCAACTTACTCTCTCGCAGCGCCTCGATGTGATCGCCATTGCCTGCGAGGATCGCCAGCGATTTGATTCCAAGTCGCAATGTTTGGTCGATTAGTTCGCTCATTGCTGGATTGATGTAATCGTCTCGCAATACCGATTTCGGATGGACTCGCGTTGGAAACAAGATCACGCGGGAAGGCGAATTCGAACCTCGCCCAAGCCAGATGAGTTGGCCAGGTTCTACACGCCCTTCTGAGAAAGCCGCTGTGTAAGCCGCAACGACCTCGGGAAACTGATCGCTGCACAATCTCAACGAATTCTGCACGGCGGGACCCAAGCAGTCGACCTCCACCACCAATACGTCGGTTTGCAGCGTCGGCAGAGTTTCATCAGAAAAAGCGAGCATTCCACTGCGAAGCTTAGTAGGCAAAAGATTGGCGAGGTGATCTCAGTTGAATTGTAGCGAAAATTGTTTTGATGCAATAACTACAGACAAAAGTCATCGACTGTCACACCGCTGCGCTCGGCACATCGGTGAATCAGCGGCTGAAAGCGATAGTAAATCTCCCAAAATGATGCGACCGCGCTGTCTGCCAGTTTTGCATAAACCTGTTGACGGATCGGCGGTAGCTGCTGGACACGACTTTTTAGCAACGGCAGCACTTCGCCGAGAAAATTGAATAGCACTGCATGCGATCGACCGTCAGCAGCGGCTGGAGAGTACGTGTGAGTGCGAAAGTCGATACCGAAAGAGTTTCGCAAACCGAGCTTGAACAGAAAAATGTTTTCCAGATGCCGATCCAGCTCGCGGCCGCTGAGCAAATCGATTGGCCGATCGCCCACAGCATTGATGCGACGCGCCTCTTCGCTGGGGATCGGGTTCTTGCGTTTCATGACCTATCCAAGAATCAGTCAATCGTCTGGATTTGCTCCCAATCGATACAGCGTAATTGAATCAAGGACAATTCCGGTGCACATCGTAGTCGCAGCAAGTGCGTGCCGCTCAAACCACGGGTGACGTGCATTGTCGTCGGTGCCTTGTAAAAATCTCCTGAGGCGTAACGGCTACCATGCCAACTTGGCCCCAGGAGCGGACCGATCAGTGGCAATCGTCCCTGACCACCATGCGTGTGACCGGCAAGCATCAAGGGGATACCATGGCGACGTGCCCATCCAAGTTGGTCGGGGCTGTGACTGAGAAGCAGGCGAAACGGAGATCCGCCGTCGACGCTTTGTAAAGTGGGAACGACTTGCGAAAGGGAGAGTTGTGGCCGGGGGAACCAGGGAGCCTCGTTGCCAATCAGTTCAACGTTAACACCACGAATGGTTGCCGCTGCGGCTTTTCCACCAATATCCGTCCAACCTGCTCGCTGCATCGCTTGGCGAATTTGTCCAGGATCAACCACCTTCAGGTCGTGGTTGCCCAGAATGCAGTAACACCCATCTGCGGCCCTCGCACGACTGAACAAGTCGTATAACCAAGCGATACAAGATTGACTATCGATCACGTCGCCCGTGAGCGCGAACAGATCCGGATTCCACTCATTAGCGCGTTCAATGACGAACGCCGTGAACTCGGGCTCAATGGCACCGGTGAGATGAATGTCTGAAAGGTGTGCGATGCGATAGCCGTCCAGCTCCGGCGGCAAGCCTCTCACGTGCAGTTGGATCGTCTCGACAGCCAAATCCAAAATCTGGTTCATTGGCAACTTCGCAGCCCACTTGCATTTCGTTGTTCGGGCGAGATTCACGCCAAGCGATTGTTCGACTTGGTAATAAGAAACCTGACGCGGAGCCGACGTCGCTTCAATCGCTAGGATCGGTCGCCAGAGAAGCCATGGAATTCCCAGCCAGATCCAACTGCTCAAACAAACGGATACGTACACCCCAGGTGGTAGCGGCAGTTGAGAGAATTTCAACTGCAATAGACTTTCAAGGGCGTACGGAAATAAGAACATTGCCAACGGCGGAATCGCCAACATGCTCACCAACAAACATTTGCTGATGCGTTTTATTTGTCTGCGAGGATAACCCGTTGCATTGACTCGATTGTAGACAGCAATATGGATTCCAACATGACCGATCCCAATCACAACCAGCAGCAACCAACCCAAGAGTACAATCATAACATTGCAACTACAGTGATTTCGGGCGAATAATATCGACTAATTGAATCTCACTGGATTGGCGAAGTTCGCTCCAACGATCGATTTCGCAATCAAGCACAACAATTGCGGCTGTGGGCATGTCAATCAGCTCATCGGACAACACCGAAGCCAACTGAGAAATTCCAGGATTGTGGGCGAGCACCATCAATGTTGGGGCGTTGTTCGGGGTAGCGACGATGGTTTCAAATAGCATCGCAGGTGTCGCTAAATACAAGGACTCGTGATAAATTACTTCACAGGTGCCCGGCCACGCCAGGACCATCTGAGCGAAGGTTTCGCGAGTTCTCTGAGCAGACGAACAGAGCACTGCATCGGGCAGCATCACGGCATCGGCAAGCCACTTGCCCATTCGCGGAGCGTCACGCAGCCCGCGAGCATTGAGTGAGCGATCATGATCGGATTGCCCCTCAACGCTCCAATCGCTCTTGGCGTGCCGCATCAGCAGTAAACGTCGCATTTGATGGTCCATTGAGAAAGCAAAGGACGCTTATCCTAGCGGACACGGCCAATTCCTGTAGCCAGGGATGCCGTCAGTTTTTCGCGTGGCGATTGTTTCGAAAGTCAAGCCACGCGAAGAAGAATCAACGAACGTCCCGGCTGGGTCGGCAGACTCGGATGCTGCGGTATTGCATGGGCGAGTCTGCCCCGGGACGTTCGCTGTGTACGGAACAGTTCGTTCTCTAGCGACGCTCAGCGGTCCCCTGGGACGCCAGTTGCAGTTGGCCAGAGAACGTTTGTTCGCGGCGAACAATATAAAACCGAGCTTTTGTCCCATTCTTGATCTCGGCATGTTCCAAGATTCCAGCCAGATCCGTCATCGATGCAGTTTGCCATCCGTGGATTCCTAGCAGGACATCACCGACCTGTATTCCCTGGGCATCGGCGGCTGAACCACGTCGAACCGCAGTAATGGTCAATCCGCCGCGATAGTTCGTTCCCATCCGAGTATTCATTCGTCGTATCGCGGTGTCGGGAACAGGTTTGGCTTGCACACCGATCACTTGCCAAGCCAACTCGTTGGACGAGCTGCTGCCGCGGTTGGCCTCGGTTTGCATCGCGACGCTCAATCGCTGGCCTGAGCGTTGAATCTCCAATTCCAGTGGCTCACCAGCGTTGGAGTTCAGCAAAGCAAGAGCAAAGTCCAGTCGATCATCAACGATCTGCGAACCAACACGCGTTACGCGGTCGCCTGGCTTCAAGCCATCCCGTGCGGCTGGACTGCTGGCAGAAACATTGGCAATGGTAACACCGTCTCCGTCGCACGGTCCGCCATCGGTTCGCAGGCCGGTGGCCAATCTGTTTTCGTTGTACTCATCAATCATTTCCGTCACGATATCAACGACTTGATCGATTGGAATTGCGAAGGCAATCTGTTGAGCACCCACTCGCACAGCCACATTGATACCGATGATTTCACCGTCGATATTCAAAAGTGGACCTCCAGAGTTTCCTGGGTTGATTCCGGCACTGATTTGAATCAGATCTTGATAGTCTTGTTGTTCATTGACCGGCACATCGCGATGCAACGCACTGATGATCCCTTCGGTACTGGTGTGAACGTAACCGTACGCGTTTCCTATCGCGATCACGCTTTCACCGACCATTAGGTCGCTGCTCGTACCGCGGGGAATCGTCGGCAGTGATTCGCTTGCGTCAACCTTCACCAGCGCCAAATCATTGCGGACTCGTGCGGCGATGAGCTGAGCACTGGTCGTTTGACCGTTCTGCAGCGTCACGCGAATATCTTCCACGTCTTCGACCACGTGATAGTTCGTGATCACATAACCGCGCGGGTCAATCACCACGCCGGTGCCCATACCATTGACTTGACGAAACGAGTCCGGTCCTGTCGCGCCGGCCATTCCAGCTGCTGAGGCACGCACGGTTTTCTGGCCGTGAATATTGATGACGGCTGGGCCAGCGCGGCGAATCGCCATCACTGTCGGCGTTTCACGACTTGGCGACACTCCGCGACGCGATGATTGAGCCATCGTGGGCGATGCGGCAATGAATGAACTCGCCAACATACCGAGTACAAACAATTGGCCAAGGCCGGGGGAAAACAAGTTGGTCCGTCTCATAGATCCCCGTACCACCGAAGCAATTCGGAACCACCACCATTTGTCAAACCACGCCGGTTTGACACTACAGTTTGTAAGTCGCTAAGCGACTCGGGCGCAATCGCACCGGAATAACAATCGCACCGGAGTAACCGGTACGGACCTTTGCATCGGAACATTCGCTTTGTTCGCTTGATGCGAGCAAGGTTTAGCCGCAAGGTTTGCCCGGTTTAACACGCGTGGCCAGAACAGAGGGTTCTTATAGAAGGCACGAAGTAGCCGTACGGCGGGGAAGCCGCATCCGGCTCACTGTACGGCTGCGCCACCAAACACGGGTCGTGTTGGTACGGGATGGTATTGGGGCCAGGGAACTTCTGGAGTCGGCTCGGCATGGCCAGGGAATTCGGTGTCGAAATCCTGCACGCCGTAAAAGTCGTCGCCACAGACATCGACGCAATCGTTTGCCGCAGGTGGCCCGACAATGATTTCTTTAAACAACCGCCCCGGACGAGCATTTCGCTTCCAGGGACCGAACATACCGCCATGATCCGTGGGATCGTGCAGTCGTTGGCTGGGAATATTCAGCGCGACACAACCCGTCTGAGTCGACGTTGCAACCATCAAAAAAAGCAAACTTGCTGGAGAAAGCAAATGCGATATCAAGCATCGTTTGGTTGCTGCGGTGCTATGATTTCGAGAAGCGTTCATCGGTGAGGGCTGCCCAGCGCGCCGTGAAACGTCGCTCCGCCGTGATCGCCCCATGTGGGCGAGTCGTTGGTGAAGGACAGTGCGGCGTCGTTTGAGTATCCCCCCACAAAACGAGCTATCAATCGGTATCGACCGCTGTCTCTGGCAACTTGAGAATGTTTTGCCGAAAATGTTTGACATTCAACAAAGTGACTACCAAGATCGCTGCATCTGGGACGAAAAATAGAATTGCAGCCCCGGGACCGACTCGATAGTTTTCTTCCGTACCTTCCCTAGTGACGTAAAATGGCTGTGACGTTGACGCCCTGAGACAAGACCGACGTGAATACGATACAAGACGAACCCATCGTGGCAACCTTGGTCGATTCGGATCACGAAGACACGCTCGTCGTCGCATCGGAATTGTCAGTTGCTGGTGAACAAGCGTTGCCAATCGTATCGCTTCCTCGGCGTTTTTTTCGCACCACAACGCGACTTGTAGTTACGGTGGTGGGAGCGCTGTTTTGCTTAGCATCTTTGGTGGCGTTGTTGGCGTTTTTGACGGCAGTTCCGTTGATACAGCTCATTGCCTTTGGCTACATGCTTGACGTTGCAGGTCGGTTGACGCGAGGCGGAACACTCAAGCAATCGCTTTATGGATTGCCTCAAGCGGGCAGAATAGGCTTAGCCATTGTTGCGTTATTTCTTGCTTCGCTTCCTGTTCACTTGTTAACACACTGGGAGGCTGTCGCTTCACTGGTTGATCCAGGGTCAGACGTCGCGATGCGACTGCGCTATGGTGCAATGGGTAGTGCGTTTTTGGCGACGGTGTGGTTGTTGTGGGTATGGACGCGAGGAGGCAGGCTGAAACATTATTTATGGCCTGAGCCCAAGCGTTTCCTGCGAGAAAGTTGGCGAATCGGGACGTGGAGCCATCTGCCGAATCGGCTGTGGGCGTCTACCGTTTCACTTGAGCTGCCGCGATTGTTTTGGTTGGGGTTGCGGGCAGCCGCTGGCACTCTCGTCTGGTTGCTTCCAGCGATGTTGATCATTGCGGCCAATCGCAATGGAACGACCGGATTGGCTGGACTTGTCGGCGGATTGTCTCTGATCGCGCTCGGGTTGACGTTGTTCTATTTGCCGATGTTGCAGGCTCATTTTGCTGCGGAAAATCGGCTGAGTGCCTTGTTTGAAGTGCGTGAAATTCGGCAGTACTTTCGTCGCGCCCCATGGGCTTGGTGGGGTGCCATGCTGTGCAGTTTGGTATTGATGCCAATTCCGCTGTACTTGCTCAAAATCGAGGCAACGCCACAAGAAGTTGTTTGGCTACCTTGTCTATTTTTCGTCGCTTTCATGCTGCCGGCACGCGTTTCCGCGGGGATGGCGCTGCGACGCGCCCGTCGAGCCGAGCAGCCGCGCGGAACCTGGGCAGCGATTTCACGCTGGACAGTTCGGCTGTTGATGATTCCGGTCGTTGGAACGTATCTGCTTTTCCTGAATCTTTCTCAGTACACGAGTTGGGAAGGGCTGCAAACTTGGGTTCAACAGCACGCGATTTTGGTACCGGTTCCGTTTGTGGGAACGTAGAGACGAGCCCTGTGTGGTATGCTAGTGAGTGTTAACAACGACTCCCCTTCGTGAATTTGTTCACATTCAAACATGCTCCCCAAGAACCTAGCGATCATCGTTGTGGTCGCAGTCCTATCGACCTTTTGCCATGTCAAGGCGCGTCAAACCCGATCGGCGCTATTTGTTGCCGACGCGATGGCGTTGATCGATGACTACTATGTCGACCCCGTCGATTCTATGGACTTGCTGACCGCTGCGATGAAAGGGATGACGGACATGCTCGACGAGCACAGCACCTACATTCCTGGCAAAGCCTACGAGACATTTCAAGACAGCATCAATCAAGAGTTTGCTGGGATCGGCATCTTGGTGGAGCAACCAGAGAAAGACGAGCCTGTGCGAGTGATCACACCGTTGGTTGGATCACCGGCGTTAGCGGCCGGCTTGATGCCCGGCGACGAAATCGTGCGTGTCGACGACGAAGATGTTTCAGCGATGGACATCGAGGCCGTCAGCGCGCGACTGAAAGGCCCCATCGCAACAACCGTTCGTATCGTTGTCAACCGAGATGGTGAGGAGATCGCCATCGAAATCAAGCGCGCGACCATTGCACTGGAGTCCGTAATCGGCGATCACCGCGATGAGAGCAACAAATGGGTGTACCGTTTACAGGACGAGCCCACAATCGCCTACATCCGGCTGACTAGCTTTGGTGAAAAAACGGTAGAGGAACTGCGTGATGTGCTTACTCGGTTGGACAACGACTTTCAAGGACTCGCGCTCGACCTGCGAGGTAACGGAGGCGGATTGCTGTACTCCGCTGTTGAGATTTGCGACATGTTTCTGGATAGTGGAAAGATCGTTTCCACGCGTACTCGAGGCGGAAATATCAGCGAAGCCTTCTCTGCTGAATCCGGCACTTTGGTCGCGTCAAGCAAGCCGCTGGCGGTGTTGATCGATGGCGATTCGGCGAGCGCGAGCGAGATCGTTGCCGCGTGTTTGCAAGACAACGGACGCGCGGTAGTCGTGGGAGTTCGCAGCTATGGAAAGGGAACGGTGCAAGAAATTTTGCCGCTGCAGTTCGGTCATAGTGCACTGCGATTAACCATCGCCAGGTACTACCGTCCTAGTGATAAAAATATCCATCGGCTGGAAGGTGCCACCGAAGACGATGACTGGGGCGTCAAACCTGATTCCGGATTCGAAGTGAGTTTGGATGAAGCGACGCTGGACAAACTCGTACGGAGGTGGCGTGAAGCGTCCTATCCGTTGCTCGCTGGGATCGAAAAGGACGCACCCAAGCCAGTTGCGGAAGAGCCTGTGGGGGATGCCACCGATGCAGAACATCCACCAACTGTTGATGTCGATCCTTCACCGGAAACCGCTAAAGCCAGTGCGGAACTTCCCAGCGGCCTGCTAATCGACCCACAACTGCGTCGAGCGGTGGAATATTTGCGCCAGGCGGTAAAAGCGGCCATCGCAGCCTAATTTCGCTACTCGATCGTGTACCGTTTCCCAGTAAAATGATTTGCTGGCGAGGGCCAGTACAATTAAGGTTTGGTAACCGAAACATCACCGTACATTCGTACCATGCTCGACTTCGGGCTACGTTTGCCGAAATCGGGAAGGATTCAAAACACCATGAAACAACACTATCGCTCAATTTACTTGGCTGCGGCGATGATTACTTGCGTTGCCGCATCGCAGTCGAAATCCCAAGCACAAAACGCAATCTTGTCCGAGATGTATGGACGCGGTGTTCACGCGTATTTCGCTGGGAACCACAACGATTCCTACCAATTATTGTCCTCGGCAATCCAGGGCGGAATGGAAGATCCGCGTGCGTACTATTTCCGCGGTCTGGCAGCGAACGCCTCCGGTCGACAGTACGAGGCGGAAGCCGATTGGCAGGCCGGAGCAGAGTTGGAAGCCAAGGGAAAATCAAACGCGTCGATCGGCCAAGCCTTGTCTCGTTTTCAAGGTTACGAACGCATGAAGCTGGAGGAGATTCGCCGTAAAGCCAAACTGGATGCATTGATCCAAGCGAATCTTCGCTCCGACGTTCGCTACGGCGAGCTTGGCGCCCAGCCACGCGAAGTCAGTGGCGCTGTACCGGCGACCGGAGCCGCGCCGACAGCCAAACCGCCCGTGACTTCGCCCCCGACTCCGCCGGCAGCTTCTGAAGCAAACCCATTCGCTGATGACCTGAATATGGCTGAGCCCAAAGTCGAATCCAGCGACGCCTTTGGTGATGTACTCGATAATGTGCCAATGGATGCACCATCAGCAGTGGGTGCTGGCGATATGCCTGCGGACGGCGCTGCTGATCCCTTTGGCGGCGGAGCACCAGCGGGAGGGGCAGCAGATCCATTTGGTGGAGCCGCTCCAGATGCTGGTGGAGCCGCACCAGATGCTGGTGGAGCCGCACCAGATCCATTTGGTGGAGCAGACCCATTTGGGAACTGATTTACGCCTAAGGGTGTGAACCTCGCTGAATTCTTGATCCGCTGCTGAGCAGAATGACTGAGCAACAGCGGATTGTTTTCAGCGTTTTGCTGACAAGTTGCTCAAGTACATGGTCCAGGCCAATGAACCGATACCATAAAACGTGTACTCCACGTCGGCTTGTTGGTCCAAAGCGAATCCATGAAAACCGCCGCGGGGTGCCTGCATCGATAACGCATATCGTGCAGCGGATCGTAAATCAACTTGCTCGGCTGCGCCCAAGTCGTGAAGGGTCGTTAAGCCCGTAAACGTACTGAGGACATCGGCAAACGGGATTCGCGTATTCGCTGTCAAGCCACCTTCGTCGGACTGCATTTCCGACAGAAATTCGGCAGTGTCGGTGTGTGAATCTGGTTGTAGTTTTCCCAGTGATGCCAGCGTACCGATTGCTGCAGCAGTCGGATTCACACCCGCACGCTTTGCTGCGCGGATTTCCAGATAGCCGCCATCGATGTGGCGTTGCGAATTCAAGAAGTGGATGATGCCCTCGATATTGGGCGGTGCAATCTCGATCAGTTCAAAACACAGCACATTGAGAAAGGTTTGATAGGTGCTTCCAGCTCGGCCATCGGGGCTCTTCGCGAATCCGCCATCCTCCGTGCGAAGCGAGTTGAGCAAGTTGGCGATGTTGGTTCGCCACGTAGTGTCTTGGTCCGCGATGACAACTTCACCGGCGGCAAGCTCACAAATGGCAGCGGCGAAAACAAGCGAGATCAAATCCACGATCGACTGCCGAGTCACCAATCGCGAACGCAAGAAAGTTGCGGCGTGTGCGAACGCAACGGGTTCGACGCGATCAAGTATCCACAGTGAGCGAAGGGCAAATGCGGTGTAATACGGATCACTCTCGCCCTCGCGACCGGCAAAGCCGCCATCGGCACGCTGTTGACGTAGTATCCAATCAGCGTGCAATTGACGCGTAGCCGGCTCAAGCCGCGCTGCGCCGTCGGCCAAACGCATTGTCAACGATTGCAGGTACGAAAGTGGCACGGGCTCGCTGGCTCAACCGGTACCGCGTGGATCGAAATACTGTGGCTCGTTGCCCTCTTTCCACTTGATGTTGCAACCCAACGATGGTTTCTGGTCCGTTGTAGGATGTCGACCGACAAGGACCTCATCCAGTGCCCCGCGTAAATCGAGACCAGTGACTGGCGTGTCCGTCTTTGGGCGGCTGGAGTCGAGTTGGCCGCGGTACGCGAGTTTGTGGTCCTTGTCGAACAGAAAAAAATCCGGTGTACAGGCCGCATGGTAAGCTTGGGCAACACGCTGATCGGCATCGAATAAGTAGGGAAAGTTGTAGCCTCGCTGCGATTTTTCCTCGGCCATGGCTGTCGGCGAGTCGTCAGGATACTTATCCGCGTCGTTACTATTGATTCCCACGACACCGACACCGTGTTGCATGTACTCGTCGCTGAGCAGCTTCAATTGCTCGGCAACGTGTTTCACATAGGGGCAATGGTTGCAGAGGAAGATAACCAGCAGCGGTTTACACGCAGCAAATTCTGCGAGCGAGACAATGTTGCCCTCGGTATCCGGTAGCGAGAAATCTGGTGCCGGTGTACCTAGCGGAAGCATCGTGCTAGCGGTTCGTACCATAAGGGTTATCTCCATTAAAATGGGGGTGAGCCAACGACACAGGCCGAGGGCATTTTTTGCACGTAGGCATTAACAATCTAGCTACGCCAAATCGGTTGTCTCAAAAAATACAGGGTCTGTTCAGAAAACATGCTGCTACAATAGCTAATCAGAACTTTGTTCTACTCCTAATCCAAATTCAAGTTCAATGCAGTTTGATTCACGAATTTTGAGTCTTGAGTTTCTGCAGCAATCGACCGGGACTGCCCATCGCATGATAGCCACCATCAACATGCAGAATCTCGCCAGTGATCCCATCGCTATCGCCGCTAAGCAAGAAAGCCCCCGTGCGACCAACCTCTTCGTGGCTGACGTTTCGTCCCAGTGGCGCCATGTGTTCATACAATTCCAGCATTTCCTCGACACCTGCAGCGCGCCCGGCCAGTGTGCGGATGGGCCCTGCGGACAGCGCATTAACGCGCACTCCTTGTGGTCCCAAATCAAAGGCCAAATAGCGAACGGTTGCTTCCAGGGCCGCCTTACAAATCCCCATCACATTATATCCAGGGACACATTTTTCGCCGCCAAAGTAGGTCATCGTAGCGATTGCGCCGCCGGGATTTAGAATTTCTTTGGCAGCCGCCGTGACGGCAATCAACGTATAAACACTAACGTCCATCGCCAATTTGAAGCCCTCGCGGCTCGTAAAAACCGTATCGCGAGCCAAATCATCGCGGTCGGCAAAGGCGATGGAGTGCAAGACAAAGTCAATTTTCCCGAAAACTTCTTCTGCATGTTTGAAAACACTGCGGATGTCGTCGTCCTTTTGCGCATCCATTGGGATGAGAAACTTAGCGTTCTCATGTTGGTCGGTTAGGAGCGCTACGCGGCGACGATTCCGCTGTCGTTCGTCGTCTGGCCGGTCCGGTAAGTGCGTAAATCCGCATTCGCCACCCGTGTTCATGATTTGCTGGGCGATTGCCCAAGCGATCGAGTGATCGTTGGCTACACCAAGAATGAGCCCTTTTTTGCCGCTGAATTGCATGTCCTACCTTTCCTGAAAACCATTATTGCGTGCTCCAGACGCCCACCGCGTCCTCTGAAGCGTCGCCAAGCCCCAGAACATACCCCAGCTAACCTGCATCCGTCTATTTGCCTTAACGCCATTTCATGCCGTTGTCTTGCTTGGCCTACAAAACGAAACAGCACGGAAACAATTTGATGATGACCGAAACTGAGCCTGCGATGGAACTAAGACCAACAAATAAAGATGATGTCACGGAATTGCATCTGGCATTGGAACTTCTCAAGGGGATCGATAATCAAGCATCGCGTGATCGGTGCTTACAATCCGTCGTCCCACGGTTATTGCGAATGTTCGGCGGCGACTGTGGGGGCGTGGTAAGCCAGCAAGCGGGGATCTGGAATACTGACTTTTGGATCGGTGATAAAGCTCAGCTTCCGGAATCGCTGATCAGTGACGCGTTAGACCAGAATCATACCCAGATTAACGCAGAGTGGCTCGTTTCGCCCCTATCCACTGGCGAATTGAATACGGACGATGGTGAAGGCCGAGCCACGGTTGTGGCACTACGGACAAGGTCAATTGATCGTGACTCAGTGCGCGATCTTTACAAAGATTCCAGCCGTCTGCAGCGCAGTGTTCAGTTGCTCGCCGGAACACTCCAGCGGATCGAACAACATCAACGGCATACCCGACGTATCGATCAGTTAAGCAGCGTACTTCAAGCGGCCGCCCAGTGGCAACTGCTCGACGACGACGACGCTTTATTAAGTCGCATCGCGGATACCGCAATTGAACTGCTGCGTTGCGAACGCGCCAGTATTTTCTTGTGGGACCGTCGACGCGGAAAGCTGATCGGTCGCCCCGCCGTCGGCGTCAAGGGCGGCCAACTGGAAGTCGATGATGATGCAGGTGTCGTTGGTGAAGTTCTGCGAAGCGGCGAGCCGAAGCTTTGGAACTCGGGACAGGATGATGATTCACGAGTCAACCGCAATATCGATAAGACCCTGGCGTTTGAGACTCGTTCGTTGGTCGCTGTGCCTCTGATCGGCCGACGCAATGAGGTCATCGGCGTATTCGAGGCCATCAACCACCGCGGGCAAGGCTTCGAAGGTTCCGACGCCCAGTTACTGCAAGACCTGGCGCTGCATGCGGCGGTGGCAATTGAATCTCAGCGAACCCGGCGGTCGTTGACTGAGTCACGCGACCGGCTGATCGAAGACGCCGCATCCAGTTCGCGTTTAATTGGCATGGACCCGGTTATCAACTCGGTTCGTGAGAGTGCCGGAAAGGTCGCGGCGACTGATTTGACGGTGTTGATCCTTGGCGCCAACGGCACCGGCAAAGAAGTACTCGCGAGACAAGTTCATTACGAAAGTAAACGGCGAAGCGGACCGTTCATCGCTGTGAATTGTGCGGCCCTGGTCGAATCGCTACTCGAAAGTGAATTGTTTGGACATGAGAAAGGTTCGTTCACGGATGCCCAAGCGACACGTGTTGGCAAGTTTGAATTAGCTGCTGGCGGAACGCTTTTTCTGGACGAAATCGGTGATATGAGCTTGGCGGGACAAGCTAAGTTACTTCGAGTTCTGGAAGAGAAAGTGGTGGTTCGAGTCGGCGGTTCCCTGCCCATTCCCGTGGACGTAAGAGTCGTGGCCGCGACAAATCAACCGCTAGAACAACTGATCGCTCAAAAACGCTTTCGAGAGGATCTGTTTTTCCGCTTGAGCGTTGTCTCGCTTTCGCTTCCTCCGCTGCGAGCAAGAGGGAATGATGTGATGGTACTCGCCGAGCACTTCCTGAAGCAGTTCTCGTACCAGATCGGTCGTGCGACTCCGACGCTCAACGCAGAAGCTCGACAATCACTTCTCACACACTCTTGGCCGGGGAATATACGCGAGCTGCGAAATACGATGGAACGAGTTTGCTACTTGTGCAACGAGGATGTTATCACCGCTCGCGATTTGACGCTCGGCGGGACAATAACCGGCAGCATTTCTGGAACAGCGGCAGGGGCGGGAATTGTTTACGATCCCACATTAAGCGAAGCGACGCGGCAGTTTCAGGTCAGCCATATTGATCTGGCAATTGAAACCACTCGCGGCAATATGACCGACGCCGCAACTCGCCTCGGGTTGCATCGATCGAATCTTTATCGAAAGATGCGTCAACTGGGAATGCCCACTTCGGGAGATCCCGGCGAACCATGACGCATTGCCTGAATCGAACATGCTCCACCAACTCCGCCCCGAACGTGTTCGTTTCGGCCAGCTCGAATGTTATGTCGTTTCCACGGGATCCTCTCCCCAAATTCCTGTAGTAATCTGCCACGGATACGGAGCCCCAGGAACGGATTTAGTTTCGCTGGCTCCGGAGTGGATCAATTTGCTCGGCGATCACGCGAACAAGTTTCAGTTCGTCTTCCCAGTCGCGCCAGCGGACTTGTCGCATTTGGGAATGCCTGACGGACGAGCATGGTGGCCGATCAACATGTCTCAACTCGCAAACGCCATTCAAGCTGAACGATTTGAAGAGTTGCACGAATTGGAACCGCCCGGAATTGCCAAAGTTCGCGGGCTGCTTGTGGAAGCGATCGATGAGATTCAAGTGAGTCTGGCTCAACCCAGAAACAGACTTGTGCTGGGCGGTTTTTCTCAAGGCGCGATGCTGACGATGGATACGGCGCTGCGAGGATTGCAAGACCCGCCGGACTTGTTGATCCAGTTTTCCGGTACGCTGGTTTGCCGCTCCCAGTGGTTAGCAAACCTTGCGAAACTGAAGGACACAGCTGTCTTCCAGTCGCACGGTACGCTCGATCCGATTCTGCCCTACAGCAGCGCCTGCGACTTGCGTGACCTGCTTGGTTCTCGCCGGATTCACGTCAAATTCCACGCATTCGCTGGGCCTCACACGATCGATACCGCGGCGATCAATTTAACCGCGGCGATGATGCTGGATGTGGCAAATTCGAAGCCCCATTCACAAGAGAGTCGATAGCCCTTACCGAACATCGGCATCTATCAGCCCTCAACCGCATTGACTACAGTATGCGGCACTATGAACGACATTTTTCGATTAGACAACGACGTCGCCGTGGTCCTCGGCGGCACAGGCGAATTAGGCGGACTGATGGCCGAGTCTTTGGCCGCTTTCGGTGCCAAGGTCGCTATTCTTGGACGCAGTGCCGAGCGAGGCGATGCACGTGCCAATAAAATCAATGAAATCGGTGGGCGAGCCAGATTCTTTTCCGCCGATAGTCTGAGTATTGAATCGCTCGAAACAGCCTGTGCGTCTGTATCCGAGTGGTCTGGGACGCCCACCGTGCTTGTCAACGCTGCTGGCGGCAATCGTCCCGACGCAACCATACCCCCGGGAGGCAAGTTCTGCGATTTGCCCCAGGAAGCCTGGCGAGGCGTATTTGATCTGAATTTGGTCGGTGGTGCCTTGTTGCCCTGTCAGGTGTTTGGTCGCCAGATGCTGCAGGCCAAGCACGGCAGTATCATCAATATCGCTTCCATGTCCGGCATGATTCCACTGTCGCGAGTCGTCGCCTACTCCGCCGCCAAAGCCGCCGTCATTAACCTCACGCTCTGGCTCGCTCGCGAATGGGCAACGTCGGGAATCCGTGTAAATGCGATCAGTCCAGGTTTTTTCCCCGCGGAGCAAAACCGCAAACTCTTGTTCAACGATGACGGTTCCTATTCCGAACGTGGTGGGCAAATAATCGGGCATACACCGATGTCCCGATTCGGCGAAGCATCCGAGTTGGCCGGCGCCGTGGTGTGGCTGGCCAGCAGCCGCGCGTCATCGTTCGTCACCGGACAAAACCTAGCCGTCGATGGCGGCTTCTCAGCAGTCACGATTTAACAACTTACTTTACTTGGAGCTTTCAATTTCGATGAGCGGTTTGACCATTCCAAAGGCTACGGACAAAGGCCTCGATTTCCTCGCGCTAGGAGCATTGGTGCATCGGCTTGACCCAGGCATCATCCCTTTCCGTAGCGCACGTTCGTTCGATGTCCACGTCTCTGGCGGTGAATACAATTGCGCCGCAAACCTCGCGTCATGCTTTGGAATGAAAACCGGCATTGCAACCGCAATGGTTGACAACGGTATCGGTGAACTGATCCAACGCGGTGTCCGTGAAATGGGCGTTCGCCCGTTCTACAAACAATTCAAGCACGACGGAGTGCGTGGCCCCAACATGGCGACGGTGTACAGCGATCGCGGAGCCGGCGTGCGTGCTCCGGTAGTGTTCTACAATCGCGCCAACGAAGCCGGCGCGATGCTCAAGCCAGGCGACTTTGATTGGAAAGCAATCATGGCCGACGGATGTCGATGGTTCCACAGTGGCGGTATCTTCGCGGCGCTCTCGGATACCACGTCACAAGTCGTTGTCGAGGGCATGAAGGCAGCTGGTGAGGCCGGAGCAATTCGCTCGTTCGACCTGAACTATCGAGCAAAGCTCTGGGACTCGATCGGCGGTTTGGCTCAAGGTCAAAAAATGATCGCACAAATTGTTGAACACGTTGACTGTTTGATCGGCAATGAAGAGGACTTGCAAAAAGGTCTTGGCATCCCCGGTCCCGACGTCGAAAAGAAGAGCGACGGCAAACTTGACTCAAGTGCCTTCTTTGGCATGATCGACAATGCAGTGAAGAAGTTCCCGAACATCAAACTTGTTGCCACCACGCTGCGAGAAGTTCATTCGACCAACCGTCACTCCTGGAGTGCTGTACTGTGGATCAACGGCAAGCAATACGTCGCGCCCACCGCCGAACTCGATGTTGTTGATCGCATTGGCGGCGGTGACGGTTTCTGCAGCGGCTTGACATACGGATTGCTCGATGGTCGTACACCGGAAGAGTCAATCAAGCTCGGCTGGGCCCACGGCGCTTTGCTGACCACTTTCCCCGGCGACGTCTCGCAAGCCAAACTCCCCGAAGTCGAAGCGTTCGCCAAAGGCGGCAGCGCCCGAGTCCAACGTTAACACATTGCATTTCCGCTAGGCCATACCAAGCCTCATATTCATCACGGGTCCAGGGCCGCATAGCGCACTCTGGACCTGTGTCGGTAGACGAATGTGTTGTCGACCCCAGGATTCAGGCAACGAAAACAGAGCGTAGTAATGCTTCAGTTGCGTTGTTGGACGAGCTACAATAATCGCGTATGAAAGGCACTAAAGATACTGAATCGATCACTCGCTGGTTTGTTCGACTTCGGGAAGGGGATGATGCAGCAGCGGCGATTCTTTGGCAGCACTACTTTCCTCGTTTGGTGGCGGTCGCGCGGCAGCGTTTTGGGGCGGATCGTCACCCGGTGTATGACGCCGATGATGCTGCCGCAAGCGTCTTTCATTTGCTTTGTCGCGGCGCCCGAAATGGTCGCTTCTCGGATATCGAGTCCTGAAACGATTTGTGGCGAGTGCTGGTTACTGCAACTCGCCGCAAAGTTATTGATCGTGTCCGCCATGAACAAGCCACCAAGCGTGGCGGGGGTGACCTGAAAACGTTGGACTCAACACATCAGTTGGCTTCGCCTGATGCGAACCCCGAGATGTTGTCCATCATGAATGAACGACTCGGCGAACTCTTGACCAAGCTACGCGACGACACGTTACGGAGAATCGCCCTTTGGAAGTTGGAAGGATATTCCAGTGCAGAAGTGGCGTCGATGTTGGATGTCTCCGAACGAACCGTTGAACGAAAATTAAAGTTAATTCGTGGCGACTGGGAGAAAGAGCTTTAGTGTGGATGGTTACGCACAGCCTTGCGGCCGATGACGCTGAGCCCAATAAATGACGGCACCGATGAACGCCCCGCTGCCCAACCCTCGCAGCAGGTTTTCTTCCCATGGGCGGGTGTCCTCCGTAACAATTCCGCCAACCGTTTGCATGATTGCAAGGCCCACCATTCCCATCAGCACAGATATAACAAGTGGTGGAACAGAAAACTTTTTCAACGTCGTGTGGATTGCTCCGATCGTTGCCATCGCTCCAAGAAAGACCAAGCCGTATTTCCATCCATGATCGATCCCTCTTGTCAGTGTTCCATTGTCGCCCAAGACAGCAGGAAAAAAGCCAAGCACGAAGCCAATGACAAACAGGACAATCGCCAATGCCATGGCTACCGAAGTCGTTAGCACCACGGGCGAGGCGGGGTCGATGGGTAAATTTTGTTCGTTGTCGTTGTTCGTCGTCGCTGCCATAGATTCGCTGCCTCAGTCAGGGGATTATTGTCGACAATACTTTTAACGAAATTCACAACGGTCACCCGACAGCCCGAGAAAATTTATTAGTCCTGTCGGCTGGTGTTTGAAATTTACGTTGATAGCCAGAGTACACCAAACTCGTTTACTTAGATGTCTTTTTATGAATCGAGCCAATACGACTGAGAATGCGGAAGCACTTGCAATTTGTTCATCTGTCAGCCTTGCGGCGGGGTTGCTCTCTTCGACGATAATGCTCTCCGCTGGTGGAATTGCTGCGGGACTACTGCTCAATGCCTCGCTGCTTCCATGGCAGCACCAGGCTGGTTCCGATGCCGATATTCGAGTCAGGTTTTGGTACGTTGTGACAATGATCCTGGCTGGACTATTGGTGCTGTGGGGTGGAATCGGGCTATTTCGGATGAAGGCGGCGTATCGCCGCGTTGTTGCCAACTCCAAAGCAACTGATCCAACGGCATAAAGATAGTGTGGAGCCCATTATGAGCACTGATAGCAACGATTCCCCAGAGCACCGGATCGATGCGCTTTGTGATCAGTTCGAACGACAACTCAAGCATGGTGAAGCGCCAAGCATCGAATCGTATCTTCAACAGATCCCTGACGCGCACCGAGATACTCTACGAGCCGAATTGATCGCTTTGAAAAGCGATTACCAGAAAAGTTTGTCAGGCTTTGAAGTGACCATCGACAAGTCTCCGACGAAGACACCTGATCAAACTGTCGCCAGTCAGTTGGCTGTGCCAGTGAGTCCAACCACCGTCAGCGAGAAGATCACATACTTTGGCGACTACGAAATACTCAACGAGATCGCACGCGGAGGGATGAGTGTCGTTTATCGAGCTCGTCAAACGTCACTTCGTCGTATCGTCGCGCTAAAGATGATTTTATCGGGCGAACTCGCTGGACAAAACGAGATCGCGAGATTTCAAAGCGAAGCGGAGTCTGCCGCCAATCTGGATCATCCCGGCATCGTACCGATTTACGAAATCGGGCGGCATAATGATCACCACTATTTTTCAATGGCGTTTGTCGACGGGCCCAGCTTGAGCGAAGTGCTGCGAGAGGGGCCGATGGAAAGTCGACGCGCGGCCGAGTTGTTACGCAAGATCGCGGACGCTGTCAGCTACGCCAACGACAAAGGCGTCATTCACCGTGACTTGAAACCAGGAAACATTCTGCTTGATTCCGATGGCGAGCCGCATATTACCGATTTTGGTTTGGCAAAACGTTTGCAGGCCGACAAGGAACTGACGACGACCGGCGAAGTGATCGGGACCCCCGCCTACATGCCACCGGAGCAAGCCCGCGGCGATTTATCCGCGATTGGTCCGGCCAGTGACGTCTACTCCCTGGGGTCGATTCTCTACGCGATGTTGTCTGGCCGCCCACCACATGCGGCACAGTCGATCGTCGAAACATTGCGACAGGTCATTGAAGTTGAAGCTGTTAACGTGCGATCGCTGAATCCTTCCACGCCTAAGGATTTGGAGACGATTTGCGCTAAGTGCCTCGCCAAAGAACCGCACAAACGCTACGAAAGTGCGAGTCAGTTAGCAGATGAACTCAGTCGATTCCTTCGTGGAGAACCGATTCATGCGCGTCCCGTATCGCGAGTTGAGCGATCATGGCGTTGGGCCAAACGGCGACCTGCTGTAGCGGCACTCTCCGCTGTTTTGTTGCTGTTGGCTTCCGCGCTCGCCATCGGTGGGCCAGTCATTGCCTTGAATCAAACACGACTGAAGCGGCTTGCAGAAGAAAACGAATCTCGCGCCAAGCTTCTCGCCGCATCTGAGCGAGAAGCCAAATTGACGGTTGTGAAAGGACAACAAGAATTAGCAACGGCCAAGGACCGCAGCGACCGCGCGTTGTACGCGAGAACGGTTTCACTTGCAATGCAACAGTGGCAATCGGGTGATTTAACGAGCGCCGAAGACTTGCTTGCGTCACTGCCAGCGGACCAGCGTGGGTTTGAATGGCGATATGTCGACTCGTTATGCCATCAAGAATTGGAAATGTTCTTGGATATGAACGGTGTGGCTGGGTTCGTCCGCATGACCAGTGACGGTATGCGAGTTATTGCGGGCAGTCGTGGGACGGGGGACGAACAAAAGAAACTGTATATCTGGGAAATGGGTCGAGACCGTCCGCTGGAGATTCGTGATGGTCGAGCGATGGCGGCATCCAAGGACGGAAATTTCATCGCGATGGTGCCGCCTGATGCCAACGGATCATTTCAAGTCGTCGATGCACTGACCGGTAAAGTTAACCAGACGTTTGACGGCCATGACAATGCGACCCTGCTCGCCTCGTTTGGTGGCCCAGATGACTCGCTGCTTGCCACGGTCGGTCGTGACAAGTCGGTTCGCCTCTGGGATATCCACAGCGGAAAACAGCGACTCAAAATTGAAACTCCATTTCGAAATCGACTGCACCCGGTCGCTCTGAGTCCCGATGGCATGACAATCGCGTGGCGGCGAGCCGATGACGGGGCGATTGAAATGCGTGATACGATCAAAGGCAATATCTTCTTTGAGGGGCCAGCGATTGAGAACATGGCCAACCGTGAATCGCCTATCGCTTTCTCACCCGATGGGAAAATCCTTGCCGTGGGTGGTTACGGCGAAGTTAACTTAATCGCTGCTGATTCAGGTGCCGAAATTGGCAGCCTTTTTGGAATCCGAGCCTATTCGCTGGCACTCGATTATTCGCCCGATAGCAATCGATTGGCGGTCGCCAGCCAAGACGGAACTTTGCGAGTGTTTGATATCGCCCGTCGCAGGCTGCTCACCTCCATGACGGGACACAAAATCGGCGAGACCTATGGCATCGTCGCCGTTGCGTTTGATTCCAGTGGCGATCGAATCGTCAGTGGCGGGTACGATTCTCGCATTAAAGTGTGGGATGCATGGAACGGCGACCGGGAAAGCATCGGCAAGTCATCTCGTAACGAATCATCATTGCCCCAACCAAGTCAAGCCGCTGATTACGTTACCGTTATGCCCGCTACGGTCGAAGACCTGTCGTACTCGGCAGACGGACGATTCCTACTTGCCGCTGGACGCGATCGCTCGGCCCGAATCATTGATCCAATCAACGGCCAAACTCTGCGTGAATGGACCGACTTGGCTGGCGGTCAAGCAGCGATCGATTTTGATTCACTGAGCAATCGAATCGTTCTCGGAGGAGGTTCGATTCAACAGCGGGAACCGGGAAAAATAATCGCCTTGGATGTTACCAGCGGCGATCAGGCTTGGGAGTTCACTGCCGTACGCGGACCGATTAGTTCGTTGCGTTTTTTTAATGGAGGCAGACGCGTTGCCATTGCTGTGGGCAGTCAAAACTCGACCCTCGGCGAAATCCTCGTGGTCGACGGTGGAACTGGCGAACTAATTTGGCGAAATGAAAGTCCTTTGTTGCCACTTCGACAACTGGCGGTCTCGCCTGACGAAAAATGGATTGCTTCGGTCGGCTCGGAGGTCGGCGTGATGCTGTGGGATGCTCTCACCGGCGAATTCATCCGAAAGATTGGTGACCGACACTATTTTGCGGTGACGTTTTCCAGCGATGGTTCACAGATCGCTGTGGGTGGCGTCGACTGGAGTGTGCGGCATTTTGACAGCGCATCGGGCAAACCGATCTGGTCTCAATCCAGGCACAGCGGAGCTGTGGTTCGTGTCGCATTTGCGGACTCAGATAAACGACTGGTGAGCACCAGCTTCGATGGGCAAACGCACATTTGGGACACTCGCTACGGTGACTCCATTCTTCAACTGCGTGACTCCAATCAAGAGAATCTAACGATGGCTGTCTCCCCCGATGCATCGACCATTGCTGTGTCGGGAATGGACCCAACCATCGTCATCCGACGAGCTCCCAAGGCGCATGCGGGGATTCAACTTGGACTTGGTACGGAGTCAACGAGCGATGCAGCGGGAAAGGATGCAGCGTGGAAAGTGGTGGTACAGGACGATTTCGAACGCGACGACATCACTGACGCCTGGATACCGGCGGGTCAATGGACGATTGAAAATGGCCAAGCCGTCGGAACACTTGGCCCCACTCCGTATGCACCGGGGATGACGGCCGCAAATCTGGCAAGCAAAACGATGTTGTCCAGCGACTTTGATGTTTCATTTGACGTGTGGATCGACTCGCCGATGACAGTGGAAATCAAAGTATCCGACCTGAATGTGTCCCATGCCATTAGCACCCTGTTTGTCGGAGCAACCGCCAGCCCCTTCAATCGCGGCGAAAAAGGCGTTGCCGTAATTCAAGCGATCCGTGGAAGTTATCGCGACATCGGTTCGCGTCGTGAGGGACCGTTCACCTTTGATCTGGAGCGAAAGTATCGACTGCGCACTCGCCGCTTGGGCCGCAACATCGATCTGTTCATCGACGGAGAGTTGTACCGCAGCGTACAATTGGCGATGGAGACGCCGATGCCAATGATGTCGTTGCAAGGACTGTTTGGAAAGCTCGGCGGCACGCTTCGCTTGGACAATGTGGTCGTGAAAGTTCCGCCGCATGGAGAAACCGAAATGGTGGCGGCCAAGTTGGTTTCTGAGCTTTTCGTTCGTGAAGGAATCAAGCCGCTGGTAATCGCCAAACTCAAAGATCTCGCTGCGTCCGAATTTGGCGACAACTCACTGGAAGGTCGTCGTGTGGCGCTCAACATGGCGTCGGCTTGGACGCAAGACAATGCGGTGATCTTGGATAGAATTGAATCGATCGCCAGCGACAAGGATGACCAGTCACAGGTCTTTCGAGTTTTGTTGGACTGGATCAGCCAAACGGTACGTGACAAGGACGATCGAGTCTATCGAGCAGCAGCCATGTGTGCATTTCGATGCTCCGACAAAGCTGCTGCTTGGGAAGCCCTCAAGCAAGCGGAGCAAATTCACCAGCGGAATTATGGACTGAAACATCCGCTCGACGTTTCGCTTGCGGCAATGATGATGAGCAGTGGAAACGATCAAGCCAACGCCAAGACACGATTGCGCCAGGTCAATCAAATGATGCTTGCCGACCACTGGCAAAGAGACAAGCAGGTCGTACGCTGGGCCGACCTGGCTCGGGAAAAAATCGATGCCGGACCGCCCGATGCAACCTACGACGCATTGTCGAAAATCATTTGGAGCCAACAACACGCTTTATTAATCGATGGTGATGTGCAGCCGCTCGCCACGTCACTTGCCCAAGATGCGATTCGTATCATTCGACGCAATCCCGGCGATGCCCAATACTCGTTAACGACGAAACGCGATGCCTGGATTGCGAGTGAAGAAATTTGGGCCAGCGGCGGTGCTTGGTCACAAAAGAAGTTAGTCCGTACCGATTGCTCGCTCAACACCGATGGCAAGACGCCAACCGTCACCAGTCACTTTGTGCTCAGTGGTCCTGATGCGGATTTCGCGTGGGTTCAAAATGACACTTTTCGCGATGCTGCGGATGTTGTGCCAGAGGACTGGAAAATCGTTAAGCAAGAATGGCGAATCACCAGCTTGAAGATCGATGGTGAGTGGGTGCGGATGAACAAGGAACAGTGGGCGAAGTTGGATGATGATGTAGATAAAGCGGCGGCAAGTGGTGATGCGCCGAGACATCTTCTTTCGTTGGTTCTGGCGAGTCGATTGGACGAAGCTCTCGCGGCAGCTAAGTCGCTCGCCCAGTCCAGTGAGGATGTTTATGCCTACGTTCGGCTTGCCGAGATTGCCCAGTGGTGCGGTGAAACGGAGACACTCCTTGCGGCGGCGAAAAAAGCGATCGCCATGGACCCGATGGTGCGCGGCGCTCCAGCAATCCGAGCGATCGCTGCGAAGACCCTAGCCATAGAGCCGGCGTTCTCGTTCGCCGACAATGCGACTGTTGCACCGCCAACTTTTTATCGAGCGGTGTCCAAGCAACTGTTGGCTGCCGGCGACAATGGCTTAGCTTGCTGGCAACCAACCGAGGATTCGCTGATCGGGATCTTGCGTTTGCCACCTGAACAAAGCCTGACACTGGCTCAGTACACCGACGCGATCATCGGCAGTCGTGAAGTTGGATTCAAGACGGAACTTATCCGTCGCGACACTCGCGAAATTGATGGCTATCCGGCTGAGTCTTTCGTATGTCGAGGCCTGGGAATCGGTCGCGCGATTGCTGGAAGTGGACGCGCTACTTGGCAACGATTCATTATCATCGATCGAAACGGTGAGTTATTTGCGGCATTGGTGACTGCCTTCGAAGAAGATTTCGATATGCGAAATGCCGAATTTGAACAACTTTTGTTGTCAATGCAGTTGCGAGCCCATGGTCCTGCGGACAACGCGGATAGCCTGCAGTAGCTCCGAGATTCGTAACTATTCAGCCTGCTGTCAGAGCTTTGGGTGGCAGCGGTGGCAGAATGCCTGTTTTTGAGTAGTCGGCCAGCGAAGACAGAATTGTATCCAGAGGCTGGTGGCCTCGCACTCGCAGCGTGCGAAGTACTGACATCA
>JBGSIA010000227.1:0-45401 GCA_041751935.1 Pirellulaceae bacterium | reverse complement strand
ACCTTCCGTGGTTTCGTCGTGAAACAATTAGCACACGGAGGGTCGTTTCTTTTTGACTCCCAAGTCAAGCCAGATAACTCGCGGTACAGTCACAACTTACGAAATCAGGAAGCCACGAAGTGGCGCTGTCCAGCTAGTCTCAGGTCAATTTCCATAGCTTTAAAACATTGGCAAGGGCTCGTCCTCGTTTGTCGCTATTCGATTTGTCATTTGAATAGGCGAAACAAAACCCTCGGGTTTCAACGCTAGTAGCGAGCAAGTTGCATCGGAGATAACTGTTTCGGCGGTATTGCCGATCAAGAATCCGGCGACACCAATCCGGCAAACAGTGCCCATCACCATCAAGTCGGCTTCGATCTCGTCGGCCACGCTGCGAATGACCGAAGCAGGTGAACCGTGTTTTAAATGCAATTTAATTCCATCCGCCGTGGCATAGGGTGTCTGCAGCAACTCATCAAGTGCCCGATGGACCCTTGATTCGTGGTCCTTCCTTATCGACTCAACCACTTCGGCACTCGCGTGCCGCTGCAAGGAGTCTTCCATCCACACTTGCCAAGCGGCGACGACGTGCATCTGAGCATTCTCCCGTCGACTGATCGAGTACGCAAATTCTAGGATTTTGCGATTCAGATCGGTATGATGTTCATCTTGCGACTCCACATCAATGGCAGCCAGCACTTTATCGAAGGCGCCGTGAATTTGGGGCTTGAGTAACCACACCGGACAGGGGCAAAGTCGCAGCAGCGAAGTCGCAACGCTGCCAAAAAGCCGTCCCGTCACCGAGTAACTGTCTGCAGTTTTCACAACCAGATCGTAGTCGTCACGCACAACGTGACGAGTGATCTCCGTTGCTGGATCGCCAATTGCCACGTCGACATCAAGCTTCAATCCGGTATCCGAAATGTCGCTGGCAAGGTCGAGCAGTCGCCGTCGACGCTCAGCGGCGACGAGTTTCTCAAGCTCTTCGGGCTTAGCAACATTGGTCATCATGCCGAGCGCTTTTGGAACGGGTTTGACCACGTCGATCAGGGTCAAAGAGGCGCTGTACTCCAAAGCCAACTGAGCGGCGCGAGTCACCGCTACGGCTGGCTGTTCGGTCCCAGCGAATACAAGAATTCGCCTAAATCGTTCCATGGTTTCTTTCCTGGGTGTGCGGCTAAACTCCGATCTAACTTGACGCTGCCGGTTTGTGCGATTTTCCTTGGTGAAGCCCTCGAAGGGTTCGGTTTCGAGCGATCCAAACGCTGCACGGCGCATGGCGAAGAACGTATCGCGAGGTGCTTCCCATCAGGACCCGACCGACTCGATTCCGCGGGGTCTCGCCGATCACCATGATGTCACAATCGTGGTCTTCGACGTACTTCACTAGCCCTTCGCCAAGATGTTCGCTTTCGACTAGATGGGAGTACGTGGTCAACCCAGACTCACGAAGTTGCTCCGCCGCATTTCGGACACTTGCACGCATTCTCTCGATCGCTTCCGTTTCCAAGACTCCGTACATGTACGAAATCGTGACAAGTTGAAACTCTGGTTGGGGGCCCCAATTGATTTCGGTGATTTCCTCCAAAGCCGCTTGTGCTGGTCCGGTTTCTTCGTAGCCAAGTGCAATCCGCAACGGGTGATTTGGTACCGGCTCGCTCGGTCGTACAACAAGAACGCTGCAGGACGCTTGCGTTGCGACGTAATCGCTCGTACTCCCCAGCAGGATACGAGACACCATGGAATGCCCTTTGGCTCCGATTACAATCAAATCGCAACCTTGCGATTGAGCAAGTTCACAGATTGTCTCGCCTGCGTGACCCTTCGCAATCGCGTGTTCAATTGATACGTTCGCGCCTTGAAACAGCTCGCTGATATCAGCGATTGCCTTTGTCGCTTGCTGGCGATCCTGCTCATAGCAGGTATCTATCCATGAGCTCTGGAGAGTCGCCATCGGGTTGTAGGGAGGCGTCAGCACCGAGGCGACGGTAATCTCAAGCTTGTTTTTATGGGGTAAACGGGCCAGAAAACTCGCCGCGTGATAAGCGGCCTTTGAGCCATCGATAGCAAGTAAAACCTTTTGCATCGTAGTCACCTTCAAACTGCGGCGGTTGTATGAATTGAGCCAGTGTGAGCCTCACGTTTGGCTTTGGCGCGGTCTTCCTTGTCACGCACGGTCAAGACGCTGCATCTCGCATGACGCAGAACGTAACGAGAAGTGCTGCCCATCAACACTCGCGTGACCAAACCACTGTCACTGTCTCCTGTTATCATCAAATCAATGCCATGCGTCTCGGCATAATTAATCAGCGCCTCGCCCACATGCCCACTTTCAACCAAATGTGTTTCTGTATCCAAACCCATCGATTGCAGTTGGCTCTCAAACTCGAGAATTTGTTGTTGTGCATCTTTAACAAACGACTTCCAAAACAGTGATGCTTTTTCGCGAATGTCCTGTCGAAAGAAAGTATCCAGCCGCAGGATTCGTACGAGATGAACCTGGACACTGGGGCGAAGGTTCAGTTGACGCAGCCATTCCACCATCCGCTGGTCCTCTGGTCGGCCTGATAACGCAATTTGAATTTTCTCCAGTGCCGGAGGGCTCTCCGAGTTGCGACTTGGACGGACGATGAGCGTTGATGCATCGCTGTGAGTGGCCACATAATCCGAGACGCTTCCGAGGATAACTCGGTCAAGTGCTGAGTGACCAACGGCACCGAGGACGATTAATTCGTCGCGGGACTCCTCAGCATATTGCAGTATCTCATTCGCTGGCGAACCAACAGCAACGTGCGTTTGGACCGAATGAAGTGAGCTACCTGTACCCGATGCGGACTTCCTAAGCTGGTCTGCTAAAGCTTCGACGCGTCTCTTTACCGTATCACGCTCTTCATCCAAGAATGCGATCAGATCCACGGGCATTTCTCCCATGCCAGAGTCCAAAATCAAGGGTGGTGTTACCGCTGAGACGATGTCAACATCGATGGGCTTACGAAAGGGAATCTTTAACAAATACTCCAACGCCGCCTGTGAGTGGGGCGATGAATCCTGCGCCAACAAAACTCGCATGATCGGCTCCTGTGTCGACTAAAGTCTCCGAAAAGGGGTCTGACCCCCTCGAAGCAAGTCGCGCGTAGATTAATCGACGTTTACAAATGGTTGGTGTACAGCTTTTAGTCGTTCTGGGAAAGAATCGGCTAAAGCCTAGACACAAACGGCGTATGCTCGTGCCATTGGGCCAGACCTTTTTCGGGCATTCTCTGATTTTCCAACAAGTGAAAATCAGTCCCTGCTGAAATTGTAAAGGCAAAGCGAGTGCCAAGTGCCATTAAAGGTTGAAGATTGCGTCCGCAGTTCACTACGAGCAAGTTTTCGCCAGTTCGGCGTCTTCGCCTGTCACATGTAGGCTACAAATACGGTGAGTTCAAGCGACCATCCAAATAGAGCTAGTAAAGTGCGCAACGAGCAATGTGCGGTTTTGAACCTCCTGCACATGTTCGCGCTACCTCACGCACAGGGTCATCGTTGCTAGGCTAAACGTTTATGGGAAGCAAATACGTGGTCGCAACAGCCAAGGAAGCGAGATGATCGCCTACTCTGTTTCGATGTTCAGGTCATCGCGGCTCAGGCACAGCGATTGCAATCCCATTAAAGTTAGGGCTGGAAGCTTCAGCCGCTGAGCAACTTTTACAAGCGAGAGAAACAATGACCCAGAAAACCGCTTCTGCCTTTGACTTGCACGCTGATCACCGTCACTGGATTAGCGAAATTGAGATGTGGCAAGAGGACCTTGTGAATTGGCGATCTGAACATGCGATCGCGACAGACTTGCTGATCCAGGCCAAAGAGATGATCGTTTCTCAAGAAAGCAATCTTGCAAAACACGAGGAACGTTTACGAGAAGTACGTGATGCTGTGGACAGTCATGAACGCACGTTATCGCAAAGTATGCGTGAGGGGGCAGATTCAGAGACCGACGAAACCTCCATCGCGTGCCACGAGCAGAAACGTGACACAATGGCAAGTCAACGCGAGGCTCACGAGCGAATCAAGAAGCATCACCACCAGTCTATGGCGAAAGTTGAAGTATTAATGCAGGCACTGCAAGCTCCCTTGTAGCCGGAAAGCTTGCAGAAAAACGCATGAGCCCCTAAATGACGGTGGGGACACTCTCTACGGGCTAGTTGAACGACTATCTTCCGGCGTGCCTGGTTGATGGTGTGTATTGATCCATTGCGTAACGACGTCGAGTTCGCTTGCTTCCAGAACTTGATCTCCATTGCGATCCAGTTTTTGAAAATGGGGTAGCAACAGCCCAGACACCTCCGCCTGGGACAAATGCCCATCTCGGTTTCGGTCGTCGGCAAGCATTCGCCCGGTAAATTCTTCGGTCGTCCATAGCCCAGGTCCTCGGCCTCTCGCGCCTCCGCCGTTCTCGTCGCGATTAAGTTTTAGCTCGTAACGGTCGCTCAAAAGTAAGCATTCTTCACCAACACAGGTTCGATACGTTGCGATTACGGTGATGGGCAGATCATTTGGCCAAGCTTCAATGTGTAGCAAGAATTCTCGTGGATCGCTGTCCGATGCCACGTTGGGTTTACTTGCAACAAGTTCCCGTTGTGCGGTGACAAACGCATCTGACGCTTCGATTTCTATCTTCAGTGGCTCGACCAGGTTGTTCCAATGAGCGCCATGAAGCGGATCCAGGTGGAAACCCAAATACAGATTGCCGCGACCCTCCCGCAGTAATGAGTCGTCGCCTTCGGGTCGCAGTTTGGCAAGAAACGCATGACCAGAATTTGTAACTTCAGGCTGCATCATGATGGGTTGCATTCCTGAACGCGACACCTGCGTCACGACTCCCTTCTCTGCTGTCGGTTTGATGGTCTCTTTCAGATCCAATTTCAGATCGTCCAATTGCGTAAAGGTCGGCGCGGTACCAACAAGTGAAGCCAGATCTTCGCGAACCGCCGCCGGATTGCTCCAAGCTCGTTTTCGCACAATGACACCGCTTGGATCAACGATGAACTGAGAATTGGGGCGATCACCCAATGCGTGTTTGAGTCGATTGTCCATCGCATCGACGACCCAGGGAATCTGGGTGCCGAATTGTTTGCTTGCTTGCCGTGCTTGAAACAATCTCTCGTCCAATGTGAACGGTTGTACGTAGTTGCCCACCAATTCTGGATGAGCCAGCGATTTGTAGACAAAAAAGAATTGCACGCCCTGTGGACCGTAGTCACGCTGAACCGCCTCCAGGCCGGCAATATTCCAGATCGATGGCGGGCAGGTTAGGCAACCGAACGTCCATACTGAATACTTGCCGCGAGTACTGTCTGTATTAAACGTCTCACCATCAGGCGTGTAGATCGATACATCGGGAAACGCATCACCAACTCGGGGTGCTTCTTGCAGGAATGCGTCCTCCTTTTCCTTCATTCGCAGTTTTCCCGGTCGCTGGGCCATCAATGGGGTTGTCATCAACGACGCAAGCACAAGAGTTAGAAGAAATGTATTTTGAGACATGGTAGATGAGCTTTTAGTTACAAGGTGGAAAAAATCATTGCACGCGACCACTTGGCGGCGCACGCATTAAAGGATTGCTCGGAATACAGTAATAACCGGTGTCGTACCGATAACGTAAGTCACAGTCTTTGATGCCGGTGCTTTATCGCCAGGCTTGCTGAGCATCAGTTCTACTTCACAGAACAGATTTGCGTCTTCGACGCGCCCTTGATCAACCAGGCGATACTCCACCAACGAAGAGCCCCCTGACCATGCCGGGTCCTGCACCACAATCTCCGGTGTATGTTTGCGCAATTCAGCAATCGAACCGCCTTGTTGCCATGTGTCGAGCGTCTCAACAAGTGATTGGCGGGCCAAGTCAGGGTCAACCGGTTTTAACACAGGGCCTGAACAACCGACGATTCCGCAGAACCATGTTGCGAACACCAGAATTCGGTGCATCGTCATAGTCCACTCTCCAGTTCGCTTCCGTTGCGAGTTCCAGCGGCGCGCCAGATGGAAAGATCAACGCTCTCGGTCACAAAACGCACCGAGCCATCGCACAGCAGAGCGTATACGCCACCGATGTGTCGGCTTGTCGCTGTCATTGTCGCCTTGCCGCTGGGCTGGAAACCGCACGATCGCATGTTGGGTCCGCTGATGTGTTGATAGGCATGCTTACCATCAATCCAAGGTGCACCCATGAACTGGGGAAATTGATTCGCCAGATCGCTGGTGTCCACTGCGTCACACATTTGCAGTGCTTCGTCGGAGCTCGTTGGGTCACTCGTACTGAGAAACGTATCCGAGTCCGGCGAGATCATTCCGTTGGAACCGTCGCCGATTATCCGTTCGCTGAACGCTGCGGTATTGGCGGAACCGTCGAGCAAATCACGAAAGCTGGTGTTGCTGCGAATAAACATCACGCCATTAGCCAGCGGGTCTTGCCAGCGAATCGTTGTGCCTTTGTTGGGACAGTAGTTGATGGCACCGCCAGCGGTTGGTTGTGAGTTGGACAGGTCGGTTGGGCATCGAAAGAGCGAGTGATCGGACAGCCGAGCCGTGTTGTTTACGAGGTCGGTGATGCTGCGGCTAAAGTCAATTGACTCGTGAACGCTGGTCAATTCGAGATATGGCAATATTTGGCTGAGCGCCGAATACTTGTTCCCCGTTCCGCCAATGGCAAAGGGGAAACAGTTCATGGCCGCGTGATAGTTGTGCAAGCCCAACCCGATTTGCTTCAGGTGATTGCTGCACTGGGTACGGCGAGCCGACTCTCGTGCGGCCTGTACCGAAGGCAGCAGTAATCCCACCAGAACTCCAATAATGGCGATAACTACCAGTAGTTCAATCAGCGTGAATCCGCGATGGATGGATTTTTTTGCAGACATTTAGAAATTCTCATAAAAGTAAATAGGAAGCGAGCAAAACAAATAACGGATATCGAGGCAAACGATGCGTGATCTAATCACACAGAGTTAACGGATCAAGGCGTCAACGAGACAAACAGCACCGATCGAAGTCAGCGATTAGGCTGAATCCTCGCAAGCAAATAACGTTGATAGTCTCCTGGCTCGAACTACAGTTGCGACAAGCAACATGAGTTCGTGCCAGCAGAATGAGAACGAATCCAAATTCCTTGCCGAAAGGCGACGATGAAACCCAGTTCGTAGGTGCATTGACCGCAGCCTGGAGCTAGCACGCCCGACGGGAAACTTCCCGGCACACATATGCTAGCGCGGACAGACTTGTCACGGACTAAACGCAGCCCTAGAGGGTCTCGGGAGGAGGAGACGCGACGTCCAGAAATGGACATAGAGGAATTGAATTGTTGCGTGGTCGCATCCAACGAAACAAATTTTCCGAGTCTGAGTTGGCACTGCGCTGCCAGACCAACTCAAGCTCCTTGGACGTTGGAACTCGAGGCGTTTCGGGGTTGGGCAAGAGAGGATTCTGTTGGCATTGACCACGTTCACAGCCACTAGTACAGGGTCTTGGCGTGCGTTGCGTGTTTTCGCCGTTCTTACCGAACTGGAAATCCGTGCGCTGGTGAGAATCCATCTCCTGGTATCCTGCCAAGTAATCACCGCAGGATGCAGAGGCCGACTTGTTCGTTTCGATTGCCAATACAATGACGGCGAACGCTACTACATGCAGCAGCAGTCTCGTCAATCGCATCGAATCGCGACGAAGCATCAACAAACCTTAGAGTTCAATGGATGAGCTAAAACATTCCACTAGGCACGAAGTACCGATTGTATCGCGTCCTCATTAAACAATCAAACAATAAAGTTCACATTTTGAACGGCAGAGAACCAACAATGCGGTGATGATCCTCTGAACAAAGCGTACGTCCTTACTGCGTCTATCACAATACTGGACTAAACAGTCGTGCCACTGCTGTGCCGATTCGAGCGAACCAAGGCCGTAGTGGCACGTCGGCCCCGTTGCTAAGTGACGATTTGTTAAAATCATTGTTCAGCATTGTTGCAACACTCTCGATGAATTCTCGATCGTCGATAGCGATCATCAGCTCGAAGTTTAAGTCCAGAGAACGGTTGTCCAGGTTAGTCGAGCCGATCATTGCCAGTTCATCATCAACAAGCACGCACTTCTGGTGAAACATGCCACGAGTGAAACGGAAAACTGGGACACCAATCTCAGCCAGTTGGCGTTCGTAGTAGAAGCTGGCTAAATACGCACCCCAATGATCCACTTCGGATGGTATCAGCAGCCGTACATCCACTCCGCGCGTCCTGGCCATAGCTAAGGCGACGAGTAGAGCGTCATTGGGAACCAAGTACGGAGTGCTGATCCAAAGCCGTGTCTTTGCCGCGTGAATTGCGGCCGTGAACATCATCGTCGCTCTGGGGCGTGAGTCGGCCGGGCCAGTGCAACAGACACATGCGAGTCCAGTCGGTTCGTCGGACGAAGGCGTTGTGCTCTCGTCGTCGTTCAGCATGTCTCCCCATTGTGCTTCAGGCAGACTGGTTCGAGCCGCCCAAAAATAGTCACCGGCAAACACCGCTTGAACCTTCCTTGCGATGTTGCCGGTAACGTCGACGCTGGTGTCTCGCCAGTTCTTGGCCCAACTCGCTTTGCCAAGGTATTCGTCGCCAATATTTAGACCGCCGACGACAGCGCGTTGTCCGTCCACCACCAATAGTTTGCGATGATTGCGAAAATTAATTTGAAACCGATTCACCCAGCCTTGCCGTGTGTTGAAAGCGAGCACATTGACTCCGGCATCCGACAATCGCTGCAAATATCGAGTTGACAAGCATAGACACCCGACCTCATCGTACAGCAATCGTACCTTCACTCCATCGCGAGCCCGCTCGATGAGCGCATCGGCGAATCGGTTACCGGTCTCGTCGTCACGGATAATGTAGAACTCGGCATAGATGTATCGCTTGGCTGTGCGAATCGCCGCCAACATTGTTTCAAAAAATGCATCGCCATCAATCAGTAAACGGAAGGAGTTGCCTGCGATAATGGGCGTATCCAGGACATCGGCAACTTGCTCCAGTGCAGAACGAAGTGACGTTGTCCGCGTATCATATTTTGTGAACAGTTCGCTGCGAATCGAAGCGACCACATGCTCGTGTTGCTTGCCGATTTCACGAATCGCCTCGCGATAGCCGGAAAAACGATGGCGAGCGAATATCCAATAAAGCGGCAACGTAAGGTAGGGAATGGTGATTAGGCCAATCACCCAAGCGACAGCAGCTTGGGACGTTCGCACGTGTTGCAATGAATGAAATGCAGAGAGCAGCGAGATCACATAGAGCACCACGACCGCCGCGGGAATAACGTATGCGGCCCACGGTTGATCTAGCAGATTGACGAATGATTCCATGCACTGAGGATATCGACCGAAAAGATCGGATTACAGGCCCGAGCGAGCTAACTGACCGACGGCGCCAGGGGAAACCCGAGTTCCGCAAGCTGCATTGCCGTTCGCTGGACAGCAAAGCGAATCTGCTCTTCGGTATGTTCACTGGTGATAAAGAATCGTAACCGCGCTGCAGATTCCTCAACTGCGGGGTACAAGATCGGCTGGACGTTGATCCCGTCCGCTTTGAGCCGATTGGACAATCGCAGCGCGACCATTGAATTACCAGTAATCACGGGGATGACCGGCGTGCCACTACTGTCCCCGGTGTCTAATCCAGCTTGTTTGCATAGCGACAGAAACAGGGCACTGCGTTCACGCAGACGCGTCACTCTTTCGGGTTCCGCTTCCAAGGTGCGAATCGCCGCAATGGCCGCTGCAACTTGAGCTGGCGGCATGCCGACGCTGAACACAAACCCAGGGGCGGTGTACTTGAGTAGTTCGATCAATGATTCACTGCCAGCGATGTATCCACCGCACGAGGCCGCCGACTTGCTCAGCGTGCCCATCCATATATCAACATCGCGAGCGTTCATGTCGAAATATTCAGCCATGCCACGTCCGGTAGCTCCCATCGTGCCTAGCGAATGTGCTTCGTCGACCATCAGCATCGCGCCATGGCGCCGCTTGACCTCGACGAATGCTGGAACATCAGCAAAATCGCCATCCATGCTGTAGACGCCCTCGACAATCACCAACACGCGTCGGAACTGTGACCGGATACTGGTGAGCATCCGATCCAGTGCTGCGTAATCATTGTGCGGAAACGGGCGACGCTTGGCGCCGGAAAGCAAGGCGCCTTGCACGATGCTGTTGTGAGAAAGCGAATCATGCAGCACCAAATCGCCTGCACCGACCAAGTGGCCAATGGTTGTTTCGTTGGTGGCATGGCCGCCGACCATCACGATCGATGCGTCCACGCCGATCCAGTTGGCGATCAATCGCTCCAACTCGCCGTGAATGGGCTTTTCACCTGAAACAAGACGGCTGGCCGAGACGCTTGTGCCGTATTCGTGGACTGCGTCGGCAGCAGCTTTACAAACAGCCGGATGGCCACTTAAGCCGAGGTAGTTGTAGCTCGCGAAACTGATCATCTCACGACCATCAACGAGCGTCGTGTCACGAACCGTACCTTCGTGCACGGTAAAGTACGGGTTTGGAACACCAGTGATCAGCATCTGCTGCATCGTCGCTTTTAATCGACGATACTCAGCGAATTGCTCGACGCTCGTTTCCGGTTCAACGCTTTGCAACTCAGGCTTCAATGTCGCGCCATTTCGATCGGCCGCGGAAATAGACGATGCGTCATCACCAACTAGCAATAGCGCTTCTGCTCGCGCCTCGCTGCCCGGTGGCAGATATCTCTCGATGGCAGCAGCCGTCTGGCCAATCGTATCGATTTGGTCGAGCACTTGTTCAGGGAATCGCCCGCCAAAGGTGCGTTCCAAATTTCGAGCGATTTCTAACCGCTCTAGGCTGTCCAATCCTAGATCCAGCACAATGTTTGTTTCGATATTCAACTCGGCAGCGCGCTCGCCAGCGACACGTCGAATGTGATGCATGATTGCTTGCACGATTTGTGGATTCGTGTCGGCCGACGACGATCCTGCTGTAACGCGTGTGGCCAAACCAGCGGCAGCTTGCATCATCGTAGGTTGATTGTCGTTGATCTTTCTCGCTCCGGCCGTTTCTTCCCAGCGAACCCATTGGGCGATTGTCTTCAGTTCGCCATCTCGAACCGCGTGCAGACATGCGTGACGTTGTATCTTGCCACTACTGGTTTTCGGTACCGAGCTGTTACGGACTAAGAACACGGCGTCCGGTGGCAATTCGTGTTCTTCGGTTACGGCACGACGGATCGCCTGCAGTTCACTGTCCCAATCCAAATCACGTCGGCGAATCGCTTCGGCAACAATCACCAACTGTTCGCGTCCATCGTAGTTCATCGCGAACGCAGCAACGCTTCCCGCTTGCACCACATCACTGGAGCGTTCAACCGTTGCTTCGATGTCTTGCGGGTAGCGATTGACGCCGCGCACAATGATCATGTCTTTGATTCGCCCAGAGACGTACAACTGGTCATCGTACAAAAATCCGAGGTCACCGGTTCGCAAGAATGGTCCGTCGCCATCAGCCGTGAAAGCTTGGAAGGTACGCTGCGTTTCCTCTCGTTGTTGCCAATAGCCCTTGCCCACCGACGGGCTCTGGACCCAAATTTCGCCGATCGATATTTCGCTTACTTGCTCGCGAGTCACCGGGTCAACGATCACAACTCGCTCGTCCGGCAAAACGCGTCCACAGCCGACCAGCTGGCGAGCATCCGGCGAACCTTCCTCGGCAGGAACCGCTTCGCGGCAATCCAGCGCAATACCATTGAACCAATTCACAACCGGTCGACCTATCTTCGGACCTCCGGTAACGATCAGCGTCGTCTCGGCCATTCCATAGCAAGGAAGGAAGGACGACATGTTGAAACCGCATTTACCGAAGCGCTTGGTGAAGGCCTCGAGAGTCGCGTAACGCAATGGTTCGGCACCATTGAATGCCGTCGTAAATGTGGTTAGATCGACACCATCCAACTCGTCGTCCTCGATCTTGTCCACGCATAATTGGTAGGCAAAGTTAGGTCCGCCACTGACGTTCACGCGATACTTGGTAATCGCATGCAGCCATTTAGCCGGTCGCTGCAAAAACGTCATCGGACTCATCATTACATTGGGGCAACCGATATACATCGGCATCAACACGCCACCGACAAGTCCCATGTCGTGATACGTCGGTAACCACGTCATGCCCACCGTGTCTGATGGCAATTCAAACGCGTGCAGGATCAGTTCGCTGTTGGCGATGAGGTTGCCTTGAGTCAGCATCACGCCCTTGGGCGAACCCGTGCTGCCGGACGTGTACTGAAGTAGCCCCAACGAATCGCTGGAGAGTTTCGGCATTCGAAACCGTCCTGCGTCGCGAGTCGCCCGGTCGTCGGTACCGAGCATTTGAACACCAACTAAGTCATCATGCAGCGAATCACCGCTAAGCTGGTCCACGACGCTCGCGGTCGATAGAGCCCAGCGAGCATCCGCATCAACGACGATCCCGCGAATCCGCGATGCCTTGCGATTTCGCCGGGGTGGGAACGCCGGGACGGCGATCGCACCAGCAGCATGGCAGGCAAAGAAACCGATGACAAAATCGAGTCCTGGCGGATAGATCAACAACACGCGGTCGCCTGAGCGAATGCTGCAACGACCCTGAAGGTATCCGGCCAGCGAACGCACTTCGTCCCACAATTGGGCATACGTGAGACTGGTTTCGTTCGTCTCAGCATCGGTAAAGTAGTACGCAACGCTATCGGGCCGGTGCTGGGCCCAGTGCTGGAGTACGTTCACAAAATGGTCGCGCGGCGGGGCCGAACGATTGAAAAACTGCTGCAAGTTCACGGACGTCATTCCGCCTGCGCTTCTGAGTTCTCGGAGGATCTTTCCAAGATGGTCCCAAATAGGTGATTCAAATGCGATATCGACTCACGCGCGAAACCGCTCCGATCCATTGTGGCCGAAACCGGGCTTTGACGCATCGCCCCTGAGCAGTTGTTAACACTTCGGTAATTTCTGACGAATTGCGGGGCGTGAAACAAGGTCTACGGACCGCTCAGAAAACGTGTTTCGGAAATGCGTTGCCCTTTGTAAATTCGCCAGAAGTTAGGTTTCACACCGGAATAATTGCGAATTTCACGACCAATGTCGGTCAACAATGCTAGACGGGCAATGATGTTAGACCCGTTCACCGAGTCTCTGGGCCAGTTTCTTCAGCGTATGACTGGCATCGTCCTCCTCCAGTTTTGCCTGAATCAGAAACGCAGCCCCGGAGTTATCCCAGGCCTCGTCCAGCGCCGTCTCGAATTCGGCTTGGTTTTTTACCAGCCGACCATGAGCCTCGCTGCCCCCTTGATTTCCCAGACCAGCATAAACGGCGGGTAAGGCGGCATAGTTCCATGGCTGGATTTCGTTGTACCGCCACTCACCAGCGTGCAAATATCGCTCGGTTCCATAGCCGTGATTGTCCAGCACAATGATGATGGGTGCGTGACCATCGCGGATCAGCGAGCCCATTTCCTGGCCGGTCATCTGAAAGGCACCGTCGCCCACGAGCACCACCAAGCGATGGTCGGGCATGGCCGTCGCAGCGCCCAACGCTGCCGGAACGCTGAAGCCCATCGACGTGTAGTAGGCGGGGCTGAGAAATTCGCCATGGTCATGAATCGTCAACTCGGTCGCTGCGAACAGCGCGTCACCGACATCGGCAATCACGATCGTTTCGTTGTCCAGACGGCGATTGATACGAGAAATGATCCAACTGGTTCTCAGCGGCTCGCCGGGCAACACATGGGGCTCCACGGGAATCACTTGAGGTCGCAACAACGGCGATGGAATCGTGCGGCCATGATCCAGCGTTCCGCATCCACAAATGCCTCGCAGAAATTCACGCAAGTCGACGTTGTGGTAGTGATGATGCGATACTCGCAACTGTTCGCTCGTCGCATACACGCACTTGAGCGGGTCCAAGTTCGCCGTGTAGACGCCCAGGTTGATGTCCGTCAAGAATGTGCCCAACAGTAGTATCAGATCGCTACTCTCCACGAAATCGGTAACTCGCGGATCACCCAATCCGCCTTCATACAAACCGATATACAGTGGATGCCGCTCGCCGATGACGCTCTTTCCCAACATGGTTGCCGCAATCGGAATCTTCGTCGCTTCAGCAAACGACAACAATTCCGCCTGCAAACGAAAGCGATGGATCTCCACGCCCGCGACAATCACCGGACTCTCTGCTTCGTGCAAACGGTCAATCGTTTCTTGGATCGCCTCAGCCGTAGCGCTGATGTCGTACTCGTGAGCTGCAACTCGATACGAATGAGAAACCGGCGGAACTACATCCACCATGTCTCTGGGCAGCTCGATATACACCGGTCGTTTAAAACGAAAACAAGTGGCCAACACGCGGTCGATCTCCGCGAACGCAGTCAACGGGTCAGTCAACTCGGTGCCAGCCATGGTGAACTTCTCAAACACCTCCGCTTGCGTACGAAAGTCGCGGACCATGTGATGCAATAACGCTCCACCGATTCGCTCCTTCACACCCGGTGAGCCGCTGATCACCACGATCGGTGACTTCTCGGCAAAGGCGCCAGCGATCGAGTTACAAACACTCAGACCACCAACGCAATACGTAACGCAAACCGCTCCCATGCCTCGCAGCCGCGCGTACGCATCTGCAGCAAACCCCGCGCAATCTTCTCGCGTGCAGCCGACGACGTTGATCGGGCTCTGTTCCAGCAGGCTGTAAAACCCCAACACGTAATCGCCGGGAATACCGAAAACATCGTCAATCCCGTAGTCTTGTAGCCGCTGGATCAAATACTGGCCAATGGACAGGTTCGACAAATCACGACTGGCGGATCGAGATGCCTGCGGTGGTGTCGACGCTTTGGGCGGGTTGTTCATCAGCCGGGGCTCCTTGACGAGTGAATTTTGGTTCATAATAGCGGTCTAATCGCTGCTGGCTACGTGTCCGAGAAATGTCGCCATTCACCAATAATTCACGAAACCTTTACTCCATCAACGCTGCTTGTGCGGGTGCATTGGATGCGTTTTTAGACGACGATAGTGGCCGGGCGAGCCGCGAACTGAATCGTGGCTGAGAGCCCTTTGAAATCTCAACCTGCATCAAAGAAGCATGTCGAAAACCAAGGTGTTGATCGTTGAAGACTACCGACCACTGGCCGAGACATTGGAATACCAGCTCCAGCGAGCCGGTTACGAAGTCTCGCGAGCTTCGGATGGTCGCGACGCATTAAATCAAGCGAGGCTGATTCTGCCAGACGTCGTCTTCCTTGACGTGGATCTGCCGGTGCTCAGTGGTATCGAAGTCTGTAAGCAATTGCGAGCCGACCCGAACACCAAAAACACGTTGATTCTGATGCTCAGCGCTCTTGGCGAGGAGTCGGACCAAGTCGTTGGTTTTGCTGTTGGTGCTGACGATTATGTCGTCAAACCAGTCGAGAGCTACAAGGTGCTGCTGCAACGTTTGAAGGCGCTGTTGCGTCGCCGTGAACCAGAATTCGAGGAATTAAACGACTCGGTAACGCTATCCGGCATCACGGTGGACCGCCGACGATTTGTGGCCACCTTCTCAGGCGAAGTGCTGAAACTGACCAAGAGCGAGTTTCGGCTTCTTGATACACTCATTCGCCAGCCTGGTCGGGCATTCGGCCGCAACGAACTCGTCGACGCGGCACTGGGTGAAGACACCATGGTGCTGGAGCGGACGATTGATGTACACGTACGTGCACTGCGCAAGAAGATGGGCGGGGCCGCCGATTTAATTGAAACGGTTCGCGGAATCGGGTATCGCTTCAAGGAGGCCTGAATCCCGGCGTGACTTGTCACGCGTCGATCATCTTGTAAGGTAAAAGACTCACCATAAAAACAGGAGTGATCGAATCTGGCTGAATCATCCCCAGTTGGCAACAACAAAGAGAGCCGACTAACGACCACCGCCCGCGATCTGGTATCAGGTTTGGTCGTATTTCTTGTTGCCTTGCCGTTGTGTTTAGGTGTGGCTTTAGCTTCCAATGCCCCGTTGTTTTCAGGATTGATCGCCGGAATCGTTGGGGGAATCATCGTCGGTGCGATCAGCGGCTCGCAAACGAGCGTCAGCGGACCGGCAGCGGGTCTAACGGCAATCGTAGCCGCTCAAATCGCTAGCTTGGGAACGTTCGAAGCGTTTCTGTTTGCGGTGGTTCTTGCGGGTGTGATTCAAGTCGTCCTGGGGATATGTCGCGCTGGATTTATCGCCGCGTTTTTCCCTGGCAGTGTTATCAAGGGTCTATTGGCTGCTATCGGCGTGATCCTGATTTTGAAGCAAATCCCGCATGTTTTTGGGCACGATGCTGATCCTGAGGGAGAGATGTCGTTTGTCCAGCCCGATCATGAGAACACTTTCTCTGAGCTGTTTTTGACGCTGTTTGACATACATTTTGGTGCGACCGTTATCGGCCTGCTGTCGATTGCCTTGCTGATCACCTGGGACCGGATCAGCATCTTGAAGAAGTCGATGGTTCCAGCACCGCTGGTGGTCGTGATCGTCGGGCTGGGGCTCAGCCAATTGTTTTCAGTATTGGGGCCTGGATGGACAATCGACGGAAAGCATCTGGTCCAAGTCCCGGTCGCCCAAACGGCGAGCGAGTTTTTCAGCTTTTTGCAGTTTCCGGACTTTAGCGTTTGGCGTAGCTCAGCGGTTTACTTCGCAGCGATCACGATCGCGTTGGTCGCGTCGCTAGAAACGCTGCTTAATCTCGAAGCGGTTGACAATTTGGATCCACGACAGCGGACGTCGCCCGCCAGCCGTGAACTTTTCGCTCAAGGTGTTGGTAACATCACCGCAGGGATGCTGGGCGGCATCCCGGTGACCTCGGTGATTATTCGTGGTAGTGTAAATATCAATGCTGGCAGCCGAACAAAACTTTCGACGATCTTTCACGGCACCCTGCTGCTAGTTTGTGTGGCGCTATTACCGGGTGTGCTCAATCAGATCCCGCTATCGTGTTTGGCCGCGATCCTGTTGATGACCGGCTACAAACTGGCTAGCCCCCAGTTGATGAAGAAAATGTACGCCGAAGGACGGTACCAATTTGTCCCGTTCATCGTCACGGTATTGGCGATTGTTTTCACCGACTTGTTGATCGGGATTCTAATCGGATTGGCAGTCGCGATCAGCTTCATTCTCAACAGCAATCTACGTCGTCCGATCGATACGAACGTCGAGAAACACCTGAGCGGCGATGTAACGCGAATTGTTTTGGCGAACCAAGTCAGTTTTCTGAATCGCGCCGTGTTGGACAGCACGCTGAACAAAATCAAACACGGCAGCGATGTGCTGATCGATGCCAGCTACACCGATTACATCGATCCAGATATTCTGGATTTGATTCGTGATTATCGGGACAAAGTTGGCCCTGCTCACGGAATCCGAGTCAACCTGCGCGGATTTCGAGCGAAGTACAATCTGTCCGACGAAATTCACTACAGCGAATACTCGACTCCCGAGATTCAAGCATCTTTGACTCCTAAGCAAGTGTTGCGACTGCTTAAAGACGGGCACCAGCGATTCGTGAGCGGTCAACGTTTGGATCGCGATCTTTCACGCCAGCTGAAAATGACCGAGGCGCAAAATCCTCTCGCCGTGGTGTTAAGTTGCATCGACTCGCGTGCACCGACAGAGTTGGTGTTCGATCTCGGGTTAGGTGATGTGTTCAGTGTTCGCGTTGCCGGAAATGTGCCGAGCGAAGACGTTTTGGGCAGCATCGAATACGCCTGTGCGGTAGCCAATGCGAAGTTGATTCTCGTGATGGGACATACTCGTTGTGGTGCTGTCACAGCAGCCGTCAACTTGGCCAATAACCCCACGCCTGCTGAGGCAACCGGGTGTCAAAACATCGAACACATTTTAAGCGAAATCAAACGCACTTTGGGTCCAGGTGAATTGCGAGACCTGAAGAAGCTATCGCCAAGTGAATTGTCAGTATTCGTTGATGATATCGCCAGACGTAATGTGCTGAACGTTGTCCAATCACTGCCGTTGCAAAGCATAACCATTGCTCGATTAGTGGAAGCTGGCAACATCGAGATCATCGGTGCGATCTACGACGTAGTCACACGCCGGATTCGCTTCATCACCGATGACGGCGACGAGTTGCAAAGTGCCGAATTTTCTACGGAGGAATTCATTCGGTAGTTCCTCAACGTGGGTCCCCGTTTCGAACACCTGGCTGTCAACGGAGCCAAATCATTTCAAGTGGGAGGACACCGGATTTTGAGTCGCAAACAAGCCGCTCTTCCCAGTACCACCATTACGGTCGGTCCCAGGACAATGACGAGCAGCGGGTGCAACGGGCTTGCGTAATCTGCTGGCGATGTTGGCCAGTAATCGGTTTTCGAGATCGCCAACCCAAGGCCGTGATGCCGAGGAAGTAACCGACCAGCACCGTCCAATCCCAACCGTTAAAGAACGTAGCGGCGATCATAGCAAGCCGATACCACGCAGAACCGTAGCGACGCGTTCGCGCTCCGGTTCACGGAAGGCATGAAATGGGTCCGCTGGCAAATCGCTGCAGATACCCAATAAGGATGCTGCTGCCTTGGTGGCTTTGATGTGCCGCGAGGCGTACTTGCCGATCTCGTAGATCTCTTGGAATTTGAAAATCAGGTTTTGTGTTTCCGATATCCTCGCTACATCGCCGTCGCACAGCGCGTGGTAACAATCAACGAACAATCGTGGAGCGACATTAGCACCGCCACTCACTCCACCATCACCGCCTAGCGCATGTGCTTCAGCCAACTTGGCTTCGGGGCCGAGTAACACGGACCAGTCCGGTCGCTCGTGTTTCAATTTGCATAGCCGTGCAAAATAGTCCATGTCGCCACTGCTATCTTTCACGCCGACGATGCCTCGGAGATTTGACAGTCGCTGGAGAGTCTCGATCTCGAACCAGACCTTCGTCAGTTGCGGCATATTGTACAACACCAAAGGCAATGGAATTTCGGGTTGGATGTTCTCGATGTAGGAGGTCAACTCTGTCTGTCCAGCCGGGAAGTAGTATGGCGTCGTCAGCACAGCCGCATCGGCGCCGCATTCCGCAGCGTACCGAGCCAAATGCACGGACTCGACAAACGCAGTATCCGTGACGCCGACCAGCACCGGGATACGACGATTGACTAAGCGAATTGTCTCGGCAATCATCTCGCGCCGCAGTCGGTAGCTCAAGCTTGGCGCTTCTCCCGTCGTTCCTAGGATAAAAACACCAGCGACGCCGCCAACGATCACGTGCTCCAGCAACCTGGCCAGACCCTCGCGATCCAGCGAATCGCGTGCTGCAAGTGGCGTTATCAGGGGTGGAACGATACCGCGAAGTGATACTTGAGTCTCGTTTGACGTTGATACCACGACGCTATCCCAAAAATGAATCTGATTGAACCAGTCTTGCTATTACCTGACGTTTCTGTAGACCTTACGGGACGGCTTCACGCCATGCAAGTAAGCAAAACGTAGTACAAAGGGGCAACCCGGGTTTGCTTGGGAGCTTAGCTCCAATCGCGCGCGACAGAGGAGCAATCAGCAAATTTGCTTAGCCATTCAAACTGCCCTTGTGCGTAGCGGACTGTTCATCAAGCTCGATTGTGAAGAACGTCGGTCAGCGCAAAATGGAAAACGTCAAGCGATTAAACTTTGTCTGCTTCAATGCTTGCTTTTTGACTTGACCCGGGGGGATGGCTCGATAAAATCGGGATGCGTTTGTCGACCGTCAACTTTTCGATTTTTTCCAGCCAGCCCTCGTAAGCGGCAAACGTCTACTAAGTTAACCATTGCCACAATAAGTCGGGACTCCCTTTTTAATAAGTTTTGGGTTGATAATGCGAAGTTTGGGACTGTTACTTATTTTGGGATCGCTCGTTGTTGCCCCTTGTCTTGGCTGCGGCGACAAGCCTTCATCGACAGTGATCAAACAACCAACGCTTTCACCTGAAGAACAGGCGGCAGCTGATGCGGCTTACGAAGAATCAATGAAATAGACGAACTGGCGAGGTTGGGCGTTCTGCTAACTCAGGAATCCTCGTACTTTGCGCAAAATACTCGCGTATCGAGTTCCGACTTGTTGATGATTGCGTAGCCGTGTAAGTATCCTGATAGGATCGTGTTACGGCTTGTACAAATTTCAACTGTCTATCTTTTCGATCGTCATTTTTCGTTGGAGAACACTATGTTTATCAGTCATGGGGCGAAATCGTTTAGCCGCGGTTCAAGCAGGCTCCAGAAGTCTGAGTCTCGGCTCGGTTTTACGTTGGTCGAGCTTTTGGTGGTTATCGCCATCATTGGGGTGCTGGTTGGATTGCTACTACCGGCGGTACAGGCGGCTCGTGAAGCGGCACGTCGGATGAGTTGCGGCAACAATTTCAAGCAGATTGGCTTAGGACTGCACAATTATCACTCTGCTTACGACCAGCTTCCGATGCAAATGGGCGGTACCACCACTAACTTTGCTGCAAATACGAATAGCACTCGATTATTTATGAGTGCACTGGTTGGAACTTTGCCGTTCATTGAACAGCAAGCCTTGTGGGAGGAAATTAGCAACCCCAGTTTAAACGGAGGCGTTTGGTATCCCATGGGACCGGTGCCTTGGAACCCCGCTTACACCCCATGGTCCACAGAAGTTCCCGGCTTTCGTTGCCCCAGTGACCCTGGAGTTGGCTTGCCAGCGTTTGGGCGTACTAACTACGCTGCCAGTATGGGTGACCATATGTTTGCCGTAAGCACCGGTGGTCGTAATCCGCTATCCTTCTACGAATTCACGAATAATGGCGACGATGACAACAACGCCATCGTTGGCACGGCCACAGCAAGCAATAACGCGGTTGCGGGAATCTGCCGGGGATCGAACCGCGGTTTTTTCTGGAGTCGACATGAGACTTCGTTTGCTAAGTGCTTGGACGGGTTAGCAAACACCATTGCCATGGGCGAGATTGCGACCAGCTTAGGAAATCGTGAAGTGATTGCTGATAATGCGTTCGATGTGTCGGATGCGATCATTACCGCAGCAACGATTGGTAACGCAGCACTGTGTATCGACCCAACAATGACAGACCCCGCGCGGCCTCGGTTTTATGCTGCGTCTGTCAACGTTAATTCCGGCAACAATAGCCGTGGTTTTCGCTGGGCCGACGGCCGATTGCAGTACAGTGCCATTCAAACGATTTTACCACCAAATAGTCCCAGTTGTTTCCGCGGCGGCGATTCGTCACAAGGGCTTTCCAGCGTCGGCAGTCGACACCAAGGCGGTGCTCACATCTTGATGGGCGACGGTGCTGTGAAGTTTATAACCGAAAGCATCGAAGCCGGTGATTCGTCGGCTGCACCAGCTGGTCCTGGGGAGCAAAGTCCCTATGGATTATGGGGTAAGCTTGGAACACGCGCCGCTAGCGAAGTCATCAGCGGGTTCTAAGCCAGCAAGATTTTCTTGCGCCTGCAAGATATTTGTGCTCTCGGACTGGCCGCTCGCCAGTCCGATATTTGGGCTCGGGTAAGCTAACCAATTTAGGCCAACTTTTGGGCTGAATCACGGTTTTCGATCGAGCCCAGCTATGCAACCTGGTCCGGCTTGCAAGTGGCTTTCATCACCGTAAATAGCGAAAGCGGATTGGGTTTGTAGCAATGATCCAATCGCAGTGGTAGTTCGCGAATTACTTCGTCGAGTTCAAGATCTGTGCGCCAGCCGAGGTGCTTGGTGATATTGCCAGCGGAGTCAACGACGCGAGCAATCCACGGATTGTCGCTGCGAAAATGGTTGATCATCAAAATTCGCCCCCCCGGTTTGCAAACTCGCACCATCTCACTCATCATCGATTGCGGATTCGCCACCACGCTGATCGTATGAAACGATGTCACGACATCGAACATCGAGTCAGCAAATGTAAGTTGCTCGGCATTCATCGGCAGTACACGGATATGTTTCCACTGCTGACGCTCGATAAGTTCCTGCGCTTCCTCCAACATCGACGCAGAAAGGTCGACTCCTGTGAGTGCAATGTTTTCGGGATAACTCTTTAGTGACAATCCAGTGCCGACTCCGACTTCTAGGACAGATGATCCCGGCGCTATTCCAAACGAAGCCACGCATTCCAGGATTCGCCGCTGTGCAACCGCAGGCCAGAGGGCTTGATACGCAGGGACCAGCTTATGATACAGTCCACTGCGGTGTGGCTGGGCGCTCTTTTTTTTGCGTTCTTCGACAACTTGGACCATCGTTTTACCCACTTCGAAAAAATCTGTGCCGCAGGCGATCTGTTCATGAATCAGATTAACGTTTTGTCGGCTATTGGCGTCCCCTACAACCGCAATTCGAAAAATCTATTACGTTTCCGATACATTTGTGACGCTATCCGAGGCATTTCGCCAGTTCAGCCAGCTTCGAATAGGAGCATAAAACGCGAAACAACAGAACGCCATCGGTAACGCTAGCCAATGCAACAGAAAAACACTTGCTAAGGCAAACAGGGCCTGGCCTATTTGGTGGGGTGCTCGGCGTCCCCGCACCCATTGTTGGATAATGTGTGGGTATTGGAAGCGTGAAACCATGAGGTATGCAAGAGCAAGCGCCAGCGCGGGAATGAAGTAATGTGATGCTTGCAGCATTCCTACGGCGGTATTGCGAATCCATTCTGGATACGTCGTTTCGCTGGCCGCCGCAGCCAAATCTGGCATCGCGATCGCAAACGCGGCAAGGGTCCCGGCCGCTGCGGGACTGGGCAATCCATCGAATCCCTCATGCGAATCATCTTCAGCGGTTTCGACATTGAATCTCGCTAAACGAATCAGAACACATAAGGCGAACAGGGTACCAATCGCCCAAGCAACGCGATGCGGAAAAAAGTAAGCATCACTGATTCGCCAAACGATCACGGCAGGTGCGGCGCCAAACGAAATTGCATCGCAGAGACTGTCCAGTTCCGCACCAAATTGGCTTGATTGCCCCGTCATACGAGCGGCTGAGCCATCCAGTGCATCAAACAACATACCGACGAAAATTAGCACCCCTGCGACAAACAATTTTTGCTCATCAGGCCAATTCAGTGTGGCGCTAGTGGCGACGGCGATGGCACCTAACCCACAGGTACCGTTACCGAGTGTTAGCAGCGTCGGCAAGACAGCGAGCGTCAGACGTCGGCGTTTTTTTCCCGCGCGGCGGCGAAATGGTCCACGATGTCGGCGAAAACGCGGGGAGACGGTCTGCTGCTGGACGTTCTTGTTCACAGCGATGACATTGGAGTCCAACTGGGAATGTGCTTCGCCGCTATCCGAGTGCGTCTGTTCAGTCGATTCCGATTGTTCGTCCGATTCCGGCCGCTCGTCTGGATCCTCGTACAAGCCTCGTTTCAATTCACTCATAGGATGGTTTCAAGCGGGGTTGGTAACGCGCCAGGACGGAAGATCCAGCCGAAATCTTACTGCCGATCTCAGCCAATATCTCCAAGGATTCGTCATCGGGGATCAGTAGTTCGGTACGAGAGCCAAGTTTAATCATGCCATACATCTCGCCGCGCGACAAAACGTCGCCGGGCCGAACCCAGCACACAATTCGGCGAGCGAATTGGCCGGTAATTTGCCGTACTCTCAGACGACCAGTGGGCGTTTCACTATCCGTCAGCACAACGTCAAGATTTTCGTTCTCGCGAGCCGATTCAGGGCGCAACGCATTGAGGAACTTTCCTGGACGATAGCGAACCGACTCGACTCGCCCCGGCAGCGAGACTCGGTTGGCATGCACATTAAAAATCGACAAAAAGATTCCAAACTGAACACAGCGCCCCATTTCCGGATCGTCGACGCGTTCGATTTGCACCAGTTTCCCATCAGCGGGGGAGACGACAGTGCCAGGATCATTTGGGATTTCTCGATTCGGATTTCTAAAAAACCAAACGACCAATACGAAAAGCACAAAAAAGGCAACTGCGAGAATCCAGTGAATCCAGAGCATTACAATAGAGAGGACTAGAAAACCGCCACCGATCAGCACTAATTCGGCAAGTCCGACACGCATAAAGGGCAACGAATCACGCCACAAGAACGGATCATCGGACTCGCTCCACCAGAAGGTATCCTGGTTCCGATAGTACTTTAGGTCGCGAGGATCGATCGCTTCAAACGGCAGCGTACCCCGCTGGCCCTGGCGACAGGCGAGCATTCTTGCGGTGAATCCAGGCCGCAATTTTCGCAGGTAGGCTCGCCGCAAATGCCCCCAAGCGAGTTCGATGCTCATTACAAACCCACCACCAGGCTGAATCGTCGTCAACTGGGGGGCCATCGCCTGCTGTTCAACTGGCGGTGAAAATGGGTCGGTGGTGGTGGAATCAGACATTTGTATGTTGCTCGAGAGCCAACGGCCCAGGGTGAAATGGCGTGAACGAGGTGAGCCCGACCTAGCTGTGGGGTCTTGGCTCAAAATGTATCAAGAGGAAGACGACGTTTTTTCTACCCGCTCAATGCTAACCAAGGTATCCGCTATAACAGAAGGCTGTCGATACGCTTGGAACCGTGCTGGAAGTTCGCTAACGATGATGACGCCCCGCTATTTATTGCCATTCGATTCTCGTCGGGCACTGCATCGGTTTACTGATGTGTTGATTATCGGCGGCGGATTGGCTGGCTTACGAGCTGCCAACGCGGTCGAATCAAATCAATCGGTGTTGGTAGTTACCAAGGATAAACTCCGCGAAAGCAACAGCAATTATGCTCAAGGGGGTATTGCTGGGGTGCTAGCGCCCGAAGATCGTTTTGAGGATCATATCTCCGACACACTGCTTGCTGGCGGGAATCTGTGTGACGTGGGCGTCGTAGACAATGTAATCCGCGAAGGACCGCGGCGAATCGAGGAACTCGTTCGCTGGGGAACACGATTTGACGAAAATGCTGACGGGTTGGCGCTGGGCCGCGAGGGTGGACACAGTCGCGAGCGAATCGTGCACGCACTTGGTGACGCAACAGGTCGCGAAGTGATGCGGGCAGTAATCGAACGGACTCGACTGGCTATGAACATCGATATTTGGGAGCAGGCGTTCACGGTCGATTTGCTGACTTACGAAGGCCGTTGCCGTGGTGCCGTGATTGTTGGCGAAGACCGCAAGCCTCAAATGGTTTGGGCGAAAGAGACTATCCTGTGCACCGGAGGTGCTGGCCAAGTCTTCCGCGAGTCAACGAATCCGTCAGTGGCAACCGGTGACGGTCAATCGCTCGCGTATCGTGCTGGCGTAGAACTTCGAGATATGGAATTCATCCAGTTTCATCCCACGGTGTTGTACATTGCGGGAGCATCGCGATCGCTAATTACCGAAGCGGTTCGCGGCGAGGGAGCTCATCTTGTGGACGCTTCCGGCTACCGATTCATGCCGGACTACGACGAGCGTGCCGAATTGGCGCCGCGTGATGTTGTCAGCCAGTCGATCATTCGCCAGATGGCGGCTACCAATCATCCTTGCGTCTATTTGGATTTGTCGCATTTGAAGCCACAAGAGGTTCATTTGCGTTTCCCAGGAATTGCCGAGGCATGTGCAAAGTTTGGACTGGATATTGCCACAGATCGTATCCCTGTACGCCCTGGTGCGCACTACATGATTGGTGGCGTGACTGTCGATCGCCAAGGACGCACCAGTTTGCCTGGTTTGTGGGCTGCGGGCGAAGTCACCAGCAGCGGTTTGCACGGTGCCAATCGTTTAGCCAGCAACAGTTTGCTCGAAGGACTTGTTTACGGTGCTCACGCAGGTGAGGCCGCATCTCGAGCCGCTGCCGAAGGGGCGAGCAAAATGGTTGCACTTCCCATCACTCATCCGGTCCATACGCGTAGCGAATCGTTTGACATTGCCGACGTGCGTGTATCGCTTAAGAGTCTGATGGGTCGCCGAGTTGGTGTCGAGCGCGATGCAAATGGGCTCCGCGAAGCAGCTGATTCGATTCGCTCTTTTGCAGCTTATGTGATGCCGTACCAGTTTGATTCTGTCGAAGGCTGGGAGTTGCAAAATTTATTGACTACCGCTGCCTGTGTGGTGTCGTCGGCCATTGAGCGGGCGGAATCTCGCGGTGTTCACTTCCGCAGTGATTTTCCAACTCCGAACGATGCCCAGTGGCGACGGCATTTGACATTGAGGATAGACGTCGATGCCGGGCATCCCAAACCAGGGCCGCTGCTGGAACCGCTCGTTGCTTCCGAAGTTTAGCGGGGTCTCCGCAGACTGACTGGCGTTGTAATCGAGTTGCCCGGTAGCCGAATGTGTCGCGCGGACAGAGAATCGTCTAATTGGTAGCATGTTTCAACTTTTCGAATCGGAGGTGACTAGAAGTGAAGGATCTGCAGAGCGTACCCAATACGTTGGAGTCCGTTGACGCAACCGAGCCTAGTGCAGAGGCGATCCAGCAGGGTCGCGAAGCGCCCAATAACATTGAAAGCGCCGCACCCGTACTGGATGCGACGGCGTCAGTCGTCAAAGACCCTGGCGAAGTACCTCTAGTCGTCCATTCGGATGTCCGTGGCCCCATTGGCGAGCTGAGTTTTTTGCACCGCTCACTGTTGTTTGCTGAGCTGTCAATGATTTCTTACAACGACGAATCCGAAGCGAGAGTGGCGGCGTCAATGGCGGGCTTCCCGGATGTCACTTTCTATGACCGTGATGGCTCGCAAGCGTACCGCTTTCGCAATGAACACGATTGCATCATTTCCTGCCGCGGCACGGAGCCAAATGAATGGAACGACATCAAAGCCGATGCTAACGCCGCAGCAGTGTTAGGCGAAACCGCAGGCAGAGTTCATCGTGGCTTCAAGAAAGAAGTCGATGATCTATGGCCGATGCTCGAGATGGCGTTGACGAGCAACAAGTTGCCGCTGTGGTTCTGCGGTCACTCATTGGGCGGTGCGATGGCAACGATATGTGCTGGACGTTGTTATCTGTCGCATATCAATAGCAATCCCGAGCAACTATATACTTTTGGCAGCCCGCGAGTGGGCGACAAACGATACATTAACTTCGTCCGGCTGGAACACTTTCGCTTTGTGAACAACAATGACATCGTAACTCGCGTACCACCGATCTGGCTCGGTTACACTCATGCTGGTCGTGAAGTTTATTTTGATCGCAGCGGTCGGATTGCTAAGCTTGGACTCATTCGCAAGCGTCGTGATCGGTGGCGCGGATTTCTGCGAGGGCTGACCCAATGGAAAATCGATCATTTGGCGGACCATTCCATTCACAAGTACATTGACGCAGTCCTGCTGGCGATTCGTTCGGACGAAGAACGCCAACGGACCGGAAAGCCGCCGGCTAGTGTCGACGAGTTGGCGGATTTAGTACGGTTCGAACGAGAGGACGAAAAATGACAGTGTCGGCCCCAGGTCATATTGAGATTGATGGCGTACGTTTACGGCTTGCTCATCCCTACGAAAGCCCCGGACAGTGGATTGGTCAACAAGAAATTTTGATGCAATTGTTGGCCTGCTGGATCAAGGTCGATGAAACCGATTTGCCACTCACGCCAAGATTGATGGGACCGCCAGGCGTTGGAAAAACACAGCTCGCAATTGCGGCTGCGAAAGCGCAACAGCGCCCCCTGTTCATTTATCAATGTACCGCCGACACACGTCCCGAGGATTTGCTGATCACGCCGGTACTCAGCCAGGGCGGCGAGATCGCGTATCACGCGTCTCCGCTGGTAACCGCCATGCTCGTCGGTGGCGTGTGTATCCTTGACGAAGGCAATCGGATGAATGAAAAGTCATGGGCATCGCTCGCCCCGCTCCTGGATGGGCGGCGATATGTTGAATCGATCGTGGCTGGGATCACCATTCCCGCAGCCAGCGAATTTCGCTCGGCCGTTACCATGAACCAAGATGAATCGACCTTCGAGATCCCAGATTATATTCTCAGCCGGTTGCAGCCGACTTTGGAAGTTGGGTTTCCGAACAAGCAGGACGAAATGGCGATTCTGCAGTACCACTTGCCATTTGCCGAAGCAGAAATGCTGGCAATGACCGTGGAGTTCCTGCAGCATTCGCATACACTCAAACTGGATTTTTCACCTCGTGACGGAATCAATTTGCTGCGATTCGCCATCAAACGCATGTTCCAAGATACGTCACACCCGATCAATCGCGACAAGGCTTGGCAAGAAGCGCTGGAGAAGTGCCTCGGTGAGGACGCTTTGGATCTGGAAGCGTATGCGAAACGCCATCGTCGTTCGTTAGGCGGAGACGCCGTGCCCTTAGGATTGGCGGACTTGTTCTTCGATCCGGACGACCCGATGCATCCTGATCGTGACGACGAATTTGATGACGAAGAACCGTTTTAGAGTCACAGCTATCCGCGGTTAGGCTTGGGGACTCGTGTTCGACTTCCGCCGCTGAGTCCCTTGCGTTTTTTCTTCTGTCGTCCAGACGCTTGACTCGTCGAAGCGTCTAGTTCAATCTCTGCGAGCGGTTTGCCAATATGTTCTCGCAACTGTAGCACGCGATCGCGCAACGACGCAGCACGCTCGAACTCCAAGTTCTCCGCCGCAGCAAGCATCTCTTGCTCCAAGGCCTCGATGTACTCCAGCGTAATGTAGACTGCGTTGGCATCACTTGTTGCCGCTTCATTTGTCTTCCGCCTTTTTGCAGCCTCGGACTCGATCCCGGCGCGAATTGTTTTCTTCACAGTTGCCGGAGTGATATTGTGCTTGGCGTTGTACGCTTGTTGCACAGCGCGTCGACGTTCCGTCTCGTCGATCGCCATCCGCATCGAATTGGTTACCTTGTCGGCATACAAGATGACCTTGGAATTCACATTTCGAGCCGCGCGTCCGATCGTTTGCACCAAACTGGTTTCACTGCGCAAAAATCCTTCCTTGTCAGCATCGAGAATCGCCACCAGAGAAACTTCGGGCAAATCCAAGCCTTCGCGAAGCAAGTTCACACCGACCAAGCAATCAAAGTGTCCGGCACGTAATTCTTGCAGCAGCGCGACGCGTTCAAAGGCATCCAACTCACTGTGCAACCAACGACAGCGAATGTTCTGTTCTTGGAGAAACGTCGATAAGTCCTCGGCCAATCGTTTCGTCAACGTCGTCACCAAAACTCGCTCGTCCGATGCCGCGCGAAGACGAATTTGTTCCAGCAAATGGTTCACTTGGCCGCGAGCCGAAACGACTTCGATCTCTGGGTCCAGCAATCCCGTCGGTCGAATGATTTGCTCGACAACTTCACCGCCAGTCCGCTGGAGTTCGTAGTCGCTTGGCGTGGCGCTAACAAAGCAAATTTGCTTCGTCCGTTGCTCCCACTCCTCAAATTTGAGCGGGCGATTATCCAGTGCGCTAGGCAGTCGAAACCCGTGCTCCACCAACGTTGTCTTGCGACTGCGGTCGCCCGCGTACATCGCGCGGACTTGCGATACCGTTACGTGAGACTCGTCAACAAAGGTAATGAAGTCTTCGGGAAAGAACTCATACAGCGTATCTGGGGTAGAACCAGGAGGTTTCCCCGAAAGTGGGCGACTGTAGTTCTCGATGCCTGGGCAATGACCAACCTCCGCCAACATTTCCAAATCGAAACGAGTCCGCGCCGATAACCGTTGCGCCTCGAGCAATTTACCGCGACTTTGAAACAATTCTAGTTGCTGCTGCAGTTCCTCGCGGATGACACGAATCGCACGTTGAATCCGGTCCTCAGGCATCACAAAGTGTTTTGCCGGATAAATGAATACATGGTCGAGCGTCCGAATGGTTTCCCCGGTGACGGGTTTAATAATCGAAATCTGTTCGATCGTGTCGCCCCACATCTCGATGCGGTAGGCAAACTCTTCGTAGGTTGGCCACAGTTCGATCGAGTCTCCGCGGACACGAAATTTGCCTCGCTCGAAAGCAATGTCATTGCGTTCATAGAGTACGTCGACAAGCTTAAGCAACAAGTGATCGCGGCGAGTCGTGTCGCCTCGGTGCAAGCCTACGACGAGTTGCTTGTAATCCGCTGGCGAACCAAGTCCGTAAATGCTGCTGACTGAGGCTACGATCACGCAATCGCGACGACTGACCAAAGAACTCGTTGTCGCCAATCGCAAGCGATCTATCTCTTCGTTGATCGACGAGTCCTTCTCGATATAAACGTCCCGTTGAGGGATGTATGCCTCAGGTTGATAATAATCGTAGTAACTAACGAAATAATGAACCGCGTTTTCCGGAAAAAATTCTTTGAACTCACTATAAAGCTGAGCCGCCAGCGTCTTGTTGTGGCTGAGGACTAGTGCCGGACGTCGCACGTTGGCGATCACATTGGCCATCGTGTAGGTCTTTCCGGTACCAGTGGCACCCAGCAATACCTGGACGGGCTTGCCCGAGAGGAATCCGCGAGTTAACCCCTCGATTGCACCGGGTTGGTCGCCAGCGGGCGGAAATGGACTGTGCAAATGGAAATCTGCTGGCGGCAGATCAGAGGTCCCCGTAATATTCATGCACCATCTTCCCGTAGCATTGTTTTTCGTGAGCCTAGCACGTTCTGTTTCGTTGATAAAGACGCAGGTAGGTTTGTCGAAACGAACCCCCGTTCGACCATCGCCAGTTTTTCCAAAGCGGATTTGCTTACACAACAAAAAATTGCGATTTAGCGATCAATTACCACCGCCATGGTCGGTATACTTTGGTGGTGAATTTTGATTCCGGTTTTCAGCTTGGGGACCTGTCCTGCAAGTAAGTATCACGACGGATGTTGAACTTGGCGAATCACCATTACACAATGGAGCCCGAGGCTAACGGGTCCGGTGCAGACGCAGCACCATCTTCACTTCGTGGCCAGCGAGAGCGACGCCGCCAAGTTTTTCTGGGCAGTGTTCTGGTCTCGCCTGAAACTTGCCTTGCCGACGAGCGGCCATGGTTAGCCATCGTGTCCAGTCGATTGGGACGAGACGCATCTCATCACCAACTGGTCAGCCAATTCCTGTCACGAGCGATGCTCGATTGCCAAGCACGCTCAGCCGTGGCGATCATCGCAGTGGATTCAGCGATCGAGACTTTGGCACTGCATGCAGCCAGCCTGTTTCGTGTACCCGTCATCCGCGTCGCAATCGCCGAAAACAAAGGAAACAAAGGAAACAAATCACAACCGCCCGATATCCTGGTGTCGTCCGGTGACTCAAACACCATCGGTCGCGACCAGGCCGTCATTGCCTTGGCCGATCGAGTCGAGGTTCTCAGCCTTCGACGCGGAGGTACCATCGAGCGAGTTTTGACTCAACGATTGCAGCAGTTTCCCGATTCGATGATCCAAGTAGCAATCAACTCGGCGGATCAACAGGCGGTACACTCATTGATCGCCAAAGGCGCGGTCGGTTGGTACCTCAGTGAACGCATTGCTGACGATTGCTCACTCGAAGAGCGTTCATCAGACGAGCGTTCATCAGACGAGCGTTCACCGGCGTCGGTTGAAAAGAATCGAAAGTTGAAGACCAGCGATGCGTGGATGCAAACGTCGGATCGCTGGTTGGTGCACTGCACGCGTGCTCCATGTGGCCCTTGGCCAGGAGAAACGGAGCAGCAGTTTCGAGACGATGTTTTGCTGGGCACGGCTGGCAATGGTCGCACGGCGTTTGATGCTCTGTCGCGAATCGCGAGAAGTAAGAAGCTGGTCGCTAGTTGTCGCACGACGGATCGTCGCTGGCCGGTCGTTTGTTTTTCTTCCAGATCGCTTCAAGGCTTGATGGAGAGTCGCTGTTTCCGTTCGCATCTGAAGCGCTGGGACTACGAACCCTACGGTATTGCGATTCGAATTGAAGTGGCCCAGCAACTCGGAGCACGGAGCGTCGTTTACGGAACGCCCGACCAACGTGAACGGATTGAATTGGTGGATCGCTATCTGTTCCAGGCGGCTGGTAAGACCTTCGATTGGACAACGGAGCGTGAGTGGCGCATGCTAGGAGATGTCGATTTGTCCGCGATTAACCAGCAAGATGCGTATTTGTTCACAGCGTCGGACCAAGAAGCCGAATGCTTGCGTCCTTTGTGCCCTTGGCAAGTTACCGCAGTTTTCGGTTAGACTGCCAGCGGTACAGTGGCGACTGAACCGCGGGTTTGTATTTTCAACGGATTTCTCCATGCTACGAAACGTCAATGCGTTTGCGACCTTATCGCTGTTCGTCGGTTGCTGCTTGGGAATCACAGCCACCTCTGCCTTAGCTGTCGAAACAATCACGTTCACTCAAAATGCTGCCTCTCGGACAACCAACGGAGGCCCGGAAATGACTTCGGGTGGCAGTCATTCCAATTCCGAAACGAAAACGGTCGTGGGTGAAGTGCTTGTCGCCAGTCAGGACGGTGGCGTGATGATCGCTGCGGATGATGGACGCATCTGGACTTTACAACCGGAACAAATCGTCGAGCGAAAACATGACGACGAACCGCTACGCCCGGTTACCGCTGATGAAATGACGCGGCGAATTCTCAACGATTTACCCTCGGGCTTTGAAGTCTACCGAACAGCAAATTACAGCATCATTCACAACACCAGCGAAGCTTATGCAAAGAATGTCGGAACGCTGTTTGAACAGCTTTATCGAGGGTTCTATGCGTATTGGAAGAACCAAAGTTGGGAACTGCCGCAGCCGAAGTATCCTCTGGTTGCACTCGTGTTCGCCAATCACGACGATTTTCTACGATACGCGATTGCCGAAGTCGGCGACACGGGTAAGTCAGTGATCGGATACTACCATTTGGCGACCAACCGCATGACGACATTCGATGTGCCAAACCTGGAGCGAAACATCGCCACGATCATTCACGAAGCGACTCATCAATTGGCATACAACGTCGGTATGCAGCAACGATTCGCGGACAACCCGATGTGGGTCAGTGAAGGGCTGGCGACGTACTTTGAAGCTCCGGACTTCAGTAATCCGCGTGGTTGGCGAACGATCGGAAAAGTCAATCAAGTGAACTTGGCTCGCTGGAAGAAATACGTTGCCAATCGTCCCGGCCAATCGCTATCGACGCTGCTCGCGGACGATATGCGTTTTCGCAACGCATCGACAGCGACCGACGCCTATGCCGAAGGCTGGGCGTTGACGTATTTCTTGATCAAAACCAAACGCGATGAGTATGTTGAGTATCTGAAACAGCTAAGCACCGGTCGACCACTGGCCGAAAAGACGCCACGCGAACGGATCGAGTCGTTTGAACTGGCTTTCGGCGATACGCTCGCTAACTTGGACAAGCAATTTTTGACTTATATGCAACGCGTTCGCTGACATTCGCCCTGTCCGATGCCTGGGTTCCAGGCTAGCCGATTACGATCGCGCCAGCGATTTTGCGGTTGTCCGAGCGGATCCTTGTTGATTCAGATCGAGGACTTGTCGTGCCAGTCGCAGCCATCCTTCGCCCGTTGCTGCATCGCCAAGATCGATGTCCTTGACGGGCACATAGGCTTTCCGTTTATCGACAATCCGAACTGGGTGAGGCGACGTTCGCGTAAGCTGGTCCATCCGTTGTCGATTGCTGTAGTGCAAAACGATGAACCGCGCATCATTGGTGATCGCTGAAATCTGCCACGCAGCCGCATCCAAACGCAACTCCGCCAGCTCGATCATCCGCATCGTCGATGGAGGAATGGGTCCGAATCGATCCAGAAGCTCTTCGTGCAGTTCATGAATTTGGGTGACGTTGTCGATGCGTGCCAGCCGCCGATAGATGTCGATTTTGAATCGAAGATTCGATACGTAATCGTCTGGCAAATACGCTTCTACAGGCAAATCGATATCGACATCTGCCGACAACTTTGGTGGTAGATTTTGTACCTGCCGCACGGCGTCTTCGAGCAATTGGCAGTACATCTCGTAACCAATCGCAGCGATATGACCGCTTTGTTGGCTGCCCAAGAGATTGCCGGCGCCACGGATCTCCAGGTCACGCATTGAAATGGCGAAACCAGCACCCATGTGACTGAACTCCTCAATCGCGCGTAACCGTTTGCTCGCTTCGGGAGTTAAATGTTTGTGCGCTGCGATGACAAGATAACAGTGTGCTTGAAACTTGTAGCGACCGACTCGTCCTCGCAACTGGTGCAGATCTGACAAACCGTAGTGATCGGCATCGTCGACAAAGATCGTGTTGGCATTGGGAATATCCAGCCCGCTTTCGACAATGGTTGTTGCCAACAGCAAATCGAACTTGTGATCGATGAAGTCGATCATCACTTGTTCCAACTCGCCTTCGCCCATTTGTCCATGGCCGATTCCGATACGCACTTCCGGCACGATTCGCTGCAGCTTTTCGGCAAGCTGGTGCATGTCTCCGATACGATTGTGGACGAAGAAAATTTGACCGCCGCGATTCAGCTCCCGCACGATTGCCGAGCGAATCAATTTTTCGTCCCACCGCGTCACGCGAGTTTCGACCGCCATCCGTTCGGCTGGCGGCGTTTCCAGATTGCTGATGTCTCGCACGCCAACCAGTGCCATGTGCAGGGTTCGTGGAATCGGTGTCGCCGAAAGCGTGACGACGTCGACGTTGCTATGCAGCGTCTTGAGTTTCTCTTTGACTGCGACACCGAATCTTTGTTCCTCGTCAACGACCACGAGACCCAAGTTTGCAAAGTCAACATCACGGCTTGCCAATCGATGTGTGCCGACAACGATGTCAACAACGCCAGCCTTGAGTCGTTTCACCGTTTCTCTCTGCTCGGCCGCGGTACAAAACCGACTGAGTTTTGCGATCTCGACTGGAAACTCGGCCATCCGGGCGCGAAAACTATTGTAGTGCTGTTCCGCGAGAACCGTTGTCGGCACAAGAACAGCGACTTGATAGCCACTGATGACGGCCTTGAAAGCTGCCCGCATCGCTACTTCGGTTTTGCCGAAACCGACGTCGCCGCATATGAGCCGATCCATCGGTTTGGGCGTCTCCATGTCAACCTTACAGGCCTCGATGGCCGACAATTGGTCGACGGTTTCGTTGTAAGGAAAACTAGCGTCGAACTGATGTTGCCAGTCATTGTCAGCGTCGAAAGAGATACCACGTCGAGAGGTTCGTTCGGCCTGCATTTCCAACAACTCAGCGGCCATGTCCGTGACCGCACTCTCAGCCGCCTTTTTCTGTTTCGCCCAACTTTGGCCGCCGATTTTGGCCAGCCGCGGAGTTGTCTTGGTTCCGCCAACGTATCGCTGGACCAGCCCGATGCGAGACGCAGGGACGTAGATCTTCGCGCCCTGATCGAACTCAATGGTTAAGTGCTCGATGCGTTGGCCGTTCTTGTCGATCGTATGCAGTCCGCGATACAACCCGATGCCGTGTGACAGGTGGACGACGAGATCACCGGGCTCGAGCTGCAAAAAATTTTCAATCGGCTTTCCGCGTGATCGCGAACGACCGCGACGCACCGGACTGCGATGAAATAATTCCGCGCCCGTGAGCACCAAGACTTCTGCCGCCACAAGACGGAATCCGCCACTCAATCCACCGACGGTCAAGTGCAGCCGTCCAGTACGTGCAGCGTCCGTGTCGGACAACAATTCCGTCAGCCGCTCGCCGTCCGCGGGCGTATCGCCGACCACCATCACCTCGTGACCAGCCGCGATGGTGTCGACACGTTTGCGGGTCTCGTCAAGCGAGGCGGCAAAGCTGTCCGCCGTGCTGCTGTGCAAATCCACATGGACGTCGCCGCTGACTTCACTTAGCGTTGTCGCGGTCACGATACGGTGACCGGAAACCGATGCGAGAAGCCCTTCGAAGTCCATGAACCGCGATCGATCCGCAAGCCGGTTCAACAGCGCGTCAGCGGACACCTTGGAATCATGCGGATCGACAAGGACGACGACGGTATCGGCGGGCAGGTAGTCCGCAATCGATCCCAGCGCTAACTTGGACGCTGAGTGTGCTTTTACATTGACCGAACGATCGACCGCATGATCGGCAGCTTCGTCCGACAGTGGGTCGGCCGCAAAAGGATCAACTGCGAGTGGGTCCTCACTGGCTAGGCCGATCGCAGCGATCTCGATTCGTTGCATTGACTCGATACTGCGTTGACTCGCTAAATCGAAGCGACGAATGGACTCGATCGCGTCTCCGAACCACTCAATACGAATTGGTTCTGGTTGGTCTGGCGAGAAAATATCGAGCAGTCCACCACGAGTCGCAAACTCGCCTGGAAATTGGACTCCCGTCGTCGCGCTAAATCCGGCTTCGGCTAACCAACGACGAATATCCTGCGGTGACACAGTTTCGCCGACGTTCAAGTTCCGTGTCGAATTCTTCAGCACCTCTGGCGTCGGAACAAGTTGTAACGCACCACCGATAAACGCTGTCACCAGCAGCGGCTCGGGCGAATCTTCGTTGCGGGCGCGCAGTTGCTGAAGTACCTGCAGGCGATCGGCATAGTCAACGTCGTGAATCGATTCCGGCGTCCCGTCGCTGGCCGAAAGTGGCAACGCCACCGCGTCCCGAAGCCCAAAGGCTCGCGCGTCGTGGGCAACGATGTCTGCGTCCGCAGCCTGCGGCAGCAACATCAGCACATGGGGCGTTTGCCGCACGATCGTCGCGGCGAGCAACCCTCGCAGTCCACCCCACACACCGGAAAACGCTAGGCTTTTACCTGGTTTCAGCTTCCGTAGGTGCGCACCAATTCCCTCGGTCTCGTCCAACAGACGAGGCACGTCCGACAGCGACTTGAATGATTTGCCGCGGCGAGCCAAAACTTCGAGGCTCCCTGAGTGAGTAAGCTTCCAGGGTGTCTGGAAGACGAGCCGCTAAAAACGTATCGTGTCAGCTCATTTCTGCAAACACCGAACAAAAATTTCTCCGCAAGCACTGTACTAACATGACAATTGGAATTGGCATCGTCGGCTGTGGTATGATCGCAAACTTTCATGCTCGCGCGATCACCGACGCTCGTGGCGCGACGTTGATCGGGGCCACCAGTCGCCGGCCCGACGCTACGGCTCAGTTCGCTGCGAAGCATTCCTGCGACGGATTTGACTCGCTGGAAGCAATGTTAGCGGACCCGCGAGTGAATGCGGTGTCAATCTGTACGCCCAGCGGTGCTCACTTGGACCCGGCCGTTGCTGCCGCCGCCGCTGGCAAGCACGTCATCGTGGAGAAACCTCTGGAAGTAACCACCCAGCGGTGCGACCAAATCATTGACGCTTGCGAAAAAGCTGGCGTTCGTTTGGGTGTCACTTTCCAAAGTCGTTTTCACGAGTCCAGTCGGTTGATGAAACAGGCGGTCCAAGCCGGTCGCTTCGGTAAAATCACCATGGGCGATGCCTACGTCAAATGGTTCCGAACTCAAGCTTACTACGACAGCGGTGCTTGGCGGGGAACCTGGAAACTGGACGGCGGTGGTGCTTTGATGAATCAAGCGATCCACAGTGTTGATTTGCTGCTGTGGTTGATGGGTGATGTTGCCGAGATCAGTGCTATGACGGCGACAATGACTCATCAACGCATCGAAGTCGAAGATGTGGCGGTCGCTAATTTGAGATTCGTCAACGGTGCCCTGGGTGTGATTGAGGCGACGACGACCGCGTTCCCAGGGACTCTCAAACGGATCGAAATCAGTGGCAGCGACGGTACCGCAATCCTGGAAGAAGAAGACATCAAAATGTGGCAGTTCGCTGAGGCTTCCGCTGACGATCAGCGAATTCGGGAAGAAATGGCGAACAAAACGGTTTCCGGTGGTGGGGCTGCGGACCCGGCCGCGATCGGGCACCACGGACACTCTCGGATGTTTGAGGAATTCATTGACTCGATCAACGAGAACCGCCCCAGTTTGATTGATGGTCACGAAGGCCGCCGTAGCGTCGAAGTCATCTGTGCGATTTACGAAAGCGCACGTACAGGTCAAAGAGTACAGTTGCGATAGACAACTCTGTCATCTCGACGCACCGGAGGTTACTTCGAAAAAATTGAGACGCGGGTTTAGAGATCTTGTAAATTTCTGCTATAGTCGTGAGTTTCCATGCCAAGGAGGGGCACTCCAGTTCAAGCATTGGTTTCTCGGTATTGCTATATGAATCGAAATCGAAACATTATCCGTCTGGATCAACAGACCACCGGCGCTTACTTGGTTCGCGTCACACGGAAAGGTGTATTGCACAGCAAGTACTTTCCCGATGCTGAGTACGGCGGAAAACGCAAGGGTTTAGCCGCAGCTCGCGAGTATCGTGACGAACTTGAGAGTGCGCTAAAAGGTTACACCGTCCAACAGTTAGCGAAACGAGGACGCTCGAATAATACGTCGGGAATTGTCGGTGTCCGCGTCGTCGAAGAAGTCGATTACCGCTGGGAGTCCCAGCCTACGTATCGCTACTGGGTCGCACAGTGGAGCCCCAAAAAAGGCGTTCGCAAAACAGCACGATTCTCCGTCGAAAAATATGGGGAAGAAGAAGCCTACCGGTTGGCGGTGAAGGCGAGAAAAAAAGGCTTGGAATCGATGCAGTCTTAACCGGTCCAATTCACTTGGGCTCGACCGGTATCGTTCGGTCGGGCCATTGCGACGGAATCAATTGTACATCGCCGCGGCGACCCGGCTCGGCGATTCGCAGTGAATCACGCACATAGTCGTGGCAATTGATACACGTAGTGGACATGTGTAAATAGACGAACGAGGCCGCTTGGTGATTACCGTCGCGGGCCAGCGTTTCCATTTGGGCGCACTGGCGGCGAAACTCTGCACTGAAATGCTCGTACACCGCATCACGTGTTCGCGGCCATTCCGCAGCCTCGCTGATTCGTTTCATCTCTCGTGCACCCTGAGACACCGCATCCATGTCCCGACGCAGTAAACCCTCGAGAACTTTCTGAGAACTCGTCAACTTGGATCGCATCAACAACCCAGGCTCCTCAGCAATGGGTACCACCGGCGGTTGCTGGCCGCTCACTGCTCGACTCGCAGTAACCGTTAATACCAAAATCAAAGCTAGAATGAATCCAAGCTTCATCACAGCGACTCCTAGGAATGATGCTATAAGTGTCGGAAGTGTTTGCTCAGTCATCTCGTTAGACGTGAGCAATCTTGCGAAAACGTTTGCATCTTCTGTACCGAGTTAAAAACCATTGAAATTACGATGCATCGAACCAGTTCGTGTGTGACACCGCGTCGCGCTTCGTCGGCAAACGCGTGCCATTTCGTCCATCCAATGTGCTTGATGTTGCTGGCGACGATTTTGCTTGCAATGGTGTTCACTTGGGTTGGCGTAACTCAGGCGAACGAGGCTCCGAGCTTCGCGATTCGGGTTGTTGATTCACAATCCGGTCGTGGCGTACCGCTGGTGCAACTGAAAACGGTGAATGATGTCAGCTACTGGAGTGACTCACTTGGATACATCGCTCTGGACGAACCTGGCCTCGTTGGCCGTGAGGTCTACTTTCACGTTCAAAGCCATGGGTACGAGCTTCCAGCGGATGGTTTTGGTTATCGCGGTGTGCGACTAAGGATAGAGCCCGGCGGAGAAGCGATCGTACGTGTCAATCGCAGGAATATCGCTCAGCGTTTGTACCGAGTTACTGGTGAAGGCATCTACCGCGATGCGGTCCGTTTGAATAAGCCCGTACCCATTGCGAAGCCCCTGCTCAATTCGGATGTGATGGGCAGCGACAGCGTGTTGACCGCTGTGTATCGAGGCCAACTTTATTGGTTTTGGGGCGATACGAATCTTGCAAAGTATCCATTAGGTGTTTTCGATACGACGGGCGCAGTCTCGCAGTTGCCTTCGTCAGGTGGACTCCGTTTCGACGAAGGCGTAAATTTGCAGTACTTCGTCGATAAAAACAACGTCGCCCGTGCTGTATGCAAGATGCCGGGCAATGGGCCAACGTGGATTCAAGGCTTAACGGTTCTTGGAACGGACGAGCCAAAAATGTTTGCGGGCTATGCCAAGATCAAGCCACCCCTGGAAGTCTACGAGCGCGGTATCGCTCAGTGGGACGAAACATCGCAATCATTCAAACATTCGATGAAGTTTCCCACGAATCAACAAGGCTTTCCTTCCGGTCACCCGGTGCTGGACGCTTCCGGTGGAGTCGAGCACTCGGGTGGAGCCCAATACGTGTACTATTGCGATCCGCTGCCACATGTTCGTGTCCCCGCGAATCGGGAGTCGTTACTCGACGCGAGCAAATACGAAGTTTACGGTTTTCTCAAGGCGTCATCGGACGCTGAACTTGCGACTGTCCAGCGCGACGAGCGAGGCGAGCTAGTATGGAAATGGCGTCGTGATGGCGTTCTGCTAACGCGAGACTTAGAAGACCGTTTGGTGCGAGAGAAGCGACTTGCACCACACGAGCGAGCGTTATCGATGGCGACATTGAATTCGGATCGTCGTTGGACGTTACATACATCGTCGATCGCCTGGAATGATTATCGAAGTCGTTGGGTCATGATCGGTTTAGAGGCAGGTGGTGAGAGTTCCTATCTTGGCGAAGTGTACTACCTTGAATCAGAAGACTTGCAGGGGCCATGGTCACCCGCAGTAAAAATCGTTACCCACGATGAGTACAGTTTTTACAACCCGCGCCTGCACCCGATGGCTAGTGATGCTGATGAAGCGGTTGTCTACTTCGAAGGGACCTACACGCGAACTTTCTCGCGAGCGAAAGAGGCCACTCCGCGTTATGACTACAACCAAATTATGTATCGGTTGGATTTAACTGACGAGCGGCTTCGATGAAGCAGTCAACCGCGAACTGCAGGTCGTCAGTGGTATGAGCCGCCGACATTTGGGTCCGAATGCGAGCTTGGCCTTGCGGCACAACCGGGTAAGAAAAACCGACCACGTAAACTCCTTGCTCAAGCAAATGTGCTGACATCTGCGAGGCCAAGCGGGCATCGCCAAGCATCACAGGGATGATCGGGTGCTCTCCTGGAATCAAATCGAAACCAGCTTGAGAAAGAGCGTCGCGAAAGTAGGCGGCGTTACGCATCAGTTGGTCGCGCAGCGATGTCGACTCAGCGATCAGGTCCAGCGAGGCGATCGCTCCGGCAACAATCGCTGGTGCGACAGAGTTCGAGAATAGGTAGGGACGCGAACGTTGTCGCAACAGATCAATGACCTCGCGACGTCCGCTCGTATACCCGCCGCTCGCTCCACCGAGCGCCTTGCCGAGTGTTCCGGTGATAACATCAATGCGCCCCATGCAACCATGATGTTCGTGGGTGCCGCGACCTGTCGTGCCTAAGAAACCGGTTGCGTGGCAATCGTCCATCATGATCGACGCATCATATCGATCCGCTAGTTCACAAATGGCTGGCAAGTTCGCAATTCGACCATCCATCGAAAAGACACCATCGGTGGCAATCAATCGAATTCTCGCCGATGAAGCCGCCTTCAATTGTGACTCTAAATCTGCCATGTCACTGTTCCGATATCGGTACCGAGTTGCCTTGCAAAGGCGGATACCGTCAATGATCGACGCATGATTGAGCTGATCAGAAATCACCGCATCATCGGCGGAAAGAATCGTCTCGAACAGTCCTCCGTTGGCATCGAAACAAGATGAATACAAGATCGTATCTTCGGTACCAAGAAATTCCGACAAGCGGTTTTCTAGAGTCCGGTGAATGGATTGAGTTCCGCAAATGAATCTGACCGAAGCCAAACCATACCCCCAGTCATCGAGCGCCGCGTGTGCTGCAGCAACGACTTGCGGATGATCGGCCAAGCCGAGGTAATTATTCGCGCACAGGTTCAACACACTGTCCTGTGACGAGCGACCATTTATCGCAACGCCGATACGCGTGCGTTGGGGTGTCGTGATCTCTCGCTCGGATTTGTAGAGCCCCTGGTCATGGATTTGCTGTAGCGACTGGGCGGCAATTTCGCTAAGTTTGGAGGTTTGATTCATTCTACCACTTCAAGATAACTTTTCCGGATTGTCCAGAGATCATGGTTTGAAATCCGGCTTCGAAATCATCACAGTCGTATCGGTGGGTGATTACGGGCGTGATGTCTAACCCGCCTTGGATCATCACTGTCATTTTGTACCACGTTTCGTACATCTCACGACCGTAGATTCCCTTTAGAGTGAGCATGTTGAAAACGACCAAGTTCCAATCGATGGCCATTTCAGTTGCGGGAATGCCGAGCATTGCGATCTTGCCACCGTGACACATTGACGACAACATCGAGCGGAATGCATTGGCGTTGCCGGACATCTCCAGTCCCACGTCAAATCCTTCCTTCATCCCCAATTCCTTCATCACGTCGCCAATCGACTCGGTCCTTACATCCACAACGCGAGTGGCGCCCATTTTTTTTGCTAGCGCCAATCGCCAAGGATTTACGTCCGTCGTCACGACATAGCGAGCCCCCGCGTACTGTGCGACGGCAGTGGCCATGCAACCGATTGGCCCCGCGCCGGTCACTAGCACGTCTTCGCCTAACAACGGAAACGAAAGTGCTGTGTGAACGGCGTTCCCCAGTGGATCGAAGATTGACGCGACCTCGCGATCCACCGAGTCGTCATGATGCCAGACATTGGTCATCGGCAACGAGATGTACTCGGCAAAAGCACCTGGTCGGTTGACACCCACGCCTAGGGTATGAGCGCACAAGTGGCGTCGCCCAGCGAGGCAATTGCGACAGCGACCGCACACCACATGTCCTTCGCCGGAAACGATTTCCCCGGGCCGAAAATCGGCAACATTCGAGCCAACTTGTACAATCTCGCCCACAAACTCGTGCCCGACAACCATGGGAACGGGAATCGTTTTCTGAGCCCAATCGTCCCATTGGTAAATATGCACGTCGGTGCCACAAATGCCTGTGCGGTCGACCCGAATCAGCACATCGTTGATGCCGATGGTCGGTACCGGAACGTCCTCCATCCACAGCCCCACTTTGGCATGACGCTTGACAAGAGCTTTCATGAACAACAAACCCCAATTTCAAAGGACAGTGGTTGGACGCGCTGGGCAGTGAGCACGGGGAATTATCCTTGGAGCAAGAGAAAGGGGAGTGTTTGAATCGACCTTAGTAGCATAGCGAAGTCACCTAACGTAAGAGAACGGGTATGGAAATGATGAGTCGTTGTTTCACAATCAATAAGCATTCGCTGCGATGACATCGAATTCCCTGCATCAATAATTTCCGCTAAACTGACGTGGGCCGCATTCAAATACGGTACTCGACTGGTTGTGCCGCACGAACTTCGCCGCGGCACAGGAATTCAACACAACGGGGGCGACACCATGAATGCACACGCGATTTCACAGCCGGACAATGGGTCGGGATCGTTGGCGATGGTCAGCAAGGTATTGCAAGAAACCTGGGGCTACGATTCTTTTCGCCCCCTGCAAGAGGAATCAATTCGCTGTGTCTTGTCGGCCCGTGACAGCCTGACGGTACTGCCCACCGGCGGCGGCAAGTCGCTCTGCTTTCAAGCCCCTGCAATGTGTTTGCCAGGAATGGCCGTCGTCGTCTCGCCGTTGATCTCGTTGATGAAGGATCAAGTCGACTCACTGCTGGCTAACGGCGTCGAAGCCGCATTTGTCAACAGCACGCAATCGGCTGACGAAAAACGCGAGGTCGCTGAGAGAATTCGCAAGGGAAAATTGAAACTGCTGTACGTCGCGCCCGAACGATTGCTGACCGATCGTATGCTTAGTTTCTTACAGCAAACCGATGTATCCTTTTTCGCGATTGATGAAGCCCACTGTATCAGCAATTGGGGGCATGACTTTCGCCCGGAATACCGTGGACTGCGAATACTCAAGGAACACTTTCCCACGACGGCTGTGCATGCTTACACGGCGACAGCCTCAGAGACAGTGCGTGGCGATATCGTTGATCAACTGGGACTGAATCGGGCTGTGGTACTAGTCGGCGACTTCGATCGACCCAACTTGGTGTACCGGATGCTGCGAGCGGCAAATCGGTTGCAACAGGTGATGGAGGTCATCTCACGACACCCGGGAGAATCGGGCATCGTTTACTGCATCAGTCGCAAGGAAGTCGAGCGGACTGCGGGTGCGTTGACATCGATGGGCTGCCGCGCGCTACCCTACCACGCCGGCATGGATGATTCCGATCGCAAAGCGAACCAGGATTCGTTTATCAAAGAAAAGTGCAACATCATCGTCGCTACAGTTGCCTTCGGTATGGGAATCGATAAGTCCAACGTGCGTTTAGTCGTTCATGCGGGGATGCCTAAATCGATCGAGCACTACCAACAAGAAAGCGGTCGTGCAGGACGCGACGGGTTGCAATCCGAATGTGTGTTGCTGTATTCAGGTGGCGACGTCGTCACTTGGAAAATGATCATGGAGAAGGATGGCCAGGAAGCATCTCCCGGGGCCATCGCCTCACTTCAAGCGATGAGTGAATTGTGCGGCGGCGCGACCTGCCGACATCGCGCGATTGTCCAGTATTTTGGTCAAGAGTATGCGACCGATAACTGTAACGCGTGCGATGTTTGCCTTGACGAGTTGGACTTAGTCGCTGATCCGATTACGCTCAGCCAAAAGATTCTTTCCTGTGTCGTGCGACTGGACCAACGATTTGGTGCCTCGCATACGGCCAAGGTGCTGACGGGGTCCACCGAACCACGCATTCGTGAGTTGGGACACGACAAGCTCAGCACGTACAACCTGTTAGCCGACGAAGGAATCAAAGCGGTGCGGATGTGGATCGACCAACTCATCGTTCAGGGATTCTTACTTCGCTCCGGCGAATATCAAACGCTGTTGCTAACCGAAAGCGGCCGCCGGCTGTTGAAACGTGATGGCGCGCCGAAGTTGACGGTTGCCTCGACACCCAAATCACGACGACTTCCGGAAACAACACAGTCTTGGGACGACGTTGATCGCGGCCTCTTCGAGTCACTGCGCGAGCTGCGAAGCAGACTGGCGTCCGAACGCAACGTCCCAGCGTACATCATTTTCGGCGATGCGACACTACGGGATTTCGCACGCATCCGCCCCTCGACGATTGAACTGCTTTCACAGGTCCGCGGCGTTGGCGAGCGAAAGCGAGAGGATTTCGGCCAGACGTTTGTTACAGCAATTCGCGATTATTGCAACAAGAACGCGATCGAACTGGATCGTACAACCAACAAGCCACCGCCGCCGCCAGCAGTTCCCAAACATACCCACTCGCAAATTGCCTTTGATGCATTTCGCCGCGGCGCAAGTGTGAACGAAGTCGCAGAAAAAATGGGGCGAGCGGTCTCGACAGTGCACGGATACCTGGACGACTATCTAAAAATCGAGAAAATCACTGACCCAAGTTTCTGGGTTGATGCAAGCTCGTGTGAACGGATCATCAGCCACATACATTTGGGTGCAGTCGGCTTGGTAGCAGGCTGTCCTGCGGCGAGATCACAGATTGCTATTGGATGAAAATGGCGTCCGTGTCCTAATGAATGTTTTTGGTTTCGCGGCCAAACAACTCACTCGGAACGGACGCCATGCAAAAGC
>JBGSIA010000226.1:0-165221 GCA_041751935.1 Pirellulaceae bacterium | reverse complement strand
CGAACCGTAGCGGAATTTGGCGACGGGTCTGGAATCGTTTACTACCGTCAAAGACGTGCTTGCCGCCAATAACTCAAACAATTGATGGAAAACCCACGCAAATTAAATGAAATGCGATGTTACCAAGCCGACTGCACCCATACATTTCGCTGAGCAAGGGCGATTGAAGCCGTTGTATGAACACTTTGGCGGCGAGTTCAGCTACGACACGTTACGCATTGTCATGACTTGCCATAACAATGCAAAGTCGTCGGTTGCGGAGCCGGAGACGGAGTGATACTCGATTCGGCAATCAATTCGCCATGTAGATCACTTGATCCGGTGCAACGACGACTAAGTACGTGTTGCGTCCGTCAACGATAGCCAATGTCCTTCGTGTACCACGTCCGAATTCGGCGCCGATCGAGTTCATGCTTGACAGTTGGACATCATGCTCGCCGGCTGGCAACTCCGCGCGCAGTACTTGGATTTCACGTGGCAGCAATCCCCAACAGCGCGTGTCGGCTGATTCTGTCGCACTCCAGGCACTAGCGGCAGCGAAATGAAACAGTGAACCAACCGCACCGTCGAGCCCGATCGCGTTACGCGTTCCGGCGACCATCGACTCTTTCGCAACTCGGCGAGTGACGGCACGGGCGATCGTCCAAGGCATTTCGGCGCTGTTCTGGTTCATCGCCAGCTCGCCAACATCAGTCAGCGTTTGCGTTGCGCCGTACAGTACGCCGCCCACACGCACACCAACGGCTTCAATCTCGCAACGAGGAATCACGACGTCGGGCACTTTCACCTGTGCAATGTTGGGCAAGACGATTCCTCCGACTTTCCCAGAGTCGTCTTTATTCGTTTGCGCATTGAGCACCGACGATGCGATCGACAATGCAGCTGAAGTCGTCTCCGCTACCTTCTCTGTCTTAATCGGTCCGCGACCGACACAAGCGATGACGTACAGCACGCCATGACCGGCGGCGCTGTGCGCGCCCTCGCTGGCTCGCGCGATGTCGTCTCCGGCGGGCGCAAAGTTTGGCTGCACATTGCTAACCAACGTGTATGCACGAACTGCATCATCGTAGTCGTGATGAGTGGCTTCGCGCAGCACACCGCGCAGGTAGGGAGCCATAGCGATCGGTTGGTACGCCTGCTCAATCTCCAGCAGTCCACGCTCGCTCGCATCCTTGGCGAGTTCTTCCTGTTTCATCGCCGCCTGCAATGCATAGCTCTCTGCATCCATGCTGTCGCCAGCAATCGAGCACACGGCCAACATTGCACGAATCATCACCTGTTCGTAGCCCGCTGGACGAAATCGGCGAGCGTTGTCATCAGTGATCATCGAGGTGGCTGTGGCGATCGGCGCGATGCTGGGTAATGCGTCGAAGCGGTCTCGCATTGTTCGCAGTTGTTCCTCAGCGGCCTTGGCGTTGCCACTGGCAAGTTCAACGACAGCCAAATCCAGCGCCGCCGTGTCAGCGACCCGACGTCGCGAGTCAGCAATCTCCGAAAGCGTCTGGTGCGCGATCGCAATGTCGCCGCGTTGAAAAGCGTCGCGAGCCACGTCCAGGTTTGGTCGCTTTAAGGAACATCCGAAACAAACGAGCAATAACGCTGCACAAGCCAATACGCGACCCCAACCCACCATCGCCTGAGGGTAAGCGTGAAACCCGCGATCCGCTCGGGCGTGAGCGATCAACCGTCCGCCTGTCCAAACGGACCAAAATTCCACCACTTTCCGGCTCGCGTCTTGTGGTAACCCTTACGAATTTTTGCTGACTCTTTCAGGTAATCGCCCGAGTGAAGATTCACCATCTCCAGCGTCAATAAATAGTCTCGCTGGGTGCTGGAGTTGCGATCGGTCGTTCCCGAAGTAATCGTGGCGTACAATAAATAGTCAACGGGCGTACCCTGGCGACCCAATGCCGCAGCAAACAGACTGCGGTTTTGCGGTAGGAACAACGAATCGGGACGCAGCCGAGTCTCGACCAGTGCCGCATCGACCATTCGTCGGCTGATGCTTCGGAACGACTCCGCGGAATTGATCTGCGAGTCAATCCGCTCGTAGATTTGGTCCTTAAAGTCGGTCAATTCTTCAACACTTTTGTTTTCAATGCCAATGAAACAGACAGTTGCTGGTCCGCCGGCCAGAGCACTGCCGATGGTCGAGTCCAGCGGCATTTCTTGGTGCAATTCGAACGCCACTGGCTGGATCGCTGGTGGGCAGCGACCGAGCAGCTTCGCGACAGATTCATCAACCAACGGGTTCCACGTCGCTGCGCCAGCCGCGTGGCTGCCGACCATGTCCGTATCGTCGCTCGCCAGCAGATGCCCGTAGCGGTGGCTGGCACAACCGCCAGTTGCCGACAAGAACCCTGAAAGTGCGACGTAAGTGGTGAATTGACGACGATCCATCAGCGCGAGTTTCCAAAATTTGGGTAGTGTTCAGCAGAAATAATCGCGAAACCGGCTTGGTCGGCTTGTCGACAACGCGCCAGGTATCAAAATGTCATCGCATCAAGCCAGATCATTTCACCTTTGATCGGTATTTTCCAAGAATCACGTTGACTGTTTTGCCGGTCCTCGCGAAACTCTGGACCCTTTACCGAAACCACCCAAGTTCCCATAGCAACTTCACTATCACTTCGCGTACCCACGCTCACTCGAACATCCAGGCGTCCCCGTTCATGTCCGTTGCTGTCCCCGTTGCCCCTGAGCAAACTGAATCGCTTGTGCTTCCAGTTGAATTCGTGCCGTCAGTTGATTTCGTGCCAACAGCCGAACTCGATCCTTCGATTGAACTCGATCCCGCAATCGAGATTGAGCCGTCAATTGAGATTGAGACCTTTACTTCATCTATCTTCGATACGCATTCACCTTTGGCGGTGCTCGACGACGACGATGATATTGACGACATCGAGGGCGATGATGACGCATCGGTCGACGACGGCGATGGCGGGGGGAACACCGGTTTCGGCGACGATCTGGACGACGATGATGAACTAGATGAGTTCAACGATATCGATGAAGACGACTTCGACGATGACTTCGACGATGACTTCGAGGAAGAACTTGAAGACGACTACGAGATTCAAATCGAGGACGAAATCAGTGCTGAGTTTGGTCTCAGCGGTGGCGAAGACGACGAGGTCGACCCCGAAGAGGACATCGACGAATTCGATGACTTTGAGGATATCGACTTGTAAGTGTTGAGGGCCTCCAACGCTGGAGATTCGACGCTAGCCTTGTTCCCAGCTTCTGCTGGAGAACACTTTGCCTCGGGGAGGTATGGCCTCCCAGTTTTTACAATTGAACCGCAATGATGCCATCACACGACAAACCGTTTCGCGCACCGCAAGGTAGCCCCAGTTTTCCAAAGCTCGAACAGGAAGTGCTCGAGTTCTGGGACAAACACGACGTCTATCGTGAGTCGCTTCGCCGTCGTGCCGACGCCCCATCGTTTGTTTTTTTTGAAGGGCCACCGACGGCGAACGGCAAGCCGCATCCGGGACACTGTTTGACTCGCAGCATCAAGGATGTATTCCCACGTTATAAAACGATGCGTGGCTTTCGCTGTGAACGCAAAGCGGGCTGGGATACTCACGGACTTCCCGTTGAAGTCGAAGTCGGCAAAGAACTCGGTATTCATTCCAAAGATGATATCGAAGCGTACGGCGTTGAGCCATTCATTCAAAAATGCCAGGCGTCGGTGTGGCGTTACATGCAACAGTGGCAACAGTTGACGCGACGGCTTGGCTTTTGGGTCGACCTCGAGGATGCCTACGTTACTTATCACCAAAGCTACATCGAGAGTGTTTGGTGGAGCTTGAAGAATTTGTTTGATCGCGGACTGCTGTATCAAGGCCACAAGATCGTGTGGTGGTGGGCCCAGGGCGGCACGGCGCTCTCAGCAGGTGAAGTGGGACAAGGTTACCGCGAAGTTGCCGACCCCAGCGTGTTTGTGCTTTTTCCTCTAGTCGACAATCCTCAACGTTCACTCGTCGTTTGGACCACCACGCCCTGGACTTTGCCCAGCAATATGTATGCGGCCGTGCATCCCGAGTTGGAGTACAGCGTCGTTCGCGATGAGGAGAATCGGTGTGAATTGGTCATTGCCTCGGCCCTGTTGGAAACGATCGCTGGTAAACTAAAACGTGAGCTGCCGGTTATCGAAACGGTTTCGGGCAAGTCACTCATTGGCAAGCGTTACCAGCCGCCGTTCTCGCACTACATAGAGTTGCACGGTGACAAGCTCGGCACCTTGGTTACTGGCGGCAAAGAACACCAGATGTGGCGAGTCGTTGCCGCTGACTTTGTCACCACGGATGCAGGCAGTGGAATTGTTCACCAAGCTCCCGCGTTCGGCGAAGTCGACCACGATGTGTTGGTCGCCGAGCAACAGCGATTCATCGAAAACGAACGCCCCGAGTTGCTCTGCGCGATTGGACCTGACGGCAAGTTCACGCACGAGTTCGGTGATCTCGCCGGTGTCTGGGTCAAGGATGCTGACAAACCGTTGACGCGACAGTTGCGAGATGCCGGTCGACTGTTAATGCAAGAGCAGTACCTTCACGAGTACCCGTTCTGCTGGCGCGCTGCTCAAGATCCTCTGATCCAGTATCCGCGGCGGAGCTGGTTCATTCGTACGACCAGTTTCCGTGAGTTGATGCTCAAGAACAACGCTCAAATCGGCTGGCAACCCGAACATATTCGCGATGGACGTTTTGGCAACTTTCTCGAATCCAATGTTGATTGGGCGTTGTCGCGCGAACGATACTGGGGCACGCCGCTGCCGATTTGGGTGTGTCAACAAACTGGTCAAGCCGAAGCGATCGCCAGCTACGACGAACTGCTTGCCAAGCCCGGCGTGACGGGAATGGAAGCCTGGGATCAAGCCAAGGCCGCGAACCCAGAATTGCCCGATGACCTGCGAGTCCACAAACCATACATCGACTCAGTCGTCTATGATTCGCCGTTTGCCAAGGGCGCGCATATGCGCCGAGTCGGTGATGTGATCGATTGTTGGTACGACAGCGGCGCGATGCCGTTCGCCCAGTGGGGTTGGCCGCATCAGAATGCCGAGCGGTTTGCCGATCAGTTTCCGGCTGACTTTATCAGTGAAGCCCTCGACCAGACTCGAGGTTGGTTCTACAGCCAACTGGCGATCAGTACGATGCTGTTTGGTGAAGGTGCTTCGATCTCTGATGCTGAGAATGTGAAGAAGGTACCGGACACCTTTATTGACTTGCCTTATCCGCATCCGTTTCGCAATTGCATCGTGCTTGGCTTGATGCTCGGCGAGGACGGCAACAAGATGAGCAAGCAACTGCGGAATTATCGTGAACCGAACGAGATTTTTGATAAGTACGGTGCCGACGCTCTACGCTGGTTCTTCTTTGCTGGACAACCACCTTGGACTGCGATTCGCTACCGCGAACAATCGATTCGTGAATCGATTCCCGAGTTCCTGCTGCGAACTTGGAATGTCGTCAGTTTTTTTATGATCTATGCTGAGATCGATGGATTCGATCCGCGTTCGGCGGCCAAGGTCGATGAGCAACTGACGCCACAAAGCCTCGCGTCTTCACCAACGTATCGTCCTGTCTCCCAGCGAAGTGAAATCGACCGCTGGATTTTGTCGGAACTCAATCAAACGATCGTCACAGTCACAGAACGGATGGACGTGCTCGATAATTACAATGCCTGTCAAGCAATCACCAGCCTCGTCGATGCACTGAGTAATTGGTACGTGCGACGAAGCCGTGATCGTTTTTGGGCTAGCGATTCTGACTCCCCGGATAAGCACGATGCGTACTGGACATTGTTCGAGACGCTGTTGCAACTTTCCAAGCTGATTGCACCGTTCGTGCCCTTCTTGTCAGAAACTTTTTGGCGACTGTTGACCAGTTCATTTGGTGACAAGGTGTTGCCCAGCGTTCACCTTTGTGATTATCCGACGGTAATCCGCGAACGAGTCGACGGGGAGTTATCGGCTTCGATGCAGCTATTGCGAGAAATCGCCTCGCTCGGTCGTGCGGCTCGCGCCGAAGCAAAACTGAAAGTTCGCCTGCCGTTGTCACGAGTCGAAGTCGTGCTGGCTAGCGACCATTTCATCAGTTGGTTGCAGAGCCACGATGCGCTTGTGCGCGAGGAATTGAATGTGAAAGAAGTTGCCTACACGACGCAGGGTGACGACTATGTGCAATACTCGATCGTGCCAAACTTCAAGCGACTGGGCCCGCGAGTCGGAAAACAAATTCAAGCAGTCAAAGCAGCACTGGCCAAAGCCGACGGCAACGAACTTCTCGTGAATCTCCAACGACAAGGATTCGTTTCGATCGCGTTGGGCGATGGAGAGTTGAAGCTGGATAACGAAGACATCGAAGTGCGACTGCAGGCAAAACCAGGCTGGGCCGCGGCCCAAGGCTCCGGATGTGTTGTTGTACTCAATACCGAAGTTACCGAGGAACTGAAAATCGAAGGCGCCGCCAAAGATTTGATTCGCCAGATTCAAAGCAGCCGCAAGGAAATCGCTTGTCAGTACACCGATCGCATTGAAGTTACCATTGACACTAATGACTCGGAGATCATCGCTGCGACCGAGGCCTTTGGCTCATTAATCCAAAGTGAAACGCTGGCGATAAGCCTCAGGCTGGGTGCAATTGATGATGCAAATGCGGTCGAAACGGATTTCGGTAAGCTGTTGGTCAAGATCGTAAGTTCCGCATGAGTTCATCACCACTGGCTGTCGCGGTCTTCCTCAGTGGCGGCGGCCGCACCTTGCAGAATTTGTTGCAACATCGTGATGAACACGAACTGCCAATCGATATTCGCTTGGTGATCAGCAGCAGTAGTTCCGTGCGGGGAATTGAGATTGCCCGTTCGGCCGGTCTACATACGCTCGTGGTATTGAAGCACCGCACGCAATCGGATGCTGAGTATTCTGATGCAATGTTCGGTCCCTGCCGCGAACGGGGAGTTCAATTGGTGGTGATGGCAGGATTTTTGAAGCATGTGTCGATTCCAGACGACTTTGCCGGGCGAGTCTTGAACATCCATCCTTCGTTGCTGCCAGCTTTCGGCGGAGCGGGAATGTATGGTACTCATGTGCATCAGGCGGCGATCGATCGCGGAGTCCAATTCAGTGGATGCACGGTCCATTTCGTAGACAACCAGTACGACAACGGACCCATCGTGCTGCAGCGGATTTGCGAAGTTCACCAGGACGACACAGCCGAAGCGCTCGCTGCACGAGTGTTCGCATTGGAGTGCGAGGCATTGCCTGCAGCGATTCGCCAGATTGCAATTACGGCTTAGGCTACGCTGGCCAACAATTGGTTCGCTTGCACCTACGGACTGAGCGGTTGATTTAAACGCTGTTGAGCAGCCTGTAAGTACTGCATGGCATCCATCGGTGTCATCGCGTCAATGTTCAACTTTTGCAATTCGTCCAATAACGGATGGTCGGCGAAACCGAACAGCGTCAACTGGTAGTGGCCTTTGCCAGTCGTTGATCCGCTCACCGACGTAATTGTGGGTCGGTCGAGAGCGTCGCGGTCGCTTGCTTCGAGTTGTGCCAGCACATCTTTTGCTCGCTCGTTTACGCTTTGTGGAATTCCCGCCAGCCTTGCAACGTGAATGCCGTAGCTTTTGTCAGCTCCACCACGAACGATGCGATGCAAGAAGACGACCTCGTCGTTCCATTCGCGGACGGCAACATTCAGGTTTGCTACTCGCGGCAAAGTCTCACGAAGCTGAGTCAATTCATGGTAGTGCGTAGCGAACAAGGTGCGACAACCGATCTTTTCGTGCAAGTGTTCGGTGATTGCCCAGGCCAAGGACAATCCGTCGTAGGTACTTGTGCCGCGACCGATTTCATCGAGCACCACTAGACTTCGCGAAGACGCGGTATTGAGAATCCGCGCGGTCTCTACCATCTCGACCATGAACGTACTCTGTCCACGACTGAGTTCATCACTGGCACCGACTCGAGCAAAGATGCGATCGGCAATTCCAATCTCTGCCCTTTGTGCTGGAACAAATGAACCGGACTGGGCAAGCAGTGTGATCAGTGCGACTTGGCGAATGTACGTACTCTTGCCAGCCATGTTTGGGCCGGTGATCAACAGGATCATCCCCGCCTCCGGTGAGTGCGTGCAATCGTTTGGCACGAATTCGCCTTGCGGCATCGTGATATCCAGTACCGGATGCCGACCCGCTTCGATACTCAGAATCGAATCGTTAGTCAGTTGTGGACGAACCCAACGACGTTGCGCGGCGATCTCTGCAAAACTAGTGATGACGTCCAATTCCGCCATCGCTCGGGCGACTCGCTGCAGTATCGCCAGATGTTGGTGGGTCGCCGCTCTCAATTCTGCGAATAGTTCTTGCTCACGGATCGAGGCTTGATCGTCAGCGGACAAAACTTTTTCTTCGTATTCCTTAAGCTCAGGTGTAATGAATCGTTCGCAATTCTTGAGCGTTTGTTTGCGGATGAAGCTTGACGGTATCTTGTCACGGTGAGCATTGGTGACCTCAAGGTAGTAACCGAACACCTTGTTGTAGCCGACCTTGAGATTGGCGATGCCGCTGGATTCGATCTGGCTTTTTTGATAGTTGGCAATCCACTGTTTGCCGCCTTTCGCCAATTCTCGCAGCGCATCAAGTTGCAAATCAAAACCCGATCGAATGAAGTTTCCATCGGCAGCGGAAAGCGGGCATTCGTCATTGAGGGCCGATTCGAGTTGAGCACGAAGTTCGGGGCACAAGTGCAGTTCCGCTTCGATATCACACAATATCGACGAATTTCGATCGGTTAATTTCGCCTTCAATTTCGGAAGCCCGGCGAGCGTACAGGCAACTTGTTGCAGATCGCGTGGGCCAGTTCGCGAGGTCGCGATTCGAGCCAAAAGCCGAGTTAGGTCATACGTTTCCTTTAAAGTGCTGCGAATCGAGTCTCGCAATTTAACATCGGCAACAATTTCACTGACAGCATCGAGCCGGGAATTGATTTCCTCGATATCGATCAGCGGCGCGGCGATCCAATCGGCGAGTAAACGTGAGCCCATTGGCGTCGATGTGCGATCAATCACATCCAATAATGAACCTTCTCGCGAATTGGTACGGATCGTTCGCGTAATCTCTAAACTTCGGCGAGTCGATGCATCGATTTGCAACACCGGCGTTTGCTGATGGGCAGTGATCGAGCGGAAGTGGTCCAATCCAGACGGTTGAGTCTCGTTCAAATACGTCAACACCGCTCCCGCGGCACAGATAGCTGGCGAATCGTCGGCAGCAAATCCGAATCCTTCGAGATTGTGGACGGCGAATTGTCGGCACAGCAACTGGCGTCCCGGCTCTTCGGCGAATGACCACGCGGGACGACGTGTCCACGACCAAGGAGCCGTCGTGTCGGGCGTGAATCGCGCATCGTCCTCGCGATAGATCACCTCGGCGGGGCCAATTCGAGCCAACTCGTCATCCAGACGCGAAAGAGGAAACGTGCCCGACTCAAAACGACCGCTGGACAGTTCTGCCCAAGCAATCCCGATCAACGTGTTGGGATCAGTCGAACGTGTTGACACGGGTGCATTGCGATCCTGCTTCGCCTGGGACGCGCCTTTGGTCGGCGCTAAGAAAACAGAAGCGAGATAATTGGCCTCGCGGGGATCAAGCAGCCCGTCGTCAGTGAGCGTCCCCGGGCTGACAAGTCGCGTAATCTCGCGGCGAACAAGCCCTTTGGCAAGTTTCGGATCTTCGACTTGTTCGCATACCGCAGCCCGGTATCCAGCATGAATCAGCTTATGCAGATACGAATCGAGCTGGTGGTGTGGAAAACCAGCCATCGCGGTTGGATTTTCACTGTCTTTATCGCGGCTGGTGAGAGTTAGCCCAAGAATTTTCGCCGCCGTTTTGGCATCATCCAAAAACAGCTCATAGAAATCGCCCATGCGAAAAAACAGCAACGCGTCGCCGCATGCTGCCTTCGCCTCGTGGTACTGTTTCATCATCGGTGTCATGACGGAGAATCGTAACGATCCCGATGCAAGTTTGGGAGGGCTAACCAATCATCAGCGGCATCAGCACATCGGAGGAACGCTTCAGCCGTACCGATTGACAGCGAGTGACGTAAAATTGCCGAGGTTCCTCTCGACAAAGACACAGTGCGAGAATGCGGTCGCTGCCGACGAAACGGATGGGGCTGATCGTCCGTTGTGTCTGGACCCCCTTACTGTCGGCATACTCCATTTCAATTACCCAATTATCGGAGTCCGCCATCGCACGCCGCATGAGCCCGTTGATTTCGGCACTGGACTGGGGTGAGGTCGTTGAAGTCGCGGCTGTGTTGGTGAAGTTAGTGTTCATGCAACAATTATCGGCCAGTTGATTGACAAGTCTGGTCACCGCCCGAGAAATTTTTTTTTCGCAGCATGATCATTTCCCCAATAAACGCGTCGGAAGCCTGGAACTCGTCGGTAGCCTGGAACTCGTCGGTGCCTGGAACAAGGTCCGATTCGAGATATCGCTTCGTCATTCGAGTTTTTGTGGCAATGCGAGCCAGAACTCAAACGACGGAGGCTACAATGCGATCTGCCACATTCATCCACTCGAGTCATCTTCTATGAAACTGAAATTCTCAATCGTGACCCTTGTCGCCGCGCTGGCGATTGGTTCCGACCCGGCCGCAGTTGCTCAAACGCCTCGGTTTAATGATCCCAAACCCCAGCAATACCGACTTACCGCACGAGCAAGCGAAATTGACTCGCGGGTACAGTCGCACCCAGAGATCGATTTTCTGATTGAAACCGAAAAAGGTAAACCATCCGATACCGAGCAAGCGAGCGTGGATACACGTGTCCAACCGCAAGGAAAATTAGTGATCTGGTTGATGGGCCACAATCAAGTATTGTTTGATCGGCTGAACAGCTACGGACTGCATGCGATCCAAGTGAGCTACGCCAACAAGTGGTTCTCCATTTGCTGCCAGGAGCGGCCGGTTAACGAGCATTGCCGCGGTAACATCCGGCTTGAAGCGGCGACGGGCGAAGATTTTAGTGACGAAGTTAATATTCCGAAGCCAGACGGCATGATGGAACGAGCGTTTCAGTTTGTGAAATGGCTAAGCCGCGAAAATCCGCAAGGCAAATGGAGCCAGTTTATTTCCAGAGACGGTAAGGGACTGCGATGGGAAAATGTGATTGTCACTGGAAGCTCGCACGGCAGTACGACCGCGGCACGCTTTGCCAAGCACCAGCGAGTTGACCGAGTCGTCGCGTTTTGTGGCCCGCGTGACAACTTCCAAACTTGGCAAGCACTCCCTTCGGCAACTCCAGCGAATCGCTACTTCGGATTCTCTCATACTCTGGATGGAGGCTGGACCGCAGATCATTACTGTCGCAGTTGGGAGTTGATGGGGTTGCACCAGTTCGGTCCGATCGTCAACGTTGATCAAGCGAAACCGCCCTACGGCAATACTCGTCGCTTGATAACAAGCTTTGATGTGAACGGCGATGCCAACGCCGCGCACTCGAGTGTCGTTCCGGGAAGTAAGTCTTATAAAGACAACTCGACGGGCGCCTTCATGCACGAAGATGTGTGGCGTTACCTCTTCACGCATCCCGTCGACGTCATCGGCGAACCAGTGCCCATGGACGCAAGTTGTGACAAGGTCCAGGCCCAATGACGATCAATTTTAGCTCGGCGGCGAAGCGTCGTTGAATTGAGCCCCTACAGAAGTGGTGTTCGCAAACAAGGTAGATAAATGAGGGATCTGATGAGCCGTATGATTTAGTGTTATCTGCAATTCCGGCTGCGCACCGTGCTGTTTGCGGTAACTCTTGCGGCGAGTGCGCTCTGGTGGGAATGATGGCAATTTGCAACTGCACATCAATTTGTCGGAGGAACCGCAAAGGTTATTTCTGAGCATCAGCAACCTTCAGGATATTGGTTTCCAGAAGCCGATCTCGAAGGCTTTCGAGCGATGGTCGATAAGTCAGGAAACAAAGTCTACCTCGCCAAGCGTTCCAGGAGTTTCTATGACATCGCTTTCTGCCGCTGCACATTCATTGCACACGGCAAGTGCGGTGGTTAATTTCGATATTGAGTGAAACGCGGAACAGTAGTCGGAGGCACTGCGCCAGTCTACGATAAGGCGGACAAGTACTAATGCTCGACGTCTTCTGAGCAGGATCATTGCTTTGGAAGAGGTCGAACTACCGGAGCGTCTCGGCCTGGCGAGAGGTAAACTTGCATCGTCATGTCGCGAATTGCGGCGGCTTCAATACCTTGTTCGCTGAGGAAACGATTCGTCGAGGTGCCATCTGCAATCAATGCCAACAGCAAGTGCTCCGTGCCGAGGTAGTTGCGTTTCCACTGCTTTGCTGTGTCGTCTGCCGTTGCGGCAAGCATCTGCCACTGCTCGACGGATGTAGCATCAGCAACTTGAGCCGCGAGTTCGCAGCGCTCCATCAAGTCTTTCATTGCGATCTTCTTTCGTTCAGCGATTTCTGCCATTGCGGGAACACTGCCGTGACGTATCAGTGCAGCAAGTAGATACAAAGTGTTCAGAGCTTTTCCATCTTTGTGTGCAGAAGCGACTGCGGCTTCGAACGCGTTTTTGGTGCGGTCAGTGGCTTTGGGATGGCCCTGGAAAATCTTTAAAGCTACCTTGGTCGATTGCGAAGCAGTTGGTTCCACTGATCCGCTTGGTGTACTCGTTTTCAGCGAAGCGTTGGCATGAATGTTAGTCACCCCGTTGCGGCGATACGTCAGGTTCGTCGTCTTGCCATCCTCGGTATGAAACGTTTTAGGCTTTGAGCTTCCGTCAAGATCGACCGCGAAGACTAATGTGGTGTCATCGACAAATCCATTTCCCATCAAAACGCCCTCGAACTTTGTTTCACCTACTTGACTGATCGAGTATTGAGGCAATACGCCAACGACATGATCAACCGAGAAGTCGAACTTCGTGGCATTGTCGCCAGCCATCATTAGTGAGCTTTCATCAACGGTTAGTTCCGTCCAACCGGAGTGCTTTTTCCGCCAATCGCTGAGGGCGTCTCGTGCAAGGGTTTCGCCACGTCGCTCGACGGAGACTAATTCCCACTTCCCAGTGATTGGTGGATGAATATCACCCCAGTTTTTTGATGACCAGCCATTGAGGCTGTAACGCAGCTCTACCTTGCGAAGAACCAGAACCTCAACTGGATAACTGGCGACTTCAAAATTGAATTGAGGCATGATTTGACGGAATCCTCCAGACATTGTTCCGGTCACACCCCTAAATGTGAGGCGATCGACCAGGCGACACGTATCAGCCGATGTCTGCAGCGCCGAAGCGATCTCGACTTTACCTTGCTGTCGGTATTGTTCAGCCGTATCGAGCATGGCTGCTTGCATCTGGTCCGCTGTCAAATCAGGAATCGGCGGATTGAACAGCTCGGTCCGCAACTGACGAGTCTGCTGGTCGTACGCCAGCGTCACTTCCGTGAGTGTTCGCGGATTTTCTACCGACTCTGCGTCCTGGCTTAAGGTGTCCAACACAGTTTGATTTTTCGGTCGCTTCATTTCGTGCCTTGATTGCTGATTTCCGACCCCTTTTTTGTGATGCTCTTTAAGCAGTTCGTCCAGCGAATCGGTAACCTCTTTCGCGTCATAGCCACCTTCGCCGTAGTATGCCATGTGAAACTCGGTTTGTAGCTTGCCATCGGCGTCAACGATGTAAACCGTGGGATAGCCTTCGATGCCCCAATCCAGTTGAAGTGGGCCGTTGAGCGGCTGTGGAATGACGGTCCAGTTCAGATCGCCGCGTTTAGCCGCTGCGTGCAGGTGCGTTTGATCGGCGTTGCTCATGATCCCAACAACACGAACGGGAGCTAGCCTGAACTTGGCTACCAACTGACGCATCGGTGCATACATGTCACCATAGTCATCGCCAATACTCTATGCGAACATCAAGACAACGTGCTTGCCGCGAAGCTCGCTCAAACGAAACGGCATTCCATCAATATCGGTGCCCGCAAGTTCAGGAGCGAGTTGGCCTATGATGACCTTGTGGATCGCATGCGAAAGTCGGTGGGCCGCTGTGCCTCCAGTGCCATACCGCAAACTTGCACCAGCGCCTTCAGCCCCTCGTCGGTGCCTCGGTACTTTTCCTCCATCGCCAAGTATTTCGAAGGCATGATATGGCGGGGGTCCATCTCCTCGTAAACGCGATTGAGTTCGACCTCGTCGGGAGCGTCTTCAGATGCTTGGTGATAGGCGGACGCGAGTTGGTTGTACTCCGCCTCCAATTCTGACAGAGCATGTTCCGCCGGAGAGAGTTCAAGTGGTGGCTCGTCCGCTTGAGAAAGTTTCTCTGGCTCACTTTGTTCGCCGATCACTGCCATCTCGCCAAACTGTTCCAGTTCGCCAAACTCAGAACCGAGATCCTCGGCTGCGTTGACAACATGGACGATCTCAACCGTTCCACGACTTAGCGTCAAGACACCGTCATCGATGTGAATTCCGTCAACTTCGCCATCGATTTCGACAGCATATTGACCGGCCGCAATTCGAATTGAGTTCTCTCCTTTGACAATTGTCATCTGCGTGATGGTTTTCTCGTCCTGCATAACTCGTATTGGAACATCGTCAACTTCGGATTTAATCGTCAATGTGCCTTTGTCTAACTCCAGCACGATCAATATCCCTGCGAAGAACAGAGCAAAGGTACCTGCCGCAGTGGCGATGAACTTGCCGATTGGTGGTATTCGTTGGTGTATAGCCTTTAGGCGACTCGGCCAGGGGATTTCTCCTGCTTGTAGTTGCGATTGAGCGGGTAACGCCTGGACGCCAATGGGGAGCGGTATGGCTGCAGGTTGTTGCACATGCGCCAGGCAGCCTTCGAGCAACTCGGCGACTTGAGCCGCGGATTCGAAGCGATCCTCGGGTCGCTTGGCCATTAGTCGCTCGATAATGTGACCGAGCCAGACAGGGACATCGGAGTTGACTTCACACACTGGAGTTGGATTGTCGTTGGCGATGCGATGTAATACTCCGTAAGTCGTCTCCGCACGGAACGGCGAACGGCCAGCGCACACGGCGTACAACACACTGCCGAGTGAAAACAGATCGCTGCGAGCGTCGATCGGCTCGCCGCGAGTTTGCTCAGGCGACATGTACTGCGGCGTCCCTGCAATCACACCACTGCAGGTCATCGATGCATCATCGACAGTTCGTGCCAATCCAAAGTCGGTGATCGTAACGCGTTCGACGCCTTCTTCCAGCAGAATGTTCGCAGGCTTGATGTCGCGATGTACCAAGCCTTGCTCATGTGCGGCTGCGAGTCCAGCGGCGATTTGAGCTCCGATCCGCAGCGTGTCTTTCAGCTGCAATGGTCCCTGCGAATCGATTCGCTTTTGTAAAGAAGCTCCGCGCACATACGGCATCACCAGATAGGGATTCGCGTTCTCACTGGCGACACTGTGAATGGCGATGACATTGGGATGCAGCACGGCCGCGGCCGCTTTGGCTTCGCGAGCGAATCGCTTGCGAGCCGAACCGCTGCTGGCCAGATGAGGCGACATGATTTTGATGGCTACGATACGATCGAGCGAACGATCGTGAGCCTTGAGTACGACTCCCATGCCGCCTGCACCGACAACTCCGGTGACTTCGTAACCTCCGATGCGCCCCAGCGATTCTGGATCATCGGTCGGCGCGAACGTATCAAGCACTTGTCGGATTCGCTGTGACTCTTGAGTTGCCTCTTCGCGGCCGTTGGTTAAATCGTCGGACGATTCATGCAAGGCTCCGTCTCCAAAAAACCGCTTGGCTTCGCTCCATGCATCCGCGTCCGCAGCCGCGTTTTCGAGTCGCTCACAACATAAGATGCAATCATTCAAATGCAGTTGCAATTCGGACTCCTCCTGGGAACTCAGTTGTCCTCGCAGGAAGGTGAGCAGATAGTCGGGGGTGCAACAATGTTGTTGAGTTGGTGTCATTGGTCTCGCTTTCCCAGTTCAGAGATGACTTCGCGCAGTCGAAACATGATGCGGCTGCGCGCGGTGTAAATCGCACCGACGCTCTTGCCAAGCTCAACGGCAACTTCTTCAGTCGTCAGATCACCGGCGACCGACAATTCAAACGCCTGCCACGAGTCGGAACGGAATTCAACTTTCACTATTTCAGCCGCTCGTAGATAAAGTTCGCGACGCAGCTCGGTCTCAATCAAAGCTGTCGTGGCCCCATCGCGATCGACGGCCTCATGCACAAGGTCTTCGACAGAGGAGCCACCCACAGCTTGATCACTGGGCCGCCGCATCAGGGCATTGAGAATCGCGTTCTTCGTCACCCGGCTCAGCCAATGCCGAAACCGCGTCGACTCGTCGCGTTTCTCCCAATCGCCGATCGCGCTGGCCACAGCCATCAACACTTGCTGCGACAAATCCTGAGCGTCCGCATGCTGCAGCCCCCTAGCCTGAGCAGTTCGGACAATCACGGGACGGTAAATCCGAGCGAACAACTCCCACGCCTCCCGATTGGCCGGGTCCTGGACCTGCACCAGCAGGCTGTCACGTGTTTCTGGAAATTCGCTCAAGAAAATGGTCTCCTACAAGGACTAACACAGCCGGAGACACATTCTGTCAGAAATCTTTTACTATTTCTAAAAACGACGGATAAGCCAGGCAGCAGGCGGATAAGAAAGCGAGAAACGCAAACAGAATTTCAGCTTAATTTGATCCGGGATTAGGAGTTTTCGACTCCTCCAGTGTTCGCACCAGCGCAGTTTTTAAACCTGTGTCGTCGAGTTTTTCCAACGCTGCCTGAGGGATTGAATGAGTTGCGTGAGATTTGAAAACTGTGTGAGTCATATTTTGGTAGCTTGGACTCCCTAGTGCGTATTTGCCTATGAGGCGACCGTGCTCGTCGAAGGTGAAACCGGATGGAGCCGGTAGTGTTGGGCAAAGGACTCCGAACATTTCGGGACCATGCATATTTCCACCGTAGACTCCATCGACGGATTCAACCGTTTGTGTTTGCCACTGCATCGGTGGGCTAAAGCCGAGAATCGGGGAAACGTTTCGCTGGCGAGCATAACCGCCTGAGAGAACGCGCTGATCAACCGTGATTGCATCGTTGATCGCGGCCAACTTGACAGTTTTCAATCCATGAACTCCGCGGATGTGGTAGATCGCTGAATCAACGTCATACGCTTTCAGAGGTTCTGGTATTGACTCCGAATCCGGAAGGATGCTGGCGATTGGCAATTCTCTGGAAGTGCAATCGCTATGTGTAACACGGACGGATGCATGCAACCTGTGGGATTCCGTGTTTCGGCCCAGCAACTTCACAGGCCCCTGGAAGAGAACATCCAGTAGAAGCTGTTTCTGTTTGCCTGCCGCATCGCGAAATACGGCGACACAAGCATATCCCTTTTCTAAGTACACAGCGATATTATTCGTTCCAAGTAAGATTGCCTGATCTTCGTGGACTGCAATGACCGCTGATGTGATCGGATAAATTTCGCTGTGCTGATTGCCAATGTTGCCAGCACCCGGGAAGATGTAACAGTCAGTGCGCACCAGCGAATTTTCATCGACTCCAGTGGAGTGCGGTGTCATCCAGTCTTTTGCCTCGGCCACGAACTCTTGCAGCTTACGTTTGGTCGTCAATCCGGTCCGAGTGCCTATCAGGCGCCGATCCTTCATCAGCACAAAATGTGTGGCCTCAGGACTAACGAGCTTCCGCCAATTGCTTAGCGATAAACGATCAACTTTGCTGAAGCCGCTTCAGCCACTTTCTTCGCAACCGGCAACATCTGTCCCTTTGTCTCTGGTTCGTCGCTAAACATCACCAGCGCCGTTCCTGTTTCAGGAAGCAACTTGAGAAAGTCGTCCCACTCGAGTGGCGATGGATTGTTGCCAACCTTCGCGTCCGGTGATTTCTTCGCATCAGATGAGTCTGACCGATTCGCAACTTCGGTTTCAATCGCCGACATGGCGCCAAGCAACCGTGACATTCTCGAAAATATTTGGATCAGTATTTCATCGCTGAAAACCTCGCTGACAAGCCAGCGCTCGACGACGTTGTCAGCGAGCTTGTCGCGCACGTCGATCGATTGCTGCAGGAGTGACTCAATGGACTCGCCGCGCTGGATTTTAGTGGAAAAAATCAGTAACCAGAGGTTGCTGGCCGAGTGCAGTGATAGATACTGAAAGACTCGTTCTTGTATCTGGAGTGACCGGCGTTACGGCATCAAGCAAGGTACAGGAAGCTTCAAGTTTGCGAGTCTTTTCTTCGTCGGACTTGGACACTAGAGAATCGGTTCTTTCGTCAACAGCAATCCCGTACGGGTTGTCATCGCCGGAGAGTTGTGCCAGTATCGTGAAGTCATCAGCAGCGTTCACATGCTTGAATGTAAACTTGCGAAGCGATGGATGCTGTTGCGACGCCGAGACATTTTCCGGAGGCGGTGACTGACCGTTGAGGATTGAGCCGGAGCAGATCAGCCAGGCGATTAACTTGTTGAGTCGACGCGGAATTGACTTGCGAAATGCGACAGTAGACACTGTGGTAGGGAACCCAGTTTGATTCTTTGTCGGCTTAGAATCAGCAGACGCTATGCCGATTGTTGGCTCTTGGTTTCTTCGAACTCAGTCTCATCGTTTGCTCGCGGTGGACCTTGCGATCGTAACACATGCGACTGAGTAATCGTCTGTTTCGCTTCCAATATTCGTATAAAGAGATCCCCTATGACATCGTTCTTAGCCAAATCGACGTGTGCGTTTAAGTCGTCCGGTTGCCGTCGAGTAGTCACTGGTCCGTTCGTATATCGAATCGCGAAGTTCGCAATATTGCCGGTAGCAGTCATCGTCGCACAAGGTTTATTTGTGCCGTTGCTGAATGCCCAGTCATCTGAGCGCCCCAATATCGTCTTCATCATGGCGGATGAACTAGGTTATTTCGAACCTGCGTTCATGGGCGGGAACAATATTCGAACGCCGAATTTGGACAAAATGGCGGCCGATGGAATTGTCTTTCGTAACCTCTTCGCCGGTTCATCGGTGTGTGCTCCAACACGCTGTTGCCTGTTAACGGGCAAGCACAGCGGTCACACGTCTGTTCGCGCCAATGGCGGTGGCACGCCGCTTCGAGCGGATGAGGAAACGATCGCCTCGATACTCAAACCGCTAGGGTACGCTTGCGGCGGTTTTGGTAAGTGGGGTTGTGGCGGTCGCGGCTCGACGGGCGTTCCTGAAGAGCATGGCTTTGACATTTTTCTTGGCTACTATGATCAAGTCCACGCGCACACCTTCTATCCGCCCTACCTTATTCGCAACAGCGAAGAAGTACCGCTGGATGGCAACAACGGGGGCAGCAATGGAAAGACTTATTCGCACTACCTCATCCACGACGCTGCGATGAACTTCATTCGCGACAATAGCAAGCAGCCATTCTTTGCGTACTTGCCGTACACGCCTCCGCACGGTCTGTTCGATATCCCTGATAGCGATCCGGCATGGGATATCTACAAGGACAAGCCTTGGCCCGAAGACGCTCGCCGATACGCGGCGATGGTGACGCTTGTCGATCGTCAGGTCGGTGAGGTGCTCGACCTGCTTAAGGAACTCGGGCTCGAACAAAACACCCTCGTGTTCTTTAGCGGTGACAATGGCGGCAACGATTATTTCAAATCGAAAGAGTACCCGCGTGGAATTCATTTGGCGAACAAGAACCCGCGAACCGGCGTTGAGTATCGTGGAACCAAGGGAACACTTTATGAGGGAGGATTGCGAATACCCTTCGTTGCTCGCTGGCCGGGTAAGATTGCTCCTGGACGTTCAAGCGATCATCTCGGATACTTTCCTGACGTGTTGCCAACGATCGCCGAATTGACGGGTGCTAAGTCACCAGCGGATATCGACGGAATTTCATTAGTCCCCGAGCTACTGGGGCCTGAGGCTGCCGGCCACAAGCAAGCACAGCACGAGTATTTGTATTGGGAGATCGGAAATTGGACCGCCATTCGCCAAGGCAACTGGCGGGCAGTACGCGTCAGCCCAGAACAGGAGTGGGAACTGTACGACTTGTCCAGCGATCCAAGTGAATCAAATAACATTGCCGCCGAACATGCTGACGTTCTCAATAAATTGACAGCGTTGGTTGACGCGGCGCACCAGCCGGTACAAGAAGGTACGTTCGCTTCTATGACACTTCACGAGCGAGACCGGAGAGCGAAATTTGGCAAGCATGACCAACCCGAGCCTCTGAAGGCTGCGCCTCGCACCAAGACTAAGAAGAACAAACGATGAATGATGACGTGGTGGAACTGCAATCGCAACTATTGCATTTACAGCGACACGTTGAACAACTTGATGATGTTGTCATGAATTTGGGAAAAATCGTCGACCGTCAAGCTCGAGTGATTGTCAAGCTGGAGAACGAGTTCGCTGATCTACGAAGCAAACCACGCGATGCGATGCCCGATCCATTGGACGAGAAGCCACCTCACTATTAATCGCCCCGTGAACGTGAATTATCCGCGTACGCCGCTGGAAATGAGGTTTGACGTCTCGGCTTCTCTAACCCAAATCATTCGCTCAGGCCGATAACAAGCGAACCTGTTAAATGACCGAGCGATCCATGGCCCCGGATGTTTAAGGCCCCGGATGTTTAACTTGCTTCCGGGCGTTTACCAGCCAATGCCGCGATAGCCCAACCCGCCAATTCCGTAGTTGCCAATGCCATAACCACCGATTCCATAGCTATCTAAACCATATCCGCGGTAACCGGAACCATAGAGACCGCGATACGGTGTGCCAATACCGATCGACAACGACGGGCGGTAGGCGGAGTATCCACGGTAAGGGGCGTAATACAACGGGCGATAAGAATAGCTGCGCACCGGAGCCACATAAGGGACGTAGCCAGCTTGGCGATGAAGTCGATGGGAATGACAACCACCAGCATTGGCATTTTCAGCAGTGAACGAAACTCCGATGGCCAACACGGCAACAACAAGTAGCTTCTTGATCATGGTTCTCTCCTAACGTGAATGAAAAAAGCGAACGGCTGTACGTAAAGCACATCATTCATTTTGCCACACTTGTCGTTCTGCAATACTTATGCCAAGTCCTTTCAATGCCGAACCGACAAACGCTACCGCACGACGACCGAGCGGGATGAGCATGGGCTTGTCACCAGTATCACCCAGAAAACTCAAATTTCTCCCCACGGAAGTCGACATGGATCGTGCTTCCTTCGGGGTAAGAATTTCTTAACAGCGCGGTTGCCAATGGATTTTGAATCTCATTTTGAATCACGCGTTTGAGCGGGCGAGCGCCGTAGGTCGGGTCGTAGCCCTCGTCGGCCACTCGATCGATTGCCGCTTCGCTGACGGACAGCTTCAACCCGTTGCTCGCAAGTCGCTTGGTCAATTCCTCCAGTTGCAGCTTCACGATGCGGCGAATTTCGTCGCGGCGAAGAGGATGAAAGATCACGATATCGTCGATCCGATTGAGGAACTCAGGTAAAAAACGACTCTTGAGCGCCTCTTGGACGGCCGCTCGCATCTCGGATTCGTCGCCGCCCTCTTCGTTGACGCGCTGGATCACATGGCTGCCGATATTACTGGTCATCGCCACGACTGTGTTGGAGAAGTCAACCGTGCGACCGTGGCCGTCTGTCAACCGACCATCATCGAGAACCTGCAATAGGATATTGAAAACATCCGGATGAGCCTTTTCCATTTCGTCCAACAGGATCACAGCGTAAGGACGTCGCCGAATCGCTTCGGTCAGCTTACCGCCTTCTTCATAGCCAACGTATCCTGGAGGTGCGCCAATGAGCCTCGCGACGCTGTGACGTTCCATGAACTCACTCATGTCGATCCGCACCATCGCCGACTCGTCGTCGAACATCACCTGTGCCAATGCTTTACATAACTCAGTCTTGCCGACGCCGGTGGGGCCAAGGAACAAAAACGAGCCGATTGGTCGATTTGGGTCCTGGAGTCCTGAACGGCTCCGCCGCACTGCGTCCGACACTGCTTCGACCGCTTCGTCCTGACCGATCACGCGTCCATGCAACCGCTCTTCCATGACCAATAGCTTTGCCCGTTCAGTCTCCATCATTCGGCTTACCGGCACGCCAGTCCAATGGCTAACGACTTCTGCAATTTCTTCCTCAGTCACTTCTTTGCGAAGCAATCGCCGCTTGTCGCTCTTCTCCGCACCGTCGTCCTTGGAGGCATCGCGTTGCTCAAGTTCCGCCAATCGCTTTTCGAGCTCACGTTGACGCGATTGGACCAGCAGCATTTCGTTGTAGGCAGCCTCGGGGCTTTCGCCACGCAGTTGTTTCTGCTTCGCTTCTGCGTCAAGAATCGTAAACCGATGCGCCAGTTCCTCTGTCTCCTGACGAATTCCCTGGACATCGTCGAGGCCCATTTTTTCGGCCTCCCACTGTTCCTTCAAGCTTGCCAGTTCTTGCTTCAGAGATTCCATCTCGACTTCGATTTCAGTACGCTTGTCGATGGCCGACGATTCTTCTTCATCGACGAGTTGACGATGAGCAAGCTCTAACTGACGCAGACGGCGTTGCAGTTGGTCGATCGGCTCGGGCACACTTTCCTTTTCCATTGCTAGGCGGCTGGAAGCTTCGTCGATCAAGTCGATTGCCTTGTCCGGCAGAAATCGATCAGCAATGTAACGATTGGACAGAGTCGCCGCGGCCACGATAGCACTGTCCGTGATCTTAACACCGTGATGCGACTCATAGCGTGACTTCAGCCCACGCAAGATCGCGATTGTATCGTCAACATTTGGCTCGCCGACGTACACAGGTTGGAAACGACGTTCGAGAGCGGCATCTTTTTCGATGTGTTGTCGATATTCGTCCAGCGTTGTCGCCCCGATGCACCGGAGCATCCCACGAGCCAATTCTGGTTTAAGCAGGTTGGCGGCGTCCGCCGACCCTTCCGCCTTCCCCGCTCCAACGACCAAATGCAATTCATCGATAAACAGAATCACTTGGCCGCTACTGTCCTTCACTTCGCGGAGCACCGCCTTGAGTCGTTCTTCGAAATCCCCGCGGAACTTTGCGCCCGCAACGAGCGCTCCCATATCAAGAGAGATAACTTTCTTTTGTTTCAAACTCTGAGGCACGTCGCCTTCAAAAATTCGCAGCGCCAAACCTTCGGCGATTGCAGTTTTACCAACGCCCGGCTGGCCAATCAGCACTGGATTGTTCTTGGTTCGTCGCGACAGCACCTGGATCACTCGTCGGATCTCGTTGTCGCGACCGATGACGGGATCTAGCTTGCCTTTCGCAGCCAAATCAGTCAAGTCGATTCCGTATTTGGCTAACGCTTGATAAGTGTCTTCGGCATTCTGGTCCGTAACACGAGCTGATCCGCGCACGGCGCTGGCCGCCTTGAGCACGTCGTTGTCCGTAATACCAGCAAGTTTAAGTAGATTCTTGGCTTTGCTGTCCGCTCGCGTGAGCCCCAAAAGTAAATGCTCGGTGCTGACGAACTCGTCTTTGAATGACTCAGCCGCCGCCGCAGCAGCATCGAATGTTTTCTGCAGCGCCGGGCCGATCCCCGCCTGTCGACCACCCGATACACTCGGCAGCTTGCGCAGTTCGCTCGTTACTGTGCCTTTGAGTTGCCCTACATCGACGCCCATCTTTTCTAGAAGCGGAATCGTCAATCCATCGGACTCATCGAGCATTGCACCAAGTAAGTGCAACGGGTCCATTTCCGGATTGCCCGCAGATGCCGCGCGGCCCTGAGTCTCCGCGACCAAACCTTGAGCCTTGGTGGTCAGCTTATCAAATCGAAACGCCATCTCATTTCCCTTTCCTACAGCCGATTTGTGCAAAACCGATTCGGGCCAATGGCCTATTAATCTCCCATCTCCAGATCCCTTCCACCGGAAGATCACAGACCGGTGGCCCAGGGTAAGTAGAGTTTGAGACTAGAATCCTTCGGCAATCGGCGATTGAGTTCTTGTCTGTAGATTGGGACTAACGTCCCGACCTACGAAATCTGCTGCGGGCCTGAATACCCGCACTACATCAGTTATCGCCCAGATCTTTGTACGCAGCGTTGGGTTCCGTAGTGAATCTTTTTAAAGATCCTATATCGTCGGATCTCTAACAAGATCCGCTAAATCTGGCTGCGGCTTTGCCGCCTTCAAGTTGTATGTGCCATAAAGGGGCCTAACTCTTTTTGGTGACTAAGTTAATCCTTGACTTCGTAGTCGGCGTCGATTGCATCATCGTCGCTGTCGGCCGTAGCCGCGCTGCCTGTCGGAGACCCTTGACCACCGCTGCTCGCTGCGGACTTCTCATACAATACCTTACTGAACGCTTGCGAAGCTGCATCTAGTTCATTGGTCGCCTGTTTGATTGCCGCTGTGTCTTCGCCTTCGGCAGCCGTTTTGACCTTAGCGATTGCTCGATTCATCGGTTCCTTGTCCGACTCGCTTAACTTATCGTCGTGTTCCTTCATCAGCTTCTCCAGTTGGTACACTTGCTGGCTCGCCTTGTTGCGAGCTTCGACCAACTCGAATTGTTTGCGATCTTCCTCAGCGTTCGCTTCGGCGTCCTTGCGCATTTGTTCGATCTCGTCTTCCTTGAGCGCACCAGCTTCTTTGATTTGAACCGATGCTTCCTTGCCAGTTTTCAGTTCTTTCGCCGAAACGTTCACGATACCGTTCTGGTCGATATCGAACTTCACTTCGATTTGAGGCACGCCACGAGGTTGCGGCGGAATGCCTTCGAGGTTGAACTCACCGAGCAAGCGATTGTGTGCGGCCATCTTGCGTTCGCCCTGGAACACGCGCACGGTGACTGCCGTTTGATTGTCCGCCGCGGTGCTGAACACATTCTTTTTCTCGACGGGGATCGTCGTATTGCGTTCCACAAGCGCCGTCATCACGCCGCCTTCGGTTTCGATACCGAGAGTCAACGGGGCAACGTCCAAGAGCAAAACGTCGGTACGATCACCGGCTAACACGCTGGCTTGAATCGCGGCACCGACAGCGACGACTTCGTCTGGGTTCACACCTTGGTGTGGGTCTTTACCAAAGATCGACTTCACAACGTCACGTACCTTGGGCACTCGCGTACTGCCACCGACGAGCACGATTTCATCGATTTCGTTGGGTTTCATGCCGGCATCCTTGAGCGCCTGTAGCACCGGGCCACGGCAACGCTCGACGAGCGAATCGATCAACTCCTCGAACTTGCTTCGAGTGATCTTCATCGTCAAGTGCTTGGGACCAGTGGCATCCATCGTGATGAACGGCAGATTGATGTCGGTCTCTGGTAGCGTCGACAATTCCTTTTTGGCTTTCTCGCACGCTTCTTGCAACCGCTGTAGCGCCATCGGATCATTGCGCAGATCAATCGCGTGATCCTTTTTGAACTCCGATGCAACGTAGTGTATTAACGCTTCGTCGAAGTCGTCGCCACCCAAATGCCCGTCACCCGAAGTGGCGATCACTTGGAAGACACGGCTCTCTTGATTCTCGTCACCGCTATCAGCAACCTCGAGAACCGAAACGTCGAACGTTCCGCCACCCAAGTCGAATACGCAAATCTTTTCGTCTTTCTTCTTGTCCAAGCCGTATGCCAAAGCGGCTGCTGTGGGCTCGTTGATGATCCGCATCACTTCCAATCCAGCAATTTGGCCAGCGTCCTTGGTCGCGTTACGCTGTGCATCGTTGAAGTAAGCCGGAACGGTGATCACAGCCTTGTTGACCTTGTGACCTAGATACGATTCGGCCGACTCCTTCAGTTTGCGGAGTACTTTAGCCGAGATCTCTTGTGGCGTGTATTGCTTGTCGCCCACCTTGATTTTCACGTATTCGTTTGCCGCACCGCTCACTCCGTAGGGAACCATCTTTTCTTCGGATTCCACTTCGCTGTGTCGGCGTCCCATGAATCGCTTGACCGAGTAAATCGTCCGCTTGGGGTTGGTGACCGCTTGCCGACGTGCGGGTTCACCGACAATGGAATCGTCCTTGTCTGTGAACGCGACGACGCTGGGGGTAAGACGATTGCCTTCGGGATTTGGTATCACCTTCGGCTCGCTCCCTTCCATAATCGCCACGACGCTGTTCGTGGTGCCGAGGTCGATGCCAATGATTTTTTCGCCTTGAGCCATGACTTTAGGTTCCTGAGTTCGCTAGGGGGTGAGAATATAAGTTGATTGTTGTTTGTCGTTTAGTCAGCCGTTGTTGAACTGTTGCTTACTTTGGCAAAGCCTGTGCCATAGCTAGCGGAATGCAGGCTGCCAGTGGCGTGGCAGTCGCCATTTATGTAAGCAATTAGCGTGTTTTTGAGCCAGAAAATTTTGCCTGCGCGAGTATCTACCTGCCATTTTTCACCGCTACCCGCCCCGGCCTTTTTGTCGCGCGTCCTGGGCGTGTCAATTTGACAGCCCGCTATCAAGAAACGACCGCTTGAGCACACAATGGAGCAGCCCGCGAACACATCACAATTGCTCGCGTCGGCTGTCCCTTATCCGAGCTGGCAACTTCTATGGCGAAATCATCCAAACGATCGGCGAAAACTGTACCCGAAGAGAGTCCGTCCCCGCCACCAGCATCGGTCTCTAAACGAAATTCGGCCGCTTCAGCGACGTCGTCGCGTTCGACGGCAACGCGCGCGGCGAAACCAACGCCGATGGATTTGCAGAAACAGGTTGACGAGTTGGATCGACAAATCCTCAAACTGCTCGAACAGCGTTGTGGTTTAGTGCGATCGCAAGCGGATATCGACCAGACGGGCATCGTTGTCCGCATGTCCGAAGCATCGAACCGCGCACACACTATCGTCAGCAAAGCGTCAACGGTGAAAGACCGAATCGGTGTCGATCCGAAACTCGCGTTGCTCCGCCATGTCAGCAGCCTCTGCTTTGCGACGCTGCATCACACCCGCGTCGCGTACCTAGGGCCGCAACATAGCTATAGCCACCTAGCGGCGATCAAGTATTTCGGTGACGGCGCGTCGTTCGCATCGGTCGCCTCAATTCAAGCTGTCTTTGATGCCGTTTCGCGAAATGATGCCGTGGCAGGAATCGTTCCGATTGAAAACAGTACCGATGGTCGCGTTGTCGATACGCTCAGCACGTTCGTGCGTCGACACATGCAAGTTTGTGGCGAAGTTCTGTTGCCGATTCACCACAACCTTCTTGCGCGAACTCCACGCGACCAAATCGTTGAAGTCTACAGCAAGCCACAAGCTCTATCGCAATGTCGCATGTGGCTCGCCAATCATTTGCCTCATGCCAAACTCGTTGAAATCAGCAGCACGGCGGCAGCGGCACGAATCGCTGCGGATAAGATCGGCGCCGCGGCGGTTGCCAGCGCCGAGGCTGGCCGAGAATACAATCTGGATGTGGTCCATGCGAACATCGAAGACAATCCCAATAACGTGACTCGGTTCGCGATTCTCGGGCGAGAGCAACCTGAACGGACCGGCGACGACAAGACCGCGATCTTGTTTCAAGTGAATCATGAACCCGGCGCTCTTGCCGATGCCATGGTGATCTTCAAGAGAGCGGCGCTAAATCTTACTTGGATTGAGTCCTTCCCCATTCCCGACAAGCCGAACGAATACGTATTCTTTGTTGAGTTGACGGGACACCGTACCGATCCAGCCGTGGCCAGCGCCATCGAAGCGCTTACAAAACGTGCCCAGCGACTGGATGTTCTCGGCTCCTATCCGCGCGCGGTGTTGTAGCGAAATTTTCCGAGCGATCCCTCCCACACTGATGGACTAGTCAACATTCGACTGTAGACCCGATGACTCGGTACTAGAAACCTGCCATAGGTCCGCGAGCAACGCACAGATCGCTGGATCGTGTTGTTGAAGTTCGTCGCGATTGAATGGGAAGAAATCGTTACGACTGAAATAGGCCTCAGTTGATTCAGCAAAATATTCCATCGGATTGCTCATCGCGTAAGCTCGATCGAGCTTGACCCGACCTTCAGCATCGCGGCGTTGGACTTGAGTGTATTTTCCGCTGCTCTTTGCGTTATCAAACGCAGCATCTATCTCGGGATGATCGAAACCTCGCGGCAGAACTCGATAGTGGTACGCATGAGCCAACTCATGTAGCGCAAAGTTGGGCATTCTTCGAGTCTCGGCCTCGAAGTTGCGAATGTTAGTGAACTCGATTCCTTCAGCCATCACGGGATCACGACCGTGATTCTTGAGCCAATCCGGCGAGGGATGAAACTCGGCACGCGGTTGTTTTCCCGGATACTCTAGAGAGAAATACAGAAACACTTTCTGTAGTTCCGCTACCGCCGGTCGCGGAACCACACGCACGACCTCTTCGAGCTGATGTTTCAACAATACGATGGCAAGTTCTGTTGCCACCGCATCGTGAATCATCAGCTGGTTATCGATGTGCAAGGTCCAGCCACAAACATCACGTTCCGTTCGTGTTGTACCGCGAACACTGACATCGTCAGCCAACGCTGCAGCATCCACGATCGCTAAGACGCAGCTCAAGGAAAGGAGGCAGAGTCTTATTTGAGTGAAGCGGCAGATTCTCACTTATTGGCTTTCGCTTTTTTGCTCTTCTTTTCCTTCACCGCTGGTTTGGCGATTAAGCCCATGTACTCTTTCATTCGATTGACGTAACCATCGTGACTGAATTCACACGACTTCATTGCGTCGGCGTAGGGTGCGATTCCGTCGCCAATCCAATCGATCACGTTGAAGATCATCAGTGAGGCGTAGGAGTCATTCTCCAGCATGTCGTTCCAACAATCCTGAGCCGCCTTCTTGTCACCGCTGCGGTACACGATCCAAGCCGCCATGACGCGAATATGATCCGATGGATCGCTCAGTCGTCCACGAATCAACTCCATATCCAAATCCGCCTTGCCCTGAAGGGTAAAGCAACCAATGGTCGCCCAGTACCGCTGGCCCAAGTCCGCCGACTCAAGATTCCTGTAAAACGCTGGCAAGTTTGCAGCATCCGCCTGTAGTGCTAGAGCCGCCGCACTTTGCAGCGAGCGAACATCGTAGGCTGATGAATTTCGTACCATTTCATAGATCGTCGTCCCCAGTTTTTCGGCTTGGCGAACGACTTCGGTCTCGGGAAGCAGGCCAGAATCAAAATGCTCTCGTTGCCATTGATCGAGCGCCGCGCTCAGACGGGAAGCTTCCTTCGCGTATTTGGGATCATCGATCAAATTGTTTACGTTGTCCGTGTCCGTGGCGGTATCATACAGTTCTTCGGCGGGCTTGGTGCCGAAGAACCTTCCGGTAATGGCATTCGTCTTACCTTCCTGGTGATGCTTTTCCCAAGCCTGGGTCGCCGGCATCGTCCACAAGTAATTCAAATGTTGGCCCCATGGCGCGTAAGGCATGTAGTTGCGAATGAACAGAAATCGCTGATCCCGAATCGCGCGGACACTGTCGCAACGTTCGTCCATGCGCCCACGGAAACTGACGCAATATTCACGTTGTTCTTTGTTCGGCCCAAGGAAGACCTTTCCTTGCAGGTACCCCGGTGTCTCAGCTCCGCATAAACTCAACCACGTCTTGGGCATATCAATGAAGCTCACCAGGTCATCGACTTTGCTTCCTGGCTCGGCGGGACGTAGGTGTTTGAATTTTTCAGGGATGCGAACGACCAGCGGACAATGTGTGCCGCTGTTGTAAAGAAAACGCTTGCTGCGCGTGAGCACGCCGCCGTGGTCCGAGTTGTAAACAACAATTGTGTTTTCGGCGAGACCACTTTTCTCTAAATCGGCCAACGCCTTGCCGATGTCCGCATCCATCTTCTTGACTTGATCGTGGTAATGGGCATAGTTTTTGCGGATCTCAAGGATGTCGGGGTGATACTTTGCCAGTCTGACGTCATCGGGACTGTGCGTGGTGTTGTTAATGTCCCCGAACGCACTCGACTCATGCGACTTCGTGCTGTTGATCACCATAAAGAACGGTTGTTTCTGTTGCAACTCCTTCCAATCGGCCTTGTTCGTATCCCAAGCGTCGCCGTCATTGCGGCCGCCGATGTTGTAATCCGTCTTGGTTGCATTGCCAACAAAGTACCCGGCTTTCTTTAACAGGTCAGGATAGTACTTGATCGTATCGTGCGGGATGTTGTATCGACTTCGCATCGGGTGCGTGCCCATCGACAGAGCATAAACGCCGGTTATCCAAGTACTGCGCATTGGGGCACAGACAGGTGCATTGGCATAACACTCTGTGTACCGGAATCCTTCGCTTGCTAACTTATCGATATTCGGTGTCTGGGCGTGTGGGTTTCCGTAGCAACCGACCCAGTCGACGCTGTTGTCCTCGGATGTCAGCCAAAGAATATTCGGACGATCGGCGGCAGACAGCGGCGCCGCGACGAATAACAACAGTGGTAAAAATTTTAACATGCTAATGATCATTCGGGGTGAAAACCGTGGTGTAGGTTACGCTAAAATCTCGTTAACGACGCGGCCATGCACGTCGGTCAAGCGGAAATCGCGACCCTGGAAAGGATACACGAGTCGCTCGTGGTCAATACCCATCAGGTGCAAAATAGTCGCATTCAGGTCGTGTACTTCCATACCATTTTCGACAACGTTAACGCTGTAATCATCGGTCTTTCCGTAGGCGATTCCGCCACGAATACCGCCACCGGCCAGCCAAATCGAATAGCAATGTCCATGGTGGTCGCGGCCGTAATTTTGGTTCGTCAGCGTTCCTTGGGAGTACACGGTGCGACCAAACTCACCGCCCCAAACGATTAGTGTGTCATCAAGCAAACCTCGTGCTTTCAGATCCGCGATGAGCGCCGCTGTGGGCTGGTCCGTATCACGGCATTGCAAACGAATTTGTTTCGGCAACGACCCGTGTTGATCCCATCCCTGGTGAAACAATTGTATGAACCGCACGCCACGCTCCGCCAACCGACGTGCCATCAAACAATTGTACGCGTACGATCCCTGTCGACTCACATCCGCCCCATACGAATGGAGCACTCCAGCTGATTCTTGACTGAAGTCGAGTAGCTCGGGGACGGACGCTTGCATACGACCGGCCAACTCATACTGGGCGATGCGAGTTTGAATTTCATGATCACCACTGTCTTCATACTTCAAAGCATTCAATTGCGATAGATAGTCCAACATCGTTCGGCGTGTTTCCGAGTCCACACCGATTGGATCGTAGATATCCAGTACCGGAGCGCCTTGATTGCGGAACTTCACTCCTTGATACACCGACGGCAGAAACCCGCTTCCCCAGAGCCGATCGTAAAGTGGCTGTCCCATCTTACCACTACCCTTAGAACTCATCGCCACAAACGCTGGCAGTTCCGCCGACTCGGAGCCCAGGGCATAATTCAGCCATGTGCCCAAACTCGGACGACCAGGAATCTGGGAGCCTGTCAGCAGCGTCGTGATTGCTGGATCATGATTGATCGCCGTCGTGTGCATCGAGTTAACGATGCATAAATCATCGGCCATCGCTCCGGTGTGAGACAACAACTCACTCATCATCAGTCCCGACCGGCCGAAACGTTTGAACTCAAAAACGCTTGGTGCCGTAGCGAACGAGCTTTGAGCACTGCTCATTGTCGTCTTTCGTTCGTCAGGATACACCGACGTCGGAACTTCTTCGCCGAAACGCTTTTTCAGCTCTGGTTTGTGATCGAGTAAATCGATTTGCGACGGCCCACCGGACTGGACCAAATAGATCACGCGATGAGCCTTGCGAGCGTGGTGTGGAAGTGATCTCAATCCGCCGAATTCGTTTCGCGAATCGACTGCTTCAGCACTCACACCGTTGTGCAGCAAACTCGACAGCGCTGCCAACCCCACACCAGCTTGGGCAAAGAACTGGCGTCGAGCGTGTCGTTGTTGTGAGTTACCAATCAAACGCATTCGGCTACTCCTCGATAAAAGGTACCGGACACCTTTTTAATTAGGACACATTTTTCATTATTTTGTGATTGATTCGTCAAGATTCATCATCAGCGAAGCGGTCATCGTCATTGCGGCATGTCGTGCGGGATCGAGCGTCAGATCTCGTGGCGTCTCACCAACACTGAGCAACTCCAACGCGGCATCCTGTCGTCCTCGATACGTCGACAAGAACGCTCGATGAGCCTGCAAAAATAGTTCATGTTCCCGGTCAGTCGGATATCGTGCTACCAGTTGTCGAAACCCAAACTCGATCGCTGTACCGTCGTTTTGCGAGAAACACATCATTCGTTGAGCCAAGAATCTTGCGGCCTCGACAAATGTGATATTGTTCATCAACGTCAGCGCCTGGAGCGGCGTGTTGGTGCCGTCCTTGCGAACCACACAGACCTCTCGTTCGGCTGCGTTGAAGCTGACCATATCCGGCGGCGGAATTGTTCGTCGCCAAAAGGTGTAAATGCTGCGACGATACAAGTTTTCCCCCTGATCCTGCACATAATCGTTGTTGGAAATTGAACTCCACAACCCAGGCGGCATGTACGGTTTTGCTGGCGGTCCGCCCAGTCGCTCGACCAGCAATCCGCTACTCGCAAGCATCGAATCACGTAACGAGAACGGATGCATGCGAAACCGCGGTCCTCGAGAAAGCCATCGATTTTCTGGATCAAGTTGGTCGCTTTCCTCCGTCAAAAATGATGACTGGCGATAGGTCGCACTCATCAAAATCAACTTTTGCAACGACTTGACGTTCCATCCGCTTTCGACAAATTCCACGGCCAACCAATCAAGCAGTTCCGGGTGACTGGGCAGCTCGCCCTGCATCCCAAAGTTCTCAGTTGTCTTAACTAAGCCAATGCCAAAAAATTGTTGCCAAATGCGATTCACGGCAACTCGTGAGGTCAGCGGGTGCTGCGGATGGACGACCCATTTTGCTAACCCCAAACGATTACTCGGCGCCTTGTCGCAAAAGTGACTGAGAAATTCGGGAACATTCGCGGTGAGCACTTCGGATTTATCGGGCGTATTGAATTGGCCACGAGATAGCAAATAGGTCGGACGCGGAGTTTTACTTTCGTGCATCACCATCACCGTCTGGTCGTCACCAGGCTGTGGTCGCTGCAGTCCGTTACCTTTCTCTTTTCGGGCCGCGCTAAGTTTCAGTGGCTCGGGCTCTTGGGCGACGTTTTCCCCTGGCGATAAGTTCGGCCATGATGAAGGAACTCGGACAAATGGAGGACTGTTGCCGTTATTTGGACCGATGCCCCACTCGGGAACATTGTTGAAGTATGCGTAAAACTGGTAGTATTCCTTCGCGGTGAGTGGGTCGAACTTGTGATCATGACAGCGAGCGCAACCGACTGTCAGCCCCAAAATCGCCGTGCCCAATGTATCGACGCGATCAGCAACGTTTTCCACATGCCATTCGTCTGGGATGGAGCCGTCTTCGGAGTTGATTCGGTGGTTGCGACAAAATCCAGTAGCGATCTGTTGCTTCAGCGTGGCCTGGGGAAGCATGTCACCGGCGATTTGCTGCACAAGAAATTCATCGTAAGGCATGTTCTCGTTGAGAGCCAAAACGACCCAATCTCGCCAGACGTGCATGTAACGATAGCGATCATTCTGGTATCCATCGGTATCGGCATAGCGTGACGCGTCCAACCAAGGAACCGCCATGTGTTCGCCGTAACGAGGCGATTCCAGCAACCGAACCACCAAATTCTCATACGCATCACCATCCGTGTCGCATAAGAATGCGTCTACTTCGGCAATCGTGGGCGGCAGTCCAGTCACATCCAGGCTGAGTCGCCGAATCAGCGTCGCGCGGTCGGCCTGCGGTGAAGGCGTTAAACGAACTTCCGACAAGCGATCGATGACGAACGCATCGATTGGATTGTGAGCCACAGCGTCAGCGCTGAGCATCGGAACTGTGGCACGCACCGGAGTTTGAAAAGCCCAGTGCTCTTCGAACGGTGCCCCTTGTTTTACCCAGAGAGTCAAGGTTTCGATCTCCGCGGAAGTGAGCAGCTTCTTTGACGAGGCCGGAGGCATCCGTGATTCGGGATCATCCGCGGTAATACGCTGGATTAATTCTGAGACTGAATGTTCGTTGGACTCCAATACGCTTTCAGCAAGGATACGCACATCTAACCGAAGATCACCTTCACGCGTCTTGGCGTCGGGACCATGGCAGTTCCAGCAGTTCGCGGCAAGAATTGGTTTGACATCCTTGGCGAACCCAATTGGCGTATCAGCGGCAAGCGAGACGGCCGTGATCAGACACGACGCGAACGCCAAAATTACGGGGAACCAACGACTCATCGTACGATCGTAAGGGGCGGGGGCGATGGCAGGAGAAAGCTTCGACGCACATTGTAGCATACTGGCCTGAGAGCAAAAAGTTCTTCGATTGGTCAACAGAAAAGCGAAGTTCTCGCAATGCTGCGAAGCCAGATCCGACTGAATTGCTACGCCGAAAGCCAATCGCCGGTCAGACGCAGAATGTAGTCGGTCGCATTTTGAGTTACGGAATCAGGAGCTACGTCGATCGGTGAGGTTGCTTGTATTGAGTCGACATCCGTTACGACGGTGCGCGATCCAAAAATGGAGTCCAGTCGCAACGTATTGCCGCTGGCAATGAGTTGATCGGATCCGGTCGAATCGCGAACAACGGCAGTGTCACTACCGCCACCACCAATGACTTCAATCTGTCGGGCGTTGAACACGCCGACAGTCCCTTGGGCGGTAATCATTACGGCTTGCGACGGACCGGTGCGGAAGGTTTCATTCTCCAAGCTGCCGATGATCATGATGTTATCGTTGCCACCAAGCGCATCAATGGAGATGTTGTCACCTTCTGTGAAAATGCATGGCACGGCGTTGTTGATGGAGACTGAAATACGTCCGCCACCGAAGTGCTCGACAACAATTGTGTCATCGCCGGTCGTACCGCGAAGGAACTCGCCGCCGGTACCAATGTTTGACGCCATTTCCGATCGAACGTTGGTGTCCGAGAGAACGAATCGCTTCGTTGCCGCAGCGATTATTTCGCCAAAGTTGTAATCAATCGCCGTATCGCCGTCGGCCAGTACGATTCCGTCAAACCCGTTCTGGCCAAGCGTGACTCCACGGTTCTCGCCGCTTGGCAAGACACTTCCCAGCGTGATGGATGCGTCGCGAAGTCGTTCCGGTTGCAGTTCCACGACACGGTAGCTGCCCGAAGGCAAATTCTTAAACTGGTAGCCACCATCGACTGATGTGACGGCAGTCTGTACCGGCGTCGAACCGGAGCTGAGGAACAATTGCACGGTAACGCCCGGCAAACCGACTTCTTCGCTATCAAATTGTCCGTCGCGATCAACATCGTTGTAGACAAATCCTGAGATGCTACTTGTGCCAACAGGTTGCATAACGGCGGCCAACCCAAAATCCAGGTCGGTTCTTGATGCACCGCTTCTGTTGTCGACAACGTATTGATTGGTTGCCGGAGAGGTTAAATCAAAACCATCCAGAACCATGACGATGATCGTATGACTTCCGGGGCCGATGTCGTTAAACGCATAGTTCCCCAAAGCATCCGAAACTTGCGGCGCAGGATCATTCATCGCGTCGCCGTCGCTGAGGAAGTCCAAACGCACGGTCACGCCGGGACGACCGGATTCCCCGGCTTCGCGCAGTCCGTTTCGATTCGCATCATTGAAAACATTACCGCCTAGATCGGTCAATTGAAAATTGCCGAACATGTTGCCAGTGTCAGTGTTATTCGTCACGGTAACGATGATCAAGTTGTCGCTGGGCGTCGTTCGGATACTGCCGTCAGGAACAATTTCGCTAACGGAGTGAGTGCCAGCAGGCAAATTCTCAAAGATAAAATTGCCTGACGTGTCAGTGGTGGTTGTGCGGTCGATACTTCCGTCGTTGTTCAAGTCAAGCCGGATGGTGACACCACCTCGACCCGGTTCGCCCAGTTCGCGCATGCCGTTGCCGTTGATGTCGTCGAACTTAACTCCAGCGATCGATGCTGTATCCGGTACAGTCTCTTGGCGGTTCCCGAAGTCGAGCATGGCAACGTCTTGGCCGCTGATGGTGGTGACGACGTGTCGACCGCCCATCGGTGCCGTTTGCTCAAAGTCTGGCGGAACGACTTCGCCAATCGCATGCATCCCCGGTCCAACGTCAGTAAATTGATAGCTGCCGTCGGCGCCAGTCATAACTTCTCGGTCGATCGTGCCATCGTTCAGCAAATCCAATTGGATCGTGACGTTTGGCTGACCTGCTTCGCCCGGTTCGCGGATGCCGTTGCCGTTGCTGTCGATAAACTTGATACCTTCCAGCGTGACAGTAGTGAAGTTTCCGAACAATAGATCACTGGCGGATTGATTCGTTTGGTCCAGAGTTACATCAATGCGATTGTTTGCCGGTGTCGTCAACAGTCTCCCCGTGGCGATGACTTCGCTTACGAAGTAGCTGCCCGCAGCGAGATCGTCGAAGATGAAGTTTCCGTCCGTGTCGGTTAAGACGTCGACGGGAGTGCCGGGAGGAGTCGTCGGCGTTAATTTCATCGTGATACCCGCGACACCGCTTTCGGAACCATCAAGCATTCCGTTGCCATTGGCGTCGTCGAACTTCATACCGGAGATTGATCCACCAACGATCGTCAGTGAACGAGTGACTGTATTGGTAAGTGCGGCAACATCGGTCGTGGGACTGATTCCGACCACGGCGTCCAGGGGCGCGGCATCGGCAAATGAAAGAGATCCGTCAAGATGCACTGTAAAGAATGTCTGCCCGTCAGAGGTTGTCGCGACAAACGGCAACCGGCTGAAGGACTCTGACGTCGTCGCACCAATCTCTTGCCCAAAGCCCGCAGCCGGAAGTGCGCCGCCGCGAACACAGCGCAAATTGAAATTTTCTAGGATGACCGTCGACGCCATGTCCGGTAGCACGGGGCCAGCGGTTGGGTTGAAACTGTCGACGGCGCGTTGTAACGGGAAGCGGCTGGTGACGAGCGGATCGGAAAGCGGCAGATTTGAATTGCCGGTAGCTGACAGATTCGCATCGCCTTTGAACTCAACCGCCGCGTTGTCCCAAGCGATGTCAAGTGGCAACGCGATGATTCCGCGATTCGTTGACGTATCGCTCGCATCGCGAATGTCTTGTACGCGGACATCAACCGTGAACGATGCTCCCCGCAGGACTGGGCCGGAGATTTCTGGAGCTGGGTCCGGGCCAGACGTTGCTTCAAGAAATCGAATATCGATGCCGAGCGTCGCCAAGAGGTTGCGTCGTTCGAGTGACTCGAATCGCGGATTGTATCGGCGTGTATTTTTGACAGAACGACGACGATGGCTGCGCATAGGAGGACGATTGGGTGAGCGGACGGCAATCGGCCCACCCTGGCCATTCACTCTCTAGCATAGATAGCCATAACTTAATTTCGAGAAAATTCCGGCTTGCAAAAACGCGGAAAAGCCCTTTTCATCGACCTTTTTGCATGATCCTCTGCTCAGTGTGATGGTCGACGAAAAACAAGATATCACGGTTAGCCGATGTTACGCGGTGGTCTTGCTCGTTGGATAAATTGGCATGATCAGTGCAACGATTAACATTGCTGCAGCCACGGGTCTGGGGGCCACAAAAAAACAACACACACCGATCGCCCCAATCCAGAACGCCGGATGATGAACAATAGGGAAAACGTGACGCCGAAACGGCCAAACTAATACGATAACCGCAATAACCGTCATAAGCGTCAACACGTTGGTGATGAAACTTCTTAGCGGCGCCGTTTCTTGTGAAAAAGCATGGACGGTTGGCGGTGCGGCATCAGTTGACGCAATACGCATCAAACCGATTCGCTGGTATCCATCGAAACCGCCAGCACTAAACCGCGATGCCACATGATTGCCGAGCTGGGTCGTGCTCTGGGAGACATCTGGAAAACGGCGAATGAAAACGCCGATTCTACGATCCAATGTCAGCCATGCGGAATCGGGTTGCTCGCCGGGCAATGTATCGACAGAGTTCATCAGCTCGACCAGATTGACATTGCGTCCGACCATTGCCGCCAATGCGAGGTATCGATCGATCCAAGGCCTTACCCAGGTAACGATTTCGTCCGCTGGCCGTTCCGCTAAGTTATCCAGCGATCGCTCGACCGCCTCAACGACTGAGGTTGCTTGTTGCAACGCGTACTGTTCAGGATTCGCTTGAACAACGTTTGCATCAAACGCGCTACGAGCGAGCGAGGAGGGATGTTGACGGTTCATCGCGCTGTCGGAAAGTTCGTAGACACAGATCCACGCAGGCGGTTGGTCAATTTCGCGAACCTTGGCGACATAATCGTTTTCAAGAGATTTTACCGATGGTAATCGGTACAATAATTCTACGCCTTGCGAAAGTCGATCAAGGGCCAGCGGAACGCGAACCGTCGATTCGGCAACGGGGCTCGCATCGACTGCGTTACCCGCTGACCATGCCCCGATAAGTTTCGCTTTGTTTGGCAGAATGACATCGATGCTGGTCAGTCCCGCAGGAACTACGTCCACCCGGGTAAGAGAAAGTATGGAATCGCTCGAAAAGTAAACTTGAGTTTCAACGCCTGTTATCGAAGCGTTTGCGGTGGCACGGGGTAACGATGCAAGTTCGATCGACCAACCCGCTCGGGTTGCAGAGAACGTTGATCGCTCGGTCGCGGCAGGTGGCATGAACGATTGCCATTTTTCAGGCAGTTCAACCGACGTTACCGCGCTACTGCGCCAACGCATCGTTTCATTCGTCAGACGCTCGGGCACAGAGATCCACACGCGACGCGGTCCACCGCCAAGCACGGATACCGCGGGGACACTGATTCTTGCCTTGTCGCTGCTTTTGAGTTGCCCGAAAATTGAAATGGTTTGACTCGACGACTCAGAATTGCGAGCAGCACTCTCTGGATTCGTACCGACGCTGGTCGGCGTTGGCTCACACTGTATGCGAATGACCTGGAGCTGAGGATCAGTCGATGGTTGACGCGACCAAACTGCTGCGGGAGAGACTTCGAGCGATTCGCACCAGCGCGTGGGCACTTCGACATCAAGAAAATCAGGCATTGCACCGGACGCGATTTGGATATGCGATTGCATGCTCCACCGACCGTCCTGCCACGCCAACAAGATCAATTGATTGGTGCCGAAGCGGTTTGATTGTGCCGAAGCCTCAAAGACTCCACCCGGCAAACGCGAGGCAAACCGTGTACTTCGATTCTCGCTGCCTAATCTTACTGCGGCAAGTCGCTCGCGAGCTTGCTGGACCGACTGTTCGATCGCCCAGGATGCAACGGGAATAAAACCTGACGTCAACAGCTCGGCATCACTGGTCCGATTCAGAACTGCCCCGGTTGCTGACGCATCGGCAGATGCACCGGTGGGTGCGGTCGCCAAATCGCGACTGGGGATTGTCGAAGGGGCGATCGTTTTCACTCGTGTCGTGGTATCGCGCGACAAAGTGTATGTATCGACCGTTGCCATCGGTGGCCAAAGCTCCATTCGTGGCGGCGTAAACCGTCCACCGGACGAAAGCGGCGCTGAGGCGATCGCTGTGATCGTCACGGGACTGGTTCGTGGCAGAGGACCAAGCAGGACTTCGCTATCACCGCCCACAGCAATCTTATTTGATTCAACAGCGACACCATTGACCGCGACACTCCACAGCTCCAGGCCTTTTGGGATTCGCAAACTGGGCGATAGGACGCTCGTCGGATCACTAATCACGCGAGCTTGATATCTCAACTGCAACTCGCCGGTGGAGACTTGCAAGTGATGCTGTGCAGAAACAGTCGGCTCTGTTGTAGCCTCTCGAGTCAATACCAGGGGTGGAAGTTTGTCGATGGCGGCGAATGATCGATCGATGCGGTCGCGATACCCATTCCATGACTCCAGGAACTGGTCCACGGCGATCGGCTCGACGACGGCTAAATTCGACGGTTCGACTCGTAAGTCGGGATCGCTGTGCAGAGCCACCCACGCCGAGGATTGTTGTGATGGCATTGGCAGACTGACTTCCGGAATCGACATTGCGATCCGCTCATCGGCGACAGCGGGATCGTTGACCAGGGACTGCAGGTTCCAAAGCAGCCGTATCGGTGTTGGAACATCGGACAAACTGACTAACGTCAATTGACGGCGCATCGGACTGAGCATCTCGCTGGCAATGATCTGCCAGCTGGGTGAAGCCAATGTCGGCATCGTCGAGTCATAAACGACTAATTGGATTCTCTCTCCGCTGAGAACCGACGTTGTGGGCGTGATCTCGCAATCAACCGCCGTTTGCAGTTGTCCGCAGTGTATCCAGTAGCGACGATTCAAACTCTGGCCACCGAGCGGTTGAACGCGATCACGACTTTGGTACCGCAGTGTGATTCGAGTCGCTGGCCCCAAATCCGCAATGCTGCGGCGAACGTCGACCCGACCGACGGCACCATCGACTATTAAACTTTCGATTTCGCGATCGGCCTCAACGGCAAGTCGCGCCGACGCGATTGGCGGCACTCGCAAATCGATCACTGTTCCCTGAGGCGTTTGGATCATGGTCGGAATCAGCGTCACGCGCAATCGCAAAAGCGATGCGGGTGGAACGGTTACTGCAATCGAATTCTCGTCATGGGCGGCGAAGCGAACGATTCGTTCGTCATCTGGACCAACTAACTCGACGCGTCGAACCGATGCTGCGGCCAACGGCAAGACGATCTGTGTCGAGCCGCGGCTAACGCGAACCACATACTCGGCCACAAAAAGTGGTACGGTTTGAGAGCTTGGATCAAGCTTTACGCGGTAGTCGGCGAACTGGAAACGCACCACTTCGGCTTGGTTCGAATCTTGAGCCTCAAACAAAGTGGCATACACCGACTCGGGCACGTACACCATGTCGCCAACAAAATTTCCATCGGCACCAACGGGAACCAGCACGGTTGCTGGGCCGGTATTATTCGTAGGCACACGTGGCTCTTGTGCAAACGACTTAGTTACCGACCAGGTCACCAAGGCAACGGCGACCCACCAGAACGCTGAGGATCGCGGTGCGTCGTAACTAAAAGAACGCCCACCGGCGTACTCATTGGAGAGTGAATAATCGTCGGGGGTCGTTGCACTACCGCGAGACGTTTTCGATTGTGTTGCCTTGGTACGGTGATTGAGGTTTGACCAGTAGTCACGATATTCGATCGCCGTTGTCAGAAGCGCCGCGGCACTTGCCGGAACGATCACCCAGCCAATCACGGCCAATGACCAGGGAGCCCACAAAACCGCTAGCACGACGCTCATCGCGACCAAGGCGGCAATCATCATGGTGCTATGACGCGAAACCCACCAGGAGGCCGCAAACACCAATAGAGAGAACCACCAACCGAGAGCCAGAACTACGTTGTGATGAATGACCAGCTTACGCGATTCGGGAGCGACGATACAAACGTTGCTATCCAATGACGAACCGGAATGAGCCAGCCACAGTGTGGCTGGAACGAACGAGTCACTACTGGCAACGAGATGCGATCGCTCGTCAACCACGACCCCATTGGTTTCGATTCGTGGAATTCGACAGCGACGCCACCAACCACCGATTGCTTGGTTACGAGTCCACAACACTCTTATCGACGTTGACTTCCCACTGGCTGGTAATGTGATACTTCCAACACTCGCGTGCAAGTCCTTCGTCTGCAATGAGTCACGAAAAACACTGGTGAGTTTAAGTTCCGGAGGCGATTTGATCGTGATCGGAACCATCGACGACACTTCCATTCGCAGTTCGATCGCATCACTGCCGCGACTTGACGCGATGACCCGAACGAGTTTATTCCAAACCAGATTAACGTTGGGGTCTGACACACGGTTTGCAAGCGTGATACTGGGCTGGTCGACAGGATCGTATCGTAATCGCGTTGCTAGCGTCTGCGTATGGCCGGCGTCGGTGAGATTCGATGCGATCGAATCGACAATCGGCACACTGAGCACCGAGCTGCTACGGTCGGCGATTGTGATCCCTTCTCCGATCAAGACTTCGGCATTCTGGCTCGCCGCATCGGGAACTCGCGGCAGCTCGATCGTCATCAAGTCAATCGCCGGATATCGTCGGCGGCCAATCAGGGTCTTGCCACGTATGTCTCGGTTCGAAATATCGATTTGGTACATCCCGGTCGGATCGCCATTACCATGTGTGATCGAGGCTGGCGACAAACTAACAGGAGCCGTGTCGCTAGCGGACCGCAACAACCAACGGTAGGTACCACGGCCAGCTTCTGGCCCCGTCGCTACATTCAGACTGGTTGCCAAGGGGCTTGCCGATTCGGTTTGCAACTCCAGCGACTCTACCCATTCGTCACCCTCGCGCCGAATCTCCAGAACACTGGAGACATCGAAGGCGATGCTCGGCGGCTGTACCGAAAGCGTTGGCGTCCGCAACAATTCGGGACGCAACAAAAGAGCATCGGTTGGTAATGTACCTAAAAAGGTACTTTGCGGACCCGTTAGGACTTCGGGTAGCAATCGTGTCAGTCGCATCGTGGTGTCACCGCTCCACTTCAGCGTCGGCGGCGCGATGATTGCTGCCGTCAGCGCGCCGCGCGCTTCATCAACGCGAGCGAACCAGCTTGCGGGAATCGTGAATCCACGTTGCACCGCGGCCAAGCGGGTGCGTCCGGTAAGTTCGATCAACACTTGACCGTCAACCAGATCCTCTGGTTCAGGCCAGATGGTGAATGTATTTGACCGTTCATCAATACTTGGCGTCTCGATTACGCGTCCTGAAGTTGGCAAAGACATCGTCAACAGGTTCCAACCACGTTGCAGTTTCAATCGTAATGGTTCCAACCGATTTGGCGTCAGCGCAACGGCGAGTCGCAACCGCGCATCCATCGAGCCATCGCCAATACTCAGTGCCAGCGTCGCGTCGTAGGAACGAACCGTTTGTCGCGGAATCACTCGCACGCGCGACCAAGATGATTCCTTGGTCGCCAATACCGACTCAATCGAACTCTCGACGCCAGCGGGCGGAGAGGTTGCAGGCGACAAAACCAATGCAGGCGTCGGCGGCCCCTCGGCGGAGATCAGCGTCGAATCGTCCGACGGTGTCTCCATGAACTCGCGTGTCCATAAAGCCGGTAGTTCCCACGCAGCCAGTTGCAGTGAATTGGACAGTCTCAATTGCACTTGGCTTGTGGCCGCAGTTTGCACCAGATTCGCTGTAAACCAAACAGGCATCGGCAATTCGCACCAGCCGCTGACCTCCTCCCAGGAGCTGAATCCGACCACGTTGATCGTAATTCCTGTCGTTGGGCGAACCATTTGACTGGGCATCTGGATCTGAACAACTTGACCAGAATCATTGCGCACCAGAGTGGTAAACTTTGTCTCCACCGAGTCAACGCTAAGGGAAACGATCGACGCACCGCGGACCACCAGCGGTGGCAAACCATCGCGATTGGGCGGCTGGACCGACATCCGACACGTCCAATTTACACCGCTGTGATCGATTTCATACTGCATCGCAACCCGGCGAACGATCATGGAGTCACTTTCCAGGCTCTCATTAACAGTCGCCGTCCGTAATCGAACCAAGTTCAATCCACCAGCCTCTATTCGCCACCACTGAGTATCTAGCTCCGTGGCCATCGAACTTGTACCCGGTGGCGGCGCCGGCAGTTGCCTCAGTACGCCATCGAGAGCTTCCAATCGAACGTCGCGAGGAGTCGCAATCTCAATTCGAGTCTGCGGAGCACGTGGAATTCTTAAGTCAAACTCGCGAGCGGCCCCGCGCTGTCGACCTCGCAAACTCCATACAAACGAGATAACCGCATCGCTATCTACTATCGCGTGCAGCGTACCGTCAACATGCGACTCCAATCGCGGCATTGAATCGTTGGTGACTACACTGCGTGTCGGTAGCGGATCAATCGCAAAGTTCACTTTCCCCAACGATTGACTGGTGGGCGCGTCGCCGCTGTAACCTATGTCGATGGTCGATCGATCGCTGACCAGCGTATCATCCCGCAAGCGGACAACATATTGCGAGCTGCGGATCTGTGCTGCCTGGGGAGTCGACTCTTCGACAGTCAGCGCTTCCACGGCATCGCTTAGTTTTGACAACTCAACCGGCATATAGTGTTCGGGGACCAACTCAGCCAACTGCGACTGAAAAATTCCGATGGAACGGATCGAACGTCCATCGGGCAACTGAGTCGGTAGTTGCTGCACAGCGGATGAAAGTTGAGCCTGTTGCGAGAGTTCATCGCTGGTGGGCGGATCGTCACCGCGTGCGACGCAAGCACTGCATAGCAGCAAGCAAACACTGCATAGCAGCAAGCAAGCAAGCGCGAACGAGCGAATCACGGCAGGACCTCGCTCGTGGGCGCTGCTGCGGCGGCGGTCTGGGTGTCCGGCAGTTCCTCGGCTTGAGGTTGGCCTGGACGAACATAGGTTCGCGTCGATGGTTCACGACGAACGGTACCGCGGGTCGACGAAAGCACGCGAACGCTGGGTCGGGGAATGACAAGCGAGCGGATAGCAAACATAACGATGACTAGGACCGAAGCAATCATTCCCAATTGACCCGCGAGCACCGCAGCGTCGGGCGCAATCACCAGCAATCCTCCCAAAGCGACCGCGGCAGCAACTGCCGTAAAGGGACTGCGAAGCAACGGCACGTACAAGAGCAATGCTGATAAGACCAGCACAATCGAGCCTGTGAACAACCACATGATGCCTTGAGAGACCAAGATGACTTCGAATGAATTCACATCCGAGCCAACGTACAGGTACTCGTTACCCGAGGGCATCCGTCGTGTGGCATCAGTGCCCACCCATTGATTGAGAAACTGGTCCGGCAGTTGCGAAACTCGCGATAACTTCCAGCGATCAAATCGCCACTGCATCGCTCGGTTTGCTGTCGGCGATGCCCAAACAACATGCGAATCCGACGGCGCGATGACTTCCCAGTACAATCGTTCCACGGCTGTCGGCAACTGCAACAAGGGCTGGATCGTAGCGACTGAAAGTGGCGTAGGCTCTTTGACCCAGATCCGTAGATCGACTAGGTGTTCGCCATCGAGACTTACCAGTGGCACCGACAAATCGCGTCCGTCGCGATCGATACGACAGGGTTGGCCATCGACCCAAGCTTCGTAACGAACTTCCGTCGCACCTTCGGGTACTTTGACTGCCAGCGAATTGCCGCCCTCGACGCTGGCGATCAGTTGTTCATGTCGAGTGCTGCGTCCGACCGCAGTTCGCAAAACCGCGCGACGAATCGTTAGATCACGTCGTCCGTCCGTCGTCGCTCTCGCCCTTAGCCGCAATCGCAACGGCTCACGCGGTAAAGATTCTAACTCCAATTCTTGACGCGCCACACCGCCACCGAATTCCGATTCGGATTGATCGTTGTCAGCGGCGAGTAAGTCAGCGGCACCATCACCTTGCAAGCGAACGCGAATGGTGCCCACCACGGACAAATCGGCGATTGCTGGACGCGGCAACTCGACGAACTGGATGCGACTTGCCGGGTCGGTGCGAGCTATCGTTTGCGTGTTTCGCATGCGGACGGACATCGTACCGCTAAGCAACCGCTCGGACACAATTTCGAATCCGCCTGCTTCGGTTGCTTGCAAGGTTGCGGTCGCGCCATCAACCGTCACTGTCCAAGTTTCCTGATTCGTCCGCGTGGAGGAACTCGGAGTTGGATTGGATCTTGAATCCGCCGTTGACAAAGAATCCGTTGTCGCTGAGTTGGCTTCGGTGGCTTCGGAACTTAACAGAGAGGATTCGGCCAAGATGGTGGGAAAACTGATCGGCAAGCGACCTTCCAGACTCAAATTCGTCGTGACCGTCCAGTCAACATTGGTCGTCAATTGATCGCCGTCAAGATCAACGCGAGTCTCGGTGGCGAGTGCGATTCGTTGTGGTTGATCCACTAGGACACCGACGACGCGCGCTGTCGCGTCTGGTGGCAGAATTCGAAATCGACTCAACGTCGGCTCAGCCAAATCACTGTCGCCAGTCCCGACGATGCGGTCCAAGCCAGTCGATTGTTCCAAGTCAATCACCAAACTGCGTCGACCATCGGACCGAATTTGAAGCGTTGCACTTTGGATCAACAAGTCATCGTCGGTTTTTACAATTCGTGGCAACGAAAACGACACGTCATCTTTGTCCGCCGCCAGCAATCGTTCCGCACGAAGACGAATCGGCGATGGTTCGCCACCTGTCCGAGAACTTGCCAACTCGATCTCGCTGTATGGTTCAGCCGCGTAAGAGTCCAATTGCTGGCCCGTTTCGAGATCGACGATCGAACGTAACTGCCAGTCCGCCAAATCAAGCTGCACACCACGGCCGTCAGCCGATTGGCCGGTGGCGTTGATCGTCATCTCCAAGCTGGCCAATCCTTCGAGAAGCGAAACTTCGGTTTCACTGGACAAGCGAAGTTGGCGTTGCTTGGCCGAGAGCGACAACGGTAGAGTGAACGAAGCGCGATCGAAGCGGAACGCGTAACTGCGACTTGCATCGGAGCTCCCCGTCGAGCCGACCAACATCGTTTGTACCCACCGCTGGGGCCGCCAACGCAAGCGATACTCACTAGCGGTGCGCACTTGAATCTCGCCGCGGTGCCGCAATGCACCAATGACCTGCGGAATTTGAAGGTCAAGCGACATTTCGTTGCCGGAGAGTTGCAAGTCAAAACTTAAATCGACTCGCTGTTGACGCTCCGACTCTGGGATCAAAACTTGAACGCGGTCACCTTCGCGTTCCGCGATCGGTTCACTGACCTCGATGGTCGATGTCGTTGACCCGATACTGGGCGTATTTAATAGCACCGCATTTGCTGGCAAACGGATATCGAATGATGTCAGCGAATCGCGAAGGTTGCTGACGGTCATCGTCACCGATGCAAGCGGTAAATCTTGTGGCGAATCCCAATCGATCGTCACCGTCGACTCGACTTCGCCAACCGGAGTTACATCGGTAGTACGGTTCGCCATTCCCCACTTCAGCACAAACGTTCCACCGCCGCTCTCCACGATGAATCGCGTTCGTCCGCCGTCGATACTTTCGGTTTGCACTACTTCATCGCCACGGCCAACGACCTCGCCGACGACATTCGCCTGACCGGTCACCAAACGGATGGTGACGGGTGCATCGGGTAATAAAAAGTCGATCGCGCGAGTCGGCGTGACAGCGACTCTCGAGACAACATGCATCTTGAGCAACACATTTCGCGGCCCGTCGGTCTTGACCCACAGCACATAACCGCTGCCATCCTCGGCGACTCGCATTTGGTATTCATCGAGCCCCGATATATCGGCCGGCCCAAGCTGAAAGAAATTTTTCATTTTCAGCGGGATCGCCGACCAGCGACCTTCGGTCGACTCGACGGATAAACGTAGCACCACGTCGAGTTCGCAGCGGCTTTCCTCCGCCGTGGCGTCGATCTGTAACGAATCGAATACATACGATTGCGCAGGTGCGTCGATGCCGGCTTCCAAGTTGCGAAGTCGCTCGAGTTCCTCAAACGACATTCGCGGCATCATCACCGGATTCAACGAATCATCCAAAAACAGATACGCTTTGACTGACGGTGACAAAGGCTCAGTCGCACCTGGAGAACGCAATACAGCCTCGCTCGGAGGTCGAGTCCCAGGGGGCTGGGCCAACGCCCGATACGCCGCCGTTTCCAGAAAGAGGGAAATGATTGCCATAACGACAGTAGACAACGCCACCAGACGGAGTCGGTGCAGCGGGGGTCGCGAAGGCATTAAGATCGGGCGCATAAGCATCAGTTTACGCAAACCACGCAACCGGCAATAGCAAGAAGAGTTCGCAAGCGACCAATTGGACCACAAGCCGCAGTCTCCCGGGCATCGCTGTCGGTACAACCGATTGAACCGGTAAATACGCACTTAACTGACGCTGTGTTCAGTCACGTGCTCGGTTCAATGGGATTATCTGGACGGCTAAGGTTGCATTCCACAGCAATTTGTGGCCTCGAGAATCCCCAGCTGCGTACCTCCGTAACGACGCAAATCCCAATCGCCGGGGAGCAATTTCTCAGGATCAAATCGCTTATCCGTCTCCGCAACCACCATGCTTCCGGGTGGTGCGTTTCGCAGCGTCATGCGAATGATATTGTTCAGAGCGTCGAGCGATTCGTCCCAAAGCACATAGGGTGGGGCAAGCATCACAATCCAGGGAGTATCATTTTGCGGGGGCGCAAGAAGTCGCGGAGCCCAACGGAATGCATCACCGATGTGCACTGTCAGCCGCTCACCGATGCCCAGTGAATCGGCGGTTTGACGAATGTAGCGGGCCGCAGTGCGCGATTGTTCAACCGCTATCGCCGACTGTGCTCCTCGGCTGAGCGACTCGAAGGCCAGTGCCGCAGTGCCAGCAAACAGGTCAAAACAAATCGTCCCTCGGACTGTTTTTCCCAAAATATTAAACAAGTTTTCGCGAACGCTATCCTTCATCGGGCGGGTAAAATCCGCACCGTGATACTGCACCGTTCGACCACGCATTTCGCCACCGATGATCCTCAGATTCAACGGACGCACTTTCGCAGGTCGTTTCGGCTTGGACTCCGGTTTCGGCGAGTCGTCCGCATCAAAATCGTTGGATCTGGCGCGGCCCGGTTTGAATTTGCTTTCCCGCTGCGGTGTCTCATTTCGGCGTTTCATGGCAGTGAGTATAACGTCTGAACGCCAAACTGAACGGGCCAGATGACGAAAAAGTCATCGGACAGCACGAATCACGGCATTTCGTCGCCTGGAACAAATTTTGAGGCAACGTCGTAAACCGTCGGCCGCTCGTGGCCGTAACTTCAACAGTTCTTTTTAACAGTCCCTTTCCGCAAGCTGTCTTCATGTCTGATCTCTTTGTCAACCCTCATCAGCGCTTTCGTCAACTCGTTGTGATGGGACTGTTTCTCGTTGTATCTGCGAACTGGGCCGTACGAGGGTGGTCACAGGACGAGGTCGATGCTGGTGCCGGCGCGTCGGCTCCGGTGAAAGTTGTTGAACCAGCGAGCGCGGTGTCTACGGAAACTGAGCCGGAGCAAACGATTTCAACAGAACCTAAGCCGGCCGATTCTAAACCGAAGGAAGTCGAGCCCAGCGACCCAGCGGAGGGTGAGCCCTTAGATCCAGCGACAATGCCGCCCTTGGAACTGAACGAGGAAGAACAGCAACTCGTCGATTCGTTCGATGCCCAACACGCGAAATTGGTGACGGCAATTGCGGCTATGCGCGAGACGTATTTGAACTACATGAATGGAGTCGATTCGTCGCGTCAAGCAGAAATACAGTATCGCGAGAAACGAAACGAAGTGCGCGAACAAATGAACGCCACGTACGATGCGGCGTTGGATATTATTCGCCGGTTACCGCATCCCGAGGCCGTACAGTTCGTGTTGACTTGGATTCAACATCGCGAGTCAACAGATATCTACGATGCAGGGACCTACGAAGGTGCCGCGCGTTTGATTGATGGTGGATTCAACTACCTGTTCCTATTCAACGCCGCCGCCCGCTCGGCCGTCGTCAGTGGCCAGTTCGAGAAAGCGAAGCTGCTGCTCGAAACGATTGAAAAAGACAAACTAGAAAAACACGATGCAGCGTTGTTGTACCAGCTCGAAGAACTTGAAAAGAATTTCAATCGAGAGCAAGAATTCATTAAAATGGACAGCGAAAATACGACTTTGCCACAAGTGAAAATGTCGACGACCCGTGGCGACGTGGTGATTGAATTGTTCGCGGACCAGGCACCGAACACGGTCGCCAATTTTGTTTCACTTGTTGACAATGGCTTTTACGATGGATTGGATTTTTATCAAGTCATCGACCACCTGTTGGCTCTGACTGGTGATCCTTCAGGTAACGGTTCAGGGAACTCGGGTAAGTACATTGCTGACGAACACGATACGCCGGATGCTCGTCCGCCAATGCGGGGTTCGTTGATGATGGCCAAGCTTCCGATGGGCGAGTCAGGTGAATTCGTGCCTAATTCGGCTAGTTCACAGTTTGCGATTCTGTTGCTGCCGTTGGCCCATGCGAGAAACCAGACCGTGTTCGGGCGAGTGATCTCAGGAATGGACGTGATCTCGTCGCTACGACGCGTTGACCCTAACAAAGAGAAGGGCAAGAAAGTGCAGGTGCCGCCGGATCGCATCTTGACTGCCGAAGTGATCCGCCGGCCCGCAACGCCAGTTGAGCCGAAGTACATCACGCTTGGTCGATAGTTTTGGAGTACACTGTCTTTCATGAGTCGAACCAAACTATCGAATCCGAACTCCGAACCATCGTTGGCGATTGAACGTCCGGCAACGGAGGCTGCTTCACGTCGAAATTTCATTAAGGGCAGCGGACTGATGCTCGCCGGCAGTGCGATCGTCGGAGGGCAATTGAACGTCGCTCGCGCTGCTCATGCCTTCGGTTCTGACCGCATTAAAATTGGGTTGATCGGTTGTGGTGATCGAGGCACCTCGGCGGCCATCGAAGCACTCAACACATCGTCGAATTCCGCTGGCGGCGAAGTCGTGTTGACAGCGATGGCGGACGTGTTCGCTGATACGCTGCAGACGGCTTTCCGGACAATCAAGAGCCGACACGCGAATCGAGTTGCGGTGGACGAGTCGCGATTCGTTGGTCTGCGATCTTACCGCGAAGTGCTGGCGTCAGATGTCGATCTGGTGATCTTGGCCACTCCCCCAGGATTCCGTCCGTTGCAGTTCGAGGCGGCTGTCCAAGCGGGTAAACATGTCTTTATGGAAAAGCCCGTCGCTGTCGATGCACCCGGCGTTCGCCGTGTGTTAGCCGCAGGTGAATTGGCAAAGGAAAAAGGACTCGCTGTCGCCGTCGGACTGCAACGGCGACACGAAATTCGTTACCAACAGTGTATCGCCAAACTGCAGGAGGGTATCATCGGCGATCCGATCTTTGCGCGTGCCTACTGGAACGGTGCTGGAGTGTGGACCCGCCCGCGGACTCAATCGCAATCGGAATTGGAGTACCAGCTACGTAATTGGTACTACTTCAATTGGCTTTGCGGCGATCATATCAACGAACAACACATTCATAATTTGGATGTGATCAATTGGTTGATGCGGGCAAATCCAATTGAAGCGCAAGGGCAAGGCGGGCGAGAAGTGCGAACGGGTGAAAATACAGGTGAGATATTTGACCATCACATGGTCGAATACACTTACCCTGGCGCGACACGTTTGCTCAGCCAGTGTCGTCACATTCCCGGGTGTCGAAACACCGTTGGTGAACACGTCCATTGTACCGGCGGTTGGTGTGATATTAGCGCGGCAAAGATTTTTGATCCTCGCGGTGAAGTCGTCTGGCAGAGCGAGGCAAAGACGGCAACTGGCAAGGGCTGGCAACAGGAGCACGACGATTTGTTTGCCGCTATGCGGCGTGGTGAGTTGCCAAACGAAACCGAATATGCTGCCCACAGCACGATGACGGCGATCATGGGGCGGATGGCGACGTACAGCGGCAAACTGATCAAATGGCACGATGCCATGCGCAGCAACCTAGTACTGGCAGACGTGGATAGCCTGTGCTGCTTGGGCGATGCCGCACCCGTGATTCCCGACCAGAGTGGCCGCTACGCGACAGCGATCCCAGGCAAAACTCGCGTGCTGTAAATATTCATCGATTGTTGTTATTCGTCGACAGTCGGGCGGTGACTATACTGGAAGCTTTCACGTGGGGGTGTTTCCTGGAGTCGAGCACGATGTCGTTTATTGAGCTGACTGGTAAAACGTTATTGGACGTCGTCAACGAGGGCGAAGTTGACCTAAAGCAACTTCATGACGCGGGTGTTCGCGGCGATTCGATTCTGCGAATCAATCGGCACGGCGAGATTGAACTCAGAAAGTCGCATGGTTGGGTACTCGTCGGCGGATTGATTGGCCACTTTGACGATCGGCTGAAAAAACTCACCGAGTTGGATTGGGTATAGTGCCGCGACCTAATCCGACCAGTTCCTCTTGCCAATCGCGAATTTTTTTCGCGTCTAACTCGCCTTCGCGGCCGTTGCGACAAACGTCTCCGCGAACGCCGAAACCAGCGGGACAATTGGCAATTTGCAGCCAATTGCCTAACTCTGCTCGACGAATTGAACCCGCCAACATCAGCGACAAACCGTGCAGGCTCGTAGCGTGACGGAGCAAGCACAGGCGATCACTGCCTAGGTGATCAACGCTCGATCGACCGTCTTTAGCAAACGTATCGATCAAGACGCGGTCAAAACCTTCGCTGGCTGCACATTCGATGATCATTTCAGGCGACAGACATGCGGCGGCAAGATGGTCCGCATATGCGACGGCGACCAATTCGACGGATTGCGGTAAACGCTCACGGACGTCCGACCACAGCACTCGCAATCGGTCGATGCTGCTGCAATTGTACGGTCCTGCTTTCGCAAACGAAAAGTTGGCGGGAACCGCAGCAGCCACTGCCAACGCCGTTTCGCGTTCCCCCAATGCAGCGGAGAGTCGAGCAGATGTGAATCGCTCCCCCGCCTGATGCCAAATGGTTGCATCGACTGGGGCCAGCGGTCCCTTTCGTGGCTCTTTGAAATCAAGAATGTCGACCGATTCAGCTACCGCAATTTCAGCTTCAACTAAGTCGCGGACACTGACAAGCAGCTCCAAGGATTGCCCAACGCAGGTCTTAATCACCAAAGGCTTCATAACTGAACGTTTTTTTCACGGAGATGGCTGTCGAGCAACGTTTTATTCGGAAGCTACGTAGCGGGGTAGTCGTCATCCAGTTAAAGTCGGTTCCAGAACAGGCACAGCGGGGCACTGACCATACGTTTCACTGTTGATTGATTGACCGAAGTTGAATTACGACTCCATTCAAAGTAGCGACCATCTCCAGCGTTTTTGTGACGAGATCGCTTCGTTTCCGATTATTGCTTTTGACACAGAATTTGTCTCCGAAGATCGCTATCGACCGGAATTGTGTCTCATTCAAGTCGCTGCTGGCGATCGATTGGCAATCATTGATCCCTATCCTGTCGGCTCGACGGACTCTTTTTGGAAGTTGATCACGTCACCTGGCCGCACCGTGTTGGCGCATGCTGCTCGCGAAGAAACTCGCTTTTGTTATCGCTACACCGGCAATCCGATCGCGGGACTGTTCGATACCCAGCTCGCAGCCGGGTTTGTCGGTATGGAATACCCCGCTTCCCTGGGTACGCTAGTCCAGCGCCTGGCGGGAAAGTCGTTGCCCAAAGGCGAGACTCGAACCAACTGGCGACATCGTCCACTGAGCCCCGAGCAATTATCGTATGCGTTGCACGATGTCACCGACCTGGAAACGATGTACAAGAAGTTGTCGCTTTGGATTGGCGAGATGGGCCGCGAGCAGTGGCTCGACGAAGAGACGGCTCGACGCCAGCAGGACGTGATTGAGGCGGAAGAACGCGAGAACTGGCGTCGGGTCAGCGGTGCGTCGGGATTGAATCCACGTCAGTTAGAAACCGTGCGTCAGCTCTGGTTGTGGCGAGAAGAGAGGGCACGCTTGGCGGACCAGTTGCCGCGACGCGTGATGCGAGACGATCTGATTGTCGAATTGGCGCGTCGCGGTTCGTCCGACGGTCGCAAGATCCGACACATCCGCGGTTTGGAGCGTCGTTCATTCGCCGACCACTACGATGATATCGCCGAAGCCATTCGCATTGCGCTTGAGACACCCGATGAGAATTTGCCGCGACGTCCGCGAGGTAGCCGCAAGTCGGTATCGCCGATGTTGGCTCAGTTTCTCAGTACTTCAATTGCTTGTATTAGCAGACAACAGAAACTTGCGCCACCGATTGTTGGAAATGCCGACGATGTTCGTGAATTGCTTGGGTATGAGTTGGATCATAACGAGGGCGATCCGCTGCCGAGTCTGTTGCAAGGTTGGCGCGGTGATATCGTTGGCAAAGCGTTTCGCCGATTACTTGCCGGTGACTTAGCAATCCGCATCGCGGACCTGCGCGAAGAGCAACCACTGGAGTTCATTGATGTCGCCGATGGCGGTCCGTAAGTATCGGTTAATCGATAAGAACTAAAATGTAGCGGCGGCTTTTAGCCGCCGTTTCAGGCATCGTTGGCCTTCAGTTGAAGTTCGATGCATCGTCAGCTATAAGTCGACGCAACTTCTATGCGTATGCTTCGTCGACTACAAGTCGACGCCACGTTTCTGTGGTCGGCCTATGCCTCCACCAACTCACGCGATTTCGTCTCTGGCATTGTCATCATGATTACGATGCCAAGAATGAACAGTGCTGACATTCCAACTAGCGCGTTGCCTAGAGGTACACTCGAGCTCGCCTTCAATTGCCCTGATAACAGCAGTACGGGAACCGCCAACAAGCGACCGCCATTGAAGCAAAAACTTGCACCCGTTGCCCGCAAGTGAGTTGGAAACAACTCAGGAAAGTAGATTGCATACCCGGCGTGCATTCCCAGCGTCAAGAACCCAAACACGGGTAACACGACCAACATATGGCCATAGGATTGGGGCCAGAAGCACGCAACTGGCACAATCAGCATTGCCAGAAATTGGAACCCAATGAACGTCGGCTTGCGACCAAACCGGGCGCACAGCGGACCGAACGATAACAGACCCAAACCGCCGCCTGAAGCTTGCACCAGCCCGTAGGCAAACTTTGACTTTGCACTCGCATCCTCTACCGAGGAACCATTGCGAAGCAATAACTCGCGCACCAAGTCTTGGCCGGCAACCGTGATTGCCCAAAACGTACCTAACCCCACTGCCGCCAACAACATCCCGCGAAAAGCCAACCCGTTCCAGCGGGGATTGAGTAGTAGATCTCGGAAGCTCCCGAATTTGCTGCGATCAACACGATCTCGTTGCTGTTGCCACCGCAGTGGCTCGTTCACGCTCGTTCGCACCCAAACCGTTAAGATTGCAGGCAGTACGCCAATCAGATACGCGTAACGCCACTGGGTCGCCACCAACATCGCTGCTAAAGCGGCCAACCATGTACCGAGAATACTGGTTGCATGAAAGATCCCAGCGGCTTGAGCCCGAGCCCGCGTCGGAAAAACCTCGGCGACCCAACTTGCGGCAACAGCCCATTCGCCACCGATTCCCAACGCTACGAGAAATCGCAACACGCCCACGGTGTAGATGTCGTTGGCAAAGTAAGTCAGCCCTGAGAAAACACTATACATCAAAATCGTTGCGATCATGATCGGACGACGACCAAATCGATCCGCAAGTGAACCGAACAGAAGTCCGCCGATGGTTCCTCCGGCCAAAAATATCGCCAAGAAATTATCGCCCCACAATTTCATCGCGTCCTCGTCGCCACGGAGAATTTCCTTCAGCATGTCGTTGCGAGTGAGATTGAAGATCTGGCCTTCGTAAACATCAAAGACCCACCCAGCACACGCGATAACCAGGACCAACCACTGATACGCGGTGACATCGGCGTACCAGGGACGAGTAGCGAGTTCGGGGTCAGAACCAGGGGCCGTGGACATGGGGCGGTATCTCGCAAGAATCCGTGCGGTAAACAAGACCGCACCACGCGTGTGAGCGACCTGTTGATTTAATTGCTGGCCCTATGATAGCGACTAAATCACTGTGCGACCGCTCGCCAATGCTCCGATACCGATGCCTTGATTGATTCAACGCTCGGCAGGTAACAACGCTGATATGCTCGCGGACTCCTGGTCCTCGTGCTGCTCAAAAGCGTCAACAAACCATTCGACTTGTTCAATCACGACATGCCAAGAGTCGAACTGAGGCTCACGCATGTCAAGTTTTTCGATCAATCCATTGAGTTGTTGAAGAAGTTGTTGGTGATCGCGAGCCGACTGCCGACGCATGCTTTCAATTTCTGGACATCGGGCACCGTAGACTTCACAGAGCTGTTCGCTCAGCTCGTTTTCGCGGTCAAAGTGACGAAGCAAATATTCGCGAAACTGTTTTAAGCGAGCAGCCGTTTCACGGTAACGTGGCGAGCCCTGATCAACGACATGTTGCTCACTCAAGCGTTGCATCCAGGTTCTCAAGTCATCCAGTTGGAACTCGATTTCGCGATCCTCTTTCCGCCACAACGCAAATACTTCGTGAGTATTTTTTCGAGCGTCGTTTTCAGTCATGATTTTTCTCTGATACCACATGTTCATCGCTACGGACACCAGCAATGAATCGATACTTAATCAACGCAACGTCAACAAGGCAAACCGTGTACCTACAATTTCATTCTACCAAAGAATTGTTCCGATTTGATGCGCCCGTTTACGGGACTGCTCCGAGGAGGACAATTTCGCTGCTGCGTCTCCAGATATGCATCGGTCCAACGATAGTATGCGGCGTGCAGTTTCGCACGTTAGCGCGACGCGCTGAGCGACAACGCTCGTAGGTGTTGCTTACTCGAGGCGATTGCTGCGTTCAAGGTTTCCGCGGAACCAACGTGGTTTCATGCCCGATCGCATCGCGCAGTATCAAACGTTCCAGCACAACCACACCAGCCGCAGAGCCCGGGTCAACGCGCAACGCTGTGACTCGCCCAGTGGGAAGAGTTACTTCGTAATCCCGCCGTTCGCCGTCGTGAGTTACCGCAAAATCGACGCTCTGTTGTCTGTTGAATCCCGGGGCCTCTTTGTCGCTGTAATACACGGTGCTTGGGCCAGCACTCGTGCTGCTCAGCGTCATCGTCACGGTAAACGGACCTTCGCTGTTAACCGGCACCTGACGCGTGCTGATCCAAGGGTCATTTCCACCGGCTGTGATTCGCAAGTGACCTTCCAATTCCTCTAGTTGCGTTACGTTGCTCACTTGCCAGCCGCCAACTGTTGCCAGAGTGGCTGCGGCTTTTTTTCGTTGTTTTGTCTGTTTTACTTGTGGTCGCTTTCCCTCCAGTGATGGGTTGTATGCCATTGGGTCAAAGCTCGCATTGACGATTGGAACCATAGCGTTCGTCTTTGCCAAAAAGTCACTAATCAAGCCATCGAGTTCGCGGACCAGTTCGGGTTTCTGGTCAGCAACGTCGTGCTGCTCAGAGATATCAGTTTCCAAATTAAACAAGTGGTAACGATGGGCACCGCTTTCGCCAGCATGAAAAACGCGAATCAATTTCCATGAGTCGCGATGAACGGAAACCGATGGCGGAATCCAATCAGGAACTGGCGGATCATGAGGGAAGTACTGAAAGATTGCTTTGTGGTCAAGTGAATCGCCCGCAAGTGCTGGAAGAATGCTGGCCCCATCAAATAACTGTTCCTTTGCTGGTGACAGCCCAAGCCCTGCGAGCAACGTTGGGTAGAAATCCTCGCTCTGCACCAACGCGTCGCTGCGCGAACCACCGATCGTCTTCCCCGGCCAAGCTACGATACACGGAACACGTGTGCCGCCTTCGAACATGGACGCCTTACCGCCACGAAGCGGTACGTTACTCGTTGGCGGAACACCTTCGACTTCGTTGTACATGTTGCCGCCGTTATCAGATGTGAACACGATGATCGTGTTGTCCATAAGTTGCAATCGATCGAGCGTGTCAAGAAGTGTGCCAACGGCATCGTCCATACTCTGGACCATCGCTGCGTACGTCGGGCATTGCTGCGGATCGTCCCGATTGATGGTGCCGAGATACTGATCGATCAGCGACTTTTTTGCGTCAAACGGAGCGTGGACACTGAACATCCAGTAATTCAAATAGAACGGCTCATGCTGGTGCTTTTCAATGAATGCGGTAGCTTCGATTGCCATCCGATCCTCGATATGCTGGTCGGGGACATCTGGATCATGGTCGAAATCCTTGAACTTCCAAGGAGCGACATAACTTCCGGCCGGTCCAGGCCCAGCGTGGTGCGGAATATCAACGTCAAACCCCTGTTGCAGCGGCGAGTATGGTTGGGGGCCCAAGTGCCACTTGCCGAAATGCCCTGTCGCGTAACCACTCGCCTGGAGGGATTTCGCTAAATTCGGATACTCAGTTTTCAAGCGAGTTACGGGTTGAGGAGCGATCGCGTGCTTGGTCGGCGGACCGTTTTTACCGACAGTCGCCTCCAGAACCACTTGCGGTAGGTGACAATTGGGCGTCGTCAATCCCGTTCGCGCCGGACTGAGTCCGGTCAAGATCGCTGATCGCGTCGGCGAACATAGTGGGCTCGCCGAATAGGCGCGAGTGAACGTCATTCCGCGTTTTGCTAGTCGTTCAATATTCGGCGTCTTGTAAAATCGGGTCGTTCCATAAAGAGTCGTGTCGCTCCACCCCAAATCGTCGGCGAGAATGAAGATGATGTTGGGTCGCTCGACTGCGATGGCGGTAGAGCTAACGCCCAGGGTGGTTAGTATCGCTAGTGCAATGAATGGCTTCATCGGTAGTCCAATAACGTATCAATGGTTGGCGGCGAAATAGCCGGTTGTGCGTCCTGGTTCGCCCACACTAGGAAGCGGCGGATGTTATACTTGTCCCAAAGCTGTGCATCAAAAAATGGTACAGCAAACGAGTGACGATGGTATTAATTTCAACCCCAATCAAGAGAGATATTCTATGAGTTCCAAGGATTCACGTCTTACTAACAGTGAGATTGTTGACCGTCGACGGTTCATCGCCACCACCACCGCTGTGGCTGCAGCAGCCTCAATGGCTTCAATGCCCGCGATGAACGCATTTGGGCAGTCCGCAACAGGATTCACGTTACCTCCGCTTCCGTACGCGTACGATGCACTTGAACCCGTGATCGACGTCCAGACGATGACGATTCATCATACAAAACATCACCAAGCGTACATCACCAAGCTGAATGAAGCGGTCGCTGCAGAATCATCGTTGGCGGGCAAGTCCGTTGAAGACCTGCTTCGTAAACTGGAGCAAGTTCCTGAATCCGTTCGTGGTGCGATTCGAAACCATGGCGGCGGACATGCAAACCATTCGCTTTTCTGGAAGATTCTGACGCCGAGCGGAAACGCAAAACAACCGACCGGCAAACTGGCAAGTGCGATCGATGCGAAATTCGGTTCGCTGGAAAAAATGCAGTCGGCATTCAACGCTGCGGCGGCAGGCCAGTTCGGAAGCGGTTGGGCATGGCTGGTCGTTAGCGACAGCGGCTTGGAGGTCGTCGCGACACCGAATCAAGATAGCCCGTTGTCAGCCGGCAAGACACCCATTTTGGGCTTAGATGTTTGGGAACACGCCTATTACCTGCACTATCAAAATCGTCGGCCCGAGTATATTGCTTCGTTTTGGAAGATCGTTAACTGGGAACAAGTCGCCAATAACTTAGCCGCAGCGTAATCGTAGTATTTTGCTACAGAGTTTTATCGTATCGAATGCACAGTGTTCAGCGTAACCAATTTGTTACGCTGGGCACATGAACGACGGAAGCTATCGATTCGACAATTGAGTCTAAATCGGATCGCTGTCGAACAACCATGCTGTTTTTATTCCCAAGCTATTGGGACAAGACCTTGGTACCGAGCGTTGGCGAATTCGCGGTACCAATTTGCAAAACGTTCACGAGTCACTTTCTCAGGCGACACGGATTCCGATTCTTGGACACGCTGAGCGAATTGATGCAATGTCTCGTGTGGCCGACGAACCAGCCCCACTCGACGCATTCTTCGATCGACACGGGACAATCGTCGACGGCTTTCCAGATCGTTAGGATCGATCGTTTCACGCTTGCTAATACAACGCCGCCACCAAAGCAGCGCCAGTACGAGCATCGCTAACGGAACCTGCAAAATTCGGAAGGTTAACATCAGGGAATCACTTGACCACATCACGTTCCACCAATAGCGGACGTGGCTCCACACAGACCGCTCACCTTGGTCGGTATCGCCACCGTTGAAGTCACCACCGCTGCCACCAGTCGCAAAATCGGTGCTCGTGGAAATGCTTTGATAAGATCGCCCCGGCGTTGACTCGACTGGGAACCATGTTTGTGATTGATCATCATATGCCTCGACCCATGCATGTGCATCTGAGTTCTTGGCAAGCCAGTAATCGTCGTCGCTATTCATTTCGTCAGCAACATAGCCGGTCACATACCGAGTTGGGACGCCAGCTCGGCGTAGGATCAGCGCCGTCGCGGTGGCGAAATACTCGCAGTGCGCGGGATGCCGTGTTTGTAGAAAATATTCGATCGGTTGGTCGCGTCCGGCCGCTGGCGGTTCATCGAGCGAATAGGCAAAGTTACGCTGAAAGAATCGACGAATTTTGTCTGCCTTTGCCGTCGGCGAATTCACTTGAGTCAACTCGTCTGTAACGACCAAGTCCACTACCCGTGCAATGGACTCCGGAACATAGAGCAAGGTCTCTCGAATCGGCTCCGGTAATGAACGTGGCGCAACATTTTCTGCAACGCCAACAACGTATGGCTGAGTCGCATCGATTCCTCCCAAGACGATCGAGTGCTCAGAAATCATCAAGCTGCGCGACGCTGCTTCGATCCACTCACTGGTCAATGGTGTAAAGAAAACTGCTCCTTTCATCGGCTCGTTGTGAATTTCGATCGTAGTTATTGATCGCAACGAAGACCGCGTCCCAGATGGTTCGCGGATGATGAATCGCCGTAGGTCTCGCGACCTTGGCCCGATCGTGCGAGTAACTCCTGGTCCCGAGGGTGCGATCATCTGATTGCCAAAACGTGACGCTATCATTTCCGGCAATACCGGCTCCGTCCTTGTCGTAGTGCCTGGGCCTTCCACCACCGAGAATATTGACCGATTCTCCGCCGCGTCCAAACGTTGGTTGAACTCGTCCATCGATCGTTGATCCGCTTGGAAATTGCGAGGGTTAATGAAACCAGCCATTTCGGCGTTGAGCCAACGGCGGCGATGAAAAACATCGTATGCTCGCCCTCGTAAATAACCAGGCGCCGTTGCTGCATAGACCCGTAGCGCGGTACCGTTTGGCGAAAGTTGGATGCTTCGCCGAACACTGCCAAATCGCGTGCCTTCGACATACTGTCCATTATTCACACTCGAATCGACTTGGATTGCTTCGAGCGAATCACGCAGTTGGCGAGTCAATTGCGTTTGGATATCCGGAAGCACCTCGCTTGTCGTACTGGCGAGTGCCGAAGTCACAATCAAAATTAGGGAAACAATCGCGAGCGACAACAACCACTTCAATCGATCCGTCGCTTGGGCAGCCAAGACACTACGTTTGTTTGTCAACAACCCTGTAACACTGGACCGTCCCGAGCCGCCAGTGACTTGCGAACCTGCGAGGAGGATGACGGTAAAGGCCATTGCCGCAGCCGTTTGACCGTTGAGCGTTTGGCTCGCACCCCCAGCAATCACGCTGACTAGTGCCACAATCACTCCCATCGGGACCAACATGGGGTGCCCAGAACGTGGCCAGACTGCGAAGATGACCGCCGAAGCCAACAAAGATTCATGAGCGACGATATCTGCGGCAACCAACCCAGCATTGAAGTTTGTACCGAGGTACTCGAGCGATCGGAGAGCGGCGATCGCCACTGCACCGACAACAGCAATCAGCGAGACCAGTAACGTTCGCATTACTGGGAATGTTACCTCTGCTTGCAATTCCAAAAGCTGTTGCCGAGGATCATTACGACGCTCACGACGTTGCTCGCGGCGCAAACGTTCAGCGACGATACAGGCAGTTATCGTGACGGTCGCTGCCATCAACAGCATCGAATTGAACGTGCGACCGAGCCAAACAGCTTGGATCAGCAAAATGCAACCAACGATCCAAGTGGTCCGATAGTTTCCATTGATGTAGTTCACTTCGCTGACTCCAATGTCTGCACTCGAACGACTTGGCAATTAGCTGCTCGAACGATCTGGTCAGGAAGTTCGCCACGCGCTGTCAACAACAGCATCGGCTTACGTCCGGCCACGGCGAGCATTTCGACAAGCCGACGATCCGCGATGACGCTGTCCACCCGAGCGGCGACTGCCAAACGGATTTGCAGAATTTCTGCATCAGAGTTCGAGCCGAACGTCGCCTCGGAGTGTACCTCGCCTACATGATCGATCGGCGGCTCGCTAGTGAGATACAATCGCAATCGCACCATACGTTCCAACCACTGAGGTATAGCTGCTGCGGCGCACGATAGAACACGTTCGAGTTCCTCATCGGCGAGTTGGCGTTTTGCATCGGGTTCCGCAGCCGTATCGACGAACAACCAAACGGTTTGCAGCGCCGACGCCTGGTACTCTCGCACGATCGGCTTGCCCAGCCGCGCCCATGACCCAAAATCCCAGCGACGCACCGGAACACCGACCTGGTACTCGCGGCTACCGGTGTACTGCAGCGACTCGCCAATCAAGGATCGCGTTGTCAGTTCATCAATCGTCTTGGTCATCAGGATCGCAAGTTGTGCATCGGTTGACGACAACGGACGTGGCGTCACAGCGATCTGGGTTGCTGTGGGGATCGCGACAATCGCCCGAATAATGCTGAATGGAAAGGAAGACTCTACCAGTACCGACGGCAACGTGTGGATGCCTCGCTCAGAATAACACAACGTTGCGTCGGCAAACTCATGTGCACCGGGGCGAATCATCTCCAGGGGCGTGGCAGCACTGACGACAACTTGTTCCTTGATCGGTTTGCGATTGAACCCAATATCGGTTTCCAGCAACGATCGACGACTGGTCGCGTCAAAACCAATTCGCAAATCCATCGCTGGCAATCGGCGGATGTTGGTGAGGTGCACGCGAGCGATAAACGCTTGGTTCGCTGGCACTGACACAGGCAGCTTCACGTCGACGCGCATTGCCGGTCGAAACAAAACATTGCTTGAAATTCCAATGCTTGCGATCGCGATGCATGCCGCGAACATGCCCAACCAAGGAAAGCCCCACACAATATTCAACGTGATAATGGACATCAACAGCAGGGTGATCGTGGTTGTCGTCATGCTACGACGAAACCGAATCCACATTCGAAAGGGAAACCCCAGCACACCAACGACGAGCTGTCCCAAAAATCGCCAACGTTGGCGAGGCGTTCGAGCCGCGAGTGTCGTGCGATTTGGGTTCACACCGGTACCTCAACTCGCGACACAATATCTGCGATGATTTCTTCCGCCGATTGTGTCACGGCGAGTGAACGGACGGTGACACGATGCGCCAATACACTCGGAGCGATAATTTGCACGTCGTCGGGCAACACGAACTCGCGGCGGTCCAGCAACGCACGCGCCTGCGCCGCACGCAACAACATCTTTGCTCCACGTGGACTGGCTCCGATCCTCAATCTCGAATCCCGCCGCGACATTCCCACGATCTCGACCAAGTAAGAGGCAACTTTTCGATCCACCCTGACTTCACGTGACCAGTGCTGCAGACGCACCAAATCATGGCCACTCATGATCGACTCCAGTCCATCGACGGGCTCTGCGGTCAATTGAGCGAGTAGCAAGTCAACTTCACTCTTTGGGTCTGGGTAATCCATCGACAGACGTAACAAGAATCGATCGAGTTGAGATTCTGGAAGCGGAAACGTGCCTTCAAAGCCGATCGGATTCTGTGTGGCGATCACCACAAATGGGTGCGGCAGCGGGTGCCGATGACCGTCAATCGTGACTTGGCACTCGCCCATCGCTTCAAGAAGCGCGCTTTGCGTTCGAGGCGAGGCGCGATTGATCTCATCAGCGATGAACAAGTTACAGAACACCGGCCCAGGGCGAAACTCGAACGTACCGCTAGCTGGCTGGTAGATCGCACCGCCGAGAATGTCCGATGGCAACAAGTCGGGAGTACATTGCAGACGCTGGAACTTCAAATCGAATAGCGCCGCAATTGCCTTTGCCAGAGTCGTTTTGCCAACGCCGGGAACGTCCTCAAGCAGCACACTGCCTTCGGCGAGCATCGCTACAAGCATCGACTCGATGACGGATTCCTTGCCGCGAATGACGTTGCACAACGACTTTCGCACGTGGTCAAGTCGGTCGTACACCACACTGCGAGCAGACGAATGGTCGTAGGCCGAATCGGCCGGATGAGTTTCTTCGATCGAATGCACTACTGGTTGCCTTGCATTGGCGATGACGGACGAAAACACGTCAACATCATAGCCTTGCAGGGAACGTCGCCATAAGTACAGCACGTCAGTTGAAAAGTGGATTCTCGACGTTATTCGCCGAGTCTTAACATCTTGTTTGTGTTGGCAAACACGCTCAATGCGGAGGTGCTAACCGTTCCACCACCAGCGAGTGGCGTCGTCGCGCGTCAAAGCGGTCTGCCGAACGTCCGCGATACTGTTGTCTGTCGTTTGGTTCTCAACGACGGAAAATGCGTTGACGTCGACACCGCCCGATGCCGTAACGACCCAACCGCTGCGACCGCGTATAAAACTACATTGCGGCTGGATGGACTTTGGTGCCGGGTAGGTGGCCAATTCAATTGCATCTTCGGTTCCTGACAGTACAGCAAGATCAATTCCGGCCCGCTCGCCCAACCGTTCTTGGACGATCAACGTCGCGACCACCGTCATGTCGATGATGTTTCTCAAGTCACCAAAGACCGGCATACGCTGGGCTAGTTCAGTGTATTTTTCTGTCATCAGGTCAGCCCACTTTTGAGCGAGTTTATCCACGCGACCAGATTCAGTCACGCTGCCGTCGTCGTTAACGATGTCCTGCTCAGTGAGAGTCTTGACGCCTTGGCCGGAAATCTTCCAGGCCAACGAGTCCTCACTGCGAGTGAGGGCGTCGTAATTGCAAGCCATCCACCAGCGAGGGTTGTGTGACGCACCGTGGCCAGCGTTCTTGGCGAGTTGCAGATAACTTGACAGCCCAGCAACCTGCGAATCCACAAGATTCATTGCCACTCGTTTCATCTCAAAGTCCGCTGCGACGAGCGTTCGAGCGTAGTGTGTATCGGAAGGAACGCCAGTCAGCAGGACTTGTTGAGGCCCAAATGCCTCGCGCATCGCCGGCTCCAGTGAGGCTGGATTCTGGCCCGGTTGCAGCTTAACGTTACGAAGCAGTTTTTGCAGACGAAGGCGGCCTTCTTCAGTCGGTTCAATCGAGCATGAAATGCCGCCATTGCGAGCCGACTCGACACTGCGAATCGCGACGATCAAATCTTCTAATCGCAATGTCGCATTGCCGCTCATCTTGCCAACAACACTGCCGTCTTCGCGTAGCACCCAGGGCTCCGCTGGCCCAGCAATGACCAAGTCTTGGTTAACCGTATCCACGAAGACGTATTCGATCCGCTGCAAACCAGCAAGAAACTCAATCGCTTCCGGAATCGCTTCGCCGGACGCTTGATGCTGGCGAATCGCCTGTTGCAGCCCTTTGAGCGACACCATTCGCAACTCAGCAGCCTCCGCCAAATCGCCCTGAGGAAGTTTTACTGCTTCACGAAGCAACTTGCCGAGCTGCTGTTTCTCGTCGATACTCGCCGCACGGACGGCACCTTCGGCATCGATCATCACGCCACCGACGCTACGACCAAACCCGCCACCGATACCCACCTGAGCGGCAGCAGGGACAGTAACGATGATTGCAGTAACAAACAGGAACAGCCGGAGCGTACGGACTGGTGCCAATTCCATCGAGTGGATCTCCGAGGGGATAGTATGAGATTTCTGAACTGTGTTCTCATCGACACAGCGAAAGAATAGCTTTCCAACGCTAGAATACTCGCGTCGTAAACCGCAAGCAACACAAGAGTTGCCGCCACTAGCACGAATCGCCCTCATCTTCTGTTAAAATACCCGACGTGAACGCCAGCCCCTTCGATTCGCACGACCCCACGGCTCCTTTCGACGCAGCGGGTACAATCGCCGCGTCCGGTGCCTACCTGATTCTTCGCTCAGGCACTCGCTGGAGTGACGTTTTTCGTCTCACTCCACCAGAGGGGGCGGTTATCGGGCGTGCTTCGGCCAACGAGATCGTGATCCGTACGGATCAAGCCAGCCGCCGACATGCGAGCATCAACTGGGACGGAGGCCAATGGATCTTGAAGGATCTCGGCAGCCGCAATGGCACCTATCTGAACGGCACCCGGATTGATGGACCACATCCTCTGGACGAAGGCGATGCGATTCAAATTGCTGGTTTCGTGATCCAATTCAGCCGCCGCATTGACGCCCAGCCAGTATTGCCTGCGGCGGGGAGCGTCGATCAAGCGACCGACGACCAGATGACCCTTGGTGTTGGCGATGAACCGGATGTGAACTCGATCACGGATCGACGGCGGCACAGCCGATACCTGTCAGCGAAAAACACCGAAAAGTCGAGTAGCGATCGTAGCCACGAACTATTGCAGCTTGCATTTTCGCTCGCTCGTGCCGAGACTCCTGCCGTCGCCGTCGAATCCACACTTGACCAACTCGCCGCATCGCTACCCCTGAGTACAGTCGGTTTGTACGTTTGGGACAATGTTGCCAAGAAATATTCCTTCGACAACGCGTCGTTGATCGCAACTCGTCAAAAAACTTCTCACAGCTATCGACGACCACCGGCATCGCTTGTTGAAAGCAGCATCCTTGGCGAAGAGCAGGCGATCTTGGCGCGAAACATTAGCGGTGATGCCACGCTTGCATCGCACAACACCGATGGCGATATCGACGTCGAAAGTTTGATCATTGCGCCGATCCGACAAAGAGACGCGAAACTCATCGGGTTTGTTCATTTGACAACTGACGTTGGCCAGCGTCCCTTGGATTGCGAGGCGTTGGAGTTTGTCGTCGCAGCCGCAGACATTCTTGCTGAGTCGATCATGGGGATCGCTGATCGACAGCGATTGAGCAAGAACCTTCGTCGGTCTCGACGTCAGGTCGAACAGTTGAAGGAACAACTTGGCGACCGTGTTTGCATCATAGGCGACAGTTCCGCGATTCAATCTCTCAGCGAACAGATCTCTCTTGTGGGGCCGACCAACGCGACCGTTCTGATTCGCGGCGAATCGGGGGTGGGAAAAGAACTCGTTGCTGCCGCAGTTCATCAATGCAGCCCTCGTCGCGATGGTCCGATGCTGTGTATCAACTGTGCCGCGTTGTCACCAACGCTGCTTGAAAGTGAACTTTTCGGGCACGAGAAAGGGGCCTTCACTGGCGCAACGGATCGAAAACTCGGTAAGTTCGAAGCTGCCGATGGCGGTACGTTGTTGCTGGACGAGATCGGTGAGATGAGCGCTGAAACACAAGCAAAGTTCCTGCGTGTTCTCGAAGGCCACAAATTCGAACGAGTCGGCGGCAGCGTGGCAATCCAAGCGGACGTTCGCGTCGTTGCCGCGACAAATCGTGACCTGCAAGCGATGGTTCGCGAAGGCACGTTTCGCCAAGACTTGTACTATCGCTTGCACGTCGTTGAACTGCTCGTGCCTCCGCTACGTGCTCGTGGAGACGATTGCTTTCAAATTGCCGAGTTTTTCCTGGACCGCTTCAATCGCGAAATGAATCGTCGAATCGAGTGCTTCAGTGACGATGCACGCCAAAAGCTATTGTCGTACGATTGGCCAGGAAACGTTCGCGAACTAAAAAATGTGATCGAGCGAGCCGTTGTGTTGAATACGAAAACAACAATCCAGAGCAGTGATCTGCTGCTGACTTCGTCGCTCGGATCAACTCCGACGAACACGAATGCGGTGACGGAATCAAGCGTCGAGATCACGCTTGCCGAGATGGAACAATTACACATCGAGCGGGTATTGAGGCACACCAGCGGCAACAAGAGCCGAGCCGCGTCCATCCTGGGCATCGAACGTAGCACCTTGGACCGCAAACTCAAGAAATATACATAAACGCCGATGAATTACAGGTCGTCACCGAGGTACCAGCCCCAACCATGACCGCTTGTCGAATTGGCGTCTACATTCAATAACTTAGTAGTCTAGGTAACTAAGTATCCGAAAAAGCGGCCTAAGCCTTTGAAGAAAGGATCAGATCCACTTTTCGGACGCAATTCACATCTCAATAAACAAGAAAATACTGCAATGAGTGTTCTCGTTACGCAATCTGCCCCACCGTTTACCGCCGAAGCAGTGATGCCCGATGGTCAATTCAAGAAAATCTCGCTGGGGGATTACAAGGGCAAGTACGTCTTGCTGTTCTTCTGGCCATTGGATTTTACGTTCGTCTGTCCGACCGAGATTATCGCCTTTAGCGATCGATCGGCTGAATTCGAGGCACTTGGTGTCCAAATTCTCGGAGTCTCCATCGATAGCCATTTTACGCACTTGGCATGGACCAACACGCCGCGAAACCTCGGTGGAATTGGCAAGACAGCGTATCCATTGATTGCCGATTTGAACCGCCAAATCGCGCGAGACTACGACGTATTGCTTGACGGCGGCGTTGCACTCCGAGGACTGTTCCTCTTAGACAAGGACCATGTCGTTCGACACCAAGTCGTCAACGATTTGCCGCTCGGTCGTAGCGTTGACGAAGCGTTGCGTATGGTCAAAGCATTGCAATTTGTCGAAAAGAACGGCGAAGTCTGTCCAGCGAATTGGCAAGAAGGCAGCCGAACAATCAAGCCGGGTGTCGATTCGAGCAAAGAATTCTTTAGCGCCGAATACTCAAAGTAGGTTGTCTCCATGTGGATTTCGAGCAATGTCGCTACCGCGATCTGGCAACAAGCGGATCGGACCACCGCAGTGGACGCACGTGGCGGCGACTACGGCATTCAGGTTCGCACGCGATTAGCGACGGTGAAGCTCGAAAAGGTCGCTGGCGATGTGATGCCATACGCGACAGAATTCTTTGTTCGTGGAGACGAATGGCATGTCGGTGCTCCACAGGACGCCGGTTCCTATGCGCTCGACGTCGTTTTCCGACTGGTGGAAACACAAACGCTCGCTTGCACGGTCGTGGAAATGACGCTTGCGATTCACACGTCGCTGTTGGATTCGCATCCGATGATTGACCTTTGCGCCAGCGGCGGAACGATGCGCCGCGTCATCCTTGGCGAAAACAATTGTCATCCGGAACAGCATCAGGCGGAAAGGCAACCTGCGGGTTGCGCGGCCGTGACAGCATTGAACTGCAAAGACCCTGCGTACGATATCGCGGTCTTACTCGGCGTACACGATTCTCCTTTCACAACGGACAAGTCCGACGACACTACCTTGAGGTTGCGGCTGTTTGGCGATTTCCTTGAGAAGGGCGTGATTCGCAAGGCTCGTCCCTGGGTAGTTCTGGGCCCAGCCAGTGATGAACAACTCGCGGCACTTTGGCGATTGCAATGCGAGCAAAAGCTACCGCTCACTGCTTAGCGGACATCGATCGCTCACTCCTCCCCGGAACCAAATTCCCAGGTCACGACCGCTGGCGGATGCAGTTCATAAACTCCGATGCCAACGTTGACACGCTCGGCATTGACGCGGTAAGTCCAGCCTTCGCTTTGGCTGGTCGATTGTTCGCCGATTTGTTCAACAAACGCCATTGAGCCATTGCCACGGATGACGATCGGTACATCGCCAATCCGCTGCATTATTGACTCGACCGTGGAGCCGTCCGAAACATCGGTGACGACGACTGTTTTCGTATCGTCACCGATATTGAACTCGAATGTCACATTGCCAGTCACTTCAGAACGAAGTGCCGGTCGCCGATCACATGCTCCGAGCGAAATTAGTATGAGGACTAAGGCGAGACTGCGCAGCTGCGTTAACACGATGAATGTACCTTGAAGGAAAAGTGTCGATCCGGTATCAGCGCACTATCGTGGCGTCGACCGTTAGTCGAACTCTCACCGTTAGTCGATTTCTTGCCCAATCGTCAGCCAAAAGCCAACAAGAATCCTATCTACGCTCCAAGATCGCTTTGGGTCCAACGCCCATCAATGCTGCGCCAAGTTTTTCCAGTCGGATTAACGTTTTGCAACAACTTCGGCAGACGTGAAGCTCGAACGTTGTCATAACTGGTTAACTTTCCGAACCGCAGCATGGACGCCGGGATTCCCACCGCCGTGAACCCTGGATGACCAGTCGCGGGGAATGGGCCACCATGGTTCATCGCTGGACTAACCGCTACGCCGGTTGGCATCTTGTCGTTGAGGATGCGGCCCACTCTCGGTATTAATTCAAAAGCAATTTGTGCGTATGCTTTCTCGTCGGATTCACTGGTGGAGGAATAGATACAACCTGTGAGATTTCCTTCCAGATGACGAATCACGTCCGCAAGTTGATTCAAATCGCTGGCGACCACAACGAGCGATGCATTGCCAAACGCTTCGGTTTGGTAGCCTTCGGGGTTATTCAGGAAATCTTTTCCCAAAGTGCGAAGTAGTGTATTTGCGTATGCGCAACGGCCGCTTTCTGGTTCTCCTCCGCCGGTCAACAATTCGGCACCCAAGTTACATAGCGTTTTTACGCTTGCTGCCAAACTCTTTGCAACGGCAGGCGACAGAAGCGTACCCGGCTTACCTGCAGCGAAACGCTCTTTAACTGAAGAAATAAACTGCTCGCTTTCAGCGCCTTCGACGAGCAATACCATTCCGGGGTTGGTGCAGAACTGGCCGGTCCCCATCAACACGCTAGTGATAAACTCATCAACAATTTTTTCGCCGCGTTCTTTCAGAGCTGTCGGCGTGATCACTACGGGATTCACGCTTGATAGCTCCAAATAAATTGGCTTGCCAGCATCGTCAGCAGCGGCCTTGAGTTTCAATCCAGCATTACGACTGCCCGTGTATCCAGTCGCACCGAGTCGCGGATCGGAAACCAGTCGCTCGCCGTCGGAGTGACTGGTGCGATAAATCAGTTGCACGGTCGCTGGTGGTAATTTCAATTCATCCAAGACTCGTGCAGCGAGTTCCGCGAGTAGACGCGTGGTTTCTGGGTGCGAGCTATTCGCTTTACCAATGACCGGATTTCCAGCGGCGATCGCGGCAGCAAAATCGCCTCCCGAAACGCTATTGAAGGCAAATGGAAAATTGTTGGGGCCGAACACGCACACCGGTCCGATCGGTTCAAAGCACGATCGAATACCTGCTTTCGAATCGATCGTCGGCATTGCCCAGTCGCCGCTACGACAAGCCGCAGCAGCCGAGCGAAGTTGGTTGCTGGTTCGGGGCAATTCAACGTCCGCAAGCCGCGGTGACTTGGTGAGCCCAGTTTCAGCGAACGCGGACTCTACCAGCGCATCCTTGTTCGCATCAATCTCGTCAGCGTATCGCTCTAAGAATTCCGCCAGACGATCCGGGGGAAAGCGTCGAAGCTCATGAGCGGCAAGTACGGCGGAATCAAGTGCCGCGTCACAATCGGCCCAACTACTGATCGGAAATTCCGCAGGCAACATCTCCGCCGAGTTCGGATTCGTCGCCTGGAACGTTTCACTGAATTCCGCGTTTCGCCATTGTCCGCCGACGAGAACCGGTCGGACGGCAGAAGTAACTGTCGACATCGTTGTTATGCCTTGTTGTGGACATCCACCGGAGCAGGTGGCTGGAAAAGTTTCAGGTTCTGGTGATAGCGACTAGGGTTGCGGTGATCGAATGATACTGTTGGATAATGTCCCAACACCATCGATCGTGATGTTTACGATATCGCCAACATGTAGCGTAAATTCACTGGTGGGTACAATTCCCGTACCAGTCATCAAGAAAGCGCCATGCGGAAAATCGTTATCTCGTCCCAACCACGAAACCAAATCCGAAAACGTCCGCGCCATTTCAGCGGCTGAGGTTTGTTGATCGAAAACGATTTCTCCAGATCGAACGATTTTTAAGTCAATCTTGATGGCCACCGGCGATGGCAATTCGCGGTACAACGTGATCCACGGCCCGAGGCCAGCACATTGGTTGTAGCACTTAGCTTGCGGTAGATAGAGCGGGTTCTCGCCTTCGATATCCCGCGAACTCATATCATTGCCGATGGTTAAGCCGACAATCCGCAAGTCGCGTGACAGTACTAACGTGACCTCGGGTTCGGGGACATTCCAAGTCGCATCGCGACGAATGCGAAGCGGTTGCTTGTGGCCACTGGTGCGGCTCGGTGTCGCTTTGAAAAACAGCTCGGGTCGAGCCGCCCGGTAAACGCGATCATAGCACGATGCGGCGGCTTCGGATTCTTCCATTCTCGCTGTTTGGCTTCGCTTATAAGTCACACCCGCAGCCCATATCTCTTGCTGGTCAATGGGTGGTAACCAAGCTACGGAATCATCAGTCGCAATCGCTAAGTCTCGTTGCAGCGACTCGGCCGCAGTGATTGGGGCATCCGCCGACAGAATCTCGGCAAGTGTTGGCAGTTGGTGGGTCAGGTGCAACGGCACAAGCCGGTCGTCATCGACGAGTCCAACACGAGGTCCGCTCTTGGGGTCAAGGAACTTAGCGATTTTCATTGCGAGTTTTTATAGGGTAGGTCTTCGTGACTACAATTCCTGGGCGCCAAACGTGTCGCCTTGACTGAGGTCACCCGTTTTCAGGCCTTTGGAGAACCAACGCAATCGCTGTTCACTGGTACCGTGGGTGAATGATTCCGGAACAACTCGACCTTGGCTACGTTTTTGCAGCGTGTCATCGCCGATCGCCGATGCAGCACGCAGCGCTTCTTCAACATCCCCTTGTTCGACGATGTTTTGCATTTGGTTGGCGTGGTGCAACATCACACCGGCAAAAAAATCCGCTTGCAATTCTAACTTGACCGAGTATTCATTGTTTTCAGCTTCGCTTAATCTCGGACGCATAGCGTCGAGTTGGTCGGTGTAGCCAAGTAAGTTTTGGACGTGGTGTCCGACTTCGTGAGCGATAACATAGGCTTGAGCAAAATCGCCAGGGGCATTCAGGTCACGGGCAAGTTGCGCAAAGAATGATGTGTCCAGATAAACCTTTCGATCACCTGGACAATAAAACGGGCCCGAAGCGGAGCTTGCCAATCCGCAGGCTGACTTGACCTGTCCACTGAACAGCACCATCGTCGGTTCTTCGTATTGTTTGCCCGCTTCAGCGAACAGCCGATTCCACACGTCTTCGCTGTATCCTAAAACCGTCGCCGAAAAGTCTGCGGCTTCTTGCTCTTCGGGAGTGAAGGGTCGCTCGGGATCGCCATCGCCAACGTTTGCCGGAACCCCTTGTTGTTGTTGGGCCTGTTGCAGAAACTGTCGCGGGTCACCACCCAAAAGCGCAATGATGAGCGCAATAATCATCAAGCCGGCACCGCCACCGGCGACTACTGGACCAGACATTCGTCGCCGATCTTCAACGTTTTCGCTTTGTCGACCACCACGCCATCGCATTTGAACACTCTCCGACTGGACAGAAGTAAACCTTTTAGGCACCCTCGTTTTAGAATCAACTGCGTTACTTTACCACTGGGGACTCAATGAAAGGCGTTATGCGGCCAGCCTTGGCGACTCTCGTTTGCGGCGTCCCCGCAGGAAGTATCGTCGTGGTTTCTGGAACCCTGCAGGGAACTCCCGCCGCGATGCACGCGGCAACCGACTGTTTTATGCCTTTAGGGCTGCTGTGGTGGTCCTGTCTGTTTCTAGCCGTGGTCGCATTGTCAAGCGGCTATCGAAAAGTGGCCATCGCCTTTTTGATCCAGTTCATGGTGATCGGCGTGATAGGAAATGGCCAGATCGCCAAGTGGGCAATGGCTACGGTTGAAATGCCACGTGATCCACAAACGCTTGCAGCAACAGATCCGTTTCGCTGTGTGATCCTGCTCGGTGGCAGTGTGTCAGTCGCTGCCGACGGGACGTTCGAGCTCAATAGCGACGGCCAGAGAGTGATGTTGACCGCGCAGCTATGGCATGCGGGCAAAACAGCGTCGATCATCACAACGGGCACGTCGATCGCGGATTTACCCGACCCAAGAGAAACAGGCCGTCAGATGCTCCAGTCCGTCGGCGTGCCCGCCGCTGCGATTTACGAAATCAGTGGACGAAACACGTTTGAAGAAATGCAGAGACTTAAGCAGTTTGTATCGAATCCGCCGAAAACGTTTCCTGCGGAGGGCCGTATCGCGCTTGTGACCAGCGCTTTTCACATTCCCCGCGCGATTCGACATGCCGAGCAACACGGATTGGATTTGGTGCCGCTTCCCTGCAGTCACCGAGTCGGTAAGTCGACACCGTTTACGCCGGCGGAGTTAATACCCACGGCGGGTCATGCTCAAACGCTTGCTCTAGCGAGCAAAGAATGGCTGGCTTGGCTTGTCGGTCGGTAGACGAGACTCTTCACGCTAACAGAATCTTAACTACTTTGTCGTAAAAGCTTTTTTTGGTTGATCTTGTGTTGGAGTCTTTGTTTATTGTACCGGTAAGATTCGATAGGTGCGTCGACGTCAGGATGATGTTGCGCCAGAATCTTTTTATGGATCAAAGGGGAACGGATGTCCCATTTTCAATTTCCCAGCCCGGTCAATCAGTGGGCTGCAGCATTTGCCAGTGGATCGGTCGACAAGTGCGTGGCGGCGCTGCGGCAAATCGCATCCGCTGAAGACGTAAGAGGCGTTGCGGTAAGCATTGCCAACTTGGCCGGACACAGTAACGAAGAAATACGAATGTGGGCCGCAGAGGCGCTCGAAGCCGCGGTGATGCCCAGTCCAGCGGAAGCCCCGGAATTATCGGAGCTGCTGCTTCGCACCGAGGATGGCGAAGTGGCCTACTGGGCGGCCACGTTGCTAGGCCGACTTGGTCACCATGCGGCGTGCGGCGTCATGGCGCTGGAAAAATGTTTGTCTTGCTCAATGTTTCTTCCAGCACGAGAAAGGGCAGCGTGGGCTCTGTCACAAATCGGTGTCGCTGCAACACCAGCGATGCCGGCGCTGCGCCAGGCAGCGAATCAAGGAACTCCTCGATTGAAGCGGTTGGCGATCCAAGCGTTGGAAGCCATCCGCGGTGTCGCCGCTTAGAGCCAGTCCGAAAAGGGGTCTGACCCTCTCGCCTCCTCCAAAGGGTCAGACCCCTTTTCGGATACTCAGTTAGTTTTTCACTACCCAACCTACGGCAGGGAGGCCGGTATGGGTGTGCTCAGCAAACGCAGTCGAAGCACTCGTAACAGTAGTAGCGCAAATACCTCGCTCGGCATTTCGTTGCTGCGCCAAATCCCTATTGTTCGCTGGATAGGTCCCAGCGTGACCATGATGGGAATCGCCGCGATCGCGTACTATGCACTATCAGGAAGAATTGACTTCAGCAAGCTGGACGGGATTTCCGAAACGCTTACCGGCGTCTCAGGCGACACCGTTATCCAACCCGTCAGCCTCGAGTCGCTAGGACGTAAGTCGCCCGAAACCATTCGCATCGCGACATTCAATATTCAAGTCTTTGGCGAAAAGAAGTCAGCGGACGAAAACGTGATGCGAGTGCTGGCACAGATCGTGACGCAGTTTGACGTTGTCGCGATTCAAGAAGTCAAAGGTGGTGATGGCAAGCCAGTGCTATTGTTGACAGACTTGATCAAGCGTAGCGGCGGCAACTATGGCAGTGTCGTCAGCAGGCCGATTGGCCGCACCAGCCAGACAGAATCCTATGCTTTCGTCTGGGATCAATCTCGCATTATGTTCGTCCCCGATAGCGCCTACTTGGTGCAAGACGGCGAAGTAGGCAGCGATAACGATCGAATGCACCGTGAACCAATGGTAGCGTCGTTTCAAGTTCGACCAATGTCGGCCGACGGTCGCATCCCCTTTTCGTTCAATATCATTAACGCCCATACTGACCCCGACGAAGTCAGTGCGTCGGCAGGAATCAACGAACTGGATGTTCTCGACGATGTCTTCGTTCGCGTGCGGCAGTATGAATACGATACGACCGGAGAAGAGGACTGCTTACTCGTTGGTGACTTGAATGTCGACACGAGGAACTTGAATGAGCTGGGCCAAATTCCGAACGTTGTTTCCATTGCCGGAGACATTCTTACCAATACACGTCAAACCAAGACTTACGATCACATTTTGCTTGACCGCACCGTCACCACCGAATTTACAGGCCGCTTTGGCGTGGTCCATTTCGAGCGAGATCTGGGGCTAACGGCCGAGCAGGCAGTACTTGTCAGCGACCACTTGCCAGTCTGGGCGGAGTTCAGCGCCTTTGAATCACCCAGGCCTTCCGCAATGGCCACAGCGAATGGGCCAGTGACACCGCGACGCTAAATTGCTGTAGAGCGACTTCTATTCATAACGGCCGAGGTTTACGGGGCTGCGTCCCACCACCAGCGACCAATAGCGATCGGCTGCTCTTGGACTCGACCAACGACAGCAGCAAGTGTCGGATACGTTTGCGTTCGCGCGGAAACCGTATGTTGCAAATCCACCAACACACCTCCACTGGCTAACAGAATGTGGTGGATTTTGCGACCACTGCGAACGTTGTGCAGTACGGCAATCGAATTCACAAATTCAGGCGTGGGACGAAGTTGGTGATCAAACGACTCCAGTCTTGCGATTGATGCCAACAACTCACGATTAGCGTCGTCTTTGGAGAATCGGTTGACGACCTGAGCAACCCCGGCTGCGCGATACAAAGACTCCATTGCACCATAGACAGGATACATCGACCGAATTGCTTCGAAATGATCATTGAACTCAGTAATGAATGCGATGGTTCGCGGATCGTCGGCAACGCGCTGGCGACCAGCTTGGGCTTCGCGTTCATTCTGGCCGCTCAGCCGCAATGGTTGGCCAGAGATGGCAAAGACTTGACCCGCTGCGTCGGATTGAATTGTTTGCGGATGGGCCGTGAACCACAACCGGATCAACACATCCGCAGGCGGCCCACGTTCGATCATTTTGTCAACAAAATTGAGGTAGTTCGAAACTCCGTCTGGCATTTCGGCATCGCCCAATGCCAACCGTTTCATGTGCCGATCGGCTTCAACCATCAACATTCCTAACGTCGTGTTGGCCGGTGTGCCGAAGACCTCAACACTTTGTTTCCCAAGGGCTGCGGCCAATTGATCGGCTGCAACGCCAATGGGTATCGCATCGCTTTGCACGTCAGCGGCGAATTGTTGGGCGCGCAGTAAACCGTCATGAGTAGGATCGATCGTGCAACCGAAGGGCCGATTCGCCAGCGCCGATCCACTGGCTGCTGCCAGAAAATCCAATCGCAGCGGATGCCGTCCGGTGCGGGCATCGACCAGCCAACCTTGACGTGACTGAATGCCACCGACCGGTGAGACGATTAGTACGTCATCGGGGAGCATGACGAGGTGATGAATTTCACTGATACCGGCTAAGTAGTACATCGATTCAGCTAACGGCAGCCCAATCAACTCGCGTCGAGCAGTTTCGTCTCGCAACCGTCGCAATGACACCACGCGCTGCGGTGAGGGCAGACGCCATTGATTCGGTTGAGGTGTCGTGTTGAGCGAATCTGTGACGGGATTGCTGTCAAGAATCTGAGCAACATCGATCCCCAAGTCTCGACCATTGACTGTGTTAACTTCGCTGACCAAGCCATTCGGATCAACAAGGATTCCTTGAGCGTATGGGGCCATCGTGCTCGGACCGCCCAGTGCTTCCCAGGTATCAGGAGCGACGGTTGTTTGAATCAATTGCATCAAAGAATCGAAGTCGGCAAAGCTGCCACCGCCACTCGGGTTGTCGGTAGAACTTGCCTCTGTCGCTAGTTCGCGGTACTGTGAGGACTCAATTTCTCGCAAGGTATCCGACGATGCAGCCAACTCGCCGCTTCGCATCTGTGCTCGGGCGACTTGCGCAAACGCCTCATCACGTTGTCCATTGGTAACCGGCACTTGGCTAGCCAGTTCACGGGCGGCAGCAAATGCTCCTGAACGCAGATAGTGTGAGATCTGTGCTGACGGATCATCACCAAGCGATTGCTCAGCGCACATCAATGCGAATGTGAGCGTCAACACGATTCGGAAACGGAATAGTAGTTTCATGAGCACCCTTCCTGGTTAAATTGGCTGCGAACTGGATAGAGTGATAGCGAAATTGAAAAGTGGAGTCGAACGGTAAAGGGTGCCATCGAGGCCAGTTGATTTTGATATCAGGGGCCAGTGGACGTTGATGCCAAAGGGATCACGAGGCAAAAAGCGAGCCATCAGTATAACGGTGCAGGCTTTTACGATCGTAATTCGATTCACCAGGAAATGGATGTAGCGAAACAAGACGACGCTCGCTGTACTTCGCCGTAGCGAAACGCATCAATTGTGAGATACCCATTCGCCAGCGACCAAACGCTCCTGCGGCAGAAATCTCGCTTTGTAATTCAGATGATCGTTGTCCGCCACATACATGCCCAGGTACACGTACCGTCGGCGGGAGCTTAAGCACCACTGGATTTGTTTCAGGATTGCATATGTCCCCAGACTGTATCGCGAGTAATCTGGATCAAAGAAGGTGTACACGGCAGACACACTTTCACATCCACAGTCCACTGTCGATACGGCGATCAACTGGTCTTGAAAATAGATTGAAAGTTCCCGAGTTTCGCAACAACTGTCAGTTAAAAACGCGCGATAGGATTCTGCATCAATCGGGGCGTCTCGGTTTCCCAAATTACGCTGGTCGCGGTGCTGATTGAATAGCTCGACTCTCCGAGAATCGATCGACGGCGCAGCCCACGTCGCCTGCAGTTCGCGATCACCACGGCGGAGCACTCGCCGCATCGAAGTCGAGCAGTGAAATGAATTGACATCCAGCCTTGTCGGTTGGCACTCGCGGCAACTCGGGCACTGGGGAGTGTAAACAAAATCGCCACTACGACGAAAACCATGCGCCAGCAGCACGTCCGTGATTTCCGGTGTGACACGACCAACCGGTAGGCGCAGAGGCATTCTTGCGGTTTGCCCAGGCAGATAGGGACATGGCTGTAGATGGTCTTGAACCACAACCAGCCGACACTCACCCGACAGCAGACGAATGCGATTACTTGGATGACTCATGGCAGATCGCTAATAAAAACGCGGTGTGAGACTACACACGGCGAATCATATGCCATTGGGAATCAAAAGTCTTACCGAGCTTCGCTGGTCAGCTACAAGCTTTGCTTCCCAGCACGTTGGGGCTGGCTCAGTCCCACCACCACTGACCCTCGGCCAAATTGGACGGGCCGGCGGATTGTTTCGCTTTCGCATTTTCACCCGCAGTATCGATGACAAGTCGATCGCGATTGAGTGCTAGACGTGGCTGCATGTGCACTCCTCCACCCAACGGCGTCATCAGCGTGGTGCCACGCCAAATCGCGTTGACCGCAGTTTCGACTTGCTCGGGAACGGTGTACGTCTCCACTTGAAACGCGGCTTCGTTACCCAACACGGGCATTTGCCATTCAGCTTGTCCATAGAAATCTTGCTCTTGGATGTACGCTGCGGCAATCGCCAAATCGATCAGTTGACGTAACTCGCCGTAGATTCGAACCCGCGAGGCAATTTCGGGATACAACTTAGTGAAGTCATTGCAAAAAGCTTGGCTGGCCTTGTTGGCATGCCCGGCTGCGACGCGTTTTCCACCTGCAGCCACGCGCTCGTTGGCACCGACCAGTTGCACTCCGCGTTCGTTGATCTTCATAGCCAACGAATCTTCGCTGACCGAAATACCATCGTAATTGGGTTGGAAGTACCATCGTTCCATGGCATTTGCCGAAACCGAATTGGGATTGGCTCGATCAACGTAACTGAGCATCCGCACAGGCAGTTGTTCCAAGCCGATGCCGATCAACTTCATACGATAATCGGCTTCCACTAGAACGCGGGCGAAGTGAGTTGCCGACGGAATGCCTTGGATCGAAACGTTTTGCAATCCGAGGTTATTTTTCAGTCCCATCGCCAAGGTTTGAGTATCTCGCGCAGTCACTGGGCCGCGAACAGAGGCCAAGAACTGCTGCATTCTCGCCAGACCTTCTTCGGTCGGATCGATCGAGACGCTGATCACTGACTTATTGATTTCGCCTGGTCCAAATGCGCGAAGGGCCGTTACTAAATCTTCTAGCAGCACGATTGGCTGACCGGATTGAATGCCAATCAAGCGGTCGGTCGGATCGGCGACAAAGCCTTCGGCCGGGCCGGCGATGACGATGTCCCTAGTTTCAGGATAGTAAAAGACGTACTGGACACTTGTGAGACCCGCTAGTCCGAGAACATCATCAGGCAACCGCTGGCCCAATTCAAGTTTTTCCGCGACAGCCGCTTCCAGTCGATTCAGCGAAACTTTTCGCAGTTCGCTGGATTGCATCACGTCGTCACCCGCCTGGGCGCGGGCAGCCATCAATCGCTGCTGGGCGACCCGGGGATCAAATTGTCGAACCCTCAATACGCCTTGGGCATCGACGTCGACACCGGCGATTGGGTTGACGAAGTTATTCGTGGTGTTGGTGTTCTGTCCCCAAACGGATGTTGGGGAAACGAGCCCAGCAACGACGAAAGCTGCTAAAGTCAGGAGAAATCGAGTGATTTTCATCGATACTAACACGCGTTTCGCGTAGAAAAGGAACAGGGGACGCCACCAAACGATCGCGACGCGCCGATAGCGGTCGACCAGCTACTGACAATAATTACTGAGATCGATTCCGGCAACAAACGGCCACCAGACTCTCACGATTCTACACCGCTGGATTGGACTCTGCCGGAAATTCTGGTTGTTCCGCTTGCAGATGCCCTTTCTTGGGGCTGCAAGAGGTTGATCCTCTGGAAACGGTTGACTTCGCTGATAGCACCCTACAAAAGTATCCTTTTCCGGCTAGAATCCGGCCAAAACTTGCTACCCCCTAAAATGTAACCGAGTGACGAATATGAGTGGCGACTGCGATTTTGGTTTGATCGGGCTGGCTGTAATGGGCGAGAATCTCGCTCTCAATGTCGAAAGCCGCGGCTACAAAGTCGCCGTGTACAACCGCACGACGGAGAAGGTCGACGAGCTTCTGGCGGGTCGAGCCAAAGGCAAGAAGTTCGTCGGGACACACTCGATCGAGGAATTCGTCAAAGCCGTCAAACGGCCTCGCAAACTGATGATGCTCGTCAAAGCTGGGCCAGCGGTCGACGCGATCATTGACCAGTTGTTGCCGCTTTGCGATCCAGGCGACATCATTATCGACGGCGGTAACACCGAATATAAAGACACCGAACGGCGAACGAAAAAGGTCGAGGATGCCGGTTTATTGTTCGTCGGAAGCGGCGTGTCCGGTGGCGAAGAGGGTGCCTTGAAAGGCCCCAGCCTGATGCCCGGCGGCAGCAAAGAAGCATGGCCGCACATCAAAGAGATGTTCCAAGCAATCGCTGCGAAAGTCGGCCCAAACAACGACATTCCGTGCTGTGAATGGGTGGGACCTCGAGGAGCCGGTCACTACGTCAAAATGGTTCACAATGGCATCGAATACGGTGACATGCAATTGATTTGTGAAGCTTATCAATTGCTCAGCGAACTCGGTGGTCTCAGCAACGACGAACTTTATGAAGTGTTCGACGACTGGAACCGCGGCGTGCTGCAGAGCTACCTGATCGAGATTTCTCGTGACATCTTCAGCGCCAAGGACGATCAAGGCAAAGGCGGATTCCTAGTCGACAAAATCCTCGATGTTGCCGGTGCAAAAGGCACTGGCAAATGGATGAGCCAATTGGCGCTCGACCTTGGCGTGCCCAGTACGCTGGTCACGACTGCGGTTTTTGCTCGCGGCATCTCCGCACAAAAGGAAGCTCGCGTCCGTGCAAGCAAGATGCTTAACGGTCCTAGCCCCACGGCTAACGCAGCGTTCACTGCCGCAGCTAAGGAATTGATCGGCAATCGTCAAGCATTCGTCGACGCTGTCCGCGACGCTCTGTACGCGTCAAAAATCGTGTCGTATGCACAAGGTTTCGTGCAGTTGCAAGCAGCTTCCGGGGAACACGATTGGGGACTCGATTACGGCCAGTGTGCCTTGCTGTGGCGTGGCGGATGTATCATCCGCGCACAATTCTTGGATCGTATCAAGGAAGCGTTTGACAAAGAATCGAATCTGGAAAACTTGTTGTTGGATAAGTACTTCCAGGACGCTGTCGAAAAGACGCAAGGACCTTGGCGAGCGATAGTCGCAACCGCTTCGGTGCTGGGTGTGCCGGTTCCGGCGTTCACCACGGCATTGAATTACTTTGACGCGTATCGCAGTGCCCGTTTGCCAGCCAATTTGCTGCAAGCACAACGTGACTACTTTGGTGCTCACACGTACCAACGAACGGACATGGACGGCACGTTCCACAGCGAGTGGCTTGACCTGCGCAAGACACCCAAGGCGTAGCAACGGCACCTCTGTGTGAGCCGCTGTCGTTTCCAGACTGATTTCTAATAACCTTCTGTGCCTAACAATGCCCGATCATCACGACCTGGATATCAAACGAGTTGCCATTCTTTTTGCCGGCGGACCTGCGCCGGCGGCCAACGCTGTGATCTCGACGGCAGCATTTTCGTTCATTGAAGAAGGTGCCCAAGTTTTTGGGATCAAGCATGGTTACAGCCGTCTGGCCGAATACACGGCCGCAGGACCACTGCAGGAGGGGACCGACTACATCAAGTTCACGCATGATACCTTGACGCATTCGAGAACCAGCCGTGGCATCATGATTGGTACGGCGCGAACAAACCCTGGAAAACACGTCAATGCACCAGAGCATTTGAAGGATGCGGAACTGGTCGCACCACTGCGGCGTGTTTACGAAGGTCTGTGCTCGCTGGAGATCGATGCGTTAATCTCGATTGGTGGTGATGACACGCTCAAGACCGCCAATAAGCTGAAGATGTTCCAGGACAATTTACCTGCCGGAGCACGCCGCTTTCCCATCGTCCATTTGCCAAAAACCATCGATAACGATTACAGCGGAATCGATTTCACTTTCGGCTTTTTTACTGCGGTGGAGACGTTGGCGGAGGAAATTCGAAATCTGAATTACGATGCGGCTGCCGGTCGAGCGTACTTTCTATGCGAAGCCATGGGCCGTAGCGCTGGCTGGCTCGCATACGGAGCGGCCATCGCCGGCGAAGCGAGCATGGTGCTCAGCGTCGAGGATGTCACCGGCAATTTGGCAACCGAGGAAACAGACCCTCAATCCGGAAAACCACGAAAAGTCATGGACTTGGAAAAAGTGATTGATCGGATGGTTGACATGATGGTCGCGCGAGAACGCGAGGGACGCCAATACGGTACGATTGTGATTGCCGAAGGAATGGCCGAGTATTTGCCGGCTAAGTATCTCGAAGGCGTCAGTCGCGATGATCACGGGCACATCAATATCTCGTCCATTAATTTGGCGGCGCTGGTCTCCGGCTTACTTGCCAAGCGGTACCAGGCACGAACGGGAAAAACGCGAAAGGTCAACGGTTTGCAACTGGGATACGAAGCCCGTTGCGCTCCGCCACACGCGTACGATGTGATGCTCGGATCGCAATTGGGCGTTGGTGCCTACCGTGCGCTCGTCGAAGAAAAACTCAACGGCGTCATGGTCAGTGTATCAGGTCAATTTGATTTGCATTTTGTCCCCTTTGACGAACTCGTTGATCCAAAGACCTTGGTGACGAAAGTGCGCTTCATCCAACTTGATAGCGACTTCCATAAGCTCGCTAGGTTCCTGGAGACGTGCATCGATCATTGAGAGTCTGTCGGAACAGGAGGCTGACTCTATCGCCCCTCCTTAGGTCCAGACCTCTTTTCGAATAATTAGAGAGCTGTTTGCTCAAACTCGTTGACGAGATATTCGGCGATAGCCAGCGACGCAGTTGCCGCGGGAGAAGGCGCGTTCAAAACGTGCAGCGCCGACTTGCTGTGGGCAATGAGGAAATCGTCGACAAGGGTCCCATCCGCAGCGATTGCCTGAGCACGTACACCGGCGCGTCCAGGTTTCAAATCTGAGGAACGTAATTGCGGTATTAATTTCTGGAGTGCTGACACGAACGCGCCCTTACTGAGCGATCGGTGCATCTCACCCAGGCCCGAACGCCAGTGCGTACTCGCTAATCGTCGAAATCCGGTAAACGAAAGCGTTTCCATCAGGTCGCGAGGACTGATGTCTCTCCAGCGGTAGCCTTCTCGAGAAAGTGCTAACACTGCGTTCGGACCGCATTCCACTCCACCGGCAATCATCCGCGTAAAGTGGACTCCCAGAAACGGAAACGATGGGTCGGGCACCGGGTAAATCAAGTTGCGACAAAGATGTTCGCTCGATGGTGCGAGTTCGTAGTACTCGCCGCGAAAGGGCACGATTCTGGCGGATGTTTCGCCGCCTGCCAAACGGCATATGCGGTCGCTCTGTAAGCCACCACAATTGATCAGTCGACCACACGAAATGGACTGCCCCCCACGGGATGTGACCGTCAATCCATTTCCGCGTGACTGGATCTTTTCGACACGGAACTGCAGATGCACGTTCCCTCCCTTGCAAACGATCTGTTGCTGCAGCCGTTCACAGACCTGGCCGTAATTCACGATTCCTGTTTCGGGAACATGAAGTGCGGCCAGTCCCGCGGCATGGGGCTCCAATTCCCGCAGTTCATCGGTATCAATTCGTCGTGCAATAACACCGTTTTGAGTGGCGCGACTTTCGATGCTTGCCAGCCGTTCCACTTCATCGGGCGTGGTTGCCACGACAACTTTACCGCAATCGTTCCAAGAAACATCGTGTTCGTCACAAAAAGCTTGCATCTCGAGTTTCCCAGTACGGCACAAGCGAGCCTTGAGCGATCCCGGCTTGTAGTAAATACCTGAGTGCAGCACTCCGGAATTGTGGCCACTTTGGTGCGCCGCAACCCTGTTTTCGGCGTCAACAACTGTCACCGACGTGTCGCGATGGCGTTGCACCAGTTGCCAAGCGGTCGCCAAGCCAACAATACCCGCACCGATTACCAGCACATCGGCTGTCCCGGGAGGATCTGCGAGCGTCATGATTCAGCCTCTGGCACTGGTTTGGTGATCGGGTTTGCGAGTTTTTGTTGAGTGTGTGCTTGCAGCGAACTGTGTGGAAGCCGGCCACGCCCGATTTGAGCTGTGAACGATTCCGATTGACTCCGCTGCAGCAACTGCACTATTTTTCGCTCGGTCTATCAGTGAGATTCTCAACCGCGGGCGAGCGAAATGTCGAAAACGATTTTTTTTTCCGCCGGTGAGCCCAGTGGTGACCAACACGCGGCGCGGATGATTGAGCAACTCCAGCGATTGGCCCCTTCAGTTCAAACACGTGGATTTGGCGGCAAATCGATGCGGCAAGCCGGATGCCGACTCGACCAAGATTTGACCGAACACGCCGTTGTCGGCTTGCTGGAGGTACTACCCAAACTGCGTCAGTTCTTCGGTTTTGTAGACATCGCAGAGCAAGCGTTCGAGGCTGGAACGGTCGATGCGGTGGTGTTGATTGATTTTCCAGGATTTAACTGGCATGTGGCGCGCCGGGCGAAAAAGTACGGAGTGCCAGTTTATTATTATTGTCCGCCACAGTTGTGGGCTTGGGGTGGTTGGCGATCGCGGAAGATGCGCCGCACGGTCGACCACGTCTTGAGTGTCTTGCCCGTTGAGCAGGAGTATTATTCCTCCAAAAACATTCCTTGTACCTACGTCGGACACCCGTTTTTTGATGCTGTTGCCAGTGCACCGTTGGACACACGAACGGTCACGCGACTGGATTTACTTGCAGAAACGGCACCGCTTGTCGCCATTTTGCCTGGTTCTCGAGATCACGAAGTCCACCGCAACTGGCCGATGATGTTGGCCGCCATCCGCCAACTCTCATCCATGCATCCCTCAGCTCGCTTTCTTGTGGCTGCATATCGGGACAGCCACTGTTTGTGGTGCCGGGGCCAGCTAGTGGGGGCGGACCACGACCTTCCCATCGATTTCTTTGTCGGTCGAACGAGTGAAGTGATCGACGCTGCGCATTGTGCGATGATGGTGAGCGGTTCGGTCAGTTTAGAGTTAATGGCACGTCGCACGCCGGCTGCTGTTGTTTACCGCGTGGGCCGATTCCTACATGCTTTCGGCAGTCTGATGATCGGCGTCGATTCGCTGACGCTGCCCAATTTGATGGCCAAACGCAGGATCTTTCCGGAAATGGTTAGCGTCGGTAACGTGGGTCCAGCCGTCCAATTCCTTGTCGATTCAGTATCCGCGTTCTTGACCGACGATTACTATTACCGCTCGACGTTGGCTCAGCTTGACGAATTGAGTGAGCGATACGCGCGCCCGGGGGCGTCCGCCCGAGCCGCCCAGTGGTTGGTTGACACCTTGAATCTGGCAAAAACACCTCGCCAACCGGTTGTTGAGAACGTGATTTCACGGCAGGCGGCGTAAACTTCGGGCAATCTTTTCTTCGGGCAAACTTTTTCGCACTTCGGGCAAACCATCATGAGCCGGGCAACGTAGCAGTCGCTGTTACGATCTATTGTCATTCTTTAGTTCTCAATTTGCGTCTTTTTTCAATGAGCACCGAATCTGTCCAAAGTCCTGCTCGCGAGAATCTGGCGACCCAATTGCCACTCGCGACGCGAATGGGTGCAGAGGCTGGTTACGATATTGATGAATTGCAGGCACCGGTACGTTTCTCGGGCTTTGTTTGTATTCTGTTCGGTTTGCTCAGTGTCTTTTGTTTACTCGGGCGACCACTATTGCTGTTACCGCTTGCCGCAATCTTGTTCGGAGCGATTGCGCTACGTCGCTCGGATTTTGGAGTCCCCGTCGGTACGATGGCTGCCAAAATCGGACTGCTTCTTGCTGTTGGATTCGGAGCTTGTGGGTTCTTTTTGCCCTGGTCCAAAGTTCAGACTCTAGGTGGTCAGGCCGAATTCTTCGTGAAACAGTTTCTGGAACTGACCGGAAAAGGTGAATGGGAACTCGTTGCTGAGCTTCAAAAACCGTACAAGGACCGTTTTCTGCCGACGATGCCGCTGAAGGAGTTTTATGTCGTCAACACGACTGCCGCCGAGAACCTCGTCCAGATGCGAGAAAACGGCGTCCTCGAAGAACTTCATAAGCAGTCTGAATTTACGGACTGGCAACTTTCTCAGACGCCGCGGGTTTTTACTCGCTGGGGTCGCCAAATGGTCGATACGCTCTGGGTCGACAAATCGGGAACGAATAACCAGACACTGCAAGTCGAATTGGAATATATCGTCGACAAACAAACGGACATAGGACATTGGCATGTAACACTCTGCCAATACCATCGCGAACGTTTGGTTGCCGAATCGATTCTGTAGTCGACTTTGCTCCGTACACTTCGAATCGTGTTTGCGATACTTTGCCCTAGCGAAAATCTCGCGACTTGATGTTCAAGCCCTCGACGACGTCACTTAAGTCGGTTAGTCGGCCGACAATCACGTGAATGATCCCTTGGCGGTTTTCTAGCTTGCCGTCGACAAGCCACGCGTTACTCGCCCTAGCGACTTTGAAGTATCGCTCCCAAACTGCGGCAAATAACACCAAGTTGATTGCACCGGTTTCGTCTTCCAAGGTTACAAACGTGATACCCTTGGCGGTACTTGGACGTTGGCGAAGCAGCACCAAGCCAGCAACTCGTACATGTCGACCATCGCGTAAAGTTGCCAACTGTTGGGCAGTTACGCAGTGCATGGCATCCAGCTCGCGACGGGCGAATGACATCGGATGCCCTTTTAAGCTCAGCCCCGTCATGTGATAGTCCGCGTAAACTTCTTCGAGCATGGACATCGGAGTAAGTGATTCAGGAACCACTTCCTCCAACTCGACCCCATCCAGCAACGGATGATTTCCCGGCGATGCGTCTTGGCCAAGCGATTGCCAAACAGCTGCGCGACGATCGCCGGCAATGGACGACAAGCAATCGGAGTCCGCAAGTATCGCTAGGTCCCCTTTCCCGATGTGAGTTCGCGAAACCAAGTCCGACAATTCATGATACGGGCCTCGGGCATCACGTTCCTGTACCCACGCATTGGCCGCATCTAGCGACAGGCCGCGAATCGTCCCCAATCCCAAACGGATTGACGGTTGCGGTCGGTTGGAATCCGCTTCCAAGGTGGACTCTACGTTACTGTGATTGATACACACACCGCGAACCCGCACGCCATGCTCGCGAGCGTCAGCAACGAGCTGTGCCGGCGCATAGAATCCCAGCGGTTGGCTGTTCAACAGAGCCACGCAAAATGCCGCTGGATAATGGCACTTTAAATAACATGAGGCATACACGAGTAACGCGAAGCTTGCCGCATGAGATTCGGGAAAGCCGTACTCGCCAAAACCGCGAATCTGGTTAAACACATGCTCGGAAAACTCATCACTGAGCCCGTTGTTTTTCATTCCCGCAAGCAGTTTGATTCGAAATCGATCGATCACTCCAGGCCTCCGCCATGCCGCCATTGCCCGCCGCAACTGGTCTGCCTCACCTGGCGTGAATCCTCCAGCGACCACCGCCAATCGCATTGCTTGTTCTTGAAACAACGGTACTCCGAGAGTCTTTTCCAATACGCCGCGAATCGCCTCGCTGGGGTAGGCAACGGCTTCGGGATTCTCACGAGCCTTTAAAAAGGGATGCACCATATTGCCCTGGATTGGTCCTGGGCGAACAATCGCGACTTCGATCACCAAGTCGTAAAAACATCTTGGTTTCAATCGAGGCAACATGCTCATCTGGGCACGACTCTCGATTTGAAAAACGCCCATTGTGTCGGCGCGACAAATCATGTCGTACGTCTCGGAATCGTCAGCGGGGATCGTCGCCAAAGACAATGATCGACCGTGGTGTTGCTCAATCAAATCAAAGCAACGATGCAGTGCTGATAACATACCAAGTGCCAACACATCAACTTTCAATATCCCCAACTCATCCAGATCGTCTTTGTCCCACTGAATCACCGTCCGATCCGCCATTGCGGCATTCTCGATCGGACACAATTCACAAAGCGGCCCCGCAGTCATCACCATCCCCCCGACATGTTGGGACAAGTGCCGAGGAAAACCTTTCAAGTGCGAGACGAGATAGACAAACCGCTTGCCAAGCGTCGAGTTTGGATCGAGACCGCATTCGCGAGCTCGCTCAGCCAATTGCGGTTCGCTGTCATAACCACTAGCAAGCTTGGCAAGCGAGTCGATGCTATCCATCGAAATGCCGAGCGCCTTGCCAACTTCGCGAATCGCGCTGCGACTGCGATACGTCGTCACGGTTGCCGTCAACCCTGCACGATCGCGACCATATTTTTGATACAAGTATTGTAACACTTCTTCACGACGTTGGTGCTCGAAATCGACGTCGATATCGGGAGCCTCGTTTCGTTCGCGACTGATGAATCGTTCGAACAATAACTCCGTTTGACTGGGATCAACCTCCGTAATCCCCAGGCAATAACAAACAACGGAGTTTGCCGCTGAGCCGCGTCCCTGGCACAAGATGCCTCGCCCGCGAGCGAACCGCACGATATCCCATACGGTGATAAAATAGGCCTCGTAATGCAAATCTTCGATGATCGACATTTCGTGCCGAATCATCTCGATGACTTTTGCGGGGACTTCGTCGGGCCATCGTTGTTTGGCACCCTGCCATGTCAATCGTTTAAGGTGCTCTATCGCCGTCATGCCCGGTGGAGCGAGTTCAGATGGATACTCGTAGCGCAGGTACTCCAAGCGAAACTTGCATCGATCCGCGACTTCCAGGGTTCTGGCGATTGCTTCAGGGACTCTGCGAAACAAGTGCTCGATTTCAGCAAGCGAGCGTAAATGTCGTTGGCTGTTGGCAAACCGTTGTTCGTGGACTTGGTCGATCGTCATACCATTGCGAATCGCCGTCACACAATCATGCACCAACATTCTTTCGGCCGTGTGGTAGTATGCTCCGCCGGCTACCACTAGCGGCACGTCACATTCGCTCGCCAAGTGACGCAATCGATCGATTTCACCATCATCGTCGGCGCCGCGATGAACCTCGCACAGTACATACGCCCGATCGGCGAATACCTCACGGAAATCCGATTGCAGAAAGTTTTTGGACTTACTTGATGGTGGCAAGAGAGCCGCGACCAGGCCCTCATTGAGTTCAACAATGTCGCTCCAGTGGATTTCACAGCTTCCTTTCTCGCACCGCTGGCGTCCCCGCGAGAGTAATCGGCACAGTCGTCCATATGCTGCGCGATCGGTAGGCCACAGCACCAGGGGCGGGGAATCGATAGGATGAATTTCGCTACCGACCAAATAGGTCAGCCCCAAGTCCTTGGCCGAAGCCAAACCTCGGACGACGCCCGCAAGCGATTCTTGATCGGTCAGCGCCAGACCTGCGTAACCAATTTCTGCTGCCCGCTCGACCAACTCATGAGGATGAGATGCACCCTGCAAAAAGGAAAAATTACTTTTGCAGTGCAGTTCAAAGTAGCGCATCAAGTGAAATTACCAATCACAGCAGCAATCCTCAGACATTTGAAGAAATGAAAATCATCCGGACACGAACCAAGATCAACCCATCAGCAGCGAATAGGCTTTGGCGCCGTATTTGCGTGAATCGTTTTCGCCAGCGGCACGTCTCGTTGAACGAAGCCAACCACGCTCGCTTGAGAATCGACCACTCACTGCCAATTGTCGCCATTGACACAATCTATCATGCCCAATGCACAAACCTTCACCCACGACGCACCATTTCGCCCATCCACCCACCTCGAAGAAAACTATTCCAATCCGCCGACGCATCCGCTGCTGGTTGGATATCTTTTCTGGATTCTGGGGTTTACCGGAGCACATCGTTTTTACTTTGGCAAGCCGCTAACGGGAATCTTGTGGTTCTTTACCGGAGGTCTGTTCCTCGTCGGCTGGATCGTTGATTTGTTTTTGATCCCATCGATGGCAGAACAGGCAAACGCAAAATTTCCGTCTGGGCAAGTTGACTACGCAGTTGTCTGGCTTCTGCATTTATTTCTTGGACTGTTTGGAATCCATCGCTTCTACATGGGAAAAATCGTCAGCGGCGTGATCTATCTCTGTACGGGTGCCTTGTTTGGCATCGGATACATTTACGATACGTTGACATTGAACGATCAAGTGGCCGAACTGAATGGGCCACACCGACTTGATTGGTAGCTGGTGTGTTCGGCGCGACTGCCCCCTCACTTGCGGCGCTCGATGGGATATATTGTTCAAACTATGAGCAATGCACCTAACGACTTCCCTATCAATCCGTACGGCCCCTCATCGACCTCCGCTGGACCTGCAGCGCAGCAAGGCGATATCTCTCTTTCGCCGGGCGAGCGTCGAGGAATGGTCAGCCAAGTGCCCATTCTTGGTGTATTGATGATCGTCCAAGGCGTAATGGAGGTACTCGTCAGCATTGGAATTGCTTTCTATGCATTCGCCATGCCAATGGTTTTCGAGCAAATGAGGCGAGATGCGGCCAATAATGCTGGCGGTGGTGCTCAACCGCCGACGTTGCCACCGGGTGCCGAAAATTGGCTGATGATCGGAGGCAGTATTTTCGCGGTTGTAATTCTCGTGATTGGCGTGTTAACCATCCTCAGCGGTGTGCGCATCATGAATTATCGCTCGCGAGTTTTAGGCATCACCATGTTGTGCTGCGGTATGCTTACGATTGCGACTTGTTACTGTTTCCCGACATCACTGGCTTTAGCGATCTATGGTCTGGTCGTGCTGCTAAGTTCACCCGTGCAACACGCATTCGATCTCCGCTCTCAAGGCCACGAAGTGACTGCGATTCAGCGTGCCTTTTTGTCGCTGTCCTAGGATAATTACCAATGCATGAAGAACAGAAGCCGACGGACATTGATAGCTCATCGAACCCGTCGCCTAACGCTTCACCGATGGATTTCACGTCGCCTTACGCGCCGATCGTGGCCCACGAGGTGACTCCGGTGCGGCCTCTGGGTATCACCGTCATTGGCGTACTAACGATACTCGGTGGCATTGTCGGTCTGTTGTCGGGGTTGATGGGGATTGCCCAATTGCTTTTGGCCGAGAAGCTTTCGGCGATGTTCATTCCGTCGGGAACGCCAATGGCAGACACACAGATGCAGTTTCAACAGGAAATGCAAGCGGTCACCAAGTCGTTCCTTGTCCCCAATTTGCTGATGATGGTTTTTGGAATGGTCATTGCCGGATTCTTGCTCGTAGGAGGCATCGGTCTGTTGCGAAATCAAAAGCGGGCAGTAAGTCTTCTCTCGCGATTGTTCCTCGCCATGATCTTCTTCGAAGTTTGCAGGTCGGTACTGAACGCAATCGTGCAGTGGCAGATGTATCCGGTAATGGCGAAATACATGAAGCAAATGGCAAGCGGTAACGGTCAACCTGGGGCAAGCGGCGAAATGATCGCCCAGATGGCGATGGTTGGAGCCGTGATCGGACTAGTGTCTTGGCTAATTTGGAGCGTCGCCAAAATTGGACTGCTGTGGTGGGGGCGACGGTATCTTGGGCGACCTCTTGTGCGAGAATACTTCGACGCCGTCGCGAGTATTGATCTTAGAAATCGCCCTTGAGCAATTCGCCATCCGCTCGTGCGGCGAGCTGTTTTAGCAACTCGGGATCGATGCTGTGCGAAAGGAATCTTACTGCACCATCAGCTATCGAGAATACCGCACCGCCAGCGTGGTAACTGCCGAACGTTCCCACATCGAATGGGCCGGGTGTTGGCACGGGATAGCCAGGCATTCCGTTGCGAATCAACTGGGGCTGGATACCAAAGTTCTCGACGTTACGCAGCGTCGAACGAGTTCCCGAAAGCCATCCGAGATGAGTGTCATAAGGCCGCATTTCACCAATCAAAATCGTTTGGGAACTGCCGTCAAGTATTTCGCTATACCGGACTTTGCTATTCAGGAACAACAGACCGTTATTGTCATCGTCGATTGGCGATTCACTGTCATGATGAGATCCGGCATAGTGACACTCTGTGATCGATACCGATGCCGCCTCGAACTCACTGAAAACACGCAGTCCCGGGTTCGAAGGACATAGTAGCGTTGGTATCGCAAGTGCGCGCACTTGCGTGTTCTCTGTCGCATAAACACTTGCATCAAAGTCAAAATGTTCGTAAGCATTTCGCTGCTCAATGAAAGGCAAGATTTGGACCGTCCAACTAACGTGCTTGCCGATGGGCTCGCTGCGGATCGGTCCATCAGGATTGATCGTTCCCGATGGCAAGTGTTCGACACTGAACTCATGGTGATGCATCGCCAAACCAATTTGGGCAACGTTGTTCATGCAGGATGATCTTCTCGCTGCCTCACGAGCCGCTTGGACCGCCGGCAATAGCAATCCGACCATGACCCCTATGATGGCAATCACTACCAACAGTTCAACCAAAGTGAACGCTCGAAGCGAGCGATACTTGAACTCATGAATTTGCTTTGAAAACATAAAACTTACTCCGACGGTGATGGTTTGGATGTTGGAACGCGAAATCGATGCGTGAGTTGAGTAACACCCAACGCAGCGCGTGATGAGTCATCGGGAAGCCTTCCAATGCTGGCAGCGACCTGAAATTGACCATCGTTTGTTAAACGGATGACGACTTGAGCATTTGAAAACTTCTCCAGTGCGTGCGTGGGTTTCCATGTTTCGCCGCGATAGTCCGGTGACTCCTTCAGCCGAGACGCCGCCTTTTGCACTCCGGCCTCTAGCAAGAACTCGGTTTGTCGCATTTGTTGGTGCAGCGAGAGTTCTCGTCGCAGGCTGATTTCCTGTCGCAACGTGAGCATGGCGATCGAACTCGCCACGACCAAACAGACAAGCACACAAATCGTTACCAACCCATTCCGACGGACTCGGCCACTCAGCCCGCTTCGGCTTGATTCGCATGATCGACCGCAGTGCAGAATAGAGTGACTCATCGAGAAGCCTCTTGATGAACGTCGACGCGTAAACATCCGACAATGGCGGACGCTTGACGCCAGACTCGCGGCGCCACCTGCTTCAACTCCGATCGTCGACTCAGCGTCAATGTTGCTCGGTCTGGTTGCTTGTGCATTTCAAACTTCACATCACACAGCGGGCCGAGAGAAAACACTTCGCGTCGAGTTTTGTCGTTCTCCGAGGCCCATTCGCTCTTCGATGTTCGTTCGCTAGTAATGCGTCCATTGGCGACGACGTACACCACTTCGCCACTCTCGCCTCCCAGACTCACGGTATCCGGAGACTGGATCGTCACTTCCTCAGCGACTCCGACATCGAAGCGAAACTGGTCCACTAAACGATTAGCGGTTGAGTCTTCGTATGCAACACGTTTTGCAGTTGACGACAAGGCCATCGATTGCTGCAGCAGCGCCAGCGCGAGTGTCATCAGCGTGCCACCTACCGTCATCGACACGAGCGTCTCGATCAAAGTAAAAGCATGACGTCGTTTCATCAGTCCTGCTCCTTCTGTTTTGGCGAATCAATCCATCCAACCAAACTCACCGGCGGCGAGTTTCTCGGCGGATGCCAGGTGAGTGTCAACTGCATCCACTTTCCTTGCTTGTCGTCAAATTCCTCAGCATGGAGTGTGAACGGCGGCAATGATGACTTGATTTCCTCGGACGACTCGAGCTTCTCAAGGCTCGAGGTTCGTTTGTCCTCATCCAAAGTAAGCAATCGCTGCAATTGGTTCGTCAACTCGTCCAAGGCAAGTTGTTGTTGGCGTGTTTGTTGACGCAGTCGACCACTCTGGACAGTCAAGGTCATCAGCGTCGTGATCAACATCCCAAGCAGTGTCGCAGCGACAAGCAGGTCCGCAATCGTACCGCCATGACGACTATGGCGGCCATATCGATCTTTATTCATGCCAGCCCTCGAATCAGATTTGACAAGTAACCGATGAATCCCCAGCCAACCCACAACACAATGAATGAGAAAAAAAGCACGATCGCTGGCTGTGCAATCGTCGCAAATCGCTCGAACCGATCTGCCACCGCGTTCTCTCGAGCTTCAGCTAATTGACGCAGCGTCCAAGCTTGAAAGTGATTGTCTGGACTCAACCGGATCGCCTCGGCTTCCTTTTTGTTTAGAAACTTTGCATCGTGGAGGCATTGCCAGGGATCAGCGCCCAATTCGACCTCATTGCGTGCGAATAACAATCGCCGTCGAACCAGAGAATCAAAGTGGTAGCGACCTAGAATCGAAAGTGAACCCGATATCGGTCGTCCCGCATCGACACTCAACGACAGCAACCGTAGCAACTCCGCCGATCGTGAACTCGTTGAAAAATGAGTCCACCACGAAGCGAATTGCTGGCGTACGGAGCGACGCACCGGAGCGACACACCACATGCACAACGCAATCATCAACATCAGGAACACTAATGAAATATACGCGCCGACCACATCGCTGGCGATGATCAGGGGACGCATCGGTGTCAAAGCAAATGTCCCTTCAAACTCCTCGGCAATCTTTTTCATGGTCGGAAAAATAAAAACAATCAGAAACGAAATCACGACAGTCACGACCACTAATAAAGCCACGCCGTAAGCGATCGACCGAGCGAGGGTGACTCGCGCCAAATGCTGCGAATCCCGCTGTCGATCTAACAATTCGTGATAAGTTTGTGTGAGCGTCCCTGTTTGGGTCGCGAATCGAATGGCAAGGGTTTGCTGGTCGCTGAGTACTTCTGGAGTCTGCTCGATGGCGTCGACCAGAGGCATACCTGCCCGCAGCCTAGCGGCTAAACGACGCAATCGATACCGCCAAACTCCGCGATGTTCATCGGAATAGTTGGAAACCAAAGTGGCGGTATCCAATCGTTCTTGATGAGCGATCGCAAGCAATTGCAAAAGTGAACGCTGGATCGCTGGCGATGAATCGCTATGCCACCATGTCGCAAGCCGCCAACGGGGCGTCCAACGATCCAAAGTGTATTGCCAGGACTCGGTCAATCGTTGTGTGATATTCATCATGTCATGAAAGTACCGAGATTAACGACACCATGGGCATGAACAGCGAAAGCACCACGAAGGTAACGATGATGCCGACAAAAAGTACCGCAAAGGCGCCTACCATCGCACCCGCCCAATCGGTACGGCGAGTCGCCCGTTCGCTGTAAATCGTTGACAGGGCATCCAACAGTGACATGTTGGGCGGCCCGCCCTGCATCGGCTGTAGCGCCTCGATCACATTCGCGGGAAAACTCTTGGACTCAGGCGTTTCTCGCAATAACACATCGCCTTGTGCCAGTCTCGCCGCCAATCGCTGAGCAGTCGATTGAAAATAAGCATTGCCGCAACCGCGACCTGCAAGGGAGAGCGCCTCGGGCAATGGAACATCATTTGAAAGCAAGTCCGACAATAGTCCCGTGAAGCTTGCCATCGCCGCAACACTCGATGTATGGCCACCGGCAAAAAAACTGAGGTAGCGAGTCGTCACTGCGTGTCGCAGCCAATATCGAATGCCAAAGACTGCGGCGGCAACAACGATCATGACCAGCGTCACAAAGCGAACGGTGTGCATTTGCCACTGCTCGACCCAAAAAAACAAGAACCTAGTCGGCATGGGCAACATCAACCCGAACTCGTCGTACATTTGACGAAAGGGAGTAACCACAACTTGGCCGAGAAAGAAGAATACGATCACTGCAAGAGCAAGTATCGCCAACGGGTACAAGAACAATCGTCGTCGCCGGCTTCGCATCTCGCTTTCACGCGATGCCTTCTGCATGAACTCGCTTAAGCGAAATGCGGTCGACGAAGTCGTAAGACCGCGTGCGAACACAGGCATCCAACCGCTCGTTGAATGAGTTGCCGCAGAGGAATCCTGCAGCAGTAGCATCTTGGCAAGAGTTTCCAGTTCACGACGGCGTTTTCCGTGAGGTAACTCTTGGGCATAAGCTTGAACGGCTGGAACGAGTGCCGAGGTTGATGGATGATTCGTCATACTGCTCACATCTCCTCCGGTAACGAAAGTTCGGTCAAGAGATCGATCCAGGGCAGGAACAAACTCAAACCGAAGGCAAACACCAGTAAACCGCCGATGGCAGCACCGAGAACTGTCGGTACCAAAACACGCCAAATGAGTGCGTGCTCGGCAGCTGATTGCCGATAAGTACGTGCAACGAAACGCAATACTTTTGGCATGGGTTCGCCGTCCAAGTCACCCGTCAATGCCCAAGTTAATAGGGGTGCCGACGAACGCTCACTTAGCACTCGATTAGCACTCTCTGGGTCGGCCAGTAGTAAGGCTTCTTGCAGTGGCACCTCGCGTTCAAGCAATACGGCGACTTGATCGGAATAACTCGCATATCGCATTGCATTGACATCGCGTGAACTTCCCGGCAACCACGACAAGGTACTGCTCATCGATCGAGACCGCCAAAAGACGACTGCGACGACGAGTATAAGCGGCATCGCCACGCCCCACACCGGTAACCAGTCACGCAGTTGCTGCAGCAGTACCACCACTCCGGATGGTCTCTTCCAGATTTGGGCGTACATCGCTTCGATTTGCGGCAGCGTCCATAACAACAGAACAAGGAAGGCGGCGAACGTAAGCACAACGAGAACAAGCGGCTGGATGAGCGATACATTGAATCCAACCGACACACGATGCTGGCGCTGGATCGGAACCGTGATGGATCCCATGGTTGCATCGGGATCTCCCGTTCGCAACCAAGTCTTCAGCGATGCGCGATAACGAGGGGACAACTCGGGTGCAAGTTCGATCGCCTCTTCGAGTGATTGCCCCAATTCAACCCGCAACCGCAGCGCGGCATCAACTCGATCCATCGCCTGTGAAAGCGATACCGAATTGCTGTTCGACTTGACGCCAGCTAGTCCCAAATCCAAAAGCAGATCCGCGCGTGAAAGTCGCTGCAATTGGTCGTTAAAGGCCAGCACATCGTCAAGGGATGATTCGCTCATAAGTACTCCTGCAAGTACTAATGCGCAACAACCGAATATTTATTTAACTAAATCCAAGAGATGTTTGAATCAGAAACTTTGCCGACTGAATCTCGCTGCCTGATCTTTTCGCAAAGCATTGAACGCTTCGCTGAGCGCCCATTCGGGACCGATGCCAGCGCGCATGCTGAGCTCCATCGCTTGCTGCTCGATCTCTTTCGCCGTCGGTGACAGACTCCGCGAATGACGATGATTCAATTGCTCAACAACCGGCGAGCTAAGTAGCGCGAGCACCAATGCCGCGATGGCGCCCACGCCAGCGGAGAGCAACATCCGTTGATCACGGCAAATTTCTCGTGCAGCTTCGATCGTTCGCGGACGAAGATCGTCACTGGGGTGAACGTATTGCCCCGCTGCAAGGATTGTCCGTTCAATCTCGGCGAATTCTGGGTCGAACGATTCCTCGCGGCTTTGTGTGGCATCGATGCTCATCGTGAGACCTCCGAATCCGCAGCACGGATCTTAATCGCCAGCTTTTCCAGTGCGTAGCGATAGCGACTTGCCGCAGTGGCTGGAGACAGGTCCAACACCTCGGCAATTTGAGCAAACGTCATGGACTCCCAAATTTTCAGCACAACGATTTCACTTTGTTCGATCGGCAGTGTCCGAAGGGCCGACCAAATCGCCCGATGAGTTTCCTCCTGGGCTTGCTCGTCGACGCCGCAGTGCGTGAGTAGGTCGTTCAAGTTCGGGACGAGCGAGACGCGTTTTTTTCGCCGCAAAATCACGAGCGAATCGTTGCGCACCATCCGCAGCAAGTACGGCCACGGCTTCTCGGTTCGCAGTAACAGATTCGGATCTGCGGCGACTCGCACCAAAGATGTTTGCAGTGCATCTTCGGCATCGTGTTGATTTCGCGTGATGGTCACTGCGTAGCGAACCAACCGTAACGCCGTTAGGTCGTACAAACCCGCTAAAGCCGCTTCGTGGCTCTCGACGATACGCTCGGCACATTGGCGAACGCGAACGGAAAAGGCGTCTGAGGGAGTCATCAACTGATCATGATGCGCTCCGACGACGGATTTGTCTAAAGAAATCTAAAAACGAGCCGAAAAATCTAGTTTCTGGTCGATCGGTGTGCCGGGCACTCAACCAAAGGGCCGAGCAACTCATACGATTGAGCAGTCGCTGGGCACCGCGGCACCGCGGTTTCGTAGTACGTTGCACCTTGGAGCTCTCGTAAGTCTCGCGATGCTGGCAGACCCTGTTCCGCCACATATCGATCGGCCAAGCCTTGCAACATCTCACGATGAGCGTCACAGGAGTGTTGATGGGCGTCGCTCGCGGGTTTCCGCAAGTGCGAGATGCCGATCGCTGCCACGGTCGAGGCAATCACGATCGCGAGAATAACCTCCAGCAATGAGAATCCGCTCGCTGGTTGCTGGCGAAAGAGTTGTGGCTGCACTATTCGAGCACCTCAAACATATGGAACATTGGCGTGTAGATCGACAGAACGATACCGCCAATCGCTGTCGCCAACAGGATCGTTAGTGTCGGCTCAAGCATGCCGACGGTAGCGTCGATGCGAGTTTCCAATCGTTCTCGCAGGTGAATTGTCGTGCCTCGCATGGCCTTTTCAAAGTCGCCGGATTGCTCGCCGATACCAACCAACTGACACATCGTGGCGGGGAAGTAGCGATCGTGTTTGGCAAGTTCCGTACTCAGTCGTTCACCGCGCTGGACACAGCGTTTAACGTCCTCGACCGCCGCACGAACTGCCCGATTGCGAACACAGTCCGATGCTGCCTTGACTGCGTCGACCGGCGTGTAGCCACACTCAACCATCGAACAAACCGCATCGGCAAACTGCAGTACCGCTGCATCACGAAGCCAAGGCCCCAAGATCGGCAATCGCAGAAGAAAAACATCGATTTTGCGAGCCGATTCTGCGTGTGAGCGAGCGGCCTTCCAAATTAGCCCGAGAGTGATTGCGATCGGAATCACGACCCAGCCCCATGCCAAAACAAGTCGGCTAATGTGCGTCACCACTTGCGTGACCATTGGCAAGTCCACGCCGCTGCTGGCGTAAACCGTTTCAAACTCTGGAACAACGAACGTACACATGAAGATCATCAAACCAGATCCAGCCAATGTGATCATAATCGGATAACTGACTTTCTTGATGATTCGTTTGCGCAGTGCCACCTTGCGTTCGACTTGTTCACAGATTTGGCGCATTGCTTTTTCGAGGGCGCCACTTCGCTCGCCGATTCGAATCTGCTGGACCTGCATCGCCGAAAATATCCGCGGATATTTTCCCATTGCTTCACTAAACGATCCGCCAGCCTCGATCACGGATCGCATATGCAACAGCAAATCACGATATTTGCGCATCGAACGGTCAGCCGCCAAGGATGAGAGCGCCCGAGGCAAAGACAATCCGTTCTCGATCAGCATCAACAACAACCTCAGCACTTGAGCCAACTGACTCATTCCGATTTTTACCGTGCTGCTCGCTCTCTTGGGGCCAATTTGTATGCTTTGAAGCAACCGCAATAAGTGCGCAACTTTCCCGAGCAATCCGGTTCTCAGTGATGCGGCCGCGTAGGATGATGATCGTGTCATGATAGAATGTCGTGGGTCTTGAAAGAAATTACTCTTGGTCGCCGGGCTCCGATCCGATGGAGCGACTACGGCCTATTCGTTACTCGAACTACGACGCGGCTCGTTCCACGTTGGAACTTGACGCAGATATATCGACTTCGCGACGGCCGCCTGGAATCGTTTTCGCGTCTGCTTTTCGTCGATCACCGCTGGTCTTGAAATACACTTCTTCGAGCGATGTGCGTCCAGCGAGTGCTTGTTCGAGACCCGCTCGTGACAACTCAACCATACCGGCGGCAATGGCCAAATCATGCAACTTGGAGTGAGGCACACCGGCTTCGATCGCGGCGGTGATCTCGGGGGTAGTAGGCATGATCTCGAACACAGGAATTCGACCAGCGAACCCAGTGCCGAGACACTTCTTGCATCCGGTGCCGCGGAAAAACTGTGCACTACGCGGGATGGTACCTTCGGGGTCCAGCGCATCGAGCAAGTTTTCATTAGCCGGCGTCGGCTGTTTGCAGCTTTCGCAAACGCAGCGCAGCAGGCGTTGGGCGATACTTCCCAGCAATGAACCGGCTATCTTGAATCGATCCACACCCAAGTCGCTCAGTCGCTGAACCGCGCCAACGGCATCGTTGGTGTGCAAGGTGCTGATCAGCAGGTGGCCAGTCAACGCCGCTTGTACGGCAGTTGTCGCCGTTTCACTGTCTCGGATTTCGCCAACCATGATGACGTCTGGATCTTGACGCATGATGTATTTCAAGGCGTTCGCGAAGCCCATACCGAATTCATTGTCGCTTTGGACTTGATTGATACCGGACAAGCGGTATTCCACAGGGTCTTCAACCGTGACAATGTTTCGGTCCACGTTGTTGAGGTGTTGCAGCACCGCGTACAACGTTGTGCTTTTGCCGCTACCGGTTGGTCCAGTAACCACGAACATACCGTACGGCTTGTCAATCATTGACCGCAACGTTTTGTTGTCGCGTCCGGTCATTCCCAATTTGTCCAGCTCGAACGTACGTCCGCCTTCGTCCAGAAGTCGCAACACCAACTTTTGTCCGTCGACGGTCGGGATGCCGCTAACACGAAAACCGACGCGTTTTCCGTTCTCAAAAACCGTCAGGTGGCCGTCTTGTGGACGTCGGTTCTCGGTTGTGTCCATGTCCGCCATGACCTTAATTCGGCTAATCACGGATTGTTCAATGTGATTGGGAATGGTCATGACTTGTTGCAGTTCACCATCGACGCGATATCGGACTCGCATTTCCGGACGGTGTGGCTCGAGGTGCACGTCGCTGGCGCCGGCGGTCGCTGCACCGGAAAGAATCGCTTGAACCAAGCGGACCACCGGTGCATCCTCTTGTTCTTTGATCAAGATTGATGCTGTCGATATATCTTCACCGGCGGCACGCAGTTTCCTCAACTCGACCATTTTCATATCAACGATCGTTTGACGGGCCACACTACGATCGTCGTACACCCGACTAATCAGCCCCTCGATATCCTCGGCGAGCGCGACGGCTGGTTGAATTTGGTAGCCGGTCATCAATTCCGCTTCGGCGATCGTTTCAATATCGTCCGGTGCGACCATCGCTAGTGTCAAAAGATGCGACGAAATCCCGATCGCACACGCTTTGTTGGAACGTGCGAAATCCAAAGGTATTAAGCGTGCGATTTGTGGATCAACAGTGGTTGGGTCGATGTCGACATAGGGCACGCCAAATTGTTCGGCCAGCGCATACCCCAACTGATTCGTTGTCAACAACTGTTGATCGACAAGCCAATCGCCGAGCATAATCTCGCGCGGCTTGCTCGAAAACGCAGCTTCCATCTGTGCGGCAGACAGCGTGCCTTGCTCGATTAGGATATCGCCGAGTCGTCGCATGTTTTTGGTTCCAGATCAGTAGTGAGCCGCCGGTATTGGCTGCGGATTTTGTTTGGTTGATGCTTTAAACACGTTGCAACGACCAGCGACGAGCGGCGATGGACGGTGCCCGCATCAACTCGTGGATTTTGCTTTCCAAAACTGTCGGATCAAACGGCGTTATCAAGTAATCTTGAGCACCGGCATGGAATGCTCGTTCAACGGTTTCCAGACTTGGATCGAGCGAAAATACAAGTGCCGGTAAGTCCTCGGCTTTGTGCTCAGACCGCAATCGCGCGAGCCACTCCAATCCGTCGCCATCGACAAGCAATGAGTTTACAATCACAACTCGAGGTCGATCTTCTTGGATTTTGAGCAGCGCTTCGGAGCCGCTTTGCACTGTTTCCAACTGGTAACCCAAAAGTTCCAAGCGGTAGGCGGCTAACTCGCGGAGCACACGTTCGGATTCGACCAGCAGGAGTCGATTGTTGTTGATTTCGGACATGGCGGAGCGATCGAAGGGCTTTGACGTTAAGTATTTCGTGCAACTTTAGGTCACGCATGTTGGCAGGGAGACTTTTTTTCCCACCGTCGACGCCTGGAACAATCCGCACAACCCGAAATAACAACCAGGAGTGTGACAATTCTGACCGCATGCTTGAGTGACCCAGCACCGCCCCCCCGCAGATGTGACCCAAAGTTCATTACGAACTCGTTCAATGCGGACTCGTCGTTTCATCAATGTCAGGTGTCGGCTCGATGTTATCTTTCCTCTTCATTGCGGTTGCAGTGTACGTCGGCTACTGGCTCGGGCGTTGTAGTCGACAGTGGGTCAACACATCGTTTGTCCCCACACGCGTTCAACAAGCGCTCGATACGTTGACTGAAGGGTTGCTCATTGTTGACGAACACGAGCGGATTCTGTTGGCGAATCAAGCGTTCACTGAAACCACCGGAATCTCCAACTTAAGTCTTGTTGGAAAGCGAATGGGCAGCTTGCCGTGGAGTTGCGCCACCGCGTCCAAGACGACCAGCCCTTGGACCAAAGCGCTCGCCGAAGCGACAGCACAAACGGATCAATTGATGCTGCTTCGTTGTAACGACCAGCGCGAGCGCTACCTGCTCATTAACGCCAATCCGATCATGCAACTGGATCGTGGAGTTCATGGCGTGCTGGCAACATTTCGCGACGTTACCGATGTCGAGAACCGACGCGCGGAACTTGAGAAATCGCTGGCGATGATGAGAACATTCCGTGATCAAATCAGCAACCAGAATCGCGAGTTGCAACACCTTGCTTCGCATGATCCCTTGACGGGCTGTTTGAATCGCCGTGCCTTTTTTGAAGAATTGCGAAAAACCTTCACCGATACCGACGTCAACAACGAGCACGCTCCCATCGCTTGTCTTATGGTCGATAGCGACCACTTCAAACAGATCAACGATGCTTACGGGCACACGGTCGGCGATGATGTTTTGTGCCGAATCGCATCGACGCTCCGCGAAGTGATCGGAGACGCGGGGATCGTATGTCGCTATGGAGGCGAGGAGTTTTGTGCGATCCTGTTGAACCAAGACCGCGTTCAGGTAATTCAAGCTGCTGAGTCAATCCGATCGTCGATCGAAGAACTGCGTTTCAACGAACCTGCCGAACTGCGGTTAACGGTCAGCATCGGAGTTTCGGATTTCAGTGATGGCATTACCAACGAGATGGAGCTGATTGATCAGGCGGACGTATGTCTATACCGTGCCAAACGCCAGGGACGCAACCGTGTCGTTGTTCATGATCCCTCATCCTTGGCCGAAGCAAACTCCGAATTCGGTGATGGTGAAACCACGCCAGACGAACAGGCACCGCGTCGTGAGCAATCGTTGGACGACTTTGACAGCCAGCGGATGATTCCGTTCGAAGCTGTAACAGCATTGGTCAGCGTATTAGCCAATCGCGACTCGAGCACCGCCGAGCACTCGCGACGGGTTGCGGATCTTTGTGTCCAGGCGGCGACGGGGTTACTCGACTATCGCTCAACGTACATACTGGAAACGGCCGCAATGTTGCACGATATCGGTAAGATTGGCGTTCCCGATCAAGTTCTGTTCAAGCCGGGACCGCTCTCTCGCGATGAGTGGCGACTGATTCGAGAGTACGATCGCGTCGGAGCGGGAATCATTGCTGGGACGTTTAACTGCGATGAACTCAACGAAATCATCCGTTGCCTGCATATCCCGTGGGGCAATCGTTCAGCAGGTGAGACCGAAATTCATGGACCGAAATCGCCTTTGGCGGCGCGACTGTTAGCGATCGCCGACAGCTATGACTCGATGCGGTCCGATCGAGCCTATCGCAAAGGACGTAGCCACGACGAATGTATTGCCGAATTGCGACGATACGCGAACACTCAATTTGATCCACAACTGGTTGAGCATTTTGCCGAGTCGATTCGTGATTCCAGCCGTGGCGTTTCGTCGCTTGTCCCCCGCAGTTCGTCGAAAGAAATTCCCAAACGCACTGCTTTACAAATCGGGATGCAGATCGAACGATTGGCGCGGGCGATCGATGCCAAGGACACGATCGGGTTACGATTATTGGCGGACAAACTCGCAGTACTCGGTCGCGAACATCGAATCGATGCGATATCCAATGCCGCCAAGCGATTGCAAGTTGCAGCCGAAGATGAAAACACACAGTGGATGCGTTTGCTTGGAGACACACAAACGTTGCTTGGCTTATGTCGGGCAACGCAAAAAGTTTTTCTTTCGTCGCGCTCGGTGACTGCAGCTGCAGCAAAACCATAAGTCGCATGGGCTTTTAGCCAACGAAGCGTACAACGCAGATTGAAAACCGACGCCGCGTTTCACACGTGACTGTCGCAGGCGATCAAAATCAAATTGATTCAGCGTTGACACGATCCGCCGCGCGAGTTTACTTTTGCGGCTGTCGGGCGAGCAACGCTTTCCAATTTTTTCTGCGAACACAAGTCATACCATGAACCGTTTGTCTTGCTCGATGCCTGGAAAACTTGGAGAGGGAAATCTTGGAGAGGGAAATCTTGCTCCTTGGAACGTTGCCAAAGAACCCTCCTTATCGTCCCAGACCAAGGCCTGTACAAATTTCGGGCCCACGTTTGCTGGACCTTTGGCCACTTGTGAGCAGAATGGTGATTTGGCGTCCTGGGTGAAATCACCCAAAGCGTTCTTTGCACCGCTGCATTACGAGCCGAAATACAGTTATCCGTTGATCGTTTGGTTGCACAACAACGGATTCAACGAGAACCAGATCAACCAAGTGATTCCGCACATCAGTTTGCGGAATTACGTTGCCGTTGGCGTTCGCGGATGTCGTGCGACGGACGCCTCCGGTCGTCGATTTGAATGGCCGACAAGTCCGGCCGCAGTGGGCAATGCGCACGATTGTGTGATCAGTGCTATCGATGAAGCTTCGGAACGTTTCAATATCAATCCCACGCGAATCATTTTGGCTGGTTATCGTGACGGCGGGGCAATGGCTTTGCGAGTCGCTTTGCAGCAGCCGGAACGTTTTGCCGCAGTTGTATCGCTCGGTGGAACGATGCCTGCTGACGGGGGAGCGATTGTAAACTTGCACCAACTGCGTAAGCGACGGCTTCCGATGCTTTGGCAGTGGGCGGTTGAAGGGAATCACTTTCAAAGTGAACATCTCAAGCGAGATATTTGCATGGCGAGGATGATTCAAGCAACCGTCGAAGTTCGCCAATATGTCGACGATGACGAAATGAGCACCTTCTGTTTGACTGAATTGAACCAGTGGGTAATGCGCCGAATTGTTGCCGGTGACATGTCGGTTGACGAAGAATCGTCGTTCGCTCCAGTAGGTTTTTCGGCGAACTAAGTTCAGCACACCCACGTTCCCTCGCTGGCCCTGAATTCGTTACACTGTCGATTGCGACTGGAAGGTCGACTTGCGGGCAAGACTCGAATGACGTAACGACAGCGAGCACATATGAGCGGCGATTCAATAAGCGGCGATCCTTCGCGTACGAAGGGTTCCAGCGGTAAAAAGATCTTAATTGTTGACGATGACTTCGAAATTATCGAGTCGATTCGTTACGCCCTCGAAGGCGCCGGACATCAAGTCGTGATCGCACGTGACGGCAACCAGGGATTGGCACTTGCCGAACGCGAAGAGCCGGACTTGATGATTTTGGACATGATGATGCCCAAACGAAGCGGTTTTCTTGTGCTGGAAAAACTTCGCCGCGTTCGTGACGTACCGCTACCGGTGATCATGATTACCGGTAACGAAGGCAGTCGACACAAAGCGTACGCGGAACTTTTGGGTGTTGCCGATTACATTCGCAAACCGTTCGCGATGGATCGCTTGCTCGGCGCTGTAGAGAAACTGCTCAATCCGTCACCATGAGTCCACAGGCATCTGATCCGCCGAATCTGTCAGGGCATACGGTTCCTTCGGAACAGGCTGGCTTGTCAGGGTACGCTGGCTCGATGATGCTTGCCGGATTTGCTGGTGCCGTGGCAGTCGCCATTGGCGCATTTGGAGCCCATTGGCTTGAGGGATTACTTGCCGATCGAGGGTGGGAGGCGTCGCTAGTGGCTCGGCGGATGAACCAGTTCGAAACCGGTGTGCGTTATCACCTCGTCCATAGTTTGCTGCTTTTGCTAATTGCAGTACTTCAACTCACTGGCACGGCGTCTGTTGACCGACTGCTTCGAGCCGCCTCGTTGCTGACGATACTCGGAATTGTCTTGTTCAGTGGCAGCTTGTACGTTCTCGTTCTCTCTGGCGATACCCGCATGGGAGCGATTGTACCCATTGGCGGAATGAGCTGGATTCTTGCTTGGACATTGCTCGCAGCCGCCGGCTGGCGATTGCGTTCCTTAGCGAAACGGCGCAAAGCTTAACAGTTATTCCTGTTGTACCCCGAAAACCAAGCGAGCCAACTGTGAGGCTTGGGAGCGACCGATCAAGTGAAGTAATTAGTACATCCATCCTGTACTGGCGCCGCTGTTTCACGCGCGTTCACTTTCCTCGGCCGCAAGTTTCATGTTTCGCTGTTGGCTCCTGCCTTGCATCATCGTCGTTGTCCTTGGCTTTGGGCTGAGTTGCATTGGGCGATTGCCTGCTGCAGACAACGACTTGCTGCTCAACGATGATTTACTTGAACAAGGGCTGCAGAATGCTGACCCCTTGTCGGCGACTCCTTCACTTGGTGTGGACCCTCTGAGTCAACTGGGGTCGACGGCTAAAACGCCCGACACTTCGGTTGCAGCCAACTCGGCAAGCACTGCCGATCCGCATGAAGCGTTGTGGACCGAGAATTGTTATCCGTCGGCCGAAACTTGTCGAGCTTGCCATCCAGGTCAGTACGAACAATGGCGAGCGAGCGGCCATGCTTATGCTGCAGTTTCGCCGATGTTCCAGCGATTCGAACAAGCGATGACGGATCTGACGCAGGGCACGGTGGGATCGTTCTGTGTTCGCTGTCATTCGCCGGTGGGGACTCAATTAAAGGTTCCTCGAGCTGCCAGTCTGTTGGACGCACCCCCTGTAGTTCGCGAAGGCATCACTTGTATCGCGTGTCACCGAGTGCGAGAACATTACGGTCGCAGCAACGGTGATCGACGAATCGAACCTGGCGATATTCATGAGCCTGTGATGGGAACGTCGTGCGGCCAGGGAATTGCGGATGCAGTCGCGGCGGCCGATAAACTCAAGTTAAAAACGCATGCATCACAAACGGGCCCTGGGCAATCCATTCACCGCCAAAGCTACTTCTTTGAGCCACTGACCAACAGCGATTTGTGTGTCTCGTGCCATCAGGTTGCCGTACACCCCGGCATCTGGCTCGAGGTCGTACATGCGCAATACCGCAGCGGACCGGCTGCAGCCAAAGGCATCACTTGTCAGCAGTGTCATATGGGGGCGGTCCCTGGAAAACCTGACGGTTACGACTGGGGCCATGCGGCCGTCATCAACGACAAGCCCTTTGGCGAAAAGCGGAAGCTTTCCAATCACATGGTTTGGGGTCCCGGTTATTCCATTGCCCATCCAGGAATCTTTCCTCATCATCCTAAGGCAAACCGATACACGACTCGCCAGTGGCTCAGCTTTGATTATCGCGCGGGCTGGGGAACGGCGGAGTTTGAGCGTCAAATTCATCCGTCGATGACGTTTCCTCAGCCCTGGGATAACGCTGACGAGCGTCGCGATGCAAGAAAAATTATCGACAACAACCTCGCCAAAGCTGCCGAGAAACGCGAGTCAGCGATTATCACGCATCAAGCTGGCTTAGACATCAGTGAGCCGCAGTTTATCAACCCACCGCGAGTCGGCATGCCGCTGACAGTCGCTTATCGAGTATCCAACATCAGCGAAGGCCACAATATGCCCACGGGATCATTGGGGGCACAGCCGCAGCTTTGGTTGAACGTCGCGCTCATCAACCCACTTGGACAGCGAGTTTGGGAAAGCGGCTATTTGGACTCGCACGGTGATCTCGCGGACTTGCACAGTGTCGACGTTGCCGAAGGTCACGTCGCGCGAGATGCCGACTTGTTCAACCTGCAAACAAAGTTCTTGATCAACAATGTTCGTGGCACAGATCGCGAGACACCGCTGCCACTAAACTTTAGCCTTGATCAACTTGTATTCTTACGTCCAGGTGCAGTTCCGGTCAGTGTGCTCAATCACCCGCCGTTGATTCGAATGGAGGCACATTCGATCGCGCCACTGGATCATCGAACACCCCGTTACACGATCCCAGCAGCAGCGTTGCGGATTCCAGGTGCGTATCGCTTGAGTGTGCGAATGCGCAGCCGCACCGAACCGCCGTACTTTATGCGATTAATCGACAGCACGCCGGACATGATTCGTCGGATGAACGAACAGATTCTAGACCTGAGCCCCAACAGCCATACGTTCTTGGTGAAGTGAGGCAATGGGAATGAGATTCACTTTCCAATTGCCGCTTGTCCGTCGTCTAGCGACAGCGAATGCGATTGTCGTTTTGTTGGCTAGCGTTGTCGCCGCTCAATCAAGCCGGTTGGTACCTGAGCGATTGCCGCCCGTGGACGAGCCCGTCGCCATGCAGTCTCCGGAAAAACCAGAGGCGAGCGGAACCCCCATTGAAGTCGTAGCCTATACACACCTTCCGTTGATGTCGGCGGCCATAGCGCAGTGCGAACCTTGGGAGGCTGCAACGCCGTCGGTTGAGCTGCCCTGTTTCATGAATGATTTTTCGCCGACACCGGTTCCTGGTGCCGCGATGTCCCACGACCCCCAGCGAGAGCAATGGGTATACGACGCCAAACGTGCTGTCCCGGTCCAGCATCCTTGGATCGAATGGGGACGCATTTTTTATGGCGACGGAATTACACCTCGCGGACGCAATTGGTTTGGCAATACCAACCTTGCTCATCCACAGTTCTATCTTTACGGCGACTACAGAACGGGGATTGCCGGAGTACGCAATGCAATCGGTCGCACCGACAACTGGGCCAGCCGTTTGAACCTCGACCTCGATTTAAGATTGACCGATACCGAGCGGTTTCACGCATTCATCGGTCCGTTGACCAAAGGCAACCAGTTCTCGCAAGTCGCACTGGTCGATGGAGAACTCGACTATCAACCGATTTACAATTTGAATCCCGTAACCGGTTTTTTCGAAGGCGACTTGGGCGCGATCTTGGGTGGTTTTGCAAATGAATCCTCGCCATTTGAGCTGCCCTTCACCGCCGGCCTCGTGCCCTTGTTGTTCCAAAATGGCATTTGGATGGAAGATGCGGTAACAGGCGCTGCGTTTTCACTTCCGGCGCGACATAGCCGAATACTGAATTGGTCAAACTACGACGCGACATTTTTTGCAGTCTTTGATCAACTCAACAGTGTAGCCTTTGGCAATGACGAACACGCGGCGCAAGCGTTTGGCACGGCATGGTTCATTGAAGCTTACGGCGGCTATATCGAAACTGGATACGCATATGTCCGTGACCGGAATATCGAAGAACGTAGTTACCACAATGCTACGATTAGTTTTACGCGGCGGTACTTGGACCGGATCAGTAACAGTGTGCGAGCAATCATCAACACTGGCCAAGACTTGCCCAAGGCTGATCGCACGGCCGATGGAGCGCTCTTGTTGGTTGAGAACAGCCTTGTAACGTCATCACCATTGACGATCGTTCCCTATATGAACTTATTCGTCGGCTGGGATCGTCCCCAGTCGGTGGCGAGAGCAGGCGTTTCGGGCGGCATCTTGCGGAACACTGGGATCAATTTTGATACCGATGGGCTGAATGGTTTCGCAACGCTTGATACCAGCGCCAGTAACACCGCTGGCGGAGCCCTGGGTATCGACTTGTTGGGCGCGGACTTGGATCGTCAACTGCTGCTTGAACTGGCTTATCTAACGCCACACAGCGAAGGAACGGCAGCAGCTCCCGATGACCAATACGCCGCTGGGGCGCGATACCAATTCCCAATCTCGCATCGTTCGTTACTGCGATTTGACACGATGTACGGCTGGCGACGTGGCTTGGACGATGTCTACGGCACGCGAATGGAGTATCGTTGGAAGTTCTAGAGTCCTGCCCTGACAGCTCCGGCGTACAACGCACCAGCGATTATCCCCAGTCCGACAACTGTTGCCAAAAGCCGCCAGGTGTCCCCGAGGTTCTTCCAACAGAAGAACAACAGATAGGGGGGAATGAACATGGTCAGCAAGCCTGTTTTTATCTCTTGCTTGAACGCCTTGATAATGATTCCCAAGTACGCTCCGATGGCGATCGTCAGTACCGCACCGAAACCGAGAATCAGGAACGTTGCCATCGCCTTAAACTCTCCGGCACCGTCAACACGTCGTGATACGTTGATTGCCACGACTGCAATACTAACGGCGCTGATGATGAAAAATAGGACGAGTGCCATCATCCACCATGGCATACCTACGTTTTCCATCTTCTCTTGCAGCGCCTTCTCATGCGCCATATCTCTGGTCGCTTTATTTAACGCCAGTTCACCGTGGCTGATGTCCACGCCGGCGGTCTTGTGGGACTCCAGCCTCTCGCCGGTTTGCTTGTTGTAACCGCACTTGGTACAGAGCACGGCGTTGGCCGCCATTTCGACGCGGCATGCCGGACAAACGGCGGCGACCTGCCGGTCGAAACCTTCTTCGGTAAACAGATCATCCAGACTGCTCTTCGCTGGCGGAGCAGCCGCAGTTGCTTGTGCCATCGCGCGAGAGGGAGCTGCCGCGGACCCGCTCCCTACCTGCACCGGCTTGCCGCACCCAGGGCACTTGATTGCTTTTCCAGCCAAATCATCACGAACATTGACCGCTTTCCCGCAGGAGCACTTCACTGGAATGGGCATGCAAAGATCGTCACACAAAGAGGGCGTCGGGGAACACTTTATATCGATTTCACCAGTTTAATCGCTTTCACGGTCCGCGTCAGCCGCCAATTAGCGTGATCAAGCTTGATAAGGGGCAGCAAGCGGCAAATTGACTTCGGATACGAACTTCAGGTGTGATGAGGGTTGAGAATATCAGCTCAACACATCGCTCGTAGATTGCGGTAGCTGCGGCCGTAGATTGCAATAATCGTGGCCTAGTTTTCTCGGGCATGACAACGGCGTACAACATTCTAGCCCTGGCGCGCCGCGCGATGCAATCAATCCGCTCCATCTAAAGTCTGAGAGCCAATATGTCAATTTGCCAAGTGAAAAGTTCCAACGGAAAGGCTGAGTATGCGATCTATCGCGATGGCAAGTACTGTCCTTTGAGTCGACTGTCGGGCGATGTCCCCGTCGCAGGCGAACTGTTCCAACGCGACGCATCTTGGTTTGCGAACTTGCCAGAGCCTAAATCGGAAGATTGGATGCCAGTCGATCGTCTACTGGCTCCGGTTCCGCCGCCGGAAAAGCTGATTTGTATCGGCCTGAATTATCGTGACCACGCGATTGAAACCGGTGCCGACATTCCCACAGAGCCCGTTGTATTCAGTAAGATCAACACAGCGATCATCGGCCACGGCGAATCGATCGTCCTTCCACCTAACGCCTCGCACGTCGATTACGAAGCCGAGCTTGTTGTGGTGATCGGTCGCACGGCGAAAAATGTGAGTGTCACCAATGCGATGGAGCATGTGTTTGGCTACACGTGTGGACACGACGTCTCCGCCCGCGATTGGCAAAAAGGGCGACCAGGCGGCCAATGGCTGTTGGGGAAATCGTTTGATACATTCGCGCCTCTGGGACCGTGTCTCGTGCTCAAGCAAGCGATCGCCGACGTTGGCAACACTCGCGTGCGGATGGTTCTAAATGGCGAAACCCTGCAAGACAGCACGACGGCTCAGTTGATTTTTGATATCCCGACACTGGTCGCGCATCTGTCAACAATCATGACGCTGCACCCCGGAGACTTAATTTTCACTGGCACGCCGCCTGGTGTGGGTGCGGCCAGAACACCGCCTCGCTTTTTGCGTGACGGTGACATCGCTAGTGTCGTCATTGATGGAATTGGCACACTAACCAATCCCTGTGTCGCGTCATCACACACTTGAGCGGCAATTCGTTAAACTTACTCACTATCCGAAAAGGGCACAGAGCCCCTTTACTTCGGAGTGAGTCGCACCTGTTTTCAGACACCCCATTCGCTTTATCGCTGAAAGTTTGCTTGTGAGTCGCCTTATCGTCGTTGAACATCCGCTGGTTGAGCATCACTTGTGCAGTGTCCGCGATGCCAAAACAAGGCCGAGTGAGTTTCGACTCGCAGTCCAACGACTCACGATTCTTGTCGCCGTTCGAGCAACGCAGGATTTAGCGATGAGCGACATTGTCGTTCAAACACCATTGGCACCGGCGGCATCACGATGCTTAGCCACGCGAATTGGTTTGGTGCCGATTCTTCGCGCCGGACTGGGGATGGTCGATCCGCTGCAAATGTTACTACCGGATGCAGCGGTTTGGCACTTGGGACTTTATCGTAACGAGGAAACGGCGGAACCAGTGCGCTATTACGACAAACTGCCACATCAGAACGCGCCCAATGTGGCACTCGTGTTGGACCCAATGCTGGCCACCGGAGGCTCAATCGACATGGTCGTTCGGCGGCTGATCCAGTGGGGTGTGGACGAGATTCGCATCCTCAGCATCATCGCGGCACAACCAGGAATCGACCGTGTGCAGCGAGACTTCCCCGACGTTCAATTGTACGTTGCGGCCATCGATCCTGAACTGAACGATCAATCGTTCATTGTTCCCGGTTTGGGGGACGCTGGCGATCGCATTTTTGACACTCCCCAACAGCACTGATGGATACACGATGCAAGCTCGAATGATCTGTGTGCTTGGTATCGTCGTCTTCATCGGATTAGCTTGGATTCTCAGTGACGCGCGGCGGAAGTTTCCCCTACGCGTCGTCGCTGGAGGCCTGTTTTTGCAATTCGTATTGGGTGTATTGGTACTGCGCACCAGTCCCGGACAATGGTTTTTCCACCAAGTGGGCGAAGGATTTTCGGCGGTCATGGAAACCGTCAAAGCAGGCAGTGGCTTTCTGTTCGCTGTGGGGAACGATCACCCGCTGAAGGACTCGTTGCTCGGAACGTTCGCCTTTGGAATATTACCGACAGTGATTTTCTTTTCGTCGCTGATGAGCATCTTGTATCACCTTGGAATCATGCAGCGCGTGGTAATGGCGTTGGCTTGGTGCATGCGATACACGCTGGGCACAAGCGGAGCAGAAACGCTCGCCGCAGCAGCAAACGTGTTTGTCGGACATACCGAAGCCCCACTCGTCGTGCGTCCTTACCTCGCCCAGATGACTCGCAGCGAAATGTGCGCGATGATGACCGGCGGGTTCGCGACTGTTACCGGCGGACTGCTCGGGGCTTACGCGGGAATGGGAGTCGATATCTCCCATTTGCTTACCGCTTCAGTAATTAGTGCTCCGGCGGCGCTGGTCATCGCCAAGGTAATGGTGCCAGAACAGCACCCAGAACTGGTGGCGCAGGAAATCTCACTCTCTGCTCCCTCGCATCACGTCAATGTTATCGGCGCAGCAGTCGAAGGTGCATCCGAAGGCATGAAATTAGCGCTCAATGTTGGCGCGATGTTGATCGCATTTTTAGCACTGCTGGCGCTCGTGGACGTGATTCTCGCTGCCGGGTGCCGCGTTGTGAATTTGGTCGATACAGCGGGAGATCCTCAGATCACACTTGGTATAGTACTCGGTTACGCTTGCTGGCCACTGGCTTGGTTGTTAGGCGTTCCTGCGAACGAGTGCTTAGAAGCTGGACGCTTGATCGGGTTGAAAACGGTAGCCAACGAGTTTATCGCATACGATCAACTCGGTCGAATTGCTCGTAGTAATAGTCCAGAGTTGAGCCGGAGAACAGTGACAGTGTTGACTTATGCCTTAGCAGGATTCTCGAATTTCGGAGCGATTGGAATCCAGGTCGGGGGGATCGGCGGTCTGGAACCAACACGGCGCGGCGATCTGGCGCAACTTGGCTTGCGAGCCATGTTTGGTGGTCTGCTCGCCTGTTGCATGACCGGTGCGGTTGCGGGAATCTTGCTGTGAACCGCGTGCCGCAATACCGTTTCAATACGTTTAGATCACTTGCTTGGATGCTCACGAGTACTCTGTTAGCTGCAGGGTGCTCTGACCGATCGACGCAACCAGAGGCGGTCGTTAAGTCGCCTCGCTTGGACCCGATCGAAGTGATGCACCAAGCGATGTATCGCAGCGACTGGAAAACGGCTGATGAATACACGCAAAAAGCATTGATTGCTAAACCGAATGATCCGGATTTGATCACGGACGTCGCCAAAGTCCGGGCGATGAGCGACCGTAAACGAGAGGCCGCCCAGCTATTGATTGAAGCAGCAACGATGGCAAACTTCCAACCACCCTCTCGAGTTGACTTTGCAGTTCAAGCGTTGATCGACGTTGGTGAACTCTATTCAGCTATGGATATGCTGGAACGATCACTACAGGTTCATCCTCAAAATGCAAAACACCGTCGGACGCTGATTGGATTTCTAGGCGAAGCACAGCGGCTGGAGAAGATTCAGCCTCATCTTCATGAACTGATTCGTCAGCGACAGTTTGACTTTCCGCTTTTGAGCTCGGTCACAGAAACGTCGTCGCGCCGCTTTCTCGCCAGCTCCGCTAAAATGTTAATGAATCGAAATCCAGATGATCATCGCGTTCGACTGGGCGAAGCAATTGAGTTTTTTAATCGTCATAACTTAGATCAAGCCGAAACGGTACTGAAAGAAATTTTGGCCCATTATCCAAACTTCGCGCCCGCTCATGCCTACTTGGGGCAGGTGTTGACTCAACAGCGAAAATTTAGCGAAATCGCTCAGTGGGTTGCTGCGGCGCCAAGCGACAGTGACGCATTTGCGGAGTATTGGCTAACTCTCGGACACTGGGCTCTGGAGCAACAAAAAATCCCCGAAGCGTGCAATGCGTTTTGGCGCGCAACTCAGCGCGATCCAAACCTTGGTGGTGCTTGGGCGGACTTGTCAAATGCTTTGCGAATGCTGCAACAAGCGAAGTCGGCAGTTGAATTCGAAATCACTGACGCAGTTCTCGAATCGATTGACGCGAGAATTCAGGAACTCCTGGAACTTCGCCGTCGGTTCTATAGTTTCAGTGCGAGTGCTCGAACGAGCCAACATGAGGCTGCTCAAGTTGCACAATCCTTGATGAATCTAGGACGCAATTGGGAGGCCGAAGCTTGGGCTGCTGCTGCAACAACATTGACCACACATCCGGCTGACAATTTAATCGCACTTCGTTCAGAAATTCTGGAGCGAATTAAGCAGGACGCGAGCTGGCAATCCCAAGTGGATCAACTGGCGCTCCAAATGAATTTAGGGTATTTTCCGCAAGTGATCGTCAGCGCAGAATTGAATGACATAAAGCGTCCTCAAGTTGTGCCATCAGTCACTGCTAGCGACCATCTACGACTTGTCGAAGAGAGTAAGCTGTGGGGCTTGGAAACGATCGGTGGCAAGAACAATCCTACGGACGCCAGATTAGCGGCGCTGATTCGTTCGACTGGCGTTGGTGGCGGCGCGATTGACTACGATTTGGATGGCTGGCAAGACCTCATCGTGATGGGGGCTGGCGGCACCATGTTACTTTCTGATTCGATGCCCAATGAACTTTTGAGAAACGTTGACCAAAAATTTGTGAAAGTCACTGGCACAGCAGGTGTTGGCGATACGGGATTCGGCCAGGGAGTCGCCGTGGGCGACATCAATGAAGATGGATTTCCCGACTTGTTCTTCGCCAACTTAGGACCGAATCGACTGTACATCAACCACGGCGATGGTACGTTTGCCGACTCAACGGAATTACTTGGCACCAGTGAACCCGAATGGACGACGAGTGCAGCGTTCGTTGATATGAACGGCGACGGTCTAACGGACCTGCTCTCCACTAATTACTGCGACGTCGTCCCGAACTTGGACCAAGCCTGTCCTAACGATGCCGGTGAGCTTGGTCCTTGCCATCCATTGAAATTTCCCGCAAATGGTGATCAATTTTTTATTTCCGAACATGATGGTCGACTGATCGACAATACGGACCAATGGATTCCGCATGTCGCACCCGGACGTGGCTTGGGAATCGTTGCCGGAAAGCTTGATAGCCAGAACATGAGTGTGTTCATCGCTAACGATATGTCCGCAAACCATTACTTTACGCACGTGGACGTAGAATCAAGGCTGATCGAGAGCGCTGCGGCACGTGGTGTTGCGGTCGACCAGCGGACGATGACACAAGCGTCAATGGGTATTGCCGCTAGCGATTTTGATGACGACGGAGATCTTGATTTATATGTCACTGGCTTCGCACGCGAATACAACATTTATTACGAACAGCTTGCACCGGGCTTTTGGCGTGACGAGACAAGCCGACTGAGACTTGTCACCCCGACATTGATGGTTGTTGGATTTGGTACCCAGGCAATCGATTTGGACAACGACGGTATTGACGAGATTATTGTTACCAATGGGCATATCGGCGAATTTGTCGATGACCCAGAAGCACCGCCCTATGAGCAACCGTTGCAAATTTTTCGTCGCGACCAGCAAGGCGGGTTCGAGTTGATGGATGACGACTTGTGGGGAGAATACTTCGCGACATCGCATGTCGGTCGTGCATTATGGACAGTCGATGTCAATCGAGACGGTAATGAAGACGTATTGATCACTCACACGCACGAGCCCATTTGTTTGCTGGTCAATCGATCCAGCAAACAAAATCATTGTATAGCGTTTCGCTTAGTAGGCACTCACAGCAGCCGGGACGCAATTGGGGCAATTATTCGATTTGATTGCGGCGGACGTTCGCGAACGCTCTGGGCATTGTCGGGGGACGGTTATTTTTGCTCCAACGAACGCATCCTTCGTACCGGCCTAGGCGATCTGATACGAGTGGATAACGTCACCATCACGTGGCAAGACGGACGTGAGGAAAAGATTGGTTCGCTCGAAGCTGATTCTGAGTACCTGATCATCGAAGGTAGCGCCGAAGCGTTTGGAGGTTCGCTTTGACGTTTTTCGGCTTACCATCGCTTCGGAGCGTAGCTTTAATACATGTTGGCATTCTTGCTTTGCTCTTATTTGGCTGCAGCCAAAAGCAAAAGCCAGGAGCGCAAACTGACGTACCTTCGCTTCCAACCGAGACGCAGGATTCTGTTCGCATCAAGAATCCCACAAGCCCTTTGAGTGACAAGATTCTTGCAAATCGTGATGCGACCATGGACAAAATCAATGACTATTTGCAGGCGGGTGACCTCGCTCCGGCTGCGGATTTGCTTGGCGAGCTGTTGTTGGTGAATCCACAGGATGTCGAAGCGATATTCTATTTAGCTAATGTGCGAGCCGAGCAGGGGCAGGTGCAACAGGCAATTGAGCTGCTGGCAGAAATTCCGCCCGAGCTGCCTGAAGTGGGACTCGCCGCACTGGGAACCGCAGCCGACTGGTGCGTTGAGTTGGAACAATTCGACGAGGCGGAGAATCGCTATCGCAAGATTTTGGAACTTGCACCTGATGCCAACATCGCACGTCGCCAATTGGCATACTTATACAACCGGCAGGGACGACGCCACGAAGCGGTCCAACTGATTAGAGTACTTTGCCGAAGTGGAGATGTAACCCAGGACGAGTTGCATTCTTTGATTGTTGAAGCGGACGCAATGTATGATCCCCTGGGCTCGGCGGCACAGCCAGGAACTCGACCGTATTGGCCGATCGGCCCCAGTGGGCAAGCGAGGTTTGAGTTCACTGAAAATCGGTATGCAGAGGCTGCAGAACTCATTGAGCCTCTTGTAAGGTCTGGGCAAGCACCTCCATCGGTAATCGCGTTTTACGGGCGCACAGTCACTGAGGCGCAAGATGACGTAAGGTTCGCTTGGTGGTTGTCGCAGGTTGATGATGACGTAAAAAAGTTTCCGGAATTCTGGGCTGCGATCGGCACGAAGATGCTTGCCGATGCCCGTTTCGACGACGGTTTGCGTGCGTTAGCGGAAGCGGTCGCAGGTGACCCGACGGACATTCGTTCCACTCGCAGGATCATCCAAGCCTTTCGGTCGTTGCAGAACCAAGCCATGGTTGACGTATGGTCGCAGCGGTACCAGCTACTATCCGATACCGTCAATTCCAGTATCGACGTTGCTGACAACCCGCCAGGATCGATTGATGATCTGGCGAACAATTTGCGATCTCTTAACCGGAGTCTCGAGGCCGTCATGTGGCTTGGCATCCAAGCGGTACGAAACCCGAGCGTCGCTGAAGTCATGGACGCATTGAACTCAGAGCGGCTTGCGATTCTTGATAGTGGATCAGGATTTCCTGATCGCGATGACATTTTTAAAAATTGGAACCCTGCAGCTCACCCGCTACCCGAATTAGGTATCGCTCTTATACATAACGAGAAGATGATTTTAATGCCGCAACGCGTGCCTCAAGCGCGCATTCGGAATATTGCACATGAAGTGGGCCTCGAGCATGTCTACCAAGTAAGTACGACAAAGAAGGATCATGCGTTTTCGATCTACCAACAGAATGGCGGCGGAATTGCAGTACTTGATTACGACCTGGACGGCCATCCAGATTTGTATCTTGCTCAAGGCGCTGCCGAACCACCTGAATTCATTGCATTCCAATCCGACCAGTTGCTGCGTACTTTGTCTTCACCGCAACGGAAAACTCTTTCGAATATCACGGTACCGGCCTGTTTAACGGAAGCTCACTACACATTGGGTGTGACCAGTGGTGACTGGAATCAGGATGGTTTTGCAGACATCGCCGTTGCTAACATCGGCCCTACAGTTCTGCTGATTAACAACGGCGACGGCACGTTTAAGCGACAGATGCTTGATGCGAACGCTTCCCTTAACGTTCTCACAACATCGTTGGCGATTGCGGATATCAATGGCGACCAACTACCTGATCTTTTTGTGCTGAACTATTTGGACGATGAAAAGATCGTCACCTTGCCGCCCTTGGATGGTGAGGGCTTTACAACCAAACCAATGACGCCGCATATGTTTTCGCCAGCATTAGATCAAGTCTGGGTGAACCAAGGGAATGGCGACAGCTTGCCCATAGATGTCGGTAGGAAAGGAGCTGACGAAAGTTATGGACTTGGACTGGTCGTTGCTAATTTTGATGACACTTCTGGAAATGAAATTTTCGTTGGCAACGACGCGAAAGCGAACCAGCTTTGGTCTTGGGATTTAGCAGAAAAGTCCTGGAGCGATACGGCGGTGCCACGAGGTTGTGCCGCTGGTAGCTTGGGGGCCGCCACGGCATCGATGGGAATTGCTACCGGCGACTTCGATCACTCGGGTTCCATCGATTTGCATATCGCCAACTTTTATAATGAATCGTCCAGCCTCTACTTAAACCAGAATGGCTTGTTTCGCGATTTGAATATCAAGTACGGGATCGATCGGTCGAGCGTATCGGTGCTGGGGTTTGGCTGTCAGGCGATTGATTACTCTAATGATGGCTGGCTAGATATTGCCGTAGGTAATGGACATATAGAAAACCTTGAAAAAATCAAACAGCCGTTCCGGCAAAAGATGCAATTGCTGACGAATCTCGGTGACAAATTTGTGCCTGTTATCGTAGAAGACTCATCCTTGTTTTGGAGTCAACCGCACGTCGCCCGATGTGTCGCGCGGCTGGATTTCAATCGCGACGGACAATCGGATTTGGTGGTCAACTCACTGGGCGAACCAACCGCACTATTAGTCAACGAGACCTCTTCGCCCAATCATTGGATTGGGTTTCGACTCGTGGGCACACAAAGCGAACGCGATTCTATCGGTGCCAGGGTGCGAATAGAATCGGAGAACCAAAATTTCACTGCATGGGTCACCTCGGGTGATGGCTATTTGTGTAAGAATGAGAATATAATCATCGTTGGGCTGGGAACTGAGTCGAATATCAAGCAAGTCCGTGTTGATTGGCCCTCGGAATTGAGTCAATTTTTTCAAGGTCTTTCGGTCGATCAGTACATACTGTTGATTGAGGGTGACCCAGATCCGTTTGTAGGGTTTTAACTTTCCGAATATTCGATAATGCTGCGTCCTAATGTCGTGCGTTTTTCTCAAGGTGATATAGGTCATCAGCGTGCGCGCTGGTTACGTACGCTGATGTCGGTGATGCTCGCTTCAGTGGGATGCGATTGGCATCGCCAGGAACCATCGGCCGTTGTTCCGCAAACTACTCAAGCGGAAATCGATGATCCCGTTGCTAAAATGCGTTCAGCGATGGCCATTCGCGATTGGCGAGTTGCCGACGGCTACGCTCGTCAAGTAATGATTGGCCATTCAATGGACCCCAATCTAATTACCGACGTGGCTAAGGTGGCAGCTTTTTGTGATAGGAAACGTGACGCCGCTCATCTATTGGTCGACGCCGCGGAATTAGCAGGTTACGCGCCGACAATGCGAGTTGATTTTGCAGTCCAAGCACTTATTGACGTAGGCGAACTTTACCCGGCAATCGAATTGCTGGAGAGGTCGCTGATCGAACATCCAGAGAACTCGCCGCAGCGACGCACTCTGGTCGGATTCTTGGGCGAAGCTCACCTCGTCGATCGAGTACCATCCCATTTCCTGCAATTGATTCGCGACCGCAACTTTGATTTCCCGCTGCTTGTGAGCGTTACAGAGACTTCCTTTCGTCGATTCTCCGACGCCAGCATCGACTTACTGATGCAACGTAATCCCGCAGATCATCGCGTGAAACTGGGGCGAGCTCGTGAGCGATTTGATCAGTACGACGTGGAAAACGCGGACAAGGTGCTCGCAGAAATTCTCCAACATCATCCGGAGTTTGCACCCGCTCATGCGCTATTCGGTCAAGTTTTAGTAAATCAACGGCGATTCAGTGCACTACCTGACTGGATGAAATCAGCGTCGGCCGAGAGCGCACAGTTTGCTGATTACTGGTTAACTCTCGGTGATTGGGCAATCGAGCGAAGTCAGCCGGTCGCGGCTGTGCGAGCCTATTGGGAAGCGACACAGCGTGATCCGAACCGCCCTGAGTCCTGGGCGCGATTGGCGCAAGCCGCGCGAACGGCTGGGAGTGATCAGAAAGTAAACTTGCTCTCCGAAGATCAATTGAATGGTGTCGACGAGCGAGTTACAGATTTACTAGAACTGCGGGCACGATTCTATCGATTTTCGGCAGGGGGACGAAAAAGTCAAAATGACGCTGTAGACGTCGCCGAAAAGCTGACGCATCTTGGACGATATTGGGAAGCGGAAGCTTGGACCGCCGCTGCGACGGGCTTGATCGACAATACCACAGAAAGGCTTTCTTCATTACGCCAACGAATCATCGACACTTTAAAGCAAGACTCGCGTTGGCTAGTTACAGACGAGCGACCCGCACTGACACTGAATTTCGCCAATTTGGTCGTGCCCGATTTCTTAGAAACAGAGTTGGTCGGCGCGGCACGGCGCAGTACGCCGTCCCTCGATAGTGACCAAACGATGCGGTTGGTTGATGCGAGTAAACGCTGGGGATTATCCGAAATCGGCGCAAATAGTAATCCTTCGGATCCTCGGTTAGCAGCGTTGATTCGTTCAACTGGTGTGGGCGGTGGAGCAATCGACTTTGACATGGATGGATTTGCAGACACGATTGTTATGGGAGCCGGAGGCTCCATGCACGCATTGGATTCGATGCCCAACCAACTGCTGCGAAATCTTGGAAATCATTTCATTCCAGTGACAGAAAATGCTGGGGTTGTTGATCGCGGATTTGGGCAAGGTGTTGCCGTGGGAGACTATAACGAAGATGGCTTTTCTGATTTGTTTTTTTCAAACCTGGGAAGAAATCGACTATTTTGCAATCGTGGCGATGGCACGTTCGTCGATCGAAGTGATTGTCTGAACGAAGGAACTGCAGAGCGTTGGACGACCAGTGCCGCCTTCTTGGATGCAAATCGGGATGGTTTTTCAGATCTTGTAATGTCCAACTATTGTGAGATCGTCGAGGATCTTGACCAACCGTGCACTGACTCTCAAGGCAATCTGGGGCCATGCTATCCGCTGCAATTTCCCGCCGAGAGCGACTGCTTTTATTTTTCTACTGGTGACGGAGAGTTTGTTGACGTTACAAGTCAGTGGGCGAATTCAACGTTGCCGCGTCGCGGTCTCGGAATAGTAGCCGGCGCGTTGGATGGCTCGAATTTGGCCGTTTTTATTGCCAACGATATTTCGGCAAATGACTATTACTCAGTCGCAAAAGATGACACGACGCGTTGGATCGAAAGTGCGGTAGCACGCGGCGTCGCCGTTGACGAACGTACGTTAACACAAGGTTCGATGGGAATTGCGGCCAGTGATTTCGATGTTGATGGCGATCTCGACTTGTATGTAACCGGCTTCTCACGGGAATACAACATCTTTTATGAGCAAGTATCGCCGGGGTATTGGCGAGACTCAACGGCGCGAATGAATCTCATACAACCGACGTTGAACATGGTCGGATTCGGAACTCAAGCGATCGACATCGATTGTGATGGCGTTGATGAGATCATTGTCAGTAACGGACATATTGGCCAGTTCAGTAATCGCAACGAACCACCCTACGAACAGCTAGCTCAAGTATTTCGGCGGCATACGACAGGGACCTATAGACTTGTGAACTCAGAAAGCTGGGGCGGTTACTTTTCGCGTCGCCATGCTGGACGTTCGCTGTGGACCGCAGACGTCAACGCCGATGGACGGTCGGACGTTTTGATCACGCATACTATCGAGCCGATTTCATTGTTGCTCAACGATGGCCCAAGCAAGCACAACGTCGTTGCTTTTAAACTAGTCGGGACTCGGTCCAGTCGCGATGCAGTTGGCTCCATTGTTCGCTTTCATGTGAACGGTCGCCAGCGAAAACTGTGGTGTCTTTCCGGTGACGGGTACATGTGCAGTAACGAGAGAATCCTCAGAGCTGGAGTGGGCAACTCCACTCGCATCGAGAATGTGTCCGTTGCATGGCCCGACGGTAGTATCGACGAGCTAGGATCACTTGACGTCAATACGGAGTACATCCTCATTCAAGATGAATTGCCGTTCGCTTGCAGAAAATACTAAGAACCTATCCGAAAACAGAAGAAACACCGTCGGCTTCCAACGTCGGCGCAAGGTTTTCGGATAGGTACTAAAACTCGCTTACAACGCGAGGGATGGAAGTACCGGTATAGCCATCGCTAAACTGTTCCCATCCTTGGATCATCTTTGCTGCAAATAAAAATCCCGCCCATAGAAATGGACGGGATTTCGAATTCGGTTTCGGTTTCAGAAAACTAGCTAGGACCTAAAAGCCTTGGATAGTTTCTTTCGAAGCGATTGTTCCGAGAGAACCCCACAGACCGTAGGGGCTCTTCTTACCTTTCTGCCAGAACTGACTGACAACTGGCGCACTGCTATTGCCAGCTTCTATCGAATCGGTAATGAACTTCACTGCACCATCACCCATCAAGACGTGCGCGCCGCCCTGGTGTCGGCTGGCTGGAGGAACAACCCCAGCATGGTCCTGGTGACCTTGAATACACGCTTCTCGGTTAGGTGGAAGAATCGTATTGACCTGTGTCGAGTTCACTTGAAAGTGAGCCCAAATGCCACCACGAGTATTCCAACCACCGGAAAGTGTTGGAGGCCCACCAGTACTGTTCCAAAATTGAGGAGCAGCCGGGTCGACTTGCGGCAAGCAGTCCTGGGGATTGCCGCCAACTGTTGTCGGGTTCGGTGGTGCACCGTCTTTGTCCGCACCGTTATTCATCGATGGAGTAGTGCGCTTATCATTGTCCCCTAAGTCCGTTGCGATCTCGCCCATGCAAATGGTATTTGCCAAGCCATCAAGGACATCGCGGAACTGTGTTTGAACGCGGATACCAAAAAAACCACGTGCGGCCGAACGGTACTGTTCTGCTCGCCAATTCTCACTTGCTGGCAAAACCAATTGGTTATTGAACGGGCCGTTTTGCAGAATCTCGTTACAGGAATCGCCGGTGCATGGACCATAATTTGTCCGACCACTCATCGGAGCACCCTTTCCAGGGTCGCTAGGACATCGCAACGTTGGAATATCCGTCATCCAAGGGATGTATTGATTGTCCTCTGGGCTCGGGCCCATCGCGGGCCAACGACTTGCCGCGGAACCACCTGGTGCACCTGTACCACCGTCAACACGACCAACCATTGGGTTGCTGATTTGCTCCCACAACGCTTGCTGTTCCATAAAAGGTGTTAGGCCGACCAGTGCGCTCAATTCGCTCTGACTGGTGGTATCAGAATCTTCCCACCAATTATTGATTGGCGGGGCGTAGCTCAATCCTGTGCCGGTACCGTGAATTGGCAACGCATCGTACGCAGCGTGATAGTTATGAATTGCCAAGCCAATTTGCTTGAAGTTGTTGCTGCAGCTCATTCGGCGGGCAGCTTCACGAGCTGCTTGAACTGCCGGAAGCAGCAAACCTACAAGAACGCCGATGATGGCGATAACCACCAACAGCTCCACTAATGTGAACCCCTCAGAACCAAACTTTTTCTTCGACATTGAAGTCACCTATAAGAAAAGGAAATTGAAACGAACAACTACTTTGAGATCAAAAACTGGACTTGAAATCGGAAAGTGGACGAGACTGATATAATTCGCCATAAGTCCGCTTCAAGGCACACAATACAATTCGGGTGACCGAATAACCCCGTCACTCACTTATTAGTAACGCGAGAAAAGTCAAGCAGGCCCGTAGAACCTGATTCTGGCGTCCTCGCTATGCTTTGAGATTTTGCACAGCTACTCGATATCCCAACATCCGTATCCAAACATCTGTATCCAAACATCTGTCGTCGTAAGATCGTTCGAGGCCAAACTACGTTATTTCGTAGGCTGGTTTTTCATCGCCTCTTCGTATGACTGCTGTTGTTCCGGAGGCAATGCGCCACCTGGCGCAGCAGCGGGCTGGACTATGGTAGACTCACCTGAGCCACCACAACCGGTCAAACCGGACGCGAAACAGGCCAGGACTACCGAAAAACTAAATGCATACATTTTCATAAAGAACCTCACTAATTTTAACTGAACCAAATTCGACTAGCGAATTCTTGTCGACACTGAGGTTTGTTGCAAGGCATAGTTTCAATCCTAAGCTCGAATTTCAGTCAAATTCCCAACCATTACTACTATGTGGGGGGCTAGTGGGCTGAGTTTTTTTGCATGGTCAATTGAGAACTGTTCTCTATCGCCAAATAGCGGCGGCCCAGCAGGGGACCCGCAAATCTTTGCCGCCCGCCGCTGGGCCAGTCGATTTGGACTGAAAGCACAGCTTTTGCGTCGTCCAGACCGAAATCGACCACGCGTTCATCCGAACTCAAATACCCGTCGCCCGCTGAGACCCATTGTCGCCACTCCCCTCGATCGGTGAGGACGGTGATTTTTGCGCCAATTGCATCCCGCTCACTGTGGACACCTACCAATTCGAACTGAAGCCAGCTCCCTGAAGAGGTTGTTTCGTTGTGCAGCAGTGCCAAAGGAGCATCCAGGTGACCGATGATCAGGTCCAAGGCGCCGTCGCGGTCAAAGTCAATGAGGTTCATTGATCGACCGAGATAATTTTTCTGCCAGTACCCAGAGGGGTCTTGCACCGGGGCAAGTTCAAATTGATTGCCTTGTGAAATCAGTAATTGTGGTGGCATTTTAAACGGCAAATCAAAACGTCGCATATCAAAAATATGTCCGTTGGTGACTGCTAGATCAAGCCATCCGTTGCGGTCCAAGTCGACTGCTTTTGTACCAAACCCGACATACGGTTGGCTGGCAATATCGATGCGAAAGCGTTTAGCCGCATCTTGAAAACCACCGTGCGGACTTTGGAGGTACAAGTTGGCGGGCTCGTCCAGGAAATTCGTCACATGCACGTCCAAGCGACCGTCGCGATTGAAGTCTCCCGCGGCGATGCCCATGCAGCCTGTCGCAGCACCTGAAAACCCGTAAGCACAACCAAGTAGGTCGGCGAAATTGCGAAACTGGCCGTCCGGTTGACACTTCAAAAAATGGTTGGGACGCTCATCGTTGCCCACGAAAACTTCATTAGCACCATCACCATCGAAGTCGGCAACCAGGACGCCCAATGATGTACCGGGTTGCGCTATTGCACTGTCAATCGTTTTCTCGGTGAAAGTCGCATCACCTTGGTTTCGAAACCAGCGATCGGACTGGGCGAAGTGCTCCAGTGGCGACGTCTGCACCTCCAGTCCGTCGGGTCCGATTCTTGGCCGCGTGAATCCGCCTTCCATCTCGATGTAATTGCACTCGAAGAGATCGGGTAGCGCGTCGCCGTCGAGATCTGCAATGGCAAGCGACGTCGTGAATGCATCCGCATGATTACCAAGCGATTTCGTTGCATCGCGGAACGTTCCGTCGCCTTGATTGATCAGCAATCGGTTCGGCCCTAAATTGCCGACGAAGATGTCGGCGAAACCGTCTTGATTGACATCACCGGCGGCTTGGCCTGAGGAATAATTCCAATCGTCGGCGGATGCTCCAGTCGTCACGTCAACAAATTTTCCTGCTAAGTTTCGGAACAATTGATTCGATCGAGTACTACGACCTTGCGGCGGTTTGCCTGAACCCTGTGCACAATAAACATCGGGCCAACCATCGCGGTCGTAGTCGAGTACCGCAACGCCACCGCCGATGGACTGGTAAATCGCAATCGAGTCCAACGTCAAATCGGTGTCGGCGTACCACTGGAAGTCGAGACCTGCTTGCGGGGCGACGTTTACCAATCGCGGAATCGCGAGTGCCTGGGCAGCGCTCACACGCTCCGACACGGCAGCGAGTGCACCAAAGGCCGTTTCAATCGCGTCACCGAGCTGAAACGCATCGCGGTCCAATTCCATCAGCGCCGCTTGGGAGGCCATTGTTTTGGCTAACGGGTGTGATTGAAGTTTTTGTCGCTGTTGTTGCATCATGGTTTTAGTTCGCAGATCATTTGGCGCAAGCCGCGATTGCGCCCACTGCAAAGACTCGAACGGACGATACAACTGCATCAGTTTCTGCGCCATCGCGTTACGGCGTTCAGGATCGGACGGATGATTGCGAAGTATTTTTTCCAGGCTTTCTGTTTCCGAAATAAGTATTCCGGCAGCGCGAAACGAAATCGCATCGTCAGCTCTTCCCAGCGCGTCCAGAACTCGACCAAGTCGCTGAAAACAGACACGATCCGTTGGATTCTGATACACCGCCTCAAGCAAGGCTCGTGCAGCCGCCTCGCTCTTGCCTTGATCAATCAGAAACGAACCCATCGCCGCCCAATAGTCACCGTAAATTCTCACGGTCTCGTCACAGGCAGCGTGCCAGCTTGGCATCTGTTCGTATAATTGCGACTCAGCAAGCAGCCGGCCATACAATGCCAGCGCAGCTTTTGCGTCGCTTCGCTGCATGAACTCCGCGGTAAGTATTTGCTGCTCTTTTAGTTCGCTGATCGCCTGTGGATACTGGCCTTGAGTAAAGTACCATCGTGCCAAACCAAGACCGGAAGAAAATAATTCCTCTGGCCGCTGTTGGGCGCGCAGTGTCGCAGGAAAAGAGTCGGTTCGTCGAATAAGCGAGAACATTTGCTGATCGTTAGCCGCCCCCGCTTGGCACAATGTATCGGCAAGTGCCGATGCCTCATGTCGCATGCCGCGCCGATTCAGTAGTTGCCAAAGTTCCTGAAACCACTGCAGGTTGTTCGGTTCATCGCGGCACAATCGCTCCAATGAGCGTTGGGCCTCATCTTCGTTATCGAGGAGCTGACTTTGCGAATAGCGAAGGATCGAGACTTCTTTGGCAAGTGTTGGATGTGCTGTCAGCGATTCGGTGATATCTAAAGCGAGCTGGGTGTTGCCTCGCGCCGCTTCGATCTTTGCTGCCAGCAACGTCAACCCTGGGTCACTGGGCATAGCGATTAACTCTCGCTGCACTTGACGCGCGGCGCTGTCGTAGTCCCGCTTGAGAAACAACGCTTCGGCAGAGTCGCCCGAGGTCGCCAATGTTTTTGGTAACGGTGAGTTCACGTCCTTGTCTTTGGAAACGTGAATAGAGTTCGCTGGATCCCGATCTCGCTGACACGCGGGAAGGACTGCCAGGCAAACCGAAATTGCGCCCACGAGAGTGATTTTCGAAAAGTCGCTCAGTCGGTTGGCGAATGCGAGCATTGAGAATAAATCAGCAAACGAACCGGTCTCTAAGAACGGGTATAGAGTCAGTCCGAAAAAGGGTCTGAACCTCTTGAAGGGGCAGACCCCATTTCGGATGCTTACTTAGGCTAGCACATCGTTAACCTTGATGGCTAGCAGCGACAAATAATCCCGAGCCACAACGAGTGTTTTGGCGTGTTTGTCAGTTGACGGCTGCGAGACAACGGAACTGCGAGAACTCGTTGATCCTTCGAGAATTACGCTGCTCTACGTGAAGAAAAGTCGTCCGATGTGCGGGCCCAGCGGTCGATTTCGTTGCTGGACATGGTGCATAGGATCCGCCCGTCTTGGTCGTGAATCTTGATCTGGTCCTCTTCCAAAAACCAAATCGCCTGGTGGCTGCCAAAATCGAAACGTCGACCACAGTAGAATCCACCGCGAATCAGCAGCGATTCTGTCTTGCCGCGGGTTTCATGCGAGTCATTTTTCGCCTGCTGATTTTCATCGCGTTCGGCATCACGGCAACTGAGCCAATGCTCCAAAGCAGCTCGGACCGTCGCCAATCGTTGAGAATTCGTCATTCGTGGTCTGATCGATTTGCCCGAGTTGGTTCATAATGCCCGAAAAGGATTTTCGATGCTTACCTTGCTTCGGCTCACTGCGATCGTTCAATTCGGTAAAACTGGATTCGTCGCCAATTGCTTCCCAAATTCCCTAACCTGACGGACTTGGTTCATGCGTGTGCTTCTGGACGAGACCCAGCTACATGAAGGCGTCGAGCGTTTGGCCCGTGAAATTGATGATTTTTACGGTGGTCGACCGTTGACCGTGATCGCAGTAATGACCGGTTCCCTGGTGCTGTTCGCGGACCTGATTCGGCGGCTGTCGATGCCCCAGCGGGTCGGTGTGATTCAAGCGTCAAGCTATCGTGGCGGGACATCCTCAGGCCAATTAAAGATCGATTCGAGCATGACGATCGACGTGACCGGCCGGGATGTGCTACTGGTCGATGACATTTTTGATACTGGTCAAACACTGTCCAAACTCAGCGAAATGCTGTTACAGATGCGGGCGACGTCCGTACGAACGGGCGTGCTCCTGCACAAGCAACGCGACCACACCGTGGAGCTGCGACCACACTTTGTCGCCTTCAAGATTCCGGACGAGTTCGTGGTCGGTTACGGTCTGGATTACCTGGATATGTACCGCAATTTGCCGTACTTGGCAGTGCTGGAGCCGATGGAGATTGAAGCGACTGCGATGGAAGCACAATCGTGAGCAACAAGTTGCGAGTGCTGTTTGCGACCCGTCGATTCTGGCCGCATGGTGGATTCGATTCAGCAGCGGCGTTGTTGAGTTTGGCTAGCGGTATGCAGCGACTGGGAATTGACGTCGAAGTGCTTGCGCCTCGATACGCGTCCACGTGGCCAGAGAACTTCAAACTGCGGGAATTGACTATCCACCGACCAGCAGCGGCACCTCGCAGTGACTGGTCCATGGGGCGTTACATACGGCATTTGACGCATTGGCTTCGCGAGCACGCTCGGAGTTACGATTTGATCTACGTTGACTCTGCTCGCGAGGAGACGATTGCTATTGCCGAGGCCACACGTGGAACTTCTGTCGCGAAACTTGTCCGTGTCAGCGGATGGGGAGCCCACAGCGATGCGTCGTGGTGGGACTCGTCACGCTCGGGCGCGCGAAGCTTCAATGCAGTCAAACGGTTCGACGCTTGCTTGGCGAAAAATGCTTCCGACCATCGGACGCTGCTAGCTCGCGGAATCCCGGCGAATCAAGTGTTTCGGGTTGATAGCGGGTTCACTCCTGGCACGACTCGCTCGCCATTGGCTCGATCTGTCGCCCGAAAAGTACTGGCGGAAGTCAATGGAGATCTGTCGGCGGATATCCATGCACCGGTGATGTTGTGCATGGGACGAATGATACGAGGCAATGGAATGGATTTGGTAGTCGATTGCGTGCGCACGATGGTCGCTCGCTATTCAAATTTGCGGGTTTGGTTTGTCGGTGACGGCCCTAACCGCGACTCGCTGTATTCACGTTTGAGATCCGATGGCGTGCGCGCTTCGGTCGCGATGCCCGGTTCGTTTTTGGATACCGAGGATCTGGTGACCGCGGCCGACGTTTACTTGCAAACCGACGATGAAGGTATCGATCATTTTCTGCCAGCGGCGGTATCGGCGGAGTTACCTATTGTCGCTGTGAGGACGCCATCGATCGAAGGTTTCTTAGGAGCTGTCGCCGAGCTTGAAACAGGGGTTTCTTGGTACACCGCCGGTCAAGGCAAGTCGTTGTGCCAAGCGGTTCGCAAGGTGATCGACGACCTGCCGCAATCGCGTGCTGGTGCGGCGGCGCTGAGAAAGTTGCTTGTTCGCTCGCGACCGCAGCGGACGATGATCGACCAGCACGTCGCCATCGTTCGCCAGTTGGTTGAGGCTCGCGTCGATCCTCAATCACGCACGAACATCGAGGTCGCATCGTGACACAACGTATCGCCTTGGTGATCCCCACCATGGACCGTGGAGGAGCTGAGAAACAACTCGTGCTGTTGGCAACTCATCTGCCTCGCGACGAGTTCGACGTTCACGTAATTTTGTTGACTCGCGATGGACCACGTAGCGACGATCTGCGGCAAAGCGGGATTCCGGTGTCGCTGATTGGTAAACACTGGAAGGCGGACCCCACCGCTCTGTTTCGGTTACGACGTGAGTTGCAACGCATCCGTCCCGACATCGTTCACACTTGGTTGTTTGCGGCGAACAGTTTTGGTCGGGCTGCGGCGGCGCTTGCCGGCGTGCCGCGGATCATTGCCAGTGAACGGAGCGTCGATCCCTGGAAAACCGCTGCTCATGGCGTCATCGACCGCGTTCTTGCTCGACGGACCGAGTGCATCACGACCAATAGTACCGGCGTCCGCGATTTTTATGCTGCTCGCGGGATTTCGCCAGATTTGTTTCGCATTATTCCGAATGCAATCGAGCCGCGCACAGCAGCCGCGGTTTCACGCGAGGAAGTTTTTTCCCGTTTGGAGGTAGAGCCAGGGCGAAAGTTGATCTTGGCTGTCGGGCGGTTGTGGCATCAAAAACGGTATCGAGATTTAATTTGGGCTGCAGAATTGCTGGGATCGCTGCGCGACGATACGACGTTGGTGATCGTTGGCGACGGGCCTCAACGAGATGAATTGCTGCGGCACCGGGACGCTGTCACGATCCCGCGTCATGCGCGTTTTGCCGGCGCTCGCAGTGACGTGCCTGAGTTGCTTGGTGCCGTCGACGTGTTTTGGATCGGCAGCGAGTACGAAGGGCAAAGCAACGCAGTAATCGAGGCCATGCAGGCGGGCGTGCCCGTGGTGGCTTCGGATATAGCCGGAAACCGTGATTTGGTGCTGGCAAACCAGACCGGGAGGCTGGTGAAACTCGGCGATACCGCCGATTTTGCTCGTCAAACACACGATTTGCTACAACATCCCGAGCAAGCGAGGCGGTTGGGTGAGGCTGCGGCAGAGCGGATCGCCAGCGCGTTCACTGTCGACGCAATGGTCAAACTCCATGCGGCCATTTACCGGGGAGGCTGATAAAACGTTCCGCTCGTAACGATTCCACGAGCAGGCAGCCAACGATTTCCGCCGATGTACCCCAATTTTGCTCAAAACATGATTGAGCCTAGCCGGGCAACGGATAGGATCGAAACCGTGGATGTTTCCGAACCCAAACGTGGCGTTTGCACCAAAGGTGTTTGCAGTGATGGATATGAGCGAGACTAGCCAGCCGGTAATCGATGAGGTCGATCTGTTGTTGGCCAACGCCCGCTTGCGAGACGAGTTAGAGCCGTATCGCGACGATTCAATTGACGACCCGTCGATTAGCCGTATGCCGCTTCGTGCGGAGAACGAGTATTTGGCGTCTATGTTGGCCTGGGAACGCGCTCCAGCGCTTCCGATAGCCGAATGGTTCACTCCCAAAATGGAGCTGCCTGCACCCGACTCGCTTTCCGACGAGTCGCTGCGGCGGGTGTTGGGGAAAACGATCCAGCGACTGTTCTCATTGGGGATCGTGCTGAGATTTACTGACCATTTGTCCAATCGCGAGCTGTACACAATCATCTATCGCGATATCCTGCCCGCCTGCGAGAAGAAAATCGACGTTCCTGGAAAGTACCTTGAATGGCGGTGTGTCGAGGACAACGAGACCTGGTTGAAATACTATGCGGACCCGGTCGAGCGACGTCGTTTTCAAGAAGAGCACTGCGTCGAACTGCCCGCTAGCGAGGCCCCGCGGTATCGCCGCCGGTTGCCTGGTTGAGCTGGCAATTGTGCATTGATTGGTTCGGCAGGTGCGTTTGCACCGCACTTGCCTAGAGCCAAAATTCTCCCGTTCGCCTGAAGTTCTCGGTAATTGGGACCACCGCAAAATCGACGCCGTCGGCTAAGCTCTATGCGCCCCGGCGTTCTGGGACCAAAATTGTGATTCCTCTCACAGTTTGAAGCTTCACCTTGCGAGCCCCGAGTTTTTTGTATGGACCTGCTGCTTTATCTGGCGCTTGTCCCGACCCTCGGTGTCACCGCCCAGTGGCTTGCATGGCGGACGAAGCTGCCAAGTATTTTGCTGTTGCTGATATTCGGCGTTCTCCTGGGCATTTGGATTCCCCCGGATAGCTATTTAGCCACTCAACTCAGCGGCAACGAAACATCGGGAGCGAAATTACTGTTTCCGCTGGTATCGCTCAGTGTCGCGGTGATCATGTTCGAAGGCGGATTGTCACTGAAGCTAGGCGAATTGCGTGAGGCAGGCGGTGCGGCGCTGAGGCTGGTTACGCTCGGGGCCGCGGTGACTTGGCTGCTTACCACCGTCGCGGCTCACTACATTCTTGAATTTCACTGGCGGATTAGCTTGCTGTTGGGCGCGATCCTAGTCGTCACCGGACCAACGGTAATCGGTCCACTGTTGCGTCAGGTTCGACCGTCCCGACGCGTTGCGTCGACACTCAAGTGGGAAGGGATCGTCATCGATCCTGTCGGCGCGGTACTCGCCGTGTTGATGTTCGAAGAAGTCTTGATGCATGGAGCCGACATTAGCTTGGGCTCGGCGATGAAGACTCTGTCCTGGACTGTACTCGTGGGAGTCCTACTTGGTGTCAGTGGCGGCGCATTATTTACTCAAGCCTTTCGTAGGTTTTTGATTCCGGATCATTTACACGGCGTTGCTGCTTTAGCGACAACGTTAGTCTTATTCGCGGTGAGCAATACTGCGGCACATGAATCAGGCTTGATAACCGTTACGGTGCTTGGCATTTGGTTAACAAACCAGAAACATTTTGGTGTCGAGCATATCATTGAGTTGAAAGAGAACTTGCGGACACTACTGATTGGTTGTCTGTTCATTGTTCTCGGATCGCGTGTCGACTTGTCCGATGTGTTTGGCCTTGGATGGCAGGGAATCGTGTTTTTAGTCACGCTGATTGTGATCGTAAGACCAGTGTCGGTTTACCTTTCACTGTTGCGTAGTCCTTTGAATTTTCGCGAGCAAGCCTTTATCGCGGGATTGGCTCCACGAGGTATTGTGGCGGCGGCTGTTAGCAGTGTGTTTGCCTTGCGAATGGAACAGGAAGGACTGTTGGCCAATTACGTGGGCGCCGATTCGCTAGCGACTGTCACCTTCTTGGTGATTGTGGGAACGGTTACTGTTTACGGGCTTGCTGCAACGCCTTTAGCACGGCTGTTGGGACTTGCCGACGAATCACCCAACGGAATTTTGATTCTTGGTGCGGATGCTTGGGTTCGCGACTTTGCTGCGGAAATACAAGTTGTCGGAGTGCCCGTGCTGCTCGTCGACACGAACTACAACAAAGTTTCACAGGCGAAAATGAGTGGGCTCAAAGGGGTCTGTGCCAATGTGCTCAACGAACACGCTCGCGAGGAACTTCCGTTGACGGGTATGGGACGACTGTTGGCACTGACGCCAAACGACGAGGTCAATTCGCTCGCCGTCCGGATGTTCCGCACAACGTTCGATAGCGCGCGGTTGTACCAATTGTCATGCAGGACGAAGAGCGACCGGGGCAACCGCAGCATGACTAGAAACCTGATGGGCCGTGAACTCTTCCGCGCCGACATGACGTTCACCAAGTTTCGCGATTTGCATGCGGCTGGGGCAAAGTTCAAATCGACGAAACTAAGCGACGCGTTTACGTACCGAGATTTTACGGATCGATATGGTGACGAAGCCGTACTGATGTGCGTTTATCAAGACGATCGCGGCATTTCAATCAACACCGTTAGCGATCCCCTCACGCCAGTCGCCGGGCAGACGATTGTGAGTTTGGTTTTGTCCGTTCCTGTGCCAAAGTCCCAGACCGCTGATCACGCAGCGCCGGTACCTGCTGCCAAGCCAGACGTCGGTGTTGAAGATTCCAAACTGAGCTGATGGTCTCGATTTGGCCAGAATCCCCGCGGACTCAGCCATGAATTCTCCAATACAATGAACGGGCGCGGCCATCCCGGCAGGTCGTGCAGCTTGCGTTTGCACCAGTTAATGGACTAGTCTTGCCTATGGCCATCTTGCCAACGGCTTGTTAAATGCTCTAACTCTCGTTTGCGTCGCATCCTTTTCCGTACGTCCATGCAATCGACCTTCACTTTACTGCTTGCGCTTCTACCGCTGGTCGCGTACATGCTGACCCTGGGCGTGATCCGAATTTCTGGTGTGGCGCTCGTAACCACGGGCGGCCGTGATACGGCTGCCCTCGCGGTTGCGGTCGCTGGGATGCTTGCCGTTGGACCGGGAGAACTCTTTTTTCCGGCGGCCAGTGCCGTATTGCTTGGTCCCATGGTGTGGCTGCCGTTGGCCGTACTTTATTCGCTGTGCGTATCGCTGTATATTCTCACTCGACCGCAGCGGCTGGTCATCTACGGTCGCTCGCCAGATCAGTTATTGGATGCGTTGCTGCAGAGTACGCGGCGACTGGATGCCACAGCAGTCGCCGATCCCGAGGCGCTGATGGTTCGACTGCCGGAGCTGAATGTCCATTTAAAAATTGACGGTATACGAGGCCAGGACCCGGCACAGGTGACGGCATTTGAGACCAATTTGTCGCCCAAGTTTTGGTCGTTATTGTTATCTTCCATGCGCGAGGAAGTACGGCGGGTTCCGGCATCGACACCGCGGCCTGGAATCGCGATGCTTTTGGTTGCCGTACTAATCGGCAGTTACTTGTTGTGGAAAGGACTCGATGACCGAGCGTTGGTCGTCGAGGGCTTTCGCGAATGGTTGTGGCGTTAAGTAAAAACATCATGTTGGCAAAAGAAATCAAAACCGGCGCGGTCGTTGTCTTTGAAGGCTCTCCGGTGATCGTCGAGGGACTCAGTGTCCAATCACCGTCGGCCCGTGGCGCAGCGACGCTGTACAAGTTTCGCGGACGAAACGTCGTCACGCGAAACAAGGTCGACTTTGTACTCAAAGGCACAGAATCTCTAGACGAGGCCGACTTTGGCAAACGTCCAGTGCAGTTAATGTACAGCGACGCGACGCATGTGTTCCTATTGGACCAGGAAAACTTCCAGCAATATGAATTGGCCTTGGAGGATGCAACGGACCAACTTCCCTACATCACCGAGGGGCTCGAAGGCATTCGCGTAATGATTTACAACGACGAATGTGTGGGATTGGAGCTGCCCGCAAGTGTCGAGTTGACAATTAAACAGTGCGACCCAAGCGTCAAAGGCAACTCGGCAACCTCACGAAATAAGCCTGCAACCCTCGAAACGGATCTGATTGTCCAGGTACCGGAATACATCAAAGAGGGCGAGCGAATCAAGGTGGACACGCGAACTGGAGAGTTTTTGTCTCGGGCTTAGAATTAAAAAAGCAAGACTCTTGCGAGAATCTCTTGATTCATCGTAACAATCGAGCCGAACTAGTCTTGCTGACACGCCATGCGAGTCTAAAATCAAGGTGTGGGATTTGAAGAAGTCCCTCACCAAGCTTCGGTCGTTCTTTTCGGCAGAGGGATCATTTTTATGGGTTCGCCAAGTCACACAAGGCAAGTGCAGTAGCACGCCAAGACTTTCGCGTTTCTCCCAGCGGCTCCGCATTTGCCGCCGACCGATTGAAGCTAACATAAAGCCGGTCGACTGAGTCTTCGGATTTCAGTTGACCGGTTTTTTTGTTTTCCCCGACCAAATTCTATTCGACACCTTTGACCGATCTCATCAGTCGCCAAAGGAGATCGCTTCGGAGTCGATCACGATTGCCTCGCGAGACAGCAATTGCCAATTGAACTGTGCGGCAAATTTATCGTGCATCGTTTCCAGCGAGTCGGAAGTTGACACTTCAGCAATACTCAGCCCCGCCGATGCGGCCGCCCAACGCACGATGTTCCGCGAATCGACTCCCTGTTCACGGTACAAGCTCAACCGTGTGTCGCCGTGTCGCTTCGCAAGTCGTCTCCCATCCGTTCCCACCACCAGCGGCACATGGGCGAAATTTGGTGAGCGAAGATTGAGTGCCTGGTAAAGTTCCAGCTGTCGGAATGTGCTGACAAGCAAGTCGTCTCCGCGCACGACCTCCGTCACTCCCATGGCATCGTCGTCAACAACGACGGCTAATTGGTACGCAGCTTCGCCCGTTTTTCGTGTGATCGGAAAGTCACCGAGTTCGTCCTTGGGAATACATCGCTGCGATCCCGCAACACGATCAACAAACACTTGCGGTTGATCACGACTGCGAAATCGCCAACAGTAATTTCCTTGCTCGGGCAATCGGTCACCCACCTGCCACTTACTGCATGTACCAGGATAGATCGGACCTTCGTCACCAGCATGCGGCGCTGATGCCGCTGTTTCAATGTCACGACGAGTACAAACGCACGGATAAACGTGACCGTTGTCAATCAATTGGCGCAGCGCCATCGCGTACAACTTCACTCGCTGTGTTTGTATGTACGGTGCGTGTGGGCCACCGACGTCAGGACCTTCGTTCCAGAATATCCCCAGCCATTTTAGGTCCTCAACGGCCTGCTCAGCCGCCCAAGGTTTCACACGCGGTGAATCAATATCCTCGATTCGTAGAATCAGTTTCGCGCCGCTCGCTTGAGCTGACCAAAACGCAAGCAGGTACGTGCGTGCGTTTCCCAGATGCTGAGCACCCGTCGGCGAGGGCGCAAGGCGGCCGATAGCGTTCATCGGGTTGTTATAAATTGGCAACTGCAGGATCGGAGTATTGCGGGACTCGTTGTTATACAAACGGCCTGAGGTATAACAACAATACCTCCACGAACAGAAAAAGCATAATCGTCGTGACTGATCCTGAAACTACTATCGCGGCCGACTCGACGGCCTGTCATGAGCATTGGATGCGGAAGGCCTTGACGCTCGCAAAACTCGGTGAAGGGCAAGTCGAACCGAACCCCATGGTCGGTTGTGCGATCGTCCAGTCAGGCGAACTCGTCGGTGAAGGATACCACGAATTTTTTGGCGGGCCGCATGCAGAAATCAACGCCATCCACCGCGTCGAAGACCCTGCAAGACTTCGCGGTGCAACAGCTTATGTGACGCTTGAACCCTGCTGTCATCACGGGAAGACGCCTCCTTGCACCCAGGCGATCATCGAGGCAGGAATCACTCGCGTTTTCGTGGCAACGTCCGATCCGTTTCCACTTGTCGACGGCGGTGGGCTGCAGCAATTGCGGCAACAGGGAATCGACGTCAACGTCGGTATATTGCAGGCAGAAGCAAAGGACCTGATCGCTCCCTTTACGAAACTTGTATGCTCAAAAAAACCATGGGTGATCGCTAAATGGGCGATGACGATCGATGGACGGATTGCAACTCGCACAGGCGCAAGTCAATGGATCACATGTGAGGCATCGCGTCGTGAAGTTCATCGGTTGCGCGGACGTGTTGACGCGATCGCCGTCGGCATGGGAACGGTCTCAGCCGACAATCCGCTGCTGACCGCACGTCCAACTGGCCCTCGCGTTGCTCGACGTGTTGTTTACTGTGACAACCGGTTGCCAGGCAATGAATCCCTATTGATTCGAACTGCTACTGAGGTGCCGGTAACGCTTGTCTTAAGACGCAATCAACCGGAAACGCTGCTTCAGCCGCTACGAGATGCGGGCGTCGCCGTGATTGATTGCAGTACTGTTGCGCCGAGTGAAACCATTTCACGGTCGCTGCTCTTGCTGGGTGAGTCAAAACTCACCAACCTGATGCTCGAAGGCGGCGGTAAGTTACTGGGCTCATTTCATGATGCCCAATCAATCGACGAGTACCACGTCTATATCGGAAGCAAGAGTTTCGGCGGCATAGCGGCACCAGGGCCCATCGGCGGCGAAGGTGTCTCGATACTCGCGGATTGCGAACAACTTCGCATAGTCTCCGTCGATCGCTTTGACGAAGATGTAAGACTCATTTACCGCCGCGAAGCAACTTAAGTAGTATCCAAAAAGGGGTCTGACACATTGGTGTCGCCCATAGCTGATTGCCTAGTAGGGGGCCTACAGCTTTCCGTCGACGCCGAGGTCATGGAAGAAGTGACTTACAGTATCCTGATTTTCTAACAGCCAGTCGATGCTAGGTTCATTTGCCAGCGCCTTCTTAATTACCTTCACGGTCGCTTCTCGGTTGATGTCGAACAGCTTTTGATGGTCGACTTTTTCGATGTTGACCACGCTGGGATCGAGCCAAATGGAGTAAATGATGCCCCATTCGTTCGCCTTATCCTTTGGGATAATGCCTTGCCTCACGGCGTCAAGAACTCCGTTGGCAATACCAGCTTGCACGCTTCCCATGAGGATGTTTGTGTACCGTGAATCGCTGACTGTGACTTTGCTGACCATCAACGTCGCCGGACGTACTTGAACATCGCTATTCAGAATAGCAAAGACGCGTGTGTGTCCCTTAACTTGATCACCAAGCAAGTTTGCCAGGGCTTGACCGACTGGACCATCCAATTCACCGATGACGATTTCCGGCTCGGCGCACAAATACTCCTCGTCGCCTTCGACAAGTGCCTCGCCGGTACGCATTACAATTCGCTGACTCATGGGTTGTTCCTGGTAATGATTTGGTTTGATGCCCTAAGCGATAAGTTTTAGCTGTCGCCCGATTCGCTGTCATTACCCAGACGAACTATCAAAACTCCATGTCGTTAATGTCAGCCAGTGGCAGCACAAAGATTTTTCCATCGCCGATTTCACCTTCGCTGCCGGTTCGTGCCACACGACAAAGTAGGTCGAGCGTTCGCTCCAGTGCTTCGTCGGTAACAACGATCTCCAAAGCCACTTTGCGAAGCAAGTCCACTCGGTACTCTGTTCCACGGAAAGTTGCCTTTCGTCCACGTTGGCGCCCATACCCGAGCGCATCACAAACGGTCATGCTCTCGACGCCGGCTTCGAGCAGGGCTTCGCGGACGGTCGATAACTTCGTCGGCTGGATGATCGCCATGATCATTTTCATGCTTGCACCTGCACGCGAGAATTGGACTCAATCGAGCGAGACAAAGCATCGAGAATTCGCTGGGTGTCGATTGCCTGCTGCCAAAAACCTTCCAGTGGCTCGTCACTGATTAAGCGAGCAATCATCGATCGTTCCTGGCTTCCACTAAAATTCAACTGCTCCACCTGTCCTGCGGCATCGTGAATCCAGCATCGCGCGGGCTTGTCCGCCCAAGGTCGCGTGAAATCGTCACAGACCAGCGACGCCGCAGAGCCCGCGATCTCGCACCATTTCCGTGTTGCCGTATCAAATCCACAAGCAATGGTTGCGGTGACGCCACTTTCGAACCACAGCATCGCTGTCATTCGTATCGATACTCCGCTTTCAAATTTACAATCGGCAAAGACACTGGTCGGCAATTCGCCACAGGAAAACCGAATCAGACCGGCACAGTACCATCCCAAGTCCAGCAAACATCCGCCACCCAGCGATGGATCTAATCGATGGTCGTCATTTTGAAATGGACGGTAAAACGACACTCCCGTGCTGACGTGCCCTAACTCGCCAAGCCGATTGGAGGTAAGCAGATCGCGAATGGCTGCGGTTCGCTCATGATGCAACCACGCGGTCGCATCGAGCCAACGAACACCACGATCCAGGCACGTTTGGTTCAGCTCCAAAACTTCATCAACATTCATCGCCAGCGGTTTTTCACACAGGATGAGCTTGTTTTGTTTTGCCGCAAGAATTGTCCACTCGGCATGCAGCGATGGCGGCAGGGAGATGTACACGGCATCGACATCGTCTCGGTTGAGCAGCGCCGCGTAGGAGGTGACTGCTGCCGCGATCCCATACTGATCGGCAAACCAACGCGCGCGATTCGAGTCACGGCTGGCAATCGCCGTCACCTCGACATCAGGCGTCGATTGCAAGTCCACGACCAGTCGCCGCGTGATACGACCCGTTCCAATGATTCCAAATTTTGTAGTCATGGGGAAAAGTATAGCCGAGAGAACGAACCATTTTGATGGGGTACATTTCGGCTCAACCCACTCATCTTGATTCTTTTGAGGTAACCGATCACGGGCTTTGCCCTTGAACGATTGTGGAAATTGCTCGTCAGCGGAATGGTCCAAGTATGGATTCTTGGGAGTTCCTCTCTAGCCGTAGATGGACAATCGGAGAGGTGGCATCGGATAACATCCAGATGATCACAAATGCCGAAAGAATCGCGAAATCCGCAGCGGAAATGGTTTTGGCTGGGAGCACTCATGAAATGGCTTCCGTCGCCTTGATGGTCGACATCGACGGCATGAGTCTCGTCGACGTTGCAACTGAACCAGGTACTTCGCCTAAAGTCGTGTCACGGGCCTTCAAGCAGAGCAAGCTTGAGCAAACGGTTTCGCTAGCCAAGCAGGGTAGGCGACACCCTATACATACCAGGTTGAGGCTACCGGCCGATGTCCATGTTCGAATCCGCGAATTGGTGATTGCTGACGGGATGTCTTACCGACAAATTGCCCGCGAAGTCGGCTGCGACCACCACGCCGCTTCGAACGCCAACTAGCGCATAATGGAGGAAAATGTTGCATAACGTTCGGCAATCTCAGAAAGACGCAATGCCTTCCGTTCAGCAGGTCGCGTTGGTTGAACGGTAGATTTGCCAAGTACAAACTTCCATCGAGCCATCGGCTGCAAAGCCGATTGTGCTCGCTGGATCGTCCGATTCATGTGCAGCCATGTCCTAGACTCATCAAACAAATTAAGCTGCCTTCGCTGCAAAGCACAAAAAAGCTTCAAATCCGTGCGTGAACCTCTCGGAACGAACATGACAGCCGATTCCTTAACAACTGAGACCTTCGTTCAATTGCCCAGAGGGCCGCGAGGCTCGCTGTTTCCCACATTGAAGCTCATTCGCGACCCTCGCGCAGCTCTCGAGGGATGGGCTCAGAAGTATGGCGACCCGTTTCTGCTCAGGGCGCTGAACGGCCCTGTTGTGGTCACCGGACGTGAAGATCTGATTCGAGTCATTCATGGACAGGACCCTAATATTTATGCACCGTTTGCATCAACCACTATTGACCCACTAATGGGATGCGGCTCAATGTTAACTTTAGAAGGTGAGTCGCACCGCCGCGAGCGCCGTCTTATTATGCCGATGTTTCATGGCGATCGAATGAAGGCATATGGCGAGAGAATGCAGCAGTGCTCGCTTGAGAAATTCGAAGTATATCAAGGCCAGCGAGAAATCCACACATTGAGCATGATGACGGAAATCTCTCTGGAAATTATCGTGCGGACGATTTTCGGCGGAAACGATGCGAACTTTGTGAATCAACTGATCCAGGCGAGTCAGAATGTGGTTGCGAGCGCTTCGCCATTGCTATTCTTTTCACGCAAGTTCCACTTTTCGTTTTTTGGGATTTCACCTTGGGATCGTTGGAACAAGGCAAAGCACGAGTTGAAGCATTATTTGGATCAAGCCATCGAGACACGTCTGAGAAACCATGATACAGGAGAGGACATCCTGTCGTTGCTGTGCTCAGCCACCTATGAGGATGGTCAGCCGATCACGCGTGAGCATATCCACGCAGAACTACTCACGTTTCTATTTGCTGGCCACGAAACAACTGCTTTGACGCTCACTTGGGCGATGTACCACCTTCACCGCAATCCGTCTGCATATTTATCGCTGATGCAAGAACTCGATTCTCTTGAAAATAATTCGCCCACCCAACTTGCGTCAGCTCCCTACTTGAAAGCAACCGTGCAGGAGACGCTTCGGGTGCATCCGATTGTAACAGAGACGCTTCGTAAACTGAAGTCTCCACTAACATTGGACAGGTATCGACTACCCGCCGGTGTGGCTGTGGCCCCAGCAACCGTATTGGCACATTACAATCCCGATACCTACCAGGAGCCCGAGCAATTTCGTCCTGAGCGATTTTTGGAACGAAGCTATTCTCCATTCCAGTACATGCCTTTCGGTGGCGGACACCGGCGATGCATTGGTGCCGCATTTGCGACTTTTGAAACCGCGATTGTGCTCGGGTCTCTTCTTAAACAATTCCGCTTCGAGCTAGTTGACAGGGCACCGGTTGTGCCCAAACGAAGGAACGTAACCATCGGCCCTTCAACCACCGTTCCGCTACGATTTGTCGGTCGGCGTTGACAATCGGAGAAGTGATTGAGGAATACGGACGGCTCGTAGCCGAGCATCAAGAAGCACTCATCTGGACCGCCCTCCAAATGAGGTTTGGATGTTTCTTGTTGGTCGAAACGTGCAGCAGAATAATAAACCAGGGTATTGTTCGTCTGTGCCTCATGATTCGCTGCCATTTCGAGTTTGATATCGACCAGCCGACGAAACGTTGTCGAGTCAAGTTCGAAGCCAACGTCAACGGCGCGGAATCCAGGCTGCGTGAAGTCAATCAGCTTTCCAAGCTTCTCGAGTTCCTTTTTTGCCGCCAACAGTTCATTAAGAGCATTTTCCTGGTCGCGGGCCTTACTCACTAATACTTGCTGAGTTCGATTGCACTTAGTAAGACAGGAGCGCTGTGACAAATTCCTCGTCAGCGAGCAATGCATCAACGGTATCAAGTTCGGATGACGGTTTTTCGTCGACTGCAATCGCCTCAACGAGGCGGCGAATGACATTCACGCCCGCTGTCGATCCGGCGGTGTCACGCGATTTCGAAGAGTCCGGCACGATTGATGAAAACAATGTCTCGGCCTGTACACTGTTGCCTGATTCCGACGCGTTTGCCTTCGAGAACAGCGGGCTCGACTCGCTCTTGGCACTGAAGGTTTGCTGATACAGGTCATTGATCACCATCAACGCGTCCAGCGCCGTGACCGCATCATCGCCACTGCGGTCCAAGTACATTCCCGGCCAATGCATGACGCTCTGCGGATCTCGGAGTGAGCCGGTTGCCGGGTCCGAGTATAAACGCTGGTTCAATTCGTAAACGATTTCCAGGGCGTCACCTGCCGTGATGTCACCACTGTTGTTGATGTCACCGGCGAGCAAGAAGTTGCGCCATACGTCCGTCAGCTCCGCAAGCATGGTTTCACCACCGAGCAAGTTCTTCGCCACCAATACAAACTTGCCGTTGACAATGACGGGATCGATCATTCGCCAATTCGCCGCATCCCGAACGTGCAACCAATCACCCTCACCAACCACGACATCGATCGATTTGGTGACCGCAGACAATCGGGCAACCGCCGCCGCATCGAGCGTTAATGAGTTGCTGGGTTCTCCGGACAAATCGATGCGGTTAAAACCTAGCACCACTGCAGCCGGATTGCTCAAGTCAATCTCGCCGGCATCCCCGGTGAACATCAACGTATTGTTGCCCGCAGCATCCGCAAGCTGAGTGCCGTCGATGTTCAGCGATACGGTTGTCGATTGCAGTACGCGCTGAACTGGCGCAGGTTCGCTCAGCAACGGCAATCCGCTAAACATCGTTAATGGTGCGAACAAAATGTATGCCACATGTTCGTTGGCATGACCGCGTTCAAGGTCCTGGGTCTGGTCCTCCTCGATCGCCAGCGAGATACCACCGATCAGCGGATCCTTTCCATACAACACGGCCCAACCGCCGTCCGGCCCGTGCATACCGCTCGGACTGGCAACTGCGGATGTCGGATTGGACAACGAGAGCGGATAGCTGCTGCCTAGATTGAACACACCATCGATCTGGCTTGCGCCTAACTGGGCACTGAAACCGACGTTGCCGATGCTGCCGGTGCCGGCATCCATGACAATGAAGCCGAGATCTTCCGGCTCGCGCGTTGTATCAGGGTCCGATCCGACTTGTTTACCAACCCAGATTGCGGAGTCGCTCACCGGATCAAAACTCGTTGTCCCGCGAGTCCAAAACGTCGACCAATCCGGATCATTGAAGCTCATCACTTGACCCACGACTACCGGGTTATTGTAGCTGTGAGTCAACAAACCGGTCTGGTCTTGACCTACAAACGAATTCTTGTAGTCCGTGATGCTCGAGCTGAATTTCACCACTTCCATGTTCACACCGTGTTCGGCGGCATTGTAGACACCTGCTTCGGCAACCACGAAATGGACCGGAAGCGGCCTGGGGTCCGTGTCGCCCAACGTGCCTGTACGCTGCAACATCACTTCGAACGTATGGTCGTTAATGACGCGAACTCTTGTCGCCACAGAGGCATTGGTCTTGTCCGTATTCAACGTCGTGACGACGACCATCTCGGTGTAAGACTCTTCAAGTGTGACAGTGGTCCAAGCACCGGTGGCCACTTCGACAATCCCCGTTTGCAATTTGGGGCCGATGCTCGCTGCCGTTACATCGATAGTGACTGTTGCCAAAGGACTGTCGACGGTCCCGTCATTCGTTTTGAAAGTGAATGAGTCCTCGCCAACAAATCCCGATGGCGGCATGTAGGTCAGATTGGGTACGGTTCCAACGAGTTTTCCAAAGCTTGGTTGGTCGACCACCATGAACGTCAGCGAGTCTTCGTCGACATCTGCCCCCGACAAAATGATCGATGCGTCGGTATCTGTTGAAGTGCGGACTGCTTGCAAATCGGCGGTCGGTGGATCATTGACCGGTATCACATCGATCGAAACGCTCACGATATTGCTGTCGAGTTGGCCATCGTTGACCTTGAATGTAAAACTATCATTGCCGTTGAAATTCAATTCCGGTGTGTAGGACAGATTCGCTCCTGTCCCCGCAAGCGTGCCGTGACTTGGCGGCGTTACTATCAGGAAACTCAACGGATCATTTTCCGGATCATTTCCAGCCAGCATGATCGGCAGTACGAAGTCTTCGTCTGTTCCGACCGACTGCGACTGGGCAGAGGGCGGCGTATTGTTTGACAAATCTTGCCTGAAAACAATGTAAGCCACATGCTCGTTGTTATGACCGCGTTCAACGTCTTGAGCTTGGTCCTCTTCGACTGCCAAGTTGATGGCGCTGGTCAGCGGCATATCACCGTGGAGCACCGCCCAGCCACCATCGGGCCCGGTAAAACCACTAACACTGGCTACCGCCGAGGTCGTACCGGCGATTGGATTCGGGTAACTGGCGCCATTGTTGAACACGCCATCGATTGCATAACCGCCCAGCATGGCATGATAGCTATATGCGTTACCGCTGCCGGCGCCGATTCTGCCATCGCCCTGTTCGATGATGATGTAGCCAATGACTTCATCTGCGCGTGACGTCATCTGGTCCGAGCCAACGTGCTTTCCAACCCAAACGTTGGCGCTGCTAATGGGAGTTTTCTCCGAGCCGCCGCGCGACCAGAACGCTGACCATTGAGGATCGTTGAAGCTCATCACTTGACCCACCACTACCGGCTGGGAGTAACTATTCACAAGTATGGGTGTTTGGTTTTCTCCGACATAGGAATTCTTCCGATCTGTTACGGTGGACAGGTACTTGATCGCTTCCAGTTGCACTCCGTGCTCTGCCAACGTGTAAGCCCCCGCTTCGACTACGGTGAAGTGCACCGGCAAAGTCACACTTCCCAAGCCACCCAGCGTGCCGGCGTGTTGCAGCATGATCTCGAAGCTGTTTCCCGAGACATTACGGATTCGCGTCGTGACGGAGGCATTCGTACGGTCGGTCACAGGCGTGGTGACAACCACCATGTCCGTGTAGCTCGACGGCAGTGATACCGTTGTCCACACGGACGTTCTGACATTGACAATTCCTGTATGCAGTTTGGGACCCGAACTGACAACGTCAATAACCGTCTGGGTATCGGCTTGCGTCCTGGTCGTTTCGACATTGCCGACGTTGTCCCTCGCAACGGTAGTGAAACCGTAACTGTGACCCACTACGCCGCTAAACTCCGCGGAAGTCTCCGACGTTTGCAACACAAACGGCTCGAAGGGACCGCCATCGGTCGAGACAAATACGTCGTATGACGCGATGCCCGAGCCGGACGTGTCATCACTGCCGGACCAAGAGACGGTGAACAACGTCGACGAGGTCACTTGCGGCAAATCAGTCACACGGCTTGTCGGTGGGCCATCATCAATCGTATTGACGAATGTATTGGTCTCCAGCGGCGCGTTGATATCGAACACGATCGATGCCTGGGCGTCGATCGGCGTGCCTGTGGCAAGTCCAGTCTTGGGATACACCAAGTAGTTGATAAACCCATCACCGCGACCGCTGGCGTCGTTCACCGGCAAAAATCCATCAAACGCTCCATTTGGCAATTCGCCGGTATTAGGATCAAGCGATCGGAATGTCCAGGTGACCAGTCCGCTGACCAAATCCAATCGCCCACTCGCGTCCACGAGCAACGGACTGCCATCTTGGTTCTGATACTCGACACGCGTTTGATACTCCTTCAATCCATCGGGCACATCGATGGTGAATGAACCGAAACCAATGTCTCCTAGTTCAAACGTACTCCAGTCCAGGTCGCTATCGAGCTGCTGTGTGACAAACACTTCTTGCGCGGGCGCTGTTGCCTGTTCAGGATCGTTTTCAAATCGAATCGTATACGGGAAAACGTGTCCCGATGTGGTAAAATTCTCCTCACCGAATCCCGCTGGCCCGACGATGTCGTTGGGGTCGCGAGCAAGCACTGCTGGGATAATAATCGTGAACGGGTCTCGCAAAATTGAAACGTAGTACTCGAAAAAGGCTTGCTTGGCAATCGAGTGACAATTCTCAGCACCGAAGCCCGGAATCAAGTTGTACGTTTTGTCGCCGCTTCTATCGATCGTCTCGATAGCGCGTCTCAATCGCGCCTCGTCTTCAAACTTCCAAAGCAACTGGTAGTTGGCATGGTCCACCGGAGCAAACCCACCCGGCGCTCCAAACAACGGCGAGCCGCTAGGACGAGTAAACCCGGTATGAGTTCCGTCGGACTCGAAGATAAACTCGGAGTGTCCCACACAGACATTTGCGTCCCATAAGGCTATATCCAAGGGATTCAACGGACTGTTATCGAATTTACCCACAGCGAGAAAGCCGGCAAGTCCGAGCGGGTCCACGAAGGACACGGGATCGTTGCCAACATATCGGCGAAAGTTGCTGTCATCGCTGGCTAATTCCAATGGATCGTTCGATACAAACTGGCCGACGGACGGGTCATAGTGCCGCAACCGCATGTCGAGCAAACCGTGTCCGCGGTCAACGACGCCAAGCTGACCGACAAAGCGAAACGGATTCCCCACACTCTCATCGATGACCGTTGTTTCGCCAAACGGCAGATAAGAATAGCGGTTTACGTACTCGCCGCTGCCGTCGGTCAAACCGGTGGCCGATCCAAGTGCGTCGAAGTCGTAATAGTAATGGTTGGTTTCGTCGAATTGCCCGACCAATCCCAATCCAAATGCGTAATTAGCAACGACGCCCCCGTCTGCGTCAAACTCACCCACGACCGTGCCGGCATTTAGAGGCGAGATTAGAAATTCACGTCGCCGGCCATTGGCCACCTCGACGGTTCGATTCCCAAATACGTCGTACTCATAGCTGAACGTGCCCGCCGGACCATTCACGCTGACAAGTTGATCCTGAGAATTGAATGTATACGTGGTCGTTCCAGCAGCGTCCGCACGAGTACTCAGGTTGCCGCTTGCATCATAATAGAATGTCGCTTCTCCAACGTTTGTGTACTCGTTCTGCTCATTAGATGTGTAGAACGTTTCGACACCGTCATCGGTGACTTTGACGCGATTGCCATTGGCGTCATATCGATAAGTGATCGAACGGCCACTAGGCAGATTGACTTTGATAAGCTGCCCCTGCAAATCATAAGCGAAAGTCGTAGTGCCCTCAGATGTTGTAACGCCGGTACGACGACCAACGGCATCGTAGGTGTAATCAAAATGGGAATTGACAGTGCTGTCGGGGGCCCAGTTCACAAGACTCGTGAGCTGACCTAGCGAGTTATACTCATAGGTGGTCGACGTGCCATTTCCCAATTCTTTGGAGGTGACGTTACCTGTGACATCGTAGCTGTACCGTGCGAGCATTGTCGCGTTCGCATCCGTCAATTCGGACAATCTGCCCAGCGCGTCATAAAAATAATTCACCACAAAGCCGTTCTGGTCAACGCGGTTCACTCGCCCCGCAGTATCATAATTGTAGGTTAAAAACCTTCCGTTGGGATTATCAATGCGTGTCAAACGGCCAGCACTGTCATAAGCCAGCGTGGTCGTGCCACCGGCATCAGTCGCTGTCAGCAAGTTCCCAAACGCATCGTAACTGTATGCTTTGGAGTCAATTCCGGCTGCATCAATACTCAGCACGCGGCCGATGTCGTCATATTCGTAGCGAATTATGTCGCCACGGCGACTGGTCGCGGTCACGACATTTCCCTGCGAATCGTATGTGAACTCCTTGCTCGTCCCGTCTTCATAGTGCTCCGAGATCAAGTTGCCAGCGGCATCAATCGCGTAGGCCGTGCGTGTTCCGTTGGCATCTTGGAACGAAGCCAATTGCTGATACACCGGTTCATAAGCTAGATTCAATCTTCCGCCCAACGGATTAACCGAGCTGATGAGGTTGCCTTCGCCGGAGAAATCGAGCGACGATGACGAGCCGTCAGCGGCAGAAATTTCGGTGAGATAGTTTCGGGCGTCGTAGTCGTAGGCGATTCGGTTTTCTTGAGCGTCAACGATCACTTCGGGTTGTCCTGCGGCGTTGAACCAGGCTGCGGTGACTGCGCCGCTGGAGTCCGTGAAGGTGACTTTCGCCCGCGGGCCATATGACATGGTGACTAGGTCAGCACCTTCACGTTGTCTGGTCAGCAATCGCCCTTGATTGTCGTAACTATAAAATGTTTTTGTTCCATCGATTTCGGTGTTTGTGACCAACGCATTTAAGGCAGCTGGATCTGAATTGGTTGTGTATTCATAAGCGAGTGTTCCTTGGTCGGTTGTAACGTTGACAAGCTGAGTACCATCGACGTTGTATTGATATTGGGCTGTTCTTCCGTCGGAGCGGGTAACACGCGCCAAGCGACCGTTAGTCGGATCGTAGGTGAAGTTCAGCACCGAACCGTTGGAATGCGAGAGTATACTGAGTCGCGAACTGCTGTCGTACTCGCCGCTGATTCGATTGCCGTTACTGTCTTCGATCGTTTCGAAGTTTCCATCGTCACGGAATGTCGTCGTCGTGCCATGAGGCTCACGCAGATGATAAATGTCGCCTTGCAATGTAAGTGTTCCAACTTCACCGGCCTCGCCTTGAAAGCTACCGTTTGGCTGGCGAGTGAAATAGTGCACAAAGCCGCCCCGTTCGATCGCCACATTTCCGTCGCTATCGATGGCAATTCGATTTTCCCAATTGTGGACCCAACTGTATCCCAGTGGCCCCAGTCGGTAACGCCCCGCAAGCGATTGTAGATGGACACGAGCAAAGTCGAGCGACAGTTCCTGCAGATCGGAATCCAAATCTCGTTGACTGGTTAGCGCTGGACCGAGCATCGCCGTGTCAACTTGCTGCAGGACGAAGTCAGCTAAGCTCGTGGCGTTGAATGTCAAGTCATCGAGGTTGCTCAGGTAGCTCGCATTGGCCGCAAGCAATCCATGGTATTCGCCAACGGTCGACCCAGCCGCGGCTGTGAACCTCTCATAAAGGATGTTCCAAGCATCAGTCGACACGAACGCCGGTCGCGACGATTCCTTGAAGCCATCCCAATTGATCGTTTCATCCAGGTTACTGGGACGTTCCAAGGTGATAGCAGCGGCACCGCCTTCGTTCAGATTCGAAAGAAAAGAAATCACCATGCGACTGGTCTGCCCCGGACGGAGGACACCGGCAGGGCCGTTCGCACTGGCCGCCAAGAACGTCAGGGTGGATTGACCATCGCCGGTTTGCTGAGACAAGCGAAATGTCGCTTGATCGGAACTTACTCGCAGAACCGGCGCGATAGCATCCGTGTTTCCGGTATTGGTAACCTCCACGAAGAAAGGCGTATGGCGTCCCGGACGAAAGTTGCTTGGTCCAGTCAGTGTAATAGTCAGCGGGTTCTCGACCGCAGGCACGACATCAAACAGATCCAGCACTAGATCGTTGGCTGGACCGTCGAATACGAACAGGCTGTAGCTGCCCGTCGGAGCGCCGTTCAGATCGAACGTCGCATACAGCAGCGACGGATCACGGAAGTCAATCTCGATGGCATCGAAGGTCGTCGGGTCTTGAAACAGTTGTACGGTCGTATTCGGTGTTAAACCGGTGCCGTCGACGCGCACGGTGACGCGCCCCGTGTTGCCGCCTCGATTTGGCGAGATGTTCGCAATCATCATACCGGGCAGGTGAGCGCTAAGCGTGAAGCCAGCGGTCGCCGCATCGCCGAATTGGCCTTCGACGAGTATGTAATACGTGCTGTCGCGAACGGTCCTCGGCACCAGTAGTTGGGCATCCGGCTCAAATGCTTGGCCACGGAAATCAAAATCACCCGGTGTGGGTAGCGCCCCTCGCTTAATGTAAACAGAAGTTGCGCCGCTCGTCGCCAAACTGTCGAGCATGATCGAGAGCGAACGATCACCCGGCGGCGTGATTTTGAAATACTGACGCTCACTCTCCGCATGGAGCGTACCGGCTATGTCGACGTCCTCGATCAACTCGGGTACGTCTAGGTCGATCGTTGTGGTGGAGGAAAGGATATCATCGGCCCGATTGGACTGTGGCACTTGGTGACGGCGATCGGTTTGCACCAGCGCGAAATAACTGCCAGGAAGAACCGCTGGCATTGTCACCGATAAACTTCCTTGATAGTTATCGCCAATGGCGAGACCGCCAACATGCGACGCAGTGCCCAGCAAGATATCGTCTGTATCGAGCAGCGTGTCACGGCTTAGATAGACGCCGTCTTGCCAACTGCCCACCGCATCAATGACGCCATTGTTTGCGACGAACCAATCGATTGTAACTGTCTCGCCCTGGATGGCGCTGAGTGGCAGGTCAACGGAGGCGACGGTGAGATCAACGAACTGCTGTTGAAAACCGAAATCCAGGTTGTTGATGATCTCATCGGCAACAATCGAGACGTTATGGCGCATCGTCAGCGGCGCGGTTTGCAGGAAACCATCACGCAGCTCCGCGACAATTGTATAATCGTCTGGTTCGAGGTCGTTGAAAGCGAATCGGCCATCTGCGGCGGTCAGCACTTGTGTCTCGTCGGCTTGGTACATGCTGTCGCCGTTTTCGTCCAAGAAAACCTGCCAGCCAACAAGGAAACCTTCATCATTGTTGCGGTCACCGCTGCCGTCGTTATCGGCAAACACTTCGCCTCGCAACGAGCCACCGCCTGTCGGCCGCGACACGGTGAACACGTCCCGCCGCCCATTCACGTCGCCGACCACCAAGTCAAAGGAATCGCTGGAAAAGGCGACAAGGCTTCCGAATTCATTGATCAGCGGCGTCACCTGTGGGACGCCGCGGTTGCCTGTTGCGGTTCCAGCTTGATTGATGCTCAACAACATCGTTGACTGAGCTTGCACGTCGTACAAAAACGCATCGCTGGCATTGTTCGTGTCGTGCGGAGCCAAGTCCGCAGCCGTCGTCAGAAAGCTCACGAATTGTCCATTGGCACTTAGCCGTGCAAAATAGTTGGGGTCCGTCCCCGTTCGAATCGTCGTTGTCGTTTCATTCTCTAGGTCGTAATGCAGCAAGCTGGTCCCCGTGAACGCAGCAGTGTACAAGACCGATTGACCATCGCGGCTGATACCCGGCGCGAAACCGCCAGCCGGTTGCGAGCCGCTGACGAGTATGGTGCTCGATGTTGCCAGGTCACGAACGTAGATGTCGAATTGCGAGTTCGTGTCGGCTGACTTAAGTTGTACCGTGGTCGTGAAGGCAACTCGCGAACCATCAGCACTAATCGACTCGGCAACCGCAGTCGCAGGCATTCCGTCGTCGGTAACGCTAACCAACGTGGTCGTTTCGCTTTCTAGGTCGCGCAAATAGATGGCATTGTTGATTGAACCAACACCGTCGACCAAATCGGTTGCTTGGCTGCTAAATACCAAAAAACGTCCATCATCGCTGAAGATATTGTGCGGTTCTCCGACTGCCGTCGCGCCGAGAATCGAAGAATCATTGTTGCCGCCGTTACCATCCTCATTCACGCTCACCAAATGGAGCGTGTCCGTTTGTAGGTCGAACACGTAAACGTCGCGGTGGAGGTTTGTATCTTGTGCGAGCAACGATCGATTCGTTGCGAAGGCAGCGTAGCGGCCACTGGGGCTGAGCGCGAACGCTTCACCAACCAGACCCGCCACATCCCCAGCCGCGTTGCGATTGATCACTCGAGTCGTGCCGAGTTCCATGTCACGAACGAAAAGGGCTCGCGGACCACCGGGAAGTCCTGCTGCGTACTGCAGGCCCGGCACAGGGTTCAAATTCTGGCTTCCGAACAGAACGAATCTGCCATTGGCGCTGATCACGGTTGAGCCATTGACTCCCGATCCCGCGGTGCTTCCTGTGCCATCGGGATTGACACTGACCAATTCGTTCGTTCGTGTCTGGCGGTCGTATCGATATGCATTTCTACCGCCTACGGTGTTGGTAACCAAGTCTTGTGCATCGCTATTGAACACGACGAAACGCCCGTCACTACTCATGCCAGTTGGCTGACGCTGGTCCGTCGTTGTCGTTCGTGATGTATACTCCGGCACCAGCGATGGGTCACGCGACGAGATCAGGCCGATGGCAGTTGTGCCGATATCCAGCACGAACGAATCCTTCAAGCGGTTACTATCGTTGGCGACCAAATCGTTTGACTGACTTTCGAACGTCAGCAACTGGCCACCGCTGGAAAGCATCGGCACAGTCGACGCCCCATCGCCCGCGGTCGCGTCCAGCTGGCGGCTTAGCAGCGTGGTCGACTTCGTCGTCAGATCGCGAGCGTATATTTGACTTACGTTATTCGTATTTTCATCGAGCAAAATGGTTGCCGTACTAGCAAAGTACACTGTATTTCCGTCCGGACTGAATACAGGATGCAATGACTTGCCATCGGATATATGATCGGCGGTTTGGTCACTGAAGCGATTGGCACTGATCAATAGCGTTGAATGGCCGATCAAATCGCGGGCGTAAATTTGCGTGTTGACGCTTGTAATAGGTCCTTCGTATGCCAGGTATCGTCCATCAGGGCTGAATGCGAGATAAGGCGTCGTCGATTGAAAAGGTATTGCGCCATCAAACGCATTGTCGACACTGACCAACGTGGTTGAATTCAACAACGTATCCCGCAGATACACTTGATCGGCGAAGGGATTCCCTGGCACTAGGTCGCGTGCTTTACTCACGAATGCAATGTGTCGTCCGCTGGGATCGAATAAGGGGGCGATCGACTGATGGTTTCCCGATCCTGTACCCGCGACGTTGATGCTGACAAGCGAGGTCGTATTTAATTGCAAGTCACGAAGAAACACATCGGCAAAGATTCCGTTGCTGTCATTGGTCACGAGGTCCGTAGCAATTGATTGGAAGGCCACAAACCGACTGTCAGAGCTGAGAGCCGCACGATTGACTCCACCGGTTGTGCTATTGCCGCCTGCGGTGTTGTTGAAGTTCACGCTGACAAGCAAAGTGGTACCGGCGACTAGATCACGGACATAAATATTTTGCTGATTGTTCGTTGGCATCGCGACGAGATTCGACGCGCTGCTGCGAAAACCCACCAGATGACCGTCGTTGCTAATGAACTCCACACCGGAATGATTGTTACCCGATCCGCCGGTGGTATTCATGCTCACTAACATCGTGGTTTCAAGCAGCAGGTCCCGGACGAACACATCGCGGATCGCTCCATTGTTATCGCCTGGGACGAGGTTATTCGCCTCACTCTCGAACAACACAAAGCGCCCGTCGGCGCTGAGAATCGGATTGAATGAGGGCCCCGACGCGCTCACGCCGTCGAGCGATACACTCACTAACTTAGTGAAGCCTGTTACCACATCGCGAACAAAAATATCTTGGCTACCATTGAAGTCGTTGGCGGTGAGATTACCCGCGTCGCTCTCGAAGGCGATCAGCTGTGAATCAGCGCTGAACGACGACGCGTTGCCCGAGATACCCGCGGCGCTCGCGCCAAGGAAATCTACGTCTGCAAGCGTTACCGCGTGTGTAGTCAAGAGCAGACGCCGTTCCAGTAATTCCACAATTAAGCGTCGTCGACGCATGCTCAGTTTTTTCATGATGTTTACCTACGTATAAGAAAATCATCGGAATTCGCACTTCTGCTAGGATCCGTGCGCAATAGTGTGATTTGTGCCAGTGGATTGAATTCGCACACCGGCGAAATGAATTCAGGTGAGCACCAAACCGCGAATCATACTGCCGACCGAACCCCCAGCGAGTTGTCGTAAACGGCCAGCGCCCGCGTCGGTCTTGATGATCGTGAACGTCGCGAGCAACTACCATTGTGGGAGAACTCGCAAACGAAGCGTCTCACGTGGAGTTACGGAACGATTCCACGCAGATTCTGGAGGTGATGTCATGCAGGGAGTACTCCACATGAAAACAAGTTTCTAAAAGTGACGTAGCCAAAGCTGCCAAACTTTGACCTTTTTCGACAACTGAAATCGAGTGAGCCCAGTTATGTTGGATTCCAAAATTCATTTGAAAGTAAACGAACGACCTCAATCCAATCACAAGAGTTTACTCCACCTGAAAAATGATCGGCATCAATCTGATCTTCAATCGCCATCGTGGTCTCCGCCATCACGGCGTCGACCAAGGAAACGCTGCTCACCAGTCGTTGATTTGAGTTTGGCAACAAGGCGGATGATAGCTGTTCATCCGTCTCGAAATTCGAGTTTATTGCAACATCCGAGTTAACAGCATGGTAAAATTCGGCTTTCGAAGCGACTGTAATTTGCGATCGCTTGCCTGACGCCGCCGCATTTGCAGCCAAGAATGGCCGTCCTGCGCCAAAGCTGGAGGTCTTGCGACGTGCCGCTTCTTGCGAATCCGACGGATCAAGGGAAATCAATTCACCTTCAACACATTGGCGTTCGTCGAAACTCGTCCCCGACTGCGGCGTTCATCTGGCGTTGAACCGCCGCAGAGAAATCAACCTCGACGGAAGCAACTTGACTTTTTGAAAGTGCACCGGAACGAAGTGAAACGTCAGATCCTGGCCGGAATACGGAAACAACTACGCGCCATTCGCGTTGGCCGCCGGAGCACTGGAACTGACCTGCAACTCCTCAAAAAAAGTCTGCCTACCTTCTTCTCCAATGATCGCAACGATTCGTTGGGCAGGGGTTAGGAACATAAAATGCACCTTGGCAACGCGGTTGTCAGACAGCCGGAAAGACTTTCCGCAGAACGTTGTGATCAGTCACTGGTCGTTACGTTCGCACGGCGCGCGGAAAAGGAATCGTCGCCCGAGAAGACCAGCCACATCGTCTTGCCATCCTCGCTGATCTATTTGGGAGGTAAACTGCTGCTCTTGCCGGGGCCGACATCCCAATTCTTGGTGAAGTACGCGGTTGTCCATGGGCCCCAAGGTTCAGGGGCGTCGTAGACGCCGAAGCCGCCTTCGAACCGCATCTCTCCTTTCCGACCCGCAAACGCAAGATTTTCCGACGGAATGATCTGGCACCATATGTAGCGTTCCAAACCCGCGATGTAGCTGACGCCCGATCGGTAGCAGTTGCCCGCGTGCTCAAAGACCGCGGCCCGATTGTCGATATCCTTTGTCCAGACGGGTTGGTCGTCTGTGTTCCGCTAGAGAAAAGTTCATGAGCATCCCGCTGGGCGATTTTCTCCTTGTGAATTCGCACCAGTATGAATCGGTCGGCGGGCTGGTAGGCACCGGGGCCGTCGTGCGTAACGAGGTAAACGGAACACAGCTTCTCTGGCTATTCACATCATACATCAGCATATTTTCACAGCGATGTACGATCATCTTCAACTAGAGAGTCATGTGCCCGTCGACCAAGACGATTGAACTGAGGAGGTGCGAGTGAAGTCTTCGATACCTATAGACGTCGTTTCCACTTCATCTTCGACAAAGCCAGTTCGTAGTCTTTTTGTAAGTGACATACATCTTGGAAGCCGATTTGCTCGCGTCGACCGACTACTTGATTTGCTTGTTGATCACACACCCACTTACCTATACCTCGTAGGCGATATCGTCGATGGATGGTGCCTGAAGCGGCGGTGGCATTGGCCGGAAAGTTACGACAGGCTGTTCGCTCGCCTGCTTGAGCTAGCAAATGATGGCACGATAATACGACTGACACCAGGGAATCACGATGATTTTCTACGTCGCTTTCTACTAAGTAACGATCTTGTCACAATTAGTAATGAATTTGTCCACGAGGTCGCTGATTCAAGAAAATTGCTCGTGTTGCATGGTGATACATTCGACACGGTCGAGCGAAATGCACCTTGGTTGTCCTGGATAGGTGGGGCGGGCTACGAGTTGCTTATGCGTGTTGACCATTGGTGCAATAGATTGCTGGGCGTTCTTGGATTTCGTCGCCGTCGAATTAGCCAAGCCATAAAGCAACAGGTCAAGTTGGTGGTGCAATTCGTCAGCGGATTTGAGGAGCGTGCCATTAACTATGCCCGTCAAAATGGTTGCGATATCGTGGCGTGCGGACACATTCATTACCCAACGCTAAGCCAGTCCGATGATGTGCTGTATATCAACTTAGGTGACTGGGTCGAGAACGGAACTGCGCTAGTTGAACACTTCGATGGTTCGCTTGAGCTGATCGATATCGATATTAAATCCCCGCTTGGAGAATCGCCTTCGCTGCTAACCCCATCCGACAACGACTCGATGACATACACAGCTCCCGCGACCGCAAGTGTTGCTTGAGCGTCTGCAGCAATTGGTACGTTTCCTGTCCTCGATCGAGCGAGCGATAGTGAACAGCACGCCACACTGGCGTCGTTCAACACGTCCGAGTCACAGTGTACCGTCTAAAAACGATGTTCCACGACCGCGATCGAATCTCCTTCGCAAGAGACTAACACGTTCGCATGCAAGTCATCACATTCGGTCCGTGTGGCACGCCAAAATGACGAAATGTCTTTTCTCGTTCACCGACCCCACGCCACGCTGTAGTTGACCACTGATGTCCGCTGCTAGACAAATTCATTTTGGTTGGGAAAACATCGCGTACATTTTTGTGGCAACGATTTTTGCTTCGTATGGACAGTCGCGGCCGATCGACCGGACTCCAACGTCCGTGATTGAAGCTATGCAACAACTAAACAATTTTGATTGTGGACCAACTCGGTCTTTGCATCCGCAACCGACCGAATATATTGGCGAAACACCAAGGAACGCTTCGGTGACCCTACCGGACACGATTAAAGCAATGATCGTCGCGTCATCAGAGTCAATCCTCGCAAATTCGCTGTTGATTTCCGCAACCAGTCGATCTTGTTGCTTGACGTTCATGAATCGACGAAGCAGCCCTCGCAATGTATTGGAGGTCGATGCAACAATCTGACCATGGCCGGCGACATCGGCCAATACCAACCGCGTTACGATTCCGCCGACGCACAGCGACAGATAGTGGACATCTCCTCCTGACGGTTGCCCAAGATACGGTTGACTATAGATCCAACCATCTATTCCCGGCGAAGAAACGATGTTTTCGATCGATTTACTGCCGCTCCAAATCTCCATGCACTGAAGCACGTGGTTTTCGACAACATTCGTACCTGGACTTTGCGGAGCCATCTATCGTACCCAAGTTTTTCGTTAACAAACAAAACAAAATCGCTGCACGACGCGGCGATACTGCTGAATTTCACATACACAAATTGTTGAGCGGGAATTAATCGCAGCTCGCTATTTCTTCTTCCCCATCCTCATTTTCGCTGAATCCATCGTGTGTCGCACCATGACGTCCTTAACAACTGCCTTTGTCATTGCGGGATCGTTAGCCATCGATTCACTCCTCGTCATCAAGCTTTCGTCGGCAAGCATCTTGGTCATTGAAGAGTCTCGCATTTTCTTGACTTGCTTTTCAACTATCGCCATCACTTCGGGATCTTTCATGAGCGCTTTGATTAGAGATTCCCTAGCCATCATCATGGTCATCGCATCACCAGCCATCATCTCGTTTTTACTTTCCATCATCGATGCCTCGTTCATCATTGGCATCATAATCTTGGGATCTGTGGGAAGCTTTTTCGTCATCGCGATCTTCTGCGCTGCCATATGCCGCGCGACTAACTCTTGAATTAGAAGCTGAAGCTCATTGTTGTCCGCAACCATCGTCGCGTCAGCCATCTTCATCTTGCTTTCATCCATCATTGCATGCTTGTCGGACTCAAGTGAAATGGTAGCCTTCTTCATCATCGCCATGGTCTTTTTGTCGTGCATCATGGTTTGCATGAGCATCTCTTTGGTCATCATCGAAGGTACCATGGACTTGTCACCCATCATCGCCTTTTTCAGCGGCCATCAATATGGAAGGCTCCGTCATCTTGCTCTTGGCTGCCTTAGTATCCATCATTCCCGTTGGTTCGTGCATCGATTCGATAAAGAATGTCGCGACATAGAACGGATACTGATCTGGTTCAACCCTACTGGATCGATGGAAGCTCGAACCAGAACCTAGCTTTGCCATTCTCGAAGCGATTGCCGACGATACCACGTTGAGCTTCGACAAGTCCTTTGACAATCGCCAGCCCTAGCCCCGTTCCGCCAAAGTCTCGAGAACGCGAAGCATCACCTCGCTGGAATCGCTCAAAAAGAAGATTCGAATCACCCGGCTCTGGACCGCTTGCGTCATTTTCGATTTCGAAGCGAACGCGGTGCGGCAAAGGGTGGATCTCAACAAACACGCTTCCACCAATTGGGGAGTAACGCAGGGCATTTTCGAAAAGATTTGTCAGCACTTGCGTCAGTTTTTCTTCGTCGGCGTCAACCAAAATACTAGGCAATGTCTGAGCCACATGAAGTCGTTTTTCCAAGAATCGACGCTCAAATGATCGCAGGTTCTGCTTTACGATCTCAGATAAGTCGACTCGCGCTGTTCGCAAGTTGGTTTTCGCCATATCCGCCCGCGCCAATTGAAGCAACTCTTCAACCAGCCTTACTAATCGCAAAGTCTCCTCAGAAAGTGACTCGAACACCTCTTGGCTAGGCTCGATCACTTTATCTCTCAGTCCTTCCATGTAGCCGCGAATTTTCGTGAGAGGAGTTATCAGCTCATGTGCCACATCGACGACAAAATCCTTACGAAACTTTTCAGCTTGCTGTAAACTGTCAGCCATTTCATTAAAAACGCTCGACAAGGCACCAATCTCACCGCAACCTCTTATCGTTACTCGATGGCTGTAGTCTCCTTCAGGTATTCTCGCCGCCGAATCCATGATTTGCGAAATAGGCTTTAACAAGCGATAGTTCAGCCACATACTTAAGAAGGAAGAAATCACAAAACCGGTTGAGCCTGCGATCAACACAAAGTGATCTACCGACTGCAAAAACATCGATTGCACTTCGGTCGGATTGATGTTGTACTTTTCCATCAGCGACATGAAATAAGTACTAGCCAACCAATGAACGGAAATTTCGATGAGGCACATCATGACCAGCAAACCCGTCGCATTGATGAGCAGCAGTTTCCAGATCAGCCGTAGGGGAATATGCATTGGGCTACCTCTGAGGATCGGCAAAACGGTAGCCAATTCCACGCACTGTGTGAATGTACGTCGGTTCGCTTGGGTTGTCCCCGATCTTCTGACGCAGTTTTCCGATGTGGACGTCGATCACACGATCGAATTTCCGAAATCGCGCATCGTGACAACATCGACCTCGCGGTCCTCAGTGCTTGAAGCCGCAGAAATCGCTGGCGTCGAAATTCCCTGGGAGTGCCGTTCTGGAATTTGTGGTCAATGCAAAGTAAGACTGCTGCAGGGGAGCGTTCGGATGGACGTCGAAGTCGCGTTAAGTTCCAAAGAAAAAGAGAGCGGTTTCATTCTTACATGCCAGGCACACCCAAAATCGCCGTTGAAAGTTAATGCATAGAATTTAAGTTCACAGGTGCTTTCCAACTTGAAAGAACGCCAACTGCCCTGTTTTTCCAGAAGCTTAAAATTATAATTAACAACCTCTTCGACCAGTGAATCAAACGCCCAGCACTTGTTCATGGCTTCCCCGGCTGGAAGCGATAGACGCCGCTGGATTGCGTGATTTATTACTTGCTGTTGCCGACGGTTAGCACTTCGGGCTTCTCTCCGACGAGGCAACTCAGTTCGAAACCGGTAGCAGTCTTGCGGTACTCGACCTTCTTTTCATGAATTTCCTGCACAGCCTCCGCGCCATCTACTTGAACGCGGACGGGCTGTGCGAGCAACGGGCGACGAACGTGCATTCGTTCCTCGCGAGTGAACACATCGTTCCAATCGAATGGCATCCTGACCATGGAGATGTATCGCAACGCGTCTTCACACGTTTCCATCTTGCTCGCCGACGCCAAGGGCTTGACAAGAGACTTACTACGCTCAGCTCTTTCATTGCGAGGGAGTACGGCAATTTTGTGAAGTTCTGCATAGATAGAACGCATGTGTTGAAGTGCTTTCTGAACATCCGCAAAGGATAAGGACGCCTGGAGTTAAGCTTTGCGATTTTCTTCAGCGGCTTCCTCGTCATTGGGACCAGGTTCAGCGGCCAGCAAGCTGATGGCTTCCAAACGGATTTCACAGGGCATTGTTCGTACGTTCATGGTTGCCTCACTGATGATTCCCCAGTTGCCGAGAAAAGGTTCACGGCCAAGTTCAGTTGTCGCAGTTTTTCCAAACCGTTATGCAAACGGGATTTAACCGTGCCCAGCGGAATATCCAGCGCCGCTGCGATGTCATCGAGTTTGGCGTCAGCAAAGAATCGCAACTCGATTACTTGGCGATGCTCGTCGGGCAATGCCGCGACCGCTATTCGGACGCGCTCGGAGTCTTCGGCTCGCTCCGAATCCCGCGCTGGATCTGCCGTGGCCAGAGTAGTGGAATGTGGATCGCCTGCCATAAATGAGTTGATCCCACATATCGATACCACTTACCGGACAATTGCTAGCCGTGAGGGCCGGATGATCGAAGGGTTCTCGATGGGAGGCGCCGGTGCAGCGAAGTGGGGTTTGCGTCCTATGTCATCGATGCCATCGGGGCTCTTGTTCTATGCCAAGGACGATCCGCAGGGTTCTGCCGATAATGCAGCAGCGGCGGCCAATCCGTATATCTGCGGGGCCTTGTTCCAAGTGATTTGGAGTGAAGTTGAACAGCGCAATGGCGAGTACGACTGGAGTCGGCTCGACGCTCGCATGAAGCCCTGGATCGATGGCGGCAAGAAGATCGATATCCGTGTCATGTGGTGCACCAGTGGAAACCGGCCACGCCCCTTCTATAAAACGCCTACACCCCACTGGGTTTGGGATCAGGGAGCGAAGTTCGCCTATCAGCCATCCAACGCTACCGAGATCCCGCTCCCTTGGGATCCAATCTAACTGCAATATGCGTGGCGGTTCCTCGAGAGGCTTTCTAAACGATACGGACGCGAACCGTATATTTTGTTCTTTGATGTAACCTCTGGAGCGGAGACCAAACCTTTCCGGTTCGGTCCAGGCAACCGAAGCAACACAGACTACAAGACATCCTATGTGAGGGTCGCAGCTAGCGACGGTCGAACTTACAGCGATCGATTGTGGCCGGAAACCGTTTTTGCCTGGGTGGATGCTGCTGCACGTATCCTTCCAGAGACTGCACCCTTCGTGACGCTGAATGTAGGGGGCTACGTGGACCGGATCGCTCCGTGACTATTGGAGATTATTGCACGGCCAAAGGAATCATGGTCGGTCAGAATGGCCTTGCAGGAAGTAGCTTTCAGGAAATTGCTGGAGGGCGTTCAGCAGGATTTGTGCTTTGGAAACAAGAGGTCCCACTATTCTTTGAGCTGGTCCATCAATCGGGCGGAACGACTGGCTCGTTGCTTGATGTGATTCACGCAGCACAGCGTATCAATTGCAATTTTCTGAACGTCTATCCGAACGATGTTTTGCGAGGGACCGTCGGCACGCCCGGCTACGACCGCCAATATGAAGATGCTCTACGATATGGCTTCGAGTCTCTTTCCCGCACCAAAGGGGACGAGGAGCCCTGAAAACGATAATTTAGTCAGTCGATGGCTACAGCCGTGTGCATGGGATCATTGACGATCTGCTGCCATTTGTTGGACAGTAGAATCAGGCTCAAGAGTATACTCCCGCGCTCGCAGTGACCGGTAAGGCGGCAAGTATGCTCGCTCCTGCGGCCGACAACGGGACACGGCCACGCCCGAACATCTTACGCTGAGCGGCAGTTTCATTGAGTCTCGTAATCGGCATGAGTGTTCACGACCTGTGCACGTTGCCGTCCAGCGGTTTGAAGATTCAAGTTGCAAGACAAGTTCTGTGAATCGACGGATTGCTTGCTTTCGCAGCTCAGTAGTTTCTTGTCTGTCAAACTTTAAGCGATTCCGATTACGTAGGCAAATAGAAAGGCATGGGAGTAAATCCCAGCGGCACGAACAACAAGCTGGCCCAACCCAGAACGATCCGTCCAGTTCCCAGTGATACATCATCGTTCGTGGTTGGAGGATGCACAGGCCCCATCCATACCAGCAAGATCAGCATCAGCGTCCAGCCCCAGTAGCCCCCCAGAACAACCGCCAACGCGGCAGCCAGCAGAAGACCTTTCGCCAACTTGTGAGCCCGCTGAAGCAACAACGCGTAAAGGACATGCCCACCATCGAGCTGACCAATCGGAAACAGGTTCAGCGCCGTAATGAAGATGCCGACCCAGCCAGCGAAGGCGACCGGGTGCAGGATCACGTCCTGGCCCTCTACCAAAGGACCGAAACAGAGGTAGACCAACAGTTTGAACAAGAGTGGCTCGCCCAGCATCAGTCCCGTTTGGTTGTCGGCAATTACCACGACCTCCGACCACTGCAGACCGAGAACGCAGAACAGCAAAGCGGGCACGAGCCCGACAAGTGGTCCGGTAATTCCAATGTCAAACAATGTCCGACGGTTGCCCATCCCGGGCGACATCAAGATTACGGCTCCCATCGTGCCAATGGGACTGAGTGGCATGGGAATAAAGTAAGGCAGGCTGGCTGGCACGCCATACCGACGAGCTTGAAGATAATGCCCCAGCTCGTGGGCCAATAAGGTAAACAGCAGCGCCATGGAAAAAGCTAGGCCGCCTGTCAGGTACGTGCTGAGGCCGGTGGCAATGAAGAGAACGATCGGTAAAAGTTTGCGTGGACGAAATCGTTTCGCAGAAGCCTGAGGCTCGATAATTGCCTTGGGCTCGACAAGATCCGTTCCCCTGATGGTTTCGCGTGTTGGAGAAAATGGCGATGGCTGTTCAGATGGCATGCGGAAAACTATATCACGCGGGGGTGATCGCGGTATGCTTCGACGCCGATTTTCGAACGACACGTTTGCGGCCGATACATGAGTGGTATCGTCGATCGAGTCCCGCTTACGGGTGCATTCTTGAGACAGCCAGCGTCATTAGCTCGATAGACTTCGATGCGACGGTTCGTTAACGACGTCATTGCGTGGGAATATACTTGTTGTACTTCTCTGCGTAATCTTCGCGAATTGGCGAGAAGACATCCAATACGATTGAGGCTTCGAGAGCATGTACTCGGTGCGGCACATTCGGCGGAATCAAAAACATAGCACCCGCTTCAACGACACGAGTTTCTTCACCAAGCGTGAATTCTAATCTGCCTTCGATCAGCATGCCTCCCTGTTCGTGAGGATGGTCGTGCAGTGGAATGACGGCTCCTTTGTCCATCTCTAGATAAGACAGCATCAAGTTCACTCCATACGGCGTTCTCAGGCGACAACCCGGCAAAACTTCTAGCGATGGCCAGCTTTTGATATCGATAAAAGGCATGACTCGCGTCCATCATTGAGCGGCAGAGGATAAGTGAGCAGTCCCCACATTCTAACCGTGTTGAGTTGTTCTCTCATACAGGGTAAAGCCAGCTTGGTAGATTGAAGTGCTCCGATACCAGTTACGTTCATCGTTGACTTAACGTCAGCGAGAATCGGGTCCACGGTAAGCTGTAACAGAT
>JBGSIA010000225.1:0-72706 GCA_041751935.1 Pirellulaceae bacterium | reverse complement strand
GCTTTTGCATGGCGTCCGTTCCGAGTGAGTTGTTTGGCCGCGAAACCAAAAACATTCATTAGGACACGGACGCCATTTTCATCCAATAGCAATCTGTGATCTCGCCGCAGGACAGCCTGCTACCAAGCCGACTGCACCCATCCTTAAGCAGGAAACAGTGCCTTGGCGAGGGCATTATTTTTACGAGCACACGTACCAGACCGACCCGCCAAGATCGCCAATTCCGAGATCAGAGGGTATTCGCGAGCAACGATGGAAATACATTCGCTATCACGATACGGTGCCCGTGTATGAACAACTGTTTGACTTGGAGACTGATCCACTGGAACAGAAGAATCTGGCGATGCTCGATGAGCACAAACAGCGACTATCCGAGCTGCGATTGTTGTGTGACGAAGAAAAGCGATCATTACGATAGATGTGCAAAAAGGAGCCTAAAAATGCAGAATAAATCATGGCACATAGACCGGCACACATTCCTGGTTGTGTTGCTTCTCGGCAAAACTTGTTGTTCCACAGCTTTTGCGGAAGTTCAGATTGTTGTCAGCGGCGAGTTGAAGCAGTGGCATGCAGTGACGTTGACGCTCGAAGGGCCGCAAGCTAGCGAACTCGACACTCAAACGAATCCGTTCACGGACTATGCGATGAACGTCACATTCACGCATGAAACCGGCGAGCCATCGTACACGGTACCGGGTTACTTTGCTGCCGATGGAAACGCTGCGGAGACTAGTGCCGACTCCGGTAATAAATGGCGGGCTCACCTTTCGCCTGACAAGACGGGAGTGTGGAATTACAAAGTCTCGTTCCAACGTGGCAAGCAAGTTGCGATCGAAGGTAACGGTGAAACAATCAAGCCGTTTGACGGCGTAGTTGGCCATTTCCAAACGGATTCGAGTGACAAAGCCGGACGCGATCTCAGAGCCCACGGACGCTTGGAGTATGTCGGAAGACATTATCTACGATTCGCGGGTTCGAAAGAATACTTTTTAAAGTTCGGTGCCGATGCACCAGAGACACTTCTTGCGTATGTCGATTTCGATAACACGGAAACTCGTAATGCGAAACGCGGCCCCCTCAAGACGTGGCAGCCGCACGTGCGAGATTGGAGAGTTGGGGATGCGACTTGGAAAGACGGCAAAGGCAGAGGACTCGTCGGTGCGATCAATTACCTTTCATCGAAAGGCATGAATGTCTTTTCGTTCTTAACCTACAACGCCGGTGGTGACGGAGACAACGTTTGGCCCTTCGTCGATCGCGATGACAAATTGCGTTATGACTGTTCCAAACTTGACCAGTGGGGAATTGTCTTCGCGCATGGGCAACAGCAAGGGATGTACTTGCATTTCAAGCTCAGCGAACACGAAAACTCCGGCGCTCGGGATTCCGACAACGTGTCAATGGACGCGGGCGAACTTGGCCCCGAACGAAAGCTCTATCTGCGAGAAATGATCTCGCGGTATTCGCATCTGCTGGCATTGAACTGGAATCTGGGCGAAGAAAACACCCAAACAATTCAACAACAGCGCGACATGGCTGGCTACATCGCAGCGATCGATCCCTATCACCACCTCATTGTTACGCACACGGCTCCCGCCTGGCCGACTCACTTGAAAGTCTATCCCTTTCTTTTGGGTTCACAATCTGAACTGACCGGTGCCTCGATTCAAACGCGTGACGTGATGGAAACGCATCGTTATGTGCTGCACTGGGTCACAGAGTCCAACAAATCGTGCAAGCCGTGGGTTGTCGCGAATGATGAACAGGATCTCGGCGTGACGGGCACGCCCCCGGATCCTGGTTTCGGTGGTTACCAGCAAAAGGTAGGTCCAACGATCGACCAAATACGAAAATACGCTCTGTGGGCGACCTTGATGGCGGGAGGAGCGGGCGTTGAGTATTTCTTTGGGACCAAGCATCCGCAAAACGATCTGAATTGTGAGGACTACCGCAGTCGAGATCGGACTTGGGACTACGCACGGTACGCTCACGAACTGTTTGTAAACGAGCAGATTGCCTTCTGGGAAATGAGCAATGCGAACGCTTTGGTAGGCAATCCAAAGAACGACAACTCGCGGTACTGTTTCGCAAATGTTGGAACGACTTACCTGATCTATCTACCCGACGGAGGGACAAGCAATTTAGATTTAAGCGACGTCGACGAAATGTTTGAAGTGAGATGGTTTAATCCCCGTACCGGCGGCAATTTGCAATCTGGAACAGTTAACACTGTCAAGGGAGGTTCGAAGCGATCATTGGGAATGCCTCCCCATGACGAGACGTCCGATTGGCTGGTAATTGTTCGTAGATCGTGATTAATCGAATAACAACCACCGATGACGGACCAAGAACAGACAGAATGAAGAGTCAAATGAACCAAAATCAACGAAAAACAAGCAACGGACATAAGAGATGACGACCCCCGATTGCATTCGCCGTATTCGCTCAGCATCGATTCATTTGTTGGTCGGGATGTTCTTGCTGTGTGGTGTCGCCCCTGAGTCGGCAATCGCTAACGAAACCGTATCCGTCGCTTGTTGGCAGCCGCATGATTTTACCTTCACGGCCGAAGCCGAAAGTGAGAATCCGTTTGAGATTCAGCTGACCGCATTGGTGAGTAGACCCGACGGAACATCATTTACGATCCCAGGTTTCTACGATGGACGCGGAACGTGGAAGATCCGTGTCGCACCCACGTCCGAAGGCGAATGGACACTGACCACGACTTCGGATGTCCCGGAATTCAACGGAAAGAAAGTTGCGTTCTCGTGCGTCAAGAATCTAAATCCGAATATTAACGGCATCTTGAAGGTTGACGTCGATCATCCGCACCATTTCGTCTTTGCTGACGGTACGCGATTTTTCATGCAAGCCTACGAGTACGATTGGTTGTGGGCGCTTGATATGAATGATCCCAGCATACCGACGGTCAAACAATCGCTCGATTTGCTCACTCGCCACGGATTCAACTACGTCATTATCAACTCCTATGCGCACGACACCAATTGGCGGAAGGGCAAGAGTGGTCCTGACGACTACGGTCCACCAAGACTCTATCCGTGGGATGGCAACAACGAGTCCCCCGTTCATTCGCGGATGAATCTCGATTATTGGCAGCACTACGATCGTGTGATGACGGCAATGATGGAGCGAGGCATCCAGACGCACATCTTGATCAAGGTCTACAACAAGTCTGTCACGTGGCCTGAGAAAGGCAGCCCGGACGAGGAAATATTTTTTCGTTGGATGATTGCTCGCTACTCCGCGTATCCGAATGTCATTTGGGACTTTTCCAAAGAAGCTCACAAGGAGCAAGACCTCACCTACAAACAGCATTGGCTGAAATTCATTCGCGATTATGACTCTTACGACCACCTCATAACTGTCCACGACGATGACGCGGCCAACGACAGCGGTGCATACGACAGGCTAACCGACTTCCGTACCGACCAGCACCACGGGAACTCGACCAAGAAAAGCAAGAACTCCAATCGAGTCGGGACAAACCACGATAAGGTTCTCGCTCAACGCCAACGTAGGGAATGGCCCGTGGCCAATTTCGAATCCGACTACGAGTGCGGTCCAGGAGGCCTGAACGACAAGACCTTTGGTGGGGCGTCGACCGCCGAGGCCACCATCCGCACGCTCTGGGAAATTGCGATGGCGGGCGGCTACACCGGTTACTACTACACCTATACGGCTTGGGACGTCATTCGTCCGCTCGACCTGCCTCAGGGCTACGTCTACATGAAGCACTTCGGTGATTTTTGGCACAGGACCGAGTATTGGAAACTCGAACCATCGGATCACTTAGTTAGTGTTGGGTATTGCCTCGCGAATCCAGGTCGAGAGTACGTTGCCTACCAAAGCAAGCCTCAATCATTCACCCTAAATATTGCCGACAAACCCGCCACGCTATCCGGCCAGTGGTTCAATCCTTTAAGCGGTGAACGAACCCCCGCAGGACCAATTGAGAAAGGTCGATCGACGATTCATCCACCCGATGATTGGGGCGATGCTCCTGTCGTCCTTCATGTCACACAGAATTAGTATTGATTTCTAACAAACAGAGAACTGAGAAATGAAGCGATCCATCCTTATATTCGCACTCACCGCGTTGATCGCAGTGCCGTTCGCACCGGCGGCTGATTATGAAACGCTCTTTAACGGCCAAGACCTATCGGACTGGAAAGGACGGGAAAGCTTTTGGAGTGTTCAGGACGGCGCGATCGTTGGTGAAACTACTCGCGAAAACATAATCGAAGCGAACACGTTCTTGGTTTGGCAGGGCGGCGATGTTGCGGATTTCGAATTCACGGCGAAGGTGCGATTCAAGGGAAATAACTCAGGCGTGCAGTACCGCAGCCAACTCATCGACGAGCCGAACTTTGTGTTGATGGGCTACCAAATGGATTTGCACCCGAGCAAACAATTCTTTGGCATGCTGTACGGCGAGAAATACGGAACTCGAGGCAAGATTGCGACGCGTGGGCAGAAGGTTGAGATCGATGCAAACGGATCAGTGAAGCAAGTCGGTAAGGTCGGTAACGACGAAACATTTACTGACTGGCGGTGGAACGACGTCCGCATCATTGCGGTCGGCAGTCGACTGATTCATCAAGTCGACGGAGTCACGACCATCGATGTCGCTGAACATCACCCTGACGCGATGTCCAGCGGCAAGCTCGGATTGCAATTGCATAAGGGACCGCCGATGCGTGTCGAATTCAAAGACTTAAAATTGCGTCGGTTGGATGCAAACGACGGCGAGCAGATGCTAGAGCAATTTGCTGCAACGTCGACCACAGGCAGGAAGCAAAAGAATGAGCCTAAAGATGCGGCGACTCCGGTTGAAGATGTTGGCGGCTCTAGAAACCGTGCGACTGATATTCGCGGCTTGAGCGTCGCCAAGGGGTTCAAGGTCGAAACGGTGTACTCAGTACCAAAAGTGACTCAAGGCTCATGGGTTTCCATGACCATCGACGACAAGGGACGATTGATCGCGTCGGATCAAGGCGATAAGGGACTGTTTCGTGTCACGGTTGCTTCGGACGGGTCGCCGAGTGTGGAGAAAATGCCCGTGGAGCTTTCGAGCGCGCAGGGATTGCAGTGGAAGTCAGGCTGTCTGTATGCATCGATTACCGGCCAAGGCATGTTTCGTGTGACGGATTCGGACGGTGACGATTTGTTGGATCAAGCAGAGCTACTGACGGCGTATTTTGGCAAAGGCGAACATGGTAATCACGCCTTGGTTGACACCGAAGATAGCGAACGGCTCTACGCCGTGTCTGGAAATCAAACACCACTGCCCGCAGCTGACTCGATCGTGCGACGCCGCAATCCATCGTTGAAGGAAGACTTGTTCTTGCCGCGACAATGGGACCCGCGCGGCCACGCTGCTGGCATTCTTGCTCCCGGAGGCTGGGTCACTCGGTTCGATCCTGTAACTAAAACACACGACTTGTACTGCACCGGGTTTCGTAACGAGTACGACTTAGCATTGAATGCGCACGGCGATGTGTTCACTTACGATGCCGATATGGAGTGGGATCTCGGGTTGCCATGGTATCGACCGACACGGATTTGTCACGTCGTCAGTGGCGGCGACTACGGATGGCGCAGCGGTTCAGGCAAGTGGAGAGAGTACTACGAAGACAGCTTACCGCCGTTGGTCAACATTGGTCCGGGTTCACCAACCGGAGTGGTCAGCGGACGCGGTGCAAAGTTTCCTGCGAAGTACCAACACGCGATTTTTGCGCTCGACTGGACTTACGGACGTATTCTGGCAATTCATCTAACGTCCAACGGTTCGGGCTACACGACTGAAGCCGAAGACTTCATATCGGGGCCGGCACTACCAGTTACCGATGCGGTCGTGGGCTTGGATGGTGCTTTGTACTTTTCGACCGGTGGCCGAGGCACAGATTCGGAATTGATTCGCGTAGTCTATACGGGGAAAGCGTCCACAGATCCAGCTTCGATCTCGCCATTGTCGGACGCCGCAAAAACGCGGCGGCAATTGGAAGCGTTTCATGGTGTCGTGGATTCTTCTGCGGTGGACTTGACTTGGCCACATCTCTCCAGCAACGACCGCTTTCTGCGTTACGCCGCGCGGATCGCCATCGAATCACAACCGGTCAACTCATGGTCTGAGAGAGCCTATTCCGAGACCAATTCGCAGGCCCGCATCACGTCAGCGGTAGCACTCGCGCGAAAGGGATCGGCCCATCATCGCGAACGATTATTGAACAGCTTGAATGATTTGCCACTTGCAAGCCTTCCGGTGTCGCAGCAACTGGGACTACTCCGAGCATACGAACTTGTGCTGGAAAGAATGGGCGTACCATCCGACCAGCAACGTGAGCAGATGATTGCCGCATTTGACAAATCGCTACCTTCAAAGAATGCAGATGTTGATTTTGAACTTCTACGGTTGCTGGTTTTTCTGCGAGCCCCGAGTGCACCCACGAAGGGGATGAAATTGATCGCCCAGCGTGGCGAGAGTAAACCGGTTACATGGAGCGGCGTTGAGAAGTTGAATGCACGCTACGGGAACACGTTGAAACAAATTACGAAGAACCCGCCACCAACTGAAGCTATCGATATCGCATTTACGCTACGCAATTCTCGCAACGGCTGGACGCCAGAACTCCGCCGACAGTACTTTACGTTTCTCAATACAGCCGCCAAAGCCAGCGGCGGCGCCAGCTATCCCGGCTACTTGACCAACATTCGCGAAGAAGCATTGGCGACATGCAGCGATTCGGAGCGAACTGCGATGGCCGATCTGACCGGCGAAGATTTCAACCCGATTCCCGACTTTGCCATCGAGCAGCCAGTTGGTCCAGGACAACAATGGACCTTAGATGATGCATTGGCGGTAACGGAATCGATGAACCCGAAACTGTTGAATTACGAGCGTGGACGAAGTCTGTTTCACTCGGTTAATTGTGGTGCTTGCCATCGTTTCACTGGACTTGGTGGAGGCGTTGGACCGGATCTGACGAGTGTGCCCAACAAATTCACTAAGCAGTATCTCATCGAAGCGATCATCAACCCCAGCAAGGACATTTCGGATCAATACCAAGCTCAAACGGTTCTCACGTCCGGTGGCCAAGTTCTGAGCGGAATTGTGATCGAACAAAATCCCGAGACCATACTGGTCTATTCGTCGGATCCGAAAGTCGAACCCCATCGAGTCTCGACCGACGACATCGACGAAATTGCTCCCTCCCAAGTATCGCAAATGCCCAGTGGATTGCTTGATCGAATGAATGCGGACGAACTACGTGACCTAATGGCTTACATCCTCTCGGGCGGTGATACCAATCACAAGATTTACCGAGGCAGAAAATAGCGGATTGAGCGACTGACTGCAGACGATGAGCTGGCCCGTAAGTTTGCCATCACCGGAGATGGGGTAAATCACTGCGAGCATACAATGAGGGGAGAAACGACGCTCTGACGGCCGGAAAGCAGACGGAGATGAAATCGCATTAGAGATTTTCGCGGGAATGTTTAAGGCTGGATTCCATAAACATTCTTGAGCACCGTTTGGTTGGTGCGTCGTGTAAAGTCGATGAGGATTGAGTAGGGCTCGTCATTCGCCTTGAGTAAACCGCGGCGGTGAAACTGAGTATCCCAAGGATAGAAATCACGCATAGTGCAGCGCTGGAGCCCTAGGCAAGCTGTACTGCTTGCTGCGTCAACGTAATAGGCAAGCGTGTGCTGTCCCGCTTCGGTTTCATAGCGAGTTGTGTCGGTCGCATCTTTCTCTGGTCGCATCGTCATCGTATTCACGTCCGCCAATAAGGATGGCTTGCCCGTAATCTCCAAAACATGGTCGAGGTACTTCAGGATCGGCTGTTGAGTTCCCATCGGCTGAAAGGTGATCACATCGACATACTTTGCGGCAGTACGAAGAATCGAATCGGGCGTGTGCAAAGGACGATTTCCCATCGCGGCCATAAAACGATCCCCCAGGATCAGATGATGAGTGTCATGCTTGCGGAGTTCATCGCACACAATTTCGTAATAGGTATCCGCAATGTGATTCAAGAGCTGTTCGTCATCCGCTTCGGAGTTAGCTTTGCGATAGTTCGTCATCTCAACTCGCCCAGGTGCCGCTTTGGGCAAAGACTTGAGGAAACTCACGTAGTTGGTGCCCGTTTTGGGCTGCAAGCTCCACACAGGCAAATCGATAAAAACATAGCCCAAGCAAAACGGGTTGCTCGCATGTCGCAACACAGTTCCTCGCACTTTATTTCGCAGTCGTTGTTGCACTTGTGGATCGAAGATATCAGTGTTCTTGGACTTTGCTCCTGCGGATTGCGATCGTGGGCCTTCCGTCCAAACCGTTGCAACGTAGGGAATTCTCGACTCCATCATCTCCAGCGCCCCATAGCCAGCGCTGTTGAAACCCCAATCTTGCATTTGTTGCAAGAACGACTCACCCATGCGTTGTGCGTCTCCACCAAAGCGAGTCTTGAAGATACCCAGTTCATCCTGTCGAATCGTTTCACCAGTATGCGTCACACCGAGTGCAAAGAAACCGTTCCCTTCCGGAGTGATAAAAAACCAACGGCCATTGATTTGCTCAACGTGGAACCAACCAGTCGCTTTTCCTTTCAGCGCCGCGTAGCCGCCGAAGCGATCGTACTCGGCAGAGTAAGTGTTGCTATGCAGGATGATCAAGAACAGGTACGCGAGAAAGACATGGCGCCATCTCATTGTAGCTTCTCACTTTCTATTATTTCGCTTCGGCACGCCAGATCGCGACATTCTTGAACTGAGCGCCGTCTCCTTTAGCAACCATGCCGATTCGACCTTTGGTGTCTTGGAAGCGAGTATCGGTCGCCTTCAACGTGTGCTCGCCGACATGAGCTAACCACGTGTCGCCGCAAACTTCAATAGCGACCTGATACCAATGGTTGGGATCGAACTGAGTATCAATCTTTTGAAGCACTTGCTTCTTCGTTTGCTTGGCAATACCGCTCATACTTTGCAGCCAAACCGCTTGAGGTGTGACCATGATTCGCCCGAGATGATGATTCCCTTTTTGTGTATCGCGACAGACAAAACCCACGTGTGGTGCTTCACCTAGTTTGAATTCGGCAAAGAAAACAATGTTTTTTGCTTCGGTTGGGAACTCGCACACAGCTTCGTGGCCGTTGGGACGTTTGTCGTTTGGTTTCTCATCCTTTGCATTAAGCACTCCGTCAACGATTGACCATTCGCCAATACCACCACGCCATCCCGGCTTTCCTTTGGGCGAAAGCGATTCAGGACGATCAAACATTTCGGCGGTGATAAGCGTAGTTGCTGTGCAAAGTTCTGTATTTAGCGGTTTAGTTTGTGGCTCATCTGCGATGACATTTGCAGAGAAGATCAGCAGTGTCAACAGTCCTAAAGTCGGACAAAAAAAAGAAACCTTTAGCGATTGACTTGCCCGTGCAGGAGCCGGATGCATCGTCCACCGTGGAATGACACGGGTAAGCCAATTTTTTGCAAGTGAATTCATTTGCTTAACTCAGTTGAGAACGGAAGGGGGATTGGTTTGCGGGTGGAGACGATATTATTTGAGGTTCGCTTGTTTCTTTTCCCATTCGGGATTCGGATGAGCTTCGTAAACTCGTAAGTTACGGTAACTAGCACTACGGGACGTGCCGAAACTGAGAATGCCTTTGGGTATGCCGACGATCGGGTGTGAGCCAACGATCGGATTTTCGTCGTCGATCGTTGACACCATTTGCTCACCAAGTATCTCCATGGTGATGGTGTACCACTGGCCTTGCTTGACTGCGATGGATTGCTTTCCGAACGAAAGCTCTTTGTCATCGATCAGATTCCCGTTCAATTCTCGAGCTTGAGTTTTGTCTTTAGCTGCCGAGAACCCGCTTTTGCTGAGTTGAGCGGATGCGATGTGCGCCGCATTGGTTTCACGCAGCACGATCTTGGCGCTGTTCGACTTGTGTTCAGGCGGTTCATCCAGTGGAATATCTTCAAGACGCACATCCACCTGGATAACAACATCTTGGTAAGTCAATGGAAGATGAAGCGTGGCGGCAGGGTAAATCTTTGGTAACAGGATACCTCGAATACCACCATCAACCTGACTCCACTTGCCATTCATGACACGCCAACCTTCGCTCCAGATCCCTGGGTGCGGCTGACGCGTTGTTGATTTAGCAAACGTAATCGGCTTGTCAAAACTCTCTGAAAGCAAAAGCTTTCCAGGGATCGTCATCAAGGTCTTTGGCGGTTCGTCAGCCATCGCGTCAAATTGCAAAACGGTGAAAACCAACGCAACAAATGCAGCAACAAAGATACTCATGCAAATTTAAGTCCTGTTAATGTGTTTGTCCCACTGCCAAAATGATCCGCTTCTACTCCAACGCGTTGAAGCATCGAAATAAACAGATTTGCCAGCGGTGTGTTGTTGTTCGAATCGAAAGCAAGGTGTTTACCATGCTTAAAGCCACCCCCGAAAAGCAAAACGGGCAAGTTGCGAGTATCGTGGCTACTGGCGTTCCCGAGATTGCTTCCAAAAAGAACTTGAGTTCGATCAAGCAGTCGACCGTCTACCTCGCTGTTGGATTTTAGTTTGGTTAGAAAACCGCTGAGCACTTTAAGTTCGGCTAGTTCGATCCGCCTGAGTTGCTCGATCTTGGAGTGGTCCTGACCATGATGGCTGAGGTTATGTCGACTCTCACGGACGCCTTCGATCGGTGGAACACCACCATCGACATCAATGGCGAAGGTGACCAGTCGGGTCGAATCGGTTTGCAATGCAAGGAATGTTAAGTCGAGCATCATGCTCATTCGCCCAACAATGTCTGAACTATCAGGATAGTCCCCAGGCACTTCCGCATTCACAACTGGTTTCGGCTTATGCGACCACGACTCGGCAATTTGCAATCGCTTTTCAACTTCACGCACGGCGGAGAAGTATTGATCCAGTCGATCGCGATCACCAGGACCAACATGGCGTTGCAAGGCTGTCGTTTCTTCGCGTACCGAATCGAGAATACTACTGCCGTCACGTAGTTGTTGCTCTTGCTCGCGAATTTCATCAGGTGTACCCGTAATGAAAAGTCGACGGAATACAGTGGCAGGATCTTTGTCGGCTGGGATTTGGACACCGTTTCTTGTCCAGGAAAGACTACCGGTGTGAGAGCCAAGGGCAAGAAAGGAATGCCGCGTTTGATGACCGATCTGTTCTGCGACAAGTTGATCGAGCGAAACGGTATTGCGAAACGCGGGCGTTCCAGCATGGGGTGCGGACGTAAGGAAACTTTGTTCCGATGAATGTCCACCACCGGCTTCGGGATGAGACAGTCCACTGAACACAGTCAAATCCCCGCGAAGCTCTTCAAATTCTTTCAAGTACGGCGTTAACTCGAAATCACGCCCTGATTGCCTGGGAAAGAAATCAGGCCCATGCAAACCCAGAGCCTTATTGATCAACACCATGCGTCGTGGCTGACTCGTCATTGGTTCTTTTGCGAATGCTGGCAACATTGCATCAAGCAAAGGCAAGGACATACCTACTCCGGTCGCGCGCAATAACGTACGTCGAGAAAGGGAAAGTGAACCGCACGGCGACTTGCAAGCTAGTGTAGGAGGTATTCGTTTCATATCGCTCTCACATAAGTTATGGAAATCTTGTCTAGGTGAATCATCGAGCCAATGGTTCTGGGCGATTCGCCTCTCTCTTCACTTGGCTTCAATTCGACTTCGGTACGGTATAGTTGCCTTCGCCCATCTTGTTCTTCGGATTAACGTTCGGGTATGTGTCTGCGATATCAGGGTTCGCACCAAATAACCTTGGGTCGTTTGTATGCTCTAACTCCGTAGCCATTTGATCAGCGAGTTTGTCACGTAATGACGCGTGCTCAGGAGACGCGGCAAGATTGTGCATGCAGTCTGGGTCGGACTGAATATCATAAAGCTCCTCCGGCGGATGCCTGCCAACGATCAACTCCAACATCGTCTTGTACTCGCTGGAGGTTTTTGACGCCTTGATCAGCCAGCCTAAGGTTTCGTGATCGTCGATGTCTCGATAACATCCAACGTGCAATGGCAGCAGTTGACCATTCGACTTGTTGATCCGCTGTGGGTCACCAACCGGCCAACGTTCGGAACGAAGATTTCTCAAGTATAAATACTGTGGCGTTCGCAAGGCACGAATCGGATAGCCAATATCGTTGTATCGAGTCAGCGTATGGCGCTCGTGTCCAGCAAAGACGAAGGCGTGCTCAGGATCAACTAATCCCTGCTTTGTACCCTGCAGAAGCGGCATGAAGTTGCGGCCAACGGGTGCGAGTTCCGGATCGTCTTTCGCCGGGTGTTCGATACCCGCTGCTGCCAAAACGGTTGCATTCAGGTCCACGAAGCCGATTGGATCATCGACGACACGTCCCCCTGGAATCTCTTTGGGCCAAGCAATCTGCATCGGGACATGCAAGCCGTATTCATAACAGGTGGCTTTCGCCCGTAGCATCGGCATGCCATTATCTGCCGTAACAATAACTAGAGTGTTCTCAAGCTCGCCAGCCTTCTCCAATAGGTCGAACATTCCACCAAGTTGTCGGTCGAAGTACTCGATCTCATAAAAGTAGTCGAGAAAATCACTTCGCACCTCCGGCGTATCGGGAAGGAATTGAGGCACACTCACGTCGCTAAGCATCTTGCCCGATTCCAGACCGCTGCCTCGCTGGTAACTGCGATGCGGCTCAACACTACCAAACCAAAAACAGAACGGCTGCTCCTTCTTGCGTTGGGTCAAGAAGTCGGCGAAATTGGCTACGTAATCTACATCTTTGATATTGCTCGAAGGTGGTGTCAGTTTGTGTTTCATGAATGGTTGACCAGCCGGATTACCATTCCGGCCTGGTCCCAAATTACCAGGTGACCAAGGCTTGCCAGTAAACCCGGTCTTGTAACCTCGCTGGGCCAGCAGGTCGGTAAATGTCACAAATTTGGCGGGAAACAGTCCATGATGTGGTCCCGCTTCTTCATTCATCCAGACGTGGCGTCCGGTGAAGAAAGCCGCGCGGGAGGGTGAACAACCCGGAGCGCCGCAGAACCCATTACGAAACAAAACTCCACTGCGAGCCACTCGATCAATATTCGGAGTGCTGACTCCTTTGCAGCCTGCAATCGATGTATGCGGCCAAGACATATCGTCAGCTATTGCGATAAGTATGTTCGGGCGCGAGACCAAGTCCGCCGCTTGCAAATTTGCTTCGCATGCCAAGCCGAATACGACGAATAAATGTACGGTTAGAGTTTTCATTTATTCAAGAAGATTGGGCTTTGGATGACTTCATGGATGAGCGATCGTAATCCGTACGCCTGATTCCGGCTTCGAGCCACAATCTGGTCGATTGACTCACGATCTGAGTATTGTGGACCAGTTCCAGTGGCATAGGTAATCAGATGCTGTGTGAGAGCGCGGGCAAGTTGTTCGGGCTCAGCTAACAGTGCCCGACGAAACTCCAAGTAGTTGGTGAACGATTCACCCGAAGGTAACTGTCCGCTTGCATCCACAATCTGCCCTTGAGCGACTCGCGACTTTAACGGTCCACGCAGTGCAGGATCACGTAAAAACGTTCTCGCATCAAAGGTAAGAGGACGCACGACCTGGATCGAGTTTTGCATATCGTTGCCCGCCGATCGATAACTTTCCCGCCAACCGCCGATCACATCGAAGCTTTCCAAGGCGAAGCCGGGCGGATCAATCTTGGCATGGCACACCGCGCAGTTGTCGTCGCTGCGATGCTTATCGAGTTGCTCACGTATGCTTGTGGCGCCGCGGATGTCTGGCTCAACGGCCGGTACTCCTGGTGGAGGAGCCGGCACAGGTTTACCCAAGAGATGCTCCTGCACCCACACACCGCGCAACACGGGCGAACTGGTGGTACCATTTGCAGTGACCTTCAGTACACTTGCTTGCCCAAGCACTCCACCACGTACAGAATCCGTCGGCAGTTTCACTTTACGAAGTGCAACGCCTTTCACGTCAGGAATGCCGTAATGTTGGGCTAAACGTTCGTTCAAGATCGCGAAGTCTGATTGCATAAAATTCGTGACGCTCAGGTCATTGAGTAACACTTCATCAAAGAACGATCTTGTTTCCTGCACGCAGGACCACTCGAGCAATTCATCCCACTCTGGATACAGTCGATCATCGGGCGTTGTTGCGTTGATCTTGCGAAGGTCGAGCCACTGACCGGTGAAGCTCTCATTGAATGCTGCTGCCTTGGGATCTTTGAGCAACCGCTCAGTTTGTTCGCGAAGGATTTCAGGTTGGCGCAGCTGGCCATTGGCAGCAAGGCTGGTCAGTTCATCGTCAGGTGCTGAACTCCACAAGAAGTACGACAGACGCGAGGCCAATGCGAAATCATCCAAAGCCCCTGGGGGAGCATTCAAGTATAAGAAGTACGGCGAACACAAGGCGGCTTGAAGGGCGACCTTGATTGCTGCAAGAAAGTTTGAGTCTTTCGCAGCTCTGTCATAGATATTGACGTAGTGTACGACCTCGTCTTGGGTCAATGCGCGTCGAAAAGCTCGCGGCAAAAATTCACGTAGTACTCGCTCCGCATCGGCGTGCGTAGCGATGTCCAAGTTTACCTCTCCGAACAATCGTTGGTGCCCGGGTGGTGGCCACGATTCGTACAAGGGACCTTCGACCTCCACCCATTCCATCGCCAATCCAGGACCTTGATAAGTGTTAGCATCGAAGCCCGCCTTAACTTTTAGCATTTGCTCCACACGATGCTGCGTGCCAGTGCCGGCGATACCGATGGGCGATACACGGAGCGTATCTTTCTTTCGTAAGTAGGTTGTCACCTCAACGACTTTACCTTCCGGCGGGAACTCCGCATAAGTCACCACCCAGGACGTGTTTGAATTTCGCTCATCACCCGCTTTGATGCGAGCTTTTACCGTCTCACCACCCCACGCCCTCGCTTTGACGCGAAAGCGATACATGCCCGCGACGGGTGCACCTCGGTAACCGACGATTCTTTCCACGAAGTCTCCAAATCGCACCAGCGCATCGGGTTGATCACCAAAACTCCATGCAAAGCGGCTGTAGAAATCTTTGCCGAAGTGCTTCACGTCCCACCGCTGCTGATATCGCACGAGTTTTGAATCAGGTGCAGGTCCAGTGGCAATGACTTCGTTGAGCGCGTCTCGCGCGGTAAGCATATAGGATTGCAAATGCTCTGCCGAAACGCTGAGTGCCGAACCTACTTTGTCAAAACCTAGTGACCGACCATCTTCGGGCAAACCAGGGCGATAATCCTTTAGTACACGCAGCAGGTCGCGAAGCGTGTTTTGATATTCGTCACGATTCAACCTACGTGCTAAAGCTCGTCCTTCGATCGATTGGTGATGCTTATCTGTGTCATACAACTTCGTATCTAATGCGGTCAGGAACGCATTCGTGATTTCCGCTGCTGGCCGATCTTCCGACTGTGGTGGCATCTCACCGTCTTGTACGCGTTGTTTGACTTTCGCCCAAGCTGAAAATGCTTTCGCATCTTCAACTTCAAAGGAAAGTTCTTCGAGGTTCAAATCGCCTTCCTGCGTATCTGCGTTGTGGCAGTCGTAACAGGCTTGTTTTGCAAACTCCCGGATCACAGCAGGAATGTCCGACGCGAGTGCATTGAAGCCGAAACTCAATGACCTGAAGAAAACTAAAGCCATACAAGTAAATCGAAGGGCACCTTGAAGAGAAAACTTTTTGGGCAGGGGAGTTCGAACTGATTGCACTATACTTCCTCCAGCCCATTGAGCGTCCCGGCTCCAGAACTGAACGGGTCGACCTCGACGCCAAAACGTTGCAGCATGCTTGTAAATAGATTGGACAGTGGGACGTTACGCTGGCGATCGAATGCAAGGTGTTGGCCATGTTTGAAACCGCCACCGGCGAGCAAAATAGGTAGATTGCGCGTGTCATGGCTGGACGCGTTGCCCATGTTGCTACCGTACAACACCATCGTTTGACCGAGTAGCGACTGCCCTGGCGCTTCCGTTGCACTCTTGAGTTTCTCAAGCAAACCCGCAAACGCTTTTAGCTCGGCAATTTCGACGCGTCGCAGTTGTGCGAGCTTCGCTTCGTCCATCCCGTGATGACTTAATCCGTGACGACCTTCGGACACACCTTCGATCGGAGGGACACCGTTTCCGCCGGCTTGATCCATCAGCAATGTGATTAGTCGCGTTGAATCCGTTTGCAGAGCCAGCACCATCAAATCGTATAACATCGCGCTGCGTCCAACGATATCTTCGCTAGGCGGAAATTCCGTGGGCGGGTCGGCATCAACACGCGGCTTGGGTTTTTCCATCCAAGATTCGGCATTGTGGAGTCGCTGCTCAACATCGCGGACGGCGGTTGTGTATTGTTCGAGGAGCTGGCGGTCAGCGGCTGGAAGCGTCCCTTCGAGTTGTGACAGTTCGCTGCGGATGCTATCGAGAATACTTCGTCCCTGTCGCAGACGATGCTCTTGACTGCGGATCTCTTGAGGCGTGCCGGTGACAAACAGCTTTCGAAAGATCGCTGCAGGATCTTTTTCTGGTGGAACTTGCACACCGTTGCGCGTTGTCGACAAGCCGCTGTTATGCGTCGTCAAAGACAAGAAGGGATATCGAGTTGCACTGCCGACATGCTCTGCAGCCAATTGATCGACTGAAACACTGTTCTTAAACGATGGCGAACCAGCGTGAGGAGCACCCGTCAGCCAGGAGAGTTCCGCTGCATGTCCGCTTCCAGCATTCGGATGCGAGATGCCGCTGATGATTGTAAATTGATTTCGATAAGCAGCGATCTCTTTGAGATACGGAGTCAACTCGTAATCTCTTCCCGTTTGCTGGGGAAAGAAGTCGGGCCCATGCAATCCCAGGCCACGACAGATGAACAACATGCGTCGTGGCGATTGTGATTGATTTTCCGTTGCGACCGCCGGGGATAGTGACTCGAACAGCGGTAGAAAAAGACTGACGCCGGTCACGCGAAGCAAGGCACGTCGATGGATTGTTTTGTGCAACATGGCAATCAGCTCTGACTATCGGTTAAGGAACATTGGACTTTGGACAACGTCATGAATTGCAGAACGCAAGCCATAATTTTGCTTGGCAAGCCCTTCGGTAATCTCGTTCACGATGGCTCGATCGGCGAACTGTGGACCGGTGCCGGTCGCGTAAGTCGTCAAGTGACGCACCACCGATGCAGTGACTTGCTTCGGATCGGACATCAGTAATTCACGGAACTCACGAACATCGCGAAAGGACTTGCCTTCATACTCGCTATTTGATCCTACGGTCATTCCCAAGCCAACGGTTACTTTAGGGCGGACTCGCAACTTCGGATCACGCTCGATGCTGCGGATGTCCAAGTGAATTGGGCGAGCAACCACGAGCGTTTCACTCGCTGCTTCACGACTGGCGCGATAACGTTCACGGTATCCACCAATGACATCGAAGCATTCGAGTGCAAAGCCGGGCGGATCGATCGTGGCATGGCACGCGGCACATGTCGATTCCTCACGATGTTTTGCCAACTGTTCACGTATCGACTTTGCGCCACGAATATCAGGTTCGAGAGCGGGCACATTGGCGGGCGGCGGTGGCGGCGTCTTTCCAACTAAGCGGTCCATCACCCAGAAGCCACGCAAGATAGGCGAAGAAGTTGTACCATTGGCGGTCACTTTGAGAATACTCGCTTGTCCCAACAGTCCGCCACGCACACTGTCTTCAGCGATGGGAACTTTGCGGAAGTCGACTCCGGTGACACCATCAATGCCATAGTGCTCCGCGAGACGGTCGTTGAGAATCAAAAAGTCAGACTTGACGAAGTTCATCAAACTTAGATTTTGCCCGAGCAACTCCGCAAAGAATCGACGCGTCTCTTGCACGCTCGACCATTCCAGCAACTCATCAAACTCTGGGTAAAGCTCCGCGTCGGGTGTTGTGGCATTGATCAATCGCAAATCCAGCCACTGGGCCGTAAATCCCTCTAGAAAAGCCTCCGCACGTGGATCGTTGAGCATCCTTTCGGTTTGTTCGCGAAGCGATTTTGGATCACGCAGCGAACCCGATGCGGCAAGTTCATGCAGCTTCGTGTCCGGAAGCGAGTTCCATAGAAAATACGAAAGACGCGTAGCCAGTTCATAATCGTTTAACGGTCCAGGCCTCCCATGTAAATAAAGAAAGTGCGGTGAGCATAAGACGGTTTGCAAGGTTTGACGCAAACTCTGCTCGAAGTCTTGCTCGTCCGCGAACGCCGTATCGAAGACACTCAAATAGTGCTCCGTCTCATGCGGCTTGACCGGCCGCCGAAACGCTCGCGGTAAGAACCGACCAAGAATGGCTCTGGCATCATCGCGAGTGCCAGCCTGGAGATTAACGTCGCCTAGGATTTCACGTTGAAAGCGAGCGTCGGGGATTGGCCCTTCCACCTCCGCCCACTGCACAGCCAAGCCAGGACCTTTATACTTTGAACCAGGATTCCCTCGTTTCAAATGGACGCGTTGAATCGTCATGTTGTTCGATCTCGGCGCGGTACCGATCGGACAGATGTGCAGCGTCTCACCTCGTTCAAGCCAAGCGTCGACAGTTACTTCAGTTCCTTCAGGCGGAAACTCTGAGTAAGTCAACAACCGACGACTTGCTTCTTTGTCGTACCCGACACGAAAGCGAGCTTTCACTGGTGCATCGTTCTGATACGCGTAAGCCCGCACGGTGAACCGATAACGCCCTGCACTCTTTGCTTCAAACCCTGTGATGTTGTCCCAGTGGTCACTGAAGTAAACCAGTGCATCATCGGTTCGAGAAAATTGAAACTGAAACGCTCGCTGCAAACGCCCCATGTCTTCCCAACGCTGTGGAATCTTGCGTTTGTTTGACGATGGCATGGGCTCGAACGCTTCATCGATCGCAATCTCAGCCGCGGCGATGTAGCCTTCGAGGTGTTCAGCAGAGACATTCAATGCACCTGCAACCTTGTCGAACCCTAAGGAACGACCATCCTCGGGTAGCAGGTTTCTCAAATCACGGTGCACACTCAGCAAGTCGCGTATTGTGTTTTGGTATTCATCACGATTGATGCGTCGTGCACGTGCACGACCTTCGGTCTGTTGATAGGTAGCGGAACGTTGCTGAAGGTCGTCATGCAATGACTTCAGGTAAGCTTGGACCGCAGTTGTGTCGATCTTCGGCTCATCGGCTGGCGGCATTTCACCCGCTTGTACTCGATCCAAGACACGTTCCCACTTGGCTATTGTCATCGGATCGTTCGCCTCCAGCGATAGATTCTCTAAATCAAGATCGCCTTCGCGAGAACTGCTATCGTGGCAATGCACACAATGTTCTTGATGGAAGTTAGAAAGCGAATGAATTTCCGTTCGTTGATCCGCAGCGTTAGCGAATGCTGACAGATTGACGAACGAGATCGCGATCAGGATGGCGGACGAAATGCGATGCGTCCGCACCTGTGTCGCCGTAGTGCGGCAGATCTTTTGGAATGATCCAATCGAATCGCGATTATGGTTGATCATCGGATTTCTCTTTTGGTTTTCCGTGCCAGATGGAAACGTTGCGAAACTGTGCACCTTGACCTTTGGTAATCAGCGCAAAGATTCCCTTGGTATCAGCGAAGCGTTCGTGGTTTGCGGTTAGCGCATGATTGTCTATCGTCGCGCAGTATTGATTTCCGCAAATCTCGATTGTTACCTTATGCCACTGGTCACAATCGACAGGAACCTTTAGTTCGGTCAACTTTTCTTGTGTTGTCGTCTTAGCGATTCCCGACATGCGAGTGATCCATAATGCATCCGGCGTGATGTAGATGCGAGCTAGATGGTGATGGGGTGCGATTGCATCACGACATCCAAAAGCGATCTGTTGTGCAGCACCCAACTTGAATTCGGCGGTCAGCACCACGTCGGTTGCCTCTGCTCGCCAAGTACAAGAGGAGTGATGTTTATCTTCTGGGAGTTCATCGCCGTGCAACGCTCGGTCTTTGACTTGCCAAACGCCGATCGCTGCGTTCCAACCTTCGATCGTCCCTTTGCGAGTCGAAGGATGATCTTTTGCGAATGCGGTCGACACAATCAATTTCGACAATTGGCTCAACTGTGTTTCAGGCTTTGGCGGATCGACTGTTTTAGCCGAGGCCGAAAGCATCACGCCGGACGCCAGAATGACGTACACAAAAAGCAAGCCAAGACTTCTGAGAATGAACATGAAAATGAATCCACTGTGAGGGAGTGACGGAAATTGCTTGCGACAAAAGGAAAGACAATGCGCGCGGCTTATCGCCACAATTTGTCTACAAATGGGGTGGGATTTGGGATACAAGAGAACCTGAAGTAACTCTTGAGTATACCTTTCATTGATTCGGTGGGGTATCGCACGATTATGCGGTATGATCATGCAGGAAGCTCACGAATCCGGAGGTTCCGTCTCTAACGCGGTGAATTCGCTTTTCCGCCACGGTCAGGAGGAGTTGTCGAACCTTGATGCGGAGTATGCGCAACACTCAACCGCGCAAGCATTTGCTGGACGACATCGCCGTGCGCGTCTGCCAGGTTAGTTTGCTCCGACTCATCTCCCTCCAAATCGTATAGTTCGATTGGTCCGTTTGGCTTGTCATTCCAATTCAATCGCACACACTTCCATCGTTCGGTCACGATCGCTTGCTTGCCGCCACCCTCATAGAATTCGAAGTAGAGGGAATCGTGCTTTCGTTGGTTGGCTTGATTTCCTAGCAGACTGGGCACCAGCGAATGGCCGTCGAACGGTTCGGGTACTGGAACACCAGCGAGTTCGCAGAGGGTTGGCATCCAGTCTTGAAAGCCGCTTAGGTGTGCGCTGGTGCTTGCGGCAGTGATTTTGCCGGGCCAATATGCGATCAGCGGAACGCGAATTCCGCCTTCGTAAAGGTCTCGCTTGCGACCGCGCAAGGGGCCATTGGAATCAAAGAAATCAACGACGTGCCCACCCTCTTGATGCGGGCCATTATCACTAGTGAATACCACTAAGGTGTTCTCTGAAATGCCAAGTTCTTGAACTCTGGTGACAATCATCGCAACGGTCTGATCGATGTGCTCCATCATTCGTGCGAAGCCCTTCTCCGGATTCGGCCAGTCTTGGTCGGCAAACTCGCCGTAGCCTGGCACTTCCATCCCGCGTTGGAAACTGGCTTTTCCTCCCTCGTTATTCGCATGAGGCATGTTGAGGGCCAGATAAAGAAAGAACCGTTCGTGGGCATGCGATTCGATAAACTTGATCGCCTCCTGACGAATGAAATCCGGAGCATAGTCGGTCGGATTGGCGGCGACACCATTACCGCGACCGCTGTTCGGACCGTCATCGCTGCCGGGAATCAAATCATTCTGAAGTGGCTCGCGCTTGCCATTTCGAACCATGAACGGAGGGAAAAAATTGTGCGCATGGAACATATCGACATATCCATAGAACTGGTCAAATCCTTTGTCCTTCGGATCGTTTTCAGGAATGACGTTGCCGATGCCCCATTTGCCGAACGCGCCAGTCGCATAGCCGACAGCATTCAGTTTGCTGGCGATGGTCAAGGTTCCACTGGGCATTGGCGGATCCCAGTTCGTGCGAACCGAACTGTGTCCCGAATGGAGGCCAGTCATCAACACACAGCGCGAAGGCGCGCACACGGTCATGCCGGCATAGTGTCGAGTGAACCTCATCCCTTGGCTTGCCAATCGATCCAGATTGGGCGTCGCAAGCCGTTTTTGGCCATAGCAGCCAAGATCTCCGAAGCCCAAATCATCTGCCAGGATGAACACGATGTTCGGTTGAGGCGATTCCGGTTGCGTTGCGGTGGCGGTCTGATGACCGAGCCCGAGAATCAGGCCAACCATCGTGATGAAAGTGCGCATTGATTGTCTCGATTGCGTATATTGGTTGTCTTGTTAGTCAAGCGTCATCTGCTTCCGATTGTAACCCACAAGGTCGGCGGCATGTTCTGCGATGGGATCGCATATCCGTGTGATATCGAACGTGTGTCAGCTCAGGGAAACTGATGGGTAGCCGTCGAGCTGCGTGCAAGAATCTGCAGATTCGAACTGCCGATCTCGACGGCGAAGGCGACATCGATTTTGTGTTGGTTGGCAAAATTGGAACCAAGATCTTAATTAGCCAGTTGAAGTGACCTGCGATTCCCGCCAGCAAATGGGATTGTTACTGTTAGTCAGATGAATAGCCTCGTGGTCTTTGGATAGATTTTATGCACCGAATTAGCCTGCCAACCAGTCCGTTCTTTGGATTTGCCCTTGTGCTGGTTTTCGTTCAGTTATCGCCAGCGCAGCAGTCACCTGAGGCAACACTAGCTTCTCTGCAACCGGCAGAGGGCATTAGCGTCTCGTTGTGGGCGCAGGAACCAATGCTAAGTAATCCGACTGCGATGGACATCGACTCGCAAGGACGCGTGTGGATCACGGAGGGAAAAAACTATCGGATGAAACTGAAAACATTCGACGGGATGGATCGCATCGATGGAGCCGACAGAATTCGAATCTTGGAAGACACAGACCACGACGGCAGGGCCGACAAGGTGATCGACTTTGCCAGCAACGTTTTTCCGGTACCTCTTGGTTTAGCGATTGAAAAAATTTGGAGCGATGGGGTGCGAAAGGGGACTCGCGTTTATGTCGGCAACTCACCGCACTTGTTGGTCTTGGAAGACACCGATGGTGATGATCACGCTGATCAGCGTTATCCACTGATTAGTGGGTTTCACGGTATCGATAGCGACCACGGACTGCATGGAATGTCTTTTGGACCTGACGGCAAGCTGTACTTCACCGTCGGCGATGCACGCTACGGGGCAGACAACGTGCAAGCTCGTGATTTCACGCTTGATGTTACCGATCGATCCGGCCGTCGTGTCCGTGCGAACAACTTTGGAACCACGTTAAAGGTTAACCGCGACGGGACTCATCTGGCTGTGTTATCCTCGGGGCATCGCAACAACTACGAAGCGACGGTCGATTCATTCGGCAATGTTTTTGGCTCGGACAACGATGACGATGGCAACCGCGGCTGTCGAATGTACTGGACGATGAATGGAGGCCGGTATGGTTACCAGCATCTCCGATCAACACGACATTGGGCCGAGGAATTGCCTGGGATCATTCCGAAATTAGTTGGTACTGGAAACGGTGCTCCGGGAGGCTTATTGGTTTACGAAGGTGGAATGCTACCGGAAAAGTACATTGGTAGCGTTTTCCAAATCGATGCAGGGACTCACCAAGTCAATGTGCATCCTCTGATCCGACATGGCGGGGGCTTCCGCAGCGACTATGAAGTACTCTTGTCAGGGAAAGATGATTGGTTTCGCCCAGTGGATATCTCCATTGCAACGGATGGTTCCATTTTCGTTTGCGATTGGTACGATGCGGGAGTGGGCGGCAATCGATTTTCTGATCAGACCACGGGACGCATCTATCGCTTGAGCTCCACCGCAAGCACTGCGTCAAGCGTGCCCCGTAAGTCAGGCGAAACGTTTGATCCGATCGACGGACTAAAGTCGCCCAATGTGGCCATGCGATTAGCTGCTCGCGATCAATTGTTGGCGATGGGCACCGCTGCCCGTGAGAAACTGCTACAGCTATTCGAGTCCGGAAATGTGTTCGAGCAAGCCAGGGCGCTTGCTGTACTTAACGCTATACCTGAGACCGGTAAAGCCGATACCTTGGCTGCGCTTCAGGCTTCCGATCCACGTCTTCGCGAAGCCGCACTGAAGCTTTTAGCGGAGGACGCATCGAGTGAGTTCGTTGTCGAGGGCAACGACAAAGCTTCGGCTCCCTTACTTGATATCGATGTACTTCGAACATTGGCCACCGACGTTGATGCTGGAGTCCGTCGCGAATTGTTGATGGCGCTACGGCATGCGCCAACCAAGGATGTTGATGAGGTCTTGAGGCAGTGTGTATCGACCTGGGATGGACAAAACAGGTTCTACTTGGAGGCGATCCGCGCGGCGGTCGTGAATCGTGAACCGGAATTCCTTTCGAGCTTGTTTGCAGATTTGTGTGAACAGACTCTAACGACTCGCTGGGACGACGGACTTGTAGCATTGCCGCCATTCTATCCCGTCGGTTCCAACGACGCGTTCCTTCGTCCAGGCGATCAATTGCCTCCTTCCAATAAGGCATCGAGCTTGATGGGCATGGCGTGGGGATTGGGACGTGTTGAAGCAGTACCGGCGATCGCGACGATTCTCAAGATGAATCAATCCGACTCGGTCGAGCGAGCAGCGATCATCGCTCTGGCGTCGATAGAAGAATCACAGGCGGGCGAACTACTCGTAACGCTGTACGACGATCCCAAGACCTCTCCAGAGCGTCGAAGTCAAATTTTGAAAGCGTTTGCGGAACGGGCAGACGGACGTTGGCAGACGCTCGTCAATAGCGATGATTTCCGTAGAGTCATCCGCACTGCACTCATTGACGACAGGCTCTCTGAAGACGCGATCCGCTTGATCGTGACTGCCAAGTTGGACCAGTTTGCTGATGCTTTGATGGTGCAAGTCGAAGATAGTGATAGAAATCAACCATCTCGTGCCGCCGCCTTGGTGGCTTTAGGAAAAATCCACCACCAACCGATCAAAGCGATCGCCTTGAGGTTGCTGGACCAAGCCAAACAAAACCGCGATGTCGGTCTTGTGGCTAAATCGGCGATGGAAGCTCTCGGTGCCCTCGCGGGAGAGCAACAGTTGGTGAGCATCGTTCAAGACGAAGAGATGCCCATCTCGTTACGACAACGAGCGATCCAACTAGCGTCGTCGACTTTTGAGGGGGCCCAATCATTGATGGAACTGAATTTAAAGGGATTATTGCCGGATGATTTAGCCAGCGAGTTCACGTTCCTTGTTCATAACCATAGTGACCGTAGGGTCCAGCAGTTGGCGGCACGCAAGATGCCAAAAGGCACTGATGCTAAGCAGAAGATCTTTGATTACAACGACTTGCTTGCTTTGCAAGGAAACATTGCCAGAGGCAAAGAGTTATTTGAGGAGCACAAAGAAGCTGCTTGTTCGCGCTGCCATCGAGCGACCGGGGAAGGGAATTTGGTCGGCCCGAATTTGGCGTCGATCGGTACGAAGTATGGAGCCAAAGAACTTCTGTACCACATTCAATATCCAAACGCGGCCATTAATTACAACTTCGTGTCAAGCAGCTTGTTGATGAGCGACGGAAGCATCGTGACCGGACTGGTCCTTGAACGCAATGGTGGTGAAATCACCCTGGGACTGGCCAACGGCGAGAGCACAAAAGTCAACACGCAAGATGTCGACGAGGAGCAAACTCAGGCAGTATCGTTGATGCCGTCGGGGTTGATCGCCAACTTCACGCCGCAACAGGTCGCCGATCTCGTGGAATATCTTGTAAGTCTTCGACAGGGTGACGCCGTACGCCAGTAAGGCTGCTATCAGATCAGGTCTTCTGGGAGGGTTTTAGCAACTGCGCCGGTATTGGTGTTGACATGCATTGATCGTGACGGACGATTAAGGATGGGGTGATCTTCGACTGCATGGCAATGAGATCATCAGTACGCCGACGTTGGAATCACTAACATTGTCTGGAGCACAGTTCGAGCGATTCTTTGTCAGCCCCACGTGCGGACCAACTTAGGCTAGTCTGCTGACCGGTCGTTGGAACCTCCGAACAGGTTCCTCGTGGGTCTTGCACGGCAAAGAGATCGTTCTGCGACTTGCGAGTTCGCATGGGGTAGGGTTTTGGCTCGGCATCTTGGCGGATCTGGATACGCGAATGTCCCAAGGTTCGAGCGATTTTACGAATGCTCATGCCGTCACGATGAGCCAAAAGAATGCCAGCATAATCGTCCACGTGGAGCACCTCAGGGAAGCCTCCTGCGCAAAAACAGCAGCATACCGGCACTCAATTGGGTGGGTCATAATTCAGTGAAGATCTCCCTACCCCCAGGGTCCATTTACAATGCTTATCTCCAGACACCGTTTTGTCGGAATCACAGGTATCGAGTCAGTCGTTGCCATCGACGTGAATTGGTCTGCAGCGAGATCGTCACGGTCAACGCAACTTCGATGCGGCATTTGCCAACATTGCCAGCACCTGATAATGAAATCGGAGTCTGATACTTGCGAACCTAGTGCCAGAAGACAGGCGATTGCGGTACGTGGGTGGAAGCTTAACCCAAGCTTATGAAAACTCGCCAAAGGAAACCCAGTACATTATGAGTCAAAAGAACTACGTCGTCGTCGGTGGAAGTCATGGGATCGGTTTGGGCATTGTCGAGCTTTTGGCATCGGGTGGTCACAACGTTACCGTGGTTTCGCGGACTATCGGCGATCTATCGGAACTACCGCAGGTCGTTCATGTGCTGGCCGATGTCACGCAAGAGGAGATCCGTGGAAACCAGTTGCCTGAGACAATTCATGGACTTGCGTACTGCCCAGGCTCAATCAATCTCGGACCGATCAGCAGGCTGAAGCCAGACGCGATGATCAAGGATTACGAGTTGAACGTTGTTGGCGCGGTGAGGTGTTTGCAGGTGTCACTAACAGCGATGAACGCAGCAGGTTCGTCATCGATGTTGATGTTCAGCACGGTGGCGGTCTCTCAGGGCCTGCCAATGCACGCGTCGATTGCTGCTGCCAAGGGCGCAGTGGAAGGCCTAACGCGTTCGCTCGCCGCCGAACTTGCACCGAACATTCGCGTTAATTGCATTGCTCCATCGCTCACAGACACGCCACTTTCGGAAAGGCTGCTCTCAAGCGATCAGAAGCGGGCCGCGATGGCTGAGCGTCACCCCTTGAAACGCGTCGGAACTGTTCACGATATCGCCCCGCTGGCAGAGTTTCTGCTCACGGATCGCGGTAGCTGGATTACTGGGCAAGTGATTGGCGTAGACGGTGGGATGTCGACCGTCCGCCTATGACTCAAACATGAAAATGAGTTCAATGAATCTCGTCGCGATGATCCTGTCGATTCCTAGTGCATCGAGTCGGGATTGAGGTTCATCGCTACCATGACCGCGAGATTGTGCCGCCGAGGCAGATCGAATCCAAGGAAGGACCTTTCACACCTTACCGAGGTGTTTTGGACATAATTCTGGAAGACTTCGGTGAGCCGCTTCCAGAACCAAGAGTGCAAACGAGCGTTGAAGCCGAGCCGTCCGTGATACCGACTGAGGTCGATGGATTTGATTTGTTCCGCACGCCGGCTGATCTCTGGACGAACCTGGCGAAAAGGATGCAAGAAAGATTCTCCTCAGTTTCTTTCGCCATATCCTAAGCGATTTCGGTGTGCTGTTCTCGATTTGGCCGTGGGGCTACTCATATGCATTGCAAAATTGCACTACACTGCCAACATCTAACAATCGGTTTTGCTGCTCGTGGCTATTGAAAATCAATCGTTCTCACATGGATAAACAACAGCCAAGCGAAATTGACCAGCTTGTTGAATTAGCCACTAGAAACTCGGTGCAACTTGGGGCGATCTTCGGTCAGCATCGTGAACGGCTAAAACGTATCGTCAGCGCCAGCTTGGACCCTCGAGTAAAAGTGCGGGTCGATGCCTCGGATGTTATTCAAGAAACTTTTCTGGAAGCGATCGCCAGGATCGACGAGTATCTGAAAGTTCCTCGTGTCTCGCTGTTTGTATGGTTGAGGTTTTTGGCCAAGCAACGGCTGGCGTTGTTGCACCGCAAGCACCTGCGTGTTCAGGGACGGAATGCACGCCGCGAGTTGGCCATTGACTGGGGAGTCGAGAACCATAGTTCGCGAGTCCAATTAGCTGTGCAGCTCGCCGCCAAGTTGACGACGGCCAGCGCGGCTCTCTCGCGTAAGGAAGGGAAACGTAAAATTGAGTCGGCGCTTGAAAAGTTGGATGGGAAGAGCCGCGAAGTCTTGATGTTGCGGCACTTCGAACAGCTCTCCAATGTGGAATCCGCCGAAGTATTGCAAATCTCTCCGACGGCAGCGTGCAACCGCTATGTTCGAGCATTGGAGCGACTGAAAAAGTTGCTCGATCCATCCGAGAAAACGCCATGATAGAACCATTCGAATGTGGCTCGGATGCCGACGAACCCGACGACCAAGTGGACGCGATGGGCGCGCTCGCCGAGTCGTTCATTGCAAGTCATCGCCAAGGGTTGCATCCATGTATCGAAGATTACTGTGTTCGATTTCCTGAGTTAGCAACTCGCATTCGCGATCTCTTCCCGACGTTGTTACTTGTCGAACAGTTGGATGTGGGCACGTCGCCTGCTTCCGCAACGAATTTCCTGGGCAAGGGAACTGTACCGACCAAGATCGGAGATTTTGAGATACTACGTGAGATTGGCCGCGGAGGGATGGGCATCGTCTATGAAGCTGTGCAACAATCGCTCGGCCGTCGGGTGGCTCTAAAAGTCTTGCCGAGTAGCACTTCGCTGTCGTCATCGACGATCGAGCGATTTCGGCGAGAGTCGCGTGCAGCCGCGCGTTTGCATCACTCGAATATTGTACCTGTTTTTGGTGTTGGCGAAGATGATAGCTTGCTCTACTACGTGATGCAATGCATACAGGGCGTGGGACTGGACCAAGTACTTGCAGAGCTAATCGCGAGGGAAAATTCACCGCGGTTACCGGAGCCGCATGTTGCATCGAAAGACGATGACCAGCTATCGATTGACGATGCTATCGCTATGTTGTTTCAGATTCACGGCGACGTTGTGCCGAGTTCTGATTTAGATCGGACAGTTGAATTAGCGACCGATCGCTCTGCCGGCGATGGTGCTCAGATGAATCAGCCTGACACCTCTACGAAATCTCTTTTGAACAGCGCGGCGACTGCGGCAGAACGTCGCTCTTACTGGCATCGAATTGCGAGGATTGGATTGCAAGTTGCCGATGCTTTGGAGTATGCGTTGAGCCAAGGCGTACTGCACCGCGATATCAAGCCATCGAACCTACTACTGGATATCGATGGCGTCGTGTGGGTTACCGATTTTGGACTGGCAAAGGTTGCGGAGAGCGAAGATCTAACGCGAGTTGGCGAAATGCTGGGGACTTTGCGTTATTTGGCCCCAGAACGCATGCGTGGAATTCACGATGTGCGAGGCGACATCTACGGGCTCGGATTGACCCTCTATGAATTGCTCACATTGCAGATCCCCTTCGCTTCTGAAAACAAAGCGGAGCTGACTCGACAGATTCTCGAAACGCAGCCACGCCGCCCCCGCTCGATCGACTCACGAATCCCGGTCGACTTGGAGACGATTGTACAAAAGGCGATTGCCAAAGCTCCGCGAGATCGCTACCAGTCGCTCCAGTCATTGGCCGACGATCTGAGATTGTTCCTCGATGATCGCCCGATTAAGTCTCGGCGCACCAGTTACCTGGAGCATTCTTGGCGATGGTGTCGACGCAACCCAACACTGGCAAGTTTGTTCGGTTGTGTTGGTGGGTTAATCGCGATCACCATCGGTGTCCTGGCAGTGTCCAATGCGAGTATCCGACGCGAAACGTCCCAGAAGAACGAAGCGTTGGAAGACAAAAGTGCCGCGCTTGTCGATCGGGAAGCGGCCTATCAAAAGCTTGAAGCAAGCGAACTCTTGGCGAAGAGACGATTTTACGCATCCCAGACCAACCTCGCCGGGCTGGCCTATCATCGTGGCGAGATTGTACGTGCGGAAGATTTGCTGGAGTCCGTCATCACGCAGACCGGTGAACCCGATTTCCGGGGTTTTGAATGGTTTTACCTGAGATCGGAAATGCGACGTGGGCTATTGCCTGTGGTACGACATCAAGGTAACGAAATCATATGTTTGAGTTTCGCAAGTGACGGGACTCGATTGCTTTGCGGTGGCGGCACAATCCATGGCGGTACGGTCCGATTGATCGATGTACCCACCGGACAAACACTCTTTGAAATCGTCAAGTCCAGAAGTTGTGCTAATGGGTGTGCCTATGCTGCCGATGGTTCCGCGTTTGCCATTGGATATGACAATGGAACGGTACAAATCGTTCGAGCGGACTCGTTTGAAACCGTTGGCAGTGAATCGACCAAGTTGCTGATCAAATCGATGGCATGGTCACCGGATTCGAAACTGCTCGCGATCGGCTGTGAGCACGGCCAACTGATTGTGTACAAAATGCCTGAGTTCGAATCCGTCACGATTCCGACAGCGCACCAGGGTCCGATTTTACGAATTGCATTCTCTCGTGATTCCAAGCGATTGTTCACTTCAGCCGATTGGGGTGGCGAAGGCGTCATGGGGCGTCAGTGGAACTCCGAACTGTGGCCGCCCGCGGTGATAAAATCCTTCCCAAATCAAGCAGTCTCCGATGAGTCGCCCGATGGTAACAAGCTTGTGGCGATGAAATGGGGAAGCGTACAAGTGATTGATGCACATGACGGACAGCGTGTGGAAGAAAAGTTGATCAGTAGCGGACCAGTGGTCACCGCTAAATACACGTCCGATGGTACACGATTACTGGTTGGCGCAAGGACCGATCGCGTCGTCCGTACGTTGGATGCAACAACGCTTGAAGAGTTAGGGGTGAGTGCTCAATCTCATATCGTCTCTGCGCTGGCGGTTGATTCCACCGGACGCTATTGGGCGGCGGGCGACACGGTGGGTGATGTACGCACCTGGGACACGATGCCTGCATCCTACGATGCCCAGTACGAGAACGCCAACGTCAAGTCAGCGTTCTTCGTCAGTGACAGTCAACAAGTTGTCTTGGGTGGTTCCGGTGAATCCATAAGTTGGTCACTCGTCGATGGCGCCACGAATGTAATTAATCAACGATTCGGTTTGCGAGAGATTTCTCTCGATGGTAAGACGTGGATTTGTCTCAAAAAAGGTCTTGAGCCGGGTGTCGCGGAAGTTGTCGAGGTTTGGCGTGAGGGAGTCAACGAACCGGTAATCATTCCACTTTCTGAATCTATTTATCACAACTGTTTGGCAGTTTCTGCCAGCGGTCGCTGGTTAACCACTCGCTTCGATCTGGGGCCAATCAAACTCTACGACCTATCGGTTTCACCGAGTCAGCCGGCACACACGCTTGCGTCACGATGTTACGGTATCGCTTTTTCGCCGGATGAGCGATTGCTTGTTTGCGGCGAGCAGTATGGAGGTGTCGGTTGTTTCGACGTCGCAAGTGGCAAGCAAATGTCGAAATTTGTGAATTTTGAATCTTGGTGGTCGTGGGGAATGTGCGTGGCGTTTTCTTCCGACAGTCGCTATGTGGCGTCGGGCAATGAATCCGGCACAGTACGTGTCTGGGCGACGGACTCGCGACAATTGGTTTCAACATTGACGGGTCAACCAGGCGAAGTTCGTACGATTGCGTTTTTCCCGGACGGTCGACGCTTGGCAATGGGTGGCACGGGTGATGTACAGATTTGGGACTACCTATCTGGACAGGAGTTACTCGCGATTCCAGTCAAAGGTGGGCATGTACAATCGTTGGCGATCAATGCCACCGGAGACACCATCATCGCCATCACTCCACAAGGCACAACTCGTGCTTGGGTTGGGGCGAGAGAAAAAACAGCGGACCAAGTTTCGGAACCCTGAGAGCGGTCAAGAATAGTTGGTTCTATGGCAGAGATGCCATCAGTGATGGGGCCACTTTAAAAGCGATTTCGACCGACAGTGCTTCGGCCACAACGCACGAGCTACAGCATTTGAACAATCGTGTTCGCGGCGATCTTGCCAGCACATTGCGGTCTTCTTGAACAGTAGCTTGGAACGTACGTGCATTGATGTACGCCCCTGATTCATGCTGGCGAGGGTAGTTCGCTTTGAAAGATTCTATGTGGATGATAGATCCGGCTTGGCAGTAAGGATATTGGGAGAACTCTCTTTGACTTGATCTCTCCCGCAATTATTCATTGTCAAGTGACGGAATTTATGGCTATCTCATCACGCTCTTCGCGAAGCGAAAGTATTAGTCGCGGGCAACACAATCGTTCTCAGCAGCGCGAAAAAAGTCCACGACGTCATAGGCTGTTGATCGAACTGCTCGAAGATCGGAGGTTGTTGGCCGTTGATAGTGGCGCGACCCACTTCCCATCCAGCGGCGTGCTGGAAATTCGTGGTGATGACAGCACAAACTCGATTCAGCTATCGCTGGATCCAAGCAATGACTCGCAAGTTCGCGTCCAGATCGACGGCCGACCTGTAGCAACGCTACCTGTTGAGTCGATTAGCGATATTCACGTCTTGGGTCTCGGCGGAGATGACCAATTCATCGTCGATGTTACTCTTGGACAGATTCCAGTACTCGGTCGGATTCACTTCGATGGTGGCAGCGGGGCGAATGATCATGTCATTGTGCGCGACTCAACGGCACGTGCTTTTGTCACTGGGGCGGTGCAACCCATTGATCGAGAGTCAGCGATAAGCCGCATCTACATCGGTCCGACCGTCGCGACGGTCGTCAGTTACCAAAATGCCGAACATGCGTTCAACCAACTCGGCAGCGTCCATCAAGAAATTCTTGCACCGATCGTAGCGACTGCGGATGCGGCGACCGTGTATGTGCCTGGAGCTCAGGGCCAATCGTTTACGAACGCACAGTTTTCAGCAGTCTTGGAAAACACCGTCTATCCGCTCGATGTCAGCTTCCAAACGAATTCCGACTGGAGACTGACGTATCAGGGCCAACCAGTTGCCACGCTGACAAGGTTTGGTGGCCCGACTTTTACGACCGAGGGCGGTTTCCTGCTTGCGCCATCGACCAGCAATGATGGACTTCCGTTTGACACCTCAGCCGATTTGGGACTTCAAGGTACTCTACGGGTCAGCTATCAAGTCGGTGGCGTACCAAAGTCGATGGATGTGCAATTGATATCAGGTCTTAGCCCGTTTACTTACGACGGCTTTGACGTGGACAGCCCCACGGCGATCAGTCGCTTGCAACAACGTTTGAACTACTTTGGTTATGTTGACAACGCGAACCTTCCTCTGGTTGTCAACGGAAGCTTCAATCCATCGACCGAAGAATCGCTGAAAAAATTCAAAGCGGCGGCCACGAATCCACCCACGGACCCCAGCCTGCAATCGGCGACATTGGACTTCAACACCGTCGCCCGGCTCAATGGCCAAGGCGCGGTTTATCCTGATATCACCAACGGCACGCTGCAAGTGCTCGGTGACAACAACGCGAACACGATTCAAGTATCTCTAGTCAGTACCGATCACTCACTGCTCAGCGTGCACGTCGACAGTCAAACACCGCTTGTTGTGCCGTTAGCGGCGGTCACCCTACTCGACATCCAAACTCTCGGCGGAAATGATACGCTGATTGTTGATCTCTCCGTCGGGCAGATACCGCTGCTCCATCGCATTCAATTCGACGGCGGTGGCGGCGATATCGACCGCGTGATCGTACGTGACGCCAGCGGGCGGACATCGCTGACCGGTGCAGTGCAACCGGTCGGTCGCGAATCAGCGATCGGGCGGCTGTTCGTTGGTCCTGGACCGACGACGGTCATCGGCTACCAACATACCGAGCGTGCGATTAATCAACTCGGCAGCCTCGACCAAGAAATCGTCGCGCCATTGGTCGCCACTGGCGACGCAGCCACCGTCTACGTTCCCGGCCCCGAAGGTCAAACGTTTACCAACGCACAGTTCACCGCCGTCTTAGGCGGCGAGACGTTCCCTTTGAATGTGACGGTCGATGCAAATTTGGATTGGCGGCTGTCCTATGACGGTAAGCCGGTCGGAACGATCACTCGATTCGCGGGAACCACGTTTGCTAACGAAGGTGGATTTTTGTTGTCGCCGTCGACGACGGACGATGCGTTACCGTTCGACACTTCGACGCAATATGGACTGCAAGGGACATTGCGAATCAACTATTTAGTTGCTGACACGCCGATGTCGATCGATGTGCAGATGATCGCTGGCACGAATCCATTTACTTACGATGGTTACGCCGACAACAATCCAACCGCTGTCGCTCGCTTGCAACAGCGTCTGAAATATTTCGGCTACACCGATGCAACCGGCAACCCTTTGGTGGTTGATGCCACACGAAATCCGCAAACCGATCAAGCAATACAGGAGTTCAAAGCGGCCGCCACCGATCCCGCAGGTGAGGCGTCGGAACAGTCCACGACGCTGGACGCCATCACCACCGCTAGGCTCAATGGACAAGGCGTCGCGTATTCAGGTTTGGCCGGTGGGTTTCTGCCCGTGCTCGGAAACGCAGCAGCAAATTTGATCACAATCTCGCGCGACACAATCGATCCATCGTTGTTGCGCGTGCAAGTTGACAGTCAAGCAGTCAGTTTGATGCCGTTATCAGCAGTCAAACAAATCGATGTTCAAGGGTTTGCGGGTGACGATACGCTGATCGTCGATACCTCCCAGGGCCCATTACCGCTAACGAACCGTATCCATTTCGATGGTGGCAGCGGCAGCAGTGATCGTCTTGTTGTGCAAGATTCAACCACTCGATCCTTCCTGACCGGTGCGGTTCCGCCGGTCAATCGCGAGTCCGCAGTCAGTCGTATTTTCCTGGGTCCGTATCCGGCGACCGTGGTCAGTTACCAACATGCCGAACAAGCGCAGAGTCTGCTCGCTGGAGTCACTCGCTCCATCGTCGCTCCAATCGTCGCGACGGGCGATGCGGCCACTGTCTACGTTCCCGGTCCTGAAGGCCAGCAGTTTTCGAATGCCGTTTTCTCAGCGGTCTCAGGAAACACTGTCTATCCATTGGACGTCAGCGTTCAAGCGAACACGGATTGGCGACTGTCGTATCAAGGCAAGCCGGTCGCTGTGGTGACGCGTTTCGGCGGTCCTACATTTGCGTCCGATGGCGGTTTCTTACTATCGCCCTCCACCGCCGACGACACTCTACCGTTCGACAGTTCGACTTTACATGGGTTGCAGGGCACGCTGCGAGTGGACTATCACGTCGGGGAAACATCACACTCGATCGATGTGCAGATCATCTCTGGCATGAGTCCCTTCACTTATGACGGTTTTGCTGCGGACAGCCCGACTGCCATCGCTCGAGTCCAGCAGCGTTTGAACTATCTCGGCTACAGAGACTTCGCCGACCAACCACTGATCGTCGATGGAGCAGCAAATCCAAAAACAGACGAAGCGCTACAGAAGTTCAAGGCCGATGCAACGGATCCGCCGAGCGATGCATTCGAACAAACAGCCACACTCGATGCCGCCACGATTTCGCGACTGAACGGCTCCGAGCTGAACGGCGTTGTCAATGTGAACGGAACCCTTGAGGTACGTGCGAATGAACAAAACAACGTCATTCGACTTTCGATTGACGAAAACAATCCGACGCAGCTTCTAATTCAAATTGACCAACAACCACCGAGTTTCGCGGTGCTATCAACCATCGACAGCATCAGCGTCTATGGATTCGGTGGCGATGATTCGCTCATTGTCGATACCAGCCACGGGCAATTGACCTCCAACCGCAAAGTCACGTTCCTGGGCCATGCGGGAGTCGACCAAGTTGTATTGCAGGATACCACCGCACGATCGTCGATCGTCAACCTGACACCTCCCGACGACAACGGTTCCGGGCGCGTGACTTTGACGCCGCGACCAGGAACACTGGTCGAGTTTTTCGGGACCGAGCTGCTTGTCAATCAACTTGTCGGCTCAACCCAAAATGTCGATCGCAGGTTGATTGCGACGGGCGATGCTTCATTTGTGACACTGCCGGGCGATGGATCGAGTCCGTACTCGCTGGATACGTTTGAAGTCGTCCTGGGCAACCAAACGTTTCCCTTGACTGCAACGCGGGACGCATTGCGGGGAGACTATGCACTTGAATTTCAAGGGACCACGGTTGGTAACTTAATCTTCGGCGATCGCATCCAACCGCCGATTCCATTCCGCGATTCCGGTGTATTTGCGTTCGCTGCATCGGCCGTTGCCAACAATTTGCCATTCGATCTCTCTTCCGAGCCAGGCTTTCAAGGCATCGTGCGGATTCATTACCACAACGGCGTGGCAGCGCGGTCATTCGATGTGGAGTTTGTTCCCGGCTTCTGGTCCGAGTACACGTTTCCAGCGACCGATCAATTCTTCCGCACAATGGTGTTGCAACAGCGATTGAACTTCTTAGGCGCAACCGACTTTGCCGGACGCAGCCTAAACGTCGATGGAATCCTGGGTCCATTGACTGAGGAAGCCATTCGGAACTTCAAAGGTCTGCTTTCAGGAAACGCGGTCGCTGAAACATCGGTTGTGGACGCGATGACGATCGCCCGCTTAAACCAAGATCCGAACGGGCCGTTATCGCTGACACCCGAACAACAAGTAAGGATATCCGATGGTTTTGATGCGCTTTCAACGCGATTGTCAGCGATCGATTCGACCGGACCGATCGGCCAGCCGTTACCGATTGTGGGCTCGATCGATTCAGAAGAGATCGCCGCTGATCCGCTGAGGCACATCTCAATCGGCAATACCTTGTCGCCCGGTTCTCGCGTTGGCACTCAAGTCGTCTTGCAATTGGGCAATTACATCGCGGTCGATGACACGCCTACGTCTGCCGAGTTCTTCGACTTCATTCAAATGACACCAGCGGCATCTGGATTCACGGATTTGCAGATCGAGCTACTGGCCAATGAACTGAGAATAGACATCGGATTCACCGCGACCACGGTGACACAGCATATCGCCGACATGGGGAGCGAAGCGCGGGCCAGCGGCTTGTCACTCAACCCATCGCCGTCGATCGAGCTTACTTCACAACTCGTTTCCGCACTGCGAGTCGGGGTCGATTTTACCAAGCCCGATTTGAATAGCGCCGTCTATTTCCAGATTGGAAGTTTCCACACGACGGTAAGTCTGTCGTCGTCAGACAGTGTGACATTGGAAGCGGGTTTTCTTGAACTCCCCGATTCACTAGCCGGATTTTTCCTTGACGGCAATGTGCAACTGTTTGGTGTCGAGGATGACAACTTAAACGCCCGATTGTCGCTCGATCGACTATTGAACACTCCCTCCGGCGCCCTGTTTGCAACGAATTCGACTGGAATCGCGGGCGGCTTTTTGTTCCCGCCGGTGCAAGTGTTTGGAGCCACTTCGAATGGCGGATTGATCGCGCTGGGAGGCGGGTCAGGCAGCTTGTTCAACGGCCTGCCAGCGGCAGTTGATCTGACTCAACTCGGTCCGCTCCAAGCACTGATGCAGGTCGATGCAACCCAGCTCGGTGCCGCCGTCGCTCAGCTTAGTACCGTGTTGCAGAATTTGCGGTCAGGCAGTTTGCTCGACAACCGAATTCAATTCACCGATTCCTCAAGACTTGGCGATGCGATCGATCCGGCCAAGCTACTCAGTGACCAAGTCGGTAGCTTGTTTGTCGCTACGGAACAAAAGCCTGCGGTGAAAACGCTGCAGGATCTTGTGTCCCGCTTGGGGTCATCGCTCAACGGCGGCAGCTTCAACGCGACCACCAAGGTTTTATCGCTTAACCTCAAGCTCGCTGATAGCACGCCAGCGCAAAAAGTCCGTCTGGGTTTTGAGAACTCTGTGGGCGACTTAACTCAGCTGGCGACGACAAGCGATGGCGACCTCAGCGGAACCACCGCGCTCGAATTCACACTCGCCATTGACCTCAGTCAACGCGTGGGCAATGGAGTCACCTTTACGCCGACAACTTCGCTCGCCGCATTGAACGGCGGTCGTGGTGTGATGGGATTGGCCATCGATGGCCAGCCCGATTTGTTGTTTACACTCAGCAGCGGTGTGACGTTTATCGTGACCCTCGACAACGTGACGACGCTCGGTGATGTGCTGTCGAGGATCAATGCGGCGATACCTGTCAACTCGTTAATGGAAGTGCGGATCGAGAAAGATCATTTGGTCTTCGTCGACAAGACCCAGGGTGAGGCGGGTGGATTTTCGATCAAGGGAATCAACGGTTCACTGGTTGGCCTCGGCGGTGTTGGCTTGGGTATCTTGGCCACAAACGACGAGCCTGACACTGAGGGTAATTTCACCATTGAAGGCGTCGCCCTGCACGGCGATTCGCTCGGCAATCATGCGTACCTGGTAGCATCCGGAAGCAATGTACCCACACTATCGGGAACCGCGACGCTCACGGCGGAGGACGTCGATGCAACCGGCAATCTGAATCTTATTTTCATATCACTTGGCAATGGCAACACCGCAGCGACGGCCGGCACCGGAGCCAGCGAGGAAACGTTCAATGTAACCCTGAAGGATCCCAATAACGACGGCAAGCTAACGTTCACCGAATTGCAGCAGGGCCTGAAAGACATCGGCACTGTGGCAAATGCGCCGGTCCATGGCGGGTCAGCGAGTTTTTCTTTACCTGCCAACGCCACACTGCCATCGGAAACGGTCTCGGCTAATCCTGGCCTTACAATCACGTGGAATGACTTGAGTGATCCAAATTCGCTCACAGTCAACTTCGGTCCGGCACTAGAACCGCTCCGCGAACTCGGTGCCATCAACCAAGCGTCGCTCAACAGCTTGCTCGACCAAGTCGCCGACTACTTGGACCAGATCGAGCAGGTGCCCTTTCTCCACGACAAAATTCCATTGCTTAACGAGTCGCTTGGTGGCTTGGTCGGTGCGGCGAAGAAGTTTCGCGATGCCATGGATGACTTCGGGGACGATGCCATCGATTCGCTACTCACGCTCGAGGAGAAACTGGAGACCGCCGTCGAGAAGGCGCTTTCGATCCCCGTCACGCCTGGCGATGGGTCGACGGTCGAGTTGTCGCGTGACGGTCATGCACTGCGCGTCGAGATCGATTACAACCCAACTTACACAGCCCTACGACAATTGAACTTGGACCTCGCCGCACTGGGGATTCCCGGTGTCAGCACGCTGGTCGATGCGCGTGGCATGGCGATGTTTGATGTTTCTGTCGGCGCGAGCTTTAATCTCGATTTTGGAATTGAGCTAACTAATCCGAATGATCCTCGTCCGTTCATCTATGATACCACGACCGCTACGCTAAGTGCCAAGATCTATGGCTCCAATATCCATTTCAACGCCGCCGTCGGTCCGCTTGGGATTTCAATCGGCAACGGATCGAGTAACAACGGGTTCTTGGTCCTGGACAGCGACGGAGCACTGGAAACGACAGCAAACCCAGCCGATCGCGCTACGCTAACGGTTGGTTTGACAGGTGGTGTCGGCGGTCGCATCTATTTCAACGATTTCGCTTCGAGCAATTTGTCCACACCCGCAGTCACGGGACAGATGAATCTGCAGTTGCCTATTTTCAAGAAGGACAACGTAACGGTCCTGGACCCGTTAGCGCCCAATCTCGCTTGGCAGTTCAGTCTCGATGATCTCGCCAGCCCACCACTGCCCAGTGCGGTACCAAACTTCTCAGCAATCTTTAGTGAGTTAAGTCTGGGCGGAGCCATCGATGGTTTCAGTGACGGCTGGGATACGTTTTTCGATGTCCTCGATACAGCGTTGGATTCAACGGCATACCTAGCCAAGCTGCCGTTAATCGGTGACCAACTGAAAGACGCCACGAACTTCATCAAGGACCTGCGCGACCGTGTCAAAAACAACTTTGACCAAGCCGGTGATCTGACCACCGACGTACTGCGTCAAAAAATTTACGAAGCCGTTGGGCCCGGCGGATTGAACTGGCTGCATGATCGCAACGGCAACGGTGTGCAGATCGATGATATCGTTTTGTCACCGGGAGTGATCAACTCGGGCACGAGTGAAATTCGCATCGATATGACGCTCGGTCAAACCGCCACACTGGTCAATGAACCGATCGATTTTGATCTCGGCTTGCCATTGATCGGATTGGACCTCGACGGTGGCGTGCAGGTGAAAGCCGGCTTCACCTGGAGCTTCGGTTTTGGGATCAGCAAGACGCAAGGTTTCTTCCTGGCGACGGCGGCCAAGGATGAATTAAAAATCAATATTGATGCATTGATTCCCGATTTCCATGGCGTTGGAACGCTGGGCTTCTTGCAAGTCGATGCGTCGGATGATCCTACAGCACCAAGTCACGTTTCCGGTCAAATCGCGGTCGATTTGAAAGATCCATCGGGTGACGGTCGCTTAACGCTCGCCGAGTTGACGTCCGCTACCAGCTTTACTCAAGTCGTGGATGCCCGCTTCACGGGAGTCGCCGACTTGAATTTAAAGCTCGTCGCCAGCTTTGGTGGAAACGCCGATTTCCCATCGATCGGTGCGGACTTCAATTTGGATTGGACGTTCGTTAACGCCTCGACGCAATCAGCGGAAAACAGTTTTGGTGGTTCGCCAACGCTCGCACTGAACAATATCACCATCGATGCTGGGCAAGCAATCTCCAAGTTGTTGGCGCCGATCCTTGGCACAATCGATGACATCCTGACACCGATCCAACCCGTTATCGATTTGCTCAGCACGCCCTTGCCCGTCGTTTCTGATCTGCTCGGCAGCCCCTTCACGCTGTTGGATTTGGCAGAGGTCTACACATCGTTCGGTAGTCCCGAAACCGCTGATCAAATTCGCCTCGCCAAGAAGTTCATCAATGTTGCCAAGCAACTATCTGATTTAGCGGACAATGCAAAGTCGCTGGGTAGCTTGGTGATTGATGTCGGTAGTTTCAATCTCTCCGGAGTGGGTGGCGTGCCCGGATTGGATGTTCGCGAGCAAGCTTTGGCGTCACTGGACGGAACAGCGCTGGGACAAATCGCCGGCGCGCTGAATAACATTCCCGTTGTCGGCGATGTGGCGGCGTTCTTGAGCTCATCGCACTCATTGGGAGGCGAGGCGGCGGACGTCGGCAGCAGCGAAGGTGGTTTAAGCTTCCCGATTCTCGATAAGCCGTTGTCGATCTTGCAGGCGCTGTTGGGCGGCAACCCAGAAGGCATCGTGTTCTTCGCATTTCAAACGCCCAAGCTTGAAGTTGATGCGATAATCGAATTGCAGATTCCGATTTTCCCTCCGTTCTTGACCGCGTTCTTGAACGGCGGCATCGAGGTCGACGCACAGATCGGATTCGGCTTTGATGCATCGGGTCTCGCCAAGTTTGTTGGATCAAATGATGCCCTAGACATCTTCGATGGATTCTACGTTTCCGATCGTCTCAATGCCGACGGAACCGGCGCGGATGTTGATGAGTTGACGCTTACCGGAGCAATCGAAGTCGGTGCGTTCGCGGGAGCAGATCTAGGAGCCGTTGACATCGAAGTTGGTGCCAAGGGGGGCGTCTACGCGAATGTAGGGCTCAATCTTAACGATCCGAACAATAGTGGCCGAATTCATCCCTCCGAATTCGCGGAGATTGTCGATCAAGGCTTCGAATGCCTCGTTGACTTACACGGCAAAGTCACCGCCGGCGCCTCGATCTACGTCGATATCGAGGCTTTGGGACTAACGGTCTTTTCGGATGAATTCGAGATCGCCAGTGCCACGCTTGTCGAGTTCAATCATCACTGTACGGCCACTAATAATCCCGAACTCGCTGCTTTGAACAACGGTGTGTTGACGTTGCTGTTCGATCCGTCCGGCGACGACGACTATCGGCTCACCGGTGGCGACGCGGGCAGCATCATTGTCAAGGCTCGCGGCAAGCAACAGATTTTTAATGGTGTGAACTCGATCGTTGGCGATATGGGTCGCGGCAATGATTCGATTCAGATTGCTGCAACGATCGGCCTACCGATTGAATTGTTTGGCGGTGAAGGTGACGACAGCTTCGATTTAGGCGGTGGCCCGGCCACGATTCACGGAGGCACGGGCAACGACTCGATCGATGCCGGATCGGCTGGAAGTAACGTACTGCTCTACGGCGACGATGGCGACGACCTGCTGGTCGGCGGGCGCGCCGACGATGATCTGCACGGCGGCAAAGGGCGTGACCAACTTCGCGGTGGCATAGGCAACGACAAGTTATACGGCGATGAAGGTGACGATCATCTGTCGGGTGCTTCCGGCAACGATACGATCGATGGCGGCGACGGCAACGACAAACTATACGGTGAAACCGGCAACGATCAGGTCGTTGGCGGCAAGGGGGACGACCGTGCTGACGGTGGCTCCGGCGACGATCAGCTTTTCGGAGACGATGGCAAAGATACACTCATTGGCGACGATGGTGTCGATCGTTTGTACGGTGGTGCGGGCAACGATTTTCTCGAAGGTGGACTGGCCAATGACTACCTCGAGGGCAATGACGGCGACGATTACCTGGACGGCGGTCGACATAACGACACGATTCACGGCAGTGCTGGCAACGACTACGTCCAAGGTGGACTGGGCAGCGACACGTTGTTTGGCGAAGCGGGGAATGACCGTATCCTCGCGGGAATTTCGGAAGTTGGCGGCGACCCGAATTCGGTGCACTTCATTGACGCCGGTGAAGGCATCGACGTGGTCTGCGGTGATATAGGTGCCGATCTCATTTTCGGCGGCAGTGGCGAGGATCGCTTGTTTGGTTTGGCCGGCAGTGACACAATCGATGCCGGACTTGGCAACGACATCGTCTACGGTGGGTCAGGAAGTGATCGGCTCGTCGGTAATTGGGGACGCGATACGATTTATGCTGGTTCGTCGGCTTCCGGCGGCGGAACGACCAGCGATCTGAACACGGTGTTCGGTGATGCCGAAAGCGGATCGGCTCCTGGATCGGTTACCGATGAAGCCGATGCGATCTATGGAGACATCGGTGGTGACGCAATCGATGCCGGCTTGGGCAGTGATACAGTTTACGCTCTACAAGGTAGTGATCTCATTGTCGGTGGTCCCCAAGCCGACTTGATCTATGCCGGCGTGAACGAACTTGGTGGCGGTGCTGCTTCGGATGCGAATATCGTCTACGGCGACAGCCAGCTTGGGGGCGAAACTGAGGAAGGACATCAAGACCGCATCTTTGGTGACCTTGGTCCGGATATCGTTTACGCCGGAGCGAGTAGTGATACGGTCTACTCTTTGGCTGGCAATGACATCGTCTATGCCGGAGATGGGAACGATATTATCGATACCGCGTTGGGCGATGACGTCGTCTACGGAGAAGCGGGCAATGACAACATTCGCACCGGTGTAGGTAACGACATCGCGCTGGGTGGTGGTGGTGATGATCACATCGAATCGGGTGACGATGATGACTTCGTCGTGGGTGGCACAGGTGTCGACATGATCGATGGTGGTGCAGGCTCAGACGTGTTGTGGGGTGGCAACGAAGTGATCGGCGCAACTGCGTTTAGCCGTAATAGTTCGGCACTCAGCTTTCCTACAAATTTTACGGATCAGATTTGGAGCATTACCAGCGGCATGCAGCAATTGGTGCCCAGCATCTTGGCCGGATTGTCGGTCGAAGGTCAAGTCAATGACGGTGACGACCGTATCACCGGCGGTGGCGGAACCGACTGGGTCTTCGGCGGTGGCGGCAATGACGACCTCGATGGCGGCAGCGATGGCGACTTCGTTGATGGCGGCTCAGGGTACGATCGGATACTTGGTGGCAGCGGCGACGATGTGATTCGCGGCGGCAGCGGTGACGATGTGCTGCGCGGTGGTGACGGTATCGATCAACTGTTTGGCGATGCCGGTACCGATCATCTTTTTGGTGACGCGGGCAAAGCCGACGGCACACTCACGGATTCGCTCGTTGGTCAACGATTGTTTGGTGGTGACGGCATCGACTATTTGTATGGATTCTCGTACGCGATTGATGTCGCCGCCGAGAAGGATTTGCAGGGTGATGAATTGCACGGCGGCAGCGGCGGCGACTGGATCTACGGCAGTATCCGCAGTGAAACGCTGTACGGTGATGCTGGCAATGAAACGATTGAAGGCGATGCCATCGTCGGTCCCAGTTATGCACCGTACTCCCTACGTTCAATCTTAGGCGGCAACGACACGATCTACGGTGGCAGCGGCGAAGACAAGCTCTACGGCGGCGGAGGCGACGACACGATCTGGGGCGGGTTTGATTCCGATTGGCTGGAGGGTCAAAATGGCGTGGATGTGCTGTATGGAGGTAGCGGCATCGACATTCTCGTGCTCGATACCAGTTTTGAATACGGTCCCATTCCCGATGGCCATAGCGAAAGCTTTGATGGTCACTTCGGCAACATCGCCCAGGGTGATACCCCCGATGACAACGCGACCGATATTCTGCAGATCGAAGGCAGCGATGTCGCGGATACCATTCGTTTGGGACAAGTGCGGTACACCTTTAACCATCCCGATGGTTCGATGCGGTTTGATGCGACGAAGCTGGCAATTAGCTTGACCGCCGGCAGTGATACTCGCTTCTTCACCGCCGATTGGCGTGACTTCTTTGACAAGCAAGACGACAACGGCGCACCGCTGGTCGAACAGTTTCGCATTGCTGGCTTAGGTGGCGACGATGAATTGGGATTCATTGGTGAAGATAACTCGTTGCTGATCGAAGACGGTTTCATCGTAACCGTCGGGGGCGTTAGTATTAATCAAAAGCCACTGGATGTTTCCGACCTGGATGAACGCAGCGATGATTTCATCGGAGTGCTCGATGGCGGACCGGGGAATGATACGCTGCGTGGTACCAATGCACGCGACCGCATCGACGGCGGTTTTGACAGCGACACGATCTACGGTTTTGCAGGTGACGATCAGTTGTGGGGTGATGGCGGGCCAGGATTTGGTTTACGGACCGATTTCGATCGTATCTTTGGCGGTCAAGGCAATGACGATTTGCTCGGTGGCCAAGGTCAAAATGAATTGATCGCTTGGTCGTTCCATCCGGACAAGGGATTGGGTGACTTGCAATTCGATGATGGGCAGTCGGCAACTGCGTTGGACGGTGTAGCGACGTTGACTGGTCGCATGCCGCTACCGTCCAACGGTCGCTTGGACCATGACGCTTCTTTCCGAGTGACGGGCGATTCGATTTACACCTACATCGTCACGATCACCGCTGATCAAAGTAATGAAACTCGCGAAGACTTAGTCGATGATGTCAACGCCGCGCTGATTGCTGGTGGATCAGAAGGCTACATCAGCGCCGCGCTGGTCGGCGACCGAATCACTTTGGTTGCACCGGCCAATTCATTGGTCATCAATCGCGTCGAAGACTTCGGAATCTTCGTCGATACCATGGGCGTGCTGCAAAGCGACAGCGGTGATCACTTCGGCGCTATCGACGCTCAAGGAAACGTGATCCCCAATGGGATTCTGGACGTTGACGATGACATCCCTGGTCCCAAGCGTTCCGCCTATCGCCTCGAAGATACCGGACTCAATCGCGTTTTGGGCAGCGACAATGCGTTGGCGGTTTACGGCGGTGATGAACTGTACGGAGGCACGGGGCTGGACTTCTTGTACGGCAACGAAGGGCCGCAAAGTGATCCCGATCGCTTGTACGATCGAAGCGGAAAGCTATTCGAATCAATCGACGGAGGACTGGCTGGGGATGAGTGGAAGAAGTACGCGCGCCGCACCAACAAAGTCTGGTACTACGGCGGTACCAACCTGAACGACTCGATTTCCGTTGACTTCGTTACCGAGCCAGGCGTGCTGCAAGGTCATCACCTCATCACGCGACTGACGGAAAACAACGGAAACTTCACCTTCGATGCTCAGGTTCGGTTGGACTTTGACGCCCGCGACGCAAGCGGAAAGCTGATCTGGAGTCCCAACGATTCATATTACGGGTTAGCGTTAACCGGAACGACTGCGGCTCCCACCAACGGTCGCTTGGTCGATACCAGCAATTTACCACTGCCTGATGCTGAATTCACCTTTGCCATCGACGGTCTGGTAACAGCGATTTCGCTTTCCGCTTCGGCAACGTTGAACAATCAATCATTGCTCGATCTTGCTAGTGACATGAACGATGCGCTAAGTGCTGCTGGGTTGGCCGCGATATTGAGCGCGAGACCGAACGGCGACCGAATCAGTTTCATACGTGTCGGGATGCAAGGTGCTTCGACTGGATCGCTGGTCGTTATATCCGCCAATGAAACGGCAATCGGCGCATTAGGACTGACCGCTGAGTTGGCTGCGACCATCGGCTTCGTTGGCTCGCATGGATTGCAAAGCCTGCTGCCTGGCGAGGGAGACTTTTCGGCGATCATCATTGATGCCTTGGACGGTAACGATCAGATCACGGTTGGCCCCACGGTGGTGAAGTCAGTCTGGACCGATGCAGGCGATGGCGACGACCAAGTCGTCTATGTTTCTGGCAGTCCCATCCTGATCGACCAAACGGATAGCCGAGATAACGGTATCGGAAACGGGGATTTCTTACATGCTTACGACTTCGGTGTATTGGCAAGCGAGAATCTTTTCACAGGACTCACCATTGATAGTCCAACCGACATTGACTGGTATCGTTTGCAGTTCGCTGGCACACCGGGTGCTGCCGAGGAGATTCGTATTCGCAGTCTGTCTTCGAGCGATCGCCTAACGGCGCGCCTCGTCAGCGCGGACGGCATTAACCAGGTGCCTGAAAGCGATTCGGTTGATGGAGTCATTCGACTGTCCGCGATCACCGGCTTATTGCCGAATGTCGACTACTTCCTCGAGGTACATACGGACTTAATCCCAACGATCTATGAGATTGAGTTTGTCGTCGGCACAGCGGCCAATAATTCACAAGGTACGACAGCGACATTGAGCGCGCCGCTTGACAGTTTCAGTTCAATTCAGGGTCGATCGCTTCGTGCCGGCTCGGACGCGGCTTGGTATCAATTCCAATTAACGCGTGACGTTATTGCGGGTGACGAGCTGTTGGTCAACTTGTTTGAGGCCGCTGGTCCCACAACCATCACTGTCTACGATTCGCTTGACGCAACCAGTCCGTTTGTCGTCCCAGCACATGCGGTTACCGCTCGAACGGGTAACGCAGGCGAGTCGGTTTCAGTGCCGCTGACCGGCTTGAAGCAGAGTGTTTCTTATTGGATCGAGATTTCCGGTGTGGGGCCGACACGATATGAACTGGTGCCGCGAATGGGCGGCGCAGCAACACTTGATTTATCGGGTCGGAATGTCGCCGATCTGTCCGATCCCATCTTGATCGCACGCAATGGCATCGTACGCAAGGACGTGATTCTTGGTGGTTCCGGTAACGATGTGGTTCAAGGTGGCCCTGGCGAGGATTGGATTTTTGGCGGTACAGGCAACGATGTGCTCTCCGGCGGTTTTGACCGGCAAAAGGGAGACTTGATCTGGGGCGGAGCTGGCGACGACATCTATCAGATACTGCCCGACGAACAGGCGCTGACTCGAGCTGGCGAACGCTCGATCACAATCGCTGGTCAAACCACATTCATTCCAACTTACAGTGATCGCTTTGATGGCGGTGAAGGCAACGATCAGGTTTTGTTTCTGGGCGGAGACCTTGATACGCATGGAGATCCGATCAACGACAACGTGGCGATCCGTTGGAACACGGTGCTTCACCGCTACGAATTCACTGCGCGAGTTTGGGACACGGTACGCAATGAAGATGTATCCGCTTTGTATCCCGACGCAGCAGTTTACTATGCAAACTTGCCAACGAGCGCTAGTTCTTATTTATCGGCCGGACGATTAGGCGGGGACGTGTTGTTCACCATCAGCGTCAACGGTGTCTCCAAAAATATTGTGGTCACGCAAGCCAGTACAAGTCTTAATCGCCAATTTGACGACTTGGTTCAACAGCTCAACGATGCGTTTGCAACGGCTGGTTTAGCCGCTCAAGTCATCGTCGAAGTGCGCGCAGGCAGGCTAGTATTCTCCTCCGTGAGAATCGGTGGTACGGCATCGCTGGAAATCAGCCAGACCAATCCAGAGGCAGAGGTATTGGGGATCCGGATCACGGAAACCATTTTCGGTCGCACGGACGTGCCTGGTTTCGCACAACAATTTGCCAACTACACTTTCGTCCGTACCGAGCAGACCGTTATCGATGTGCGAGCGGGCAACGACGAGGTTCACGCGGATTCGGAGTATCTGATCCGTGGCAGTGAATGGGGAATCGATCCCGAAGATCGGCCGCAGCGAGCCAATCCAAACTTGACGATCCGCGGCGGCGACGGAAGCGATCGATTATTCGGCGGCGCGGGAGATGACATCATCGAAGGCGGTGATGACGCTGATGTGATTGTCGGCGGCGGCGGCAACGACGATTTGTCAGGTAACTTTGGCGATGACTGGATCGCAGGTGGTACCGCATCCTTGTTGCCCGATCGCTACGAATTCTCGACCGGACATCCCAATGATCTGGTGGCATACGCGTCGCTGCTCACAGATAGTCTGCTACCGCTACGTACCGATCCGGTTCACGACGACATTGTTCTGGATGACTTGTCGCTTAGTTATGGTGATCGCGGTGATTGGTACGTATTTAGAACGCCTGAAAGCTTGAAATCTTACGGTGCCGCCAAAGCGGCGCAATTACTCCGCAGCATGTTCGACCTGCAGTTCACTTCGCCCGAGGTGACAAACGGCTTTCTCGGCGGCGTGCTAACGAAATTCGGCTACCACGATACCATTCAAGGTGTGGTCAATCCCGCCAATCCAGATCGGACGTTGTTCTTGTTTGCGGCAACCGATACCGATCCTGGATCGGGCCTTGTTCCGGTGCCGATCGATCAGTTCGCGGGCGTCCCAGAGTACTACATGTTGCACGTCGTCAACGTCAACAATCGAGCACTTGTCAGTACCAGTCCGGTGTTCCCCGTTGACGTTACCACCGGCCCGGCCATTTCGTTCGCTCTAAGTCTAGACGGTGAACCAAGCAAGAACATTGCGCTGCCAAACCCAGCGAGCTATTCATTGAGTGTAAATAGCCTCCTCACGCTTTTACAATCTCAGATCGATGAACAATTTCCTCGGGGCGGTGGGGATGTTCCGCAGGTCACGGTGGGTCTAATGGGAGTGCAAGACACTCGCATCGGCTTGTGGTTGACCAGTCCCTATGCCCAATCGATGGAAATCAGCAGTGTCAGTGACTTGGCGTCTCGTTACCTGCACTTGGAACCTGGCCGAATCAGTGTCGACGATCCTACCGCAGGGCGTCCCCCTGAAGCGCTCGGAACGTATACCTTGACCTTCAAAGCTGACGCACTCAACCTCCTTGGCGCGGGCTCGACGGTACATGTTGGCGCGGCCACAGCGGACGTCGTTTTGCAATCAACAGACGGGTTGTTTCGTCCTGCGGCAGTTCCATTGGGTGATCTCAACGGCGATGGTTATGATGACTTTATTGGCTTTGTACAAGACAGCGGTGCGACGCCATGGTTAGCCAAAGTTTATTTCGGTGGAACCGACCTGAGCACGCCAAGTCTGCTGCTGCAACTACCATTTAATTATGAAGGACTGACCCCAGACGACGACGTGATTTCGGGCGTGATCGCCACCGGGGACTTTAACGCTGACGGGTTCGGTGACTTCGCGGTGGTCGATGATTTCGATCCGGTCGATAACAATCAACCCGGCAAGGTGTACATCGTGCTGGGACGCGCGACTTGGCCAGCGACGATCGACGCGGCGACTCAGGCCGACGTTACGGCGATTGGTTTCGCCAACACCAATTTCTCCAGTGACTCGTATCTAAAAGTTTCCACCGCTGGTGATCTCAATGGTGACGGTGCCGATGACCTATTGATTGGTGATGGCCGCGAATTGGCAGGTGGCTCGATTCATATTTTACTAGGAGTTCCCTACTCTGATCCAAAGGGGTGGCGTGTTTGGTCCGAACAACCACCGCTTCATCTCGATGACTTCGAAGACGGCGCTGCCGCTAGTCTAGATGGTTTTGATTTCCGCAATGAGATCTTTTTTCCCGATTCGACCTCAGGAAGCGCAGCTCCTGATGCCTTGTGGCATGTGACCGACCGCCGCGCGGATGATTCAGATCATTCATCTACTCACAGTTTGTATTTCGGTGATGAATCGACAGGGAAATACGATGTCAAAGACACCCTAGGTTTACCGCAGCGAGTGTTGGGTCAAGCATTTAAGAACTTTGACTTAGCATCGACCCCGGTGGGCGCTCGACTCAGTTTGTCATTTAGCTATTTCCTCGCCACCGAAGGCGCTATCGGTGCGTATGATCGAGCTTCCGTTGGCTTTCTCGATGACAATGGAACTCGCATCGCGCATGGCAACCACGATGGTTTCTTGATCGAAAACAGTGGCGTGTGGCAGACCGCAGAGATTGACTTAGGGACACGCTCGGCAGATTCGGTTGAGATCGCATTCCAATTCGACAGCCTCGACGACCTATACAACCAATTTGAAGGTTTTTATGTTGACGATGTAGAACTGCGGATCGAACGAGTGGAGCTTCAAGCCTCCACGCAACTCGCGCGGATTGCGGGATCGGGTACCAACGATATCGGACATTCTGTCGCGACCATTGGCGACTTGACGGGCAATGATGGTAAACCAGAGTTCGCCACGATTGCCAGATCAGGCAATGGTGACAAGGTGTTCGTGTTTTCCGGCGGTGCCTATCCTTGGACGCCAGGCGAGACTTATCAGGCAAGTACAATCAAGTTCGCGACGATCAGCGGTGCTTCGTTGTCTTCCTATGATTTGAGCACTGCCGGAAATGTGATCCCCGATGCTGCCGGAGCGTTTCCGGATCTGATACTCAATAACAAGTACCTGAGCGACTACCCTGTTTACATCGTCTCTGGCGGTGCAATCTCCGCAGGAGGCCATACTTTCTCATTGAGCGACAGTACGGTTGTAACAGAACTTCCAAGTGGCTACGCGGTGCCGCTGGGTAACCTGGATGGCGTCGGTGCTGATGAACTGGGTGTGATCAAACGAGCCCACGTTCAACGCGTAACCGAAGCCGGCACTGACGAAGAACATTTGGTTGGAGAAATATACTATGGCGCAACGACGGTCGGCGGGAATTTGTTCAGCAAGCCGGATTTGGTCATCGAACCGCACTCTCCGCTATACGAACCCGGGGTGGATCTGCAATCGTTTTTCTTTGCGAGTCTCGGCGACATCAACTTGGATGAACTGGACGATTTCGCGATTGCGGACACCATCGCCGGTCGACAATTAACGATTCACTACGGCAAGCCGTTGGTTGCCAATCCCGCTACCTTCATTGCGTCAGACTTCAGCGACTCGTATCAGTACGAATTGGCGATTCCACTACCGACCCTGCCTGCTAATCCAATTCGCCAGCTCAATCTGCGCGACGCCACGACGGCAGCGCACGATATCGTAAGCGCCGCAGTCATCGAGGGCACGCTGAACAACGAGCGACTTGGCACTCCTCGCAATTTAGGCGACATCAACGGCGATCGTCACGACGATTTTGCGATCGAAAGTGATCAAGCCTACTATATTTTTTACGGTCCTCAATCTTTTGATGGCTCCGATAATGTCCGTGATCGGGCTGACATCATCGTCGATCGAACGGTGCCTGGTTCCAATCTCGTCAACTTGGCTGAATCGTTGGTGAATCTCGACGGCGACGCGCTGGGAACAAACGATTTGTTGTTTTATCGTCGCAGCACCGTCCTAGAGTTTGAAATCATTTATGGTGGCCCGCTTCTGCCGCGAAATCTAAACGACGTGGAACTGACGGTCAGCAACCAGGACGCCGTCAAGCACGTTCGACTCAGTAGCGCTACACCGCTCAATCAACAAGCCTTTCCGTCTCTCCAAGTCCAGGTCTTTGGACTGGATTGGAACGGTAGCGGAGCTCGTGACTTTGCCGTCTTCGAAGAGCAAACTTTTGGAGTGTTCGGAGCTCCAAAAATCCCCTTGTTGACGGTTTTCTCTGGAGCCAGTTTACTCGCCGCCGATGGGCAATCGGCCGGGTCGCTCACTGCGCTGGGCTATTTCGGCGGGCCGTCAAATACCTTCAACTACCGCGCAGAGGGAGTTGGTGATGTTAACGGCGATGGACTCGACGATGTTGCGATCAACAGTGGAACTGACGGATGGGTGATCGCCGGCCGCACGAGTTTTGCAAACACCAGCATCGCATCCGCGGCGATGCAGACTTTCACTGTGCCATCGGCTAATCCCAACCGCACGCATAATATCTTCGCTCTGGGCGATATTGGCCGCAAGTTGGTCGTTGGAACGACAACCACAAGCTCTCCGACGCCGGACGGTTATGACGACTTTGCAACAGTGGCACGAGTTACCGGCACCTCTGCGGATCGAATGATTTCGATTCACCTTGGCGGTACGGCCACGGGTGTGAACAGCTCGATTCGCACGATCAGTCGTAGTGGTTCAACAGGCGGTCTTGACATTACATTGACACCTGTTTCTGGTGATTTCGATGGCGACGGTCAAGCGGACTTGGCGGTACTCGAAACCATCCGCACTTCGACAGGCGGCACTGCGATCACCGGTACCGTCTACCTGTTTTGGAATATCGCAGACCCAGCTCTGGCAACGCAACTTGACCTGCTCCTTGATGCAGACGTCACGATCACCTCGGACTCCAGCTCAGGAGTGCTCGATCGAATTTCGTCGTCACTGGCACCGGACATTGACGGGGATGGACGCGACGATCTGTTGTCGGGCGCATCGACCGCAGACGTGGTTAACGGTTCGTTGAAAATTGATGCAGGGCGTGTGTATGTCATCCACGGCCGACCGCAACAAGGTTCTTTGCCGACTCAGTTCGACCTACTTGGCAATCAAACCATCACCGGCAGTGGCGACTATGTGGTTGATCAGGCGACCGGCCAACCCGCAAAGTTCAATCGTACGTTGTCCGCTGTGAGCAATGAGAGTTGGTTCCGATACACGTCACTCGGCGATGGCTTACCGGGCAACTACATCGGCGTCTCTCCGTATGCGACGGATCCCTACGCGATTCGCGCAAACGCGGCCCAGACATTCAATGTCTCCACGGGCAATCCGTTCCCAATTGCGCCGTTCGTCGCGAACAACGTCATGATTAGTGACCAGAACTTCGCCGGCCTGCTGGAATTTGATTTATCGAGCGTTCTACGGTTGCGTGAGGATGCTCAGGCGACGGCAGGCATTGATCTCGATTATTCTTCGCTGGCATTCGGGTTGCCCACATCTTATCCAAGCAATCCCAATCTGAGAGCTGTCTTAGGTAATACGCTGTACTTCGCAACACCCTTTGCTGGATTCGGTAATGTACTCTGGCAAACCGATGGCACCGCCGCAGGGACGCACCGAGTGAGTTCCGGGTTTATCACCGGCTCAAAAGATTTCCGTTTAGCCGGAAACCATTTGTATTTCATCTCTGGAGATAGCCTCTGGACCGTCGACGGCGAGGGGCTTGAGCCACGGACTATCGCCAGTGACATCGACTCCCTCGGTGAAGTCGTCGAGAGCGGCAATACGGTTTGGTTCACATCGAACGGCTATTTGTATTCGATGCTCATGGGCCAGACGCCGACTCTCGTTTTGGCGAACGGCCAACCGGCCAATAACGTCTCCCATTTGAATCGCTTTGACCTTGGCACCGAAGTCGATCAAGCGAACCTGTTTTTTGTCGCTGACGGATCTGCGGGTGATCGCGTGCTGTACCGTTATGACATCGAGACCTCTCAGGCGATCGAAGAACTTACGGATCTCTATGCCGAAGGCGAGCTGCTTGCCATTGGCGGCGTTGCTGGTACAGCGCTGTACATTACGGCGCAAGACAATCTTGCCGATGAATTTCGCAGCCTCTGGCGTGTGACTCGCGATGGTAGTGATACGATCGTCGACCCAGTCACCGCAAACGAATCCTCGCAACAAGGCAGTCCGCGTGAATTATATGATCTTGGCGGAACACTGGTATTTACCCAGGGAAATATGATTTGTGCCATCCCGAATGGAGGTACCCAGGCGGTTTTGGTAGCGGATTTAGGTTTCGACGGACCTAACGCTTTGGATGTAAACATCGCTAACTTTACCATAGTCGATTTTGGACAGGGCCCGCGATTGGTGTTTTCGGCAAACTTCTCGTCAACGTTCACCAGTAGTCCGTATGGAAACGAAGTCTGGATCACCGATGGCACGCCCGAGGGCACTCATTTGTTGCGCGACATCAACAAGCAGCCAGCGTTCGGACGCGACACGGAGTCCAGCGACCCCGGCCAGTTCGCCGTGGTTGGTAACACCTTGTATTTCACGGCTTACCAAGGTGCGGCCTCCACCAATCGTGAACTTTGGAAAACCGATGGAACGACCGATGGAACGGTATTAGTCAAGGAGTTTCAACCGGGCAGCGCTGGTGGCTTCAGCGACGTTTCAACTTTCTTAGTCGGCGGCACAGATCGATTGTTGTTTAACGCGGATGACGGGAACGGTTTAGAATTGTGGAGCGCCAATTCCGATTCGGTGTTGCGGATTGACCAGAACTTAGGACTGGTTCTATCAGTCGAAACTTTGTTCGACGAAGGAGATGGCGCCCTCGATGTAATCGATCTAAGTTCGACAGCACGATTCCAGTTTCAATCAACCATTTCGGCCTCCAGCGGTGTTCACCACCTTGAACTGTTTGATGGAATTCAGGATGCCGTGCGGGAAGCTTTGCGCACTGGCAAAACAAGACTGACCGTGCGGCTATCCACGGTAACGCCCAATGTGCAACTTTACATTCAGCAGTCATTGGCCGAAAAAGTTTATGGTGCGCTACCCGGAGGCCCAGGGAACACTCGCTTGGTCGTGACACCAAGCCCAGGAGTGCTGTTCGACGTATACAACGATGTTGGCGACCAATTGGCATCCGCCAAGCCACTCGTCGATACTCGCAGTTACGATGCCGGTACCTATTACGTACGCGTTAACTCACCCACGCCGCTGTCACAGGATTTGCCATTCACGATTGAGATTGGCGCTCCGGCAGCAGGTCAAACTCGACCTCAGTACGAGCTCAACGATCGCGATGTCTTGCGCGGCGACGATGGCGATGACACGCTCAATGGTAACAGTGATCTCGATCGACTTTTCGGCGGCTCAGGACGCGATTTGTTCGTGACCGACGTGTTGTTTCTTGAATCAACCGCTCCCATTCGTCAGAAAGTGTTGTCAGGTCCTGAACCTCGCGATTGGAACGCGGTTGAAGACTTTGCGTTGGTCAATGTTTCCGCAGCGGAATCATTCGGCAATATTCTCACGGCCCAACTAGATCCTGTAGTTGAGTTGTACGACCCGGCGCTGCGAAGGAAGCTGGCCGAAATACTTGACATAGCGACGACCACCCATTGGACTTCCGATCCCAATCTCAATCCAAAGCTGGCCCGCCCTATTCACAGTAGCGATTTGGCCAGTCTTGTCGAACTGGATTTGGGTTATACGACATTCAGTAATTTGACCGGACTCGAACATGCGATCAACTTGCGTTCCCTCAATCTATCGGGAACAGACCCGGGAGATATCTATGCTCTTCAGGTCGCCACAAGTGTTGCGGCGATCAATGCCGGTGCTCCCCTGGGACCTTCGCGGCTGGAATACCTTTCGTTCGATTTCGCGTATATCGATTTCCTAGAACCGTTGGCGCTGCTCCATGAATTGAAAGGCCTGTCACTCGATGGCTACAACACCAGCATCGGGGTCACGAGCTTTGCACCCTTGGTCGATTTGAAAGAGCTGAACTTTCTCAGTGCCGATGGCCTTGCCTACGTCGTGCCGCTTGATCCGTTGTCGCAGTTGACCGCATTGCGCACGTTAAGTCTTAACGATTCAAACGTAGCCGATATCACTGCTTTATCCGGCCTCCATTCGCTTGAGCAGGTCTATCTTGCCAACAATGGAATCTCTCGTATAGATGCTTTAGCCGACCAATACTTCGCGGACAACTCACCGGCGTTCAACCAGGTCTCCGCGGGGACCAGCTTCACTACTATTGGTAACTGGCAGAGCAACATCCAGCACGCGACTGGCGTGGTCAACGGCGACTACCTTTTTCATGCCGTGAACCCTAACGAAGCGTCGTCCGCCACGTGGCAATTCACTGGCCTAGAACCGGGCGAATATGAAGTGGTGGTGACTTGGCCGGAGTTCGACAATCGAGCTTCGAATGCGAGATTCGAGGTCAGTAACGCAGAGCACTACGAAGAAGGCTATGCTTTTAATACAGTCACCACGGCCCAGGTCGACCAACGGCTCGCTCCCCGTGGAGAGTATCTGGGCAATAAGATCTGGCAATCGATCGCAACCATCCAGGTCATCAGCGCGCCCGGGGCCAGCAATACAGGTTCCGCATCCGTCAGCCTAGTGCATGAACCGGGTATTGACGCCGCCAACGGACTGCTCGTTGCGGACGGCGTTCGATTGATAAGAATCGATCCAAAAAAACCACTGGAGCTTTTGGATCTCACCAACAATCCGCTGGGTAACGACGCCGTGGCGTTAGTGGCAGACGCTTTGGAACCGGCGATTGAGGATCATAATGGTGCTACACCGTGGCGAGAGCTGCAATACACCAGCGATCCTAATGCTCCAACCATCAATCGGACGACGCCGATTCAAATTGTTAGCGGAGAAATAACGGATTTGTCCACGGTCCCAGGATACGTGGCACCGATCGGCTCCGACCCTGATGGCAGTGCGGTCTCATTTAGTTACCAACCCCTGGTCAAGGATGTCAATGTCGGGAGCCGCTACTTCAGTGGAGATGATGCGGTCGTGTTGCCGTCGACGTTGCAGCAATACGCCTCACCCGAAGTTGCCTTTGAGTTCTGGTTTACCACCTCCAAAACATCAGCGCAAACGCTGCTTTCGGCAGTGGCCAGTAATGGGACCAATCTACTGCGCATTGGTACGACAAGTATCAACGGGATCACCGGTACATTGATCTCACTGGCAATTGGATCGTTAGGTACTGCTGTCAATGCGGGAACGACATTGACCGATGGCAAACCGCATCATTTGTATGTAGCGCTAAATAACCTTGGAAACGCATCCGCAACAGCAACGGTCTACGTCGACGGACAAGCGGTCGGCTCACCTTCGATTACATCCGGCAGCATATCACTTGACAGCGTGGTGTTGGGGCAATCGCAGGGTGCGGTCAGAGGAGCCTACGCCCCGTCCGGCGGCTTTGTAGGTTCCATGGATGAAGTTCGCATTTGGTCCAAAGCACGAACAAGTACGCAAATCAGCGTCGATCGCAGCCTGCGACTGACCAGCTATGAGCCTTTCTTGCGAGCCCAATATACATTCGACGATGAAGCGGAAAGTTTCATTGCCGTTGATAGTGCTCGCGATTCCGCTCGTCCGGCAAATATCATCGGTTGGTGGCGTGGTGAAGGAAACGCTCGCGATGTGGTTACAGGTGTCATAGGTACCGCCACAAGCGGCGCAAGCTACACCACGGGTGTCAACACGGACCGCCAAGCCTTCACGTTTGACGGCGTCAATGACTATATCAGCATTCCTAATCATGCCACACAAAACCCGAGCTCGCAGATCACAATCGAGGCCTGGGTGAATCCAACAGCCAGCCAAATTGGCCTCATCGCTGGGAAAGTCGAAGGATATCAACTCTATATGCTGGACGATCGTCGCATGCGAATGTTCTTGCCAAATGTTGGTTATGTTACTTCGTTGTCATCGATTCCGCTCAATCAATGGACCCACGTTGCCGTCGTCTACCATTCATTCGCTGGAGGTTTCTATGGCATCTACATCAATGGAGTCCTGAACAATACAGCCGCGCCGTCAGGTCCAATTACGGTATATAACCATCCGCTGCAAATCGGCGGGTTTAATGTACCGGCCATTTATACCGGTTTATTCTTCGCCGGACGCATTGACGAACTTGGACTCTATGGTCAAGCGTTGATCAGTTCTCAAGTTGCTGACATCTACGCCAACGGTGCACCGCATCATGCCGAATTCGGCGATGCCATTGGTGGCACTGGCAACACCGCATCGTCACCAGATGCAGGAGCCGGTATCACCAGTATCTTGGGTGATGGCGTTCAAGTGATCGGTAGCGGCAGCAACAGATCGTTGCGCCCACTTGGTGGCGCCGCCGATGGGCTGAAAAAGGTACTCGTGTCAGCGAACGAATTCACCAGCGGCGGTGGCCGCCTGACTACGGCCATTCAAGACGTCTATGTTGGCCCGGTAACGGGTATCTATGGTACCAGGACCGACCAGTTGACTGGACAAGGAACCGAGGGCTGGGAGATTTATCTCGATACAAATGGCGATAATATTCCAGATCAAACGACACTCACCGACCGAAATGGTGACTTTGCCTTCATTAATGTTTCTTGGTCGACGACTCCCATATCCGTAAGGCAAGCCACCGACCCGGCGTGGACACAGTATGTCACGCAATACAGTGGGATCATCGCCGATAGTCAAACTCATTTGCAGCGATTTAATTTCAGCGACGAAAAGCAAGTACAAATCAGTGTGACGACTGATGGCGCCACGACATTGATTCCACCTGCCGATGAAGGACAATTAGTGCGATTGTTGGCTGCAATTAGCCCAGCGTTGAGTGATCCGCAGTACCAATGGTCGGTCAACAGCACCAACGGTGAATCGCTCTATTTCGATGATCCAGGGAATGTTCCCACCGCGGAATTTACACCACTGGATCAAGGCGACTATCTGGTTACGCTCGTCGTTTCGTCGGCCCCAGGAGCTGCTACGTACTATGAATTTACGCAAACCCAAGTCGTCATCGCTCGCAACTTGGCACCGATCATTTCTGCCGATCTGAACCCCATTTTCTTAAACGAAGGCGAGTTGCTACAGATTCCCGTCGATGCGTTTGATGTCGATCCGCTTGTATTCTTTCTCGATTTTGACATCGACGGTGACGGTCGATTTGACAGTGCTGACGATGTGCAATTCGCCGTTCCGTACGAAATTTACATTCCTTGGTACTATTTAGTTGACGCTGGGATCAGCGATGGTCCGCGAGAATTGTCGGCTCGCATCTCTGTACGAGAATTTGCTGATGTAGACGGCAAGGTAGTGAGCCTGTCGCCTTTTACTCTCACCATCGTCAATCAAGGACCATTCGTCTCCATCGGTGGGCCTTATACGAGCATCGAAGGCGACGACCTGCAATTGTCAGCAATCGCCACCGATCCGGCAGGTCCAAGTGAACCACTTAACTATGCCTGGGATCTTGACGCCGACGGCCTATTTGACGACGCCGTAGGAAGCAGTCCAACTGTCACCTGGTCGCAACTTGTTTCACTCGGTTTTGCAAACAGTCACACTACCCAGAACGTCTCCGTTCGAGTCAGCGATGATGACGGCGGAATCACAGTCGATTCGGGCATGCTCACCATTGTTAACCGCAATCCCCAGTTCATGTCGGTCGGCCAGAACTTCACCGTCGACGAAGGTACTCCAGTGACGTTGACTGGCAGCTTCACCGACGCCGGTCCCAACGACACTCATACTTTTGCTTGGGAAGTTTCCAAGAACGGCCAACCATTCTCTTCCGGTAACGGTTTGAGCATCACCTTCACGCCGGATGATCAAGGCGAGTATCGCGCAACACTGAGCGTTACCGACAGCGACGGTGGTTTCAGTTCGCAATCGACCTACGTGACAGCGATCAACATCGCGCCGGCTGCATCAATTGCCTTACCAACATTCGTTCGCGAAGGTCTTAATCCGATAGCGTTCACATCGCTAATAGACGGCCTTGCCGACATCGCCGCCGGACTATCATTCAGCGTTGACGTGAACGACGATGGCTCGTTTGAAATCGTGGACGCGTTGCAGACCAATGTCGATATCAATCTACCCAGCCAAGGGACCTACGACGTGCGGTTCCGCGTCCAGGACCAAGACGGCGCAGCGCGAGACTATGTTCGCACCCTAACGGCGAGCAACGTTGCACCATCGGCAGTCTTTGGACTTTCCACTTCATCCGCGGTGACCGAGGGCGACACAGTTTTATCGGTCCAATTCACCATGCCAGCTGATGCTTCGGCACTCGATGCTGCAGCCGGATTCACTTACAGCTACGACCTGGACGGCGATGGAGTGTTCGAAGTCGAGAATGTCGTAGAGGCCATCCTGCCGGTCAGCTTCCCACAGGACGGAGTGTACACGCTACGTGGTCGAATCCACGACGTTGATGGTGGTAGCAGCGAGTATTCATTGGTCGTCAACGTCGGCAACTTCGCCTCACAGATTGTCAGCTTTACCGGCCCGTCTAGCGGCAATGAAGGTGCCGCAATCGCATTCACCGGCAGTGTCACTGACGTTGGTGTGGATGATCTAACGGCGGTAGCGATCGTTCGACGGTCGACGGTCTTCAATGACCCCGGAAGTCAATATCCGGTTGTGATCGCCAGCGATGGATCGTTCCATTTTGAACTCGCATTTAGTACCGATGATGCCGGAGGTTATGACGTTGAATTAAGAGTTTCCGATGGTACGGATACGACCTCACAATCGCTGCATGTCACGATCAACAATATCGCACCGGCGTTATTGACACAGGCCGATGCGACTATCGCTGCGGGGCGTATCTTCACTCGCACATTGTTCTTCACCGATTCTGGTAAGGACAATTGGACAACTACCGCCAACTACGATCTGGGCGGACTGGGCGTCGCGGAGCCGATCACGATCAATCCGCTAACGAAGAGTCTTTCGCTGAATCATGTTTACGCGACGCCCGGCGTGTATCAGGTGAAAGTCGACGTGCTCGATGGTACCGGCATGTCGTCGGCGATGTTCCTTGTCAATGTGCTCCCGAATCAAACACCGACAGTCGTTCAACCGATCGATAGCCGAACCGTTCTCCAAGGCTTCACCTTTGCAACCAGCCATGCGGACCTCAGGCAGGTGTTCGATGATGTTGATGGGCCGACTTCCGAGTTGCAGTACAGCGTCTTGAGTAATACACATTCGGCACTAGTCGCGACATCTGTTAGCGACGGAAAACTGTATCTAACCATCGATCCCGCACTGACGGGTGCCGCGACAATCACGATCCGAGCCACGGACGCTGGAGGAGCCTTTGTCGACACATCGTTCGACATCACGGTACTAGCCCACGACACAACCGCGCCCACTAGTAGTGTGATGCCACTCCCGACAAATGCCTCATCGCTGGACATTCCGATCTCAATCGTCGGAATCGATCCCAGTGGTCCTGTGGGGAGTGATGTTACCGGGACACTCGAGTACGACATCTACGTTGGAGTCGCTGGCGGGGCGTTTTTGAAAATGGCGACAATTCCGGCATCCGCACCTTCGTTTGTCTTTCACGCAGCGAGCAACCAAACCTACTTTATCCGCAGCGTTGCCCGCGATGCCGCAGGCAACGAAGAGAGCGAGCCAATCACGGCAGACACGTTAATTCAGGTCGGCGACTTTGAGGCTCCCGTGACACGGATAGGCACTGCTTCGGCGACGACCGCAGGACTGTTTACTCTCTCTGCGACTGGTACTGATTCAGGCGGCGGACAACTATTGCATATCGACTTCTACGTTTCCATTGACGATGGTACGGCAGAGTTTATCGGTACTGCATCTGCCGGAACAGCGAACCCACAAGGGGTTTACGCGGCTTCAACGAACTATCAAGGTCGCACCGATGGAGTCGCTCACAAATACCGCTTCTTCAGTCTTGGACGAGATAGCGCCGGCAACGTGGAGTTGCCACCGACGGATCATTCGCAAGATGTCATTGTGACTCAGACGTTCGCCACTGTCGGCCTGATGGCCACTGGGATCGACGTTCAGCTAGGCCTTCAACAACGCTCCTTCATTCGATACGTCGACGTGCTGTTCAACAGCGAAGCCGGACTGAATGAATTGCTGTTGCTGAATCCCTTCGCGATCGAGAAATTTGCCCTCGACGCGACAGACGTTACTCCGGGAACAGGAACGAGCGTTAGCACCAGTTTCGGTGCGACCAAAGTTGGCGACCGTTTGCGATTGGATTTCGGGTCCAACGGTATCACCGGTAGCCGTGTCAGTAATGCGGGCGATGGATTCTACCGAATTCGGGTCGATGGTAATGGCGATGGAGACTACCTGGATGCAGTTGACGCCGCATTTGAGTTCACGCGAATTCTTGGCGACGCCAACGGTGACGCCAAAGTCGATGCCGCCGATGTTGCCTTGGTGACGCAGCAGAATGGCCGAACCGGCGCAAACCTGAATGGTGACATTGATGGTAGTGGAACCGTGAATACCCTCGATCGCAATATCACCAATGCTCAAAAGACCGCGAACAAACATTTGGCCGCTGGGCTGCTTGCTTACCTAGACGATTAACCACTCTTGCTTTCCACTCGAAAGATCCTTCATGCGATTTCTGTTCTTGGGCATCTTGGCGCAGCTTGCGCTTGGTAGCCCCACAGCGCTAGCTGCGCTGGTAATTGAATTTGGTCCAACGCTTGTCCTGTCGCCAAACTCCAGCGCGTCGATGGATGTATTTATCAGTTCCGATGCTGGTGATGCCGACTTCGCTTTCGCCGAATATCGATTTGATATCGCCTTGACTTCCGGATTGCCCACCGGTGTAGTTCGCTTTCTTCCAGATCTTGATATCAACGATGCGAACTCGGCAGTACGTCAAACAAACTCAGAGCAACTTGCAGCGAATTATGTGTTTTCACCTATAGCAAGTTTGGATAATTTCGTTGCAATCCGCCAGTTTCCAAACACTGTTGAGCTGTTCGGTGGAGATTCTACATTCGACGTGAACACTTTCTCATATTCCAACATCACCGTTGGTTCAGATTTAAAACTTTTGGCACGTCTAGAAATTGAACAATTTCAGCTCGGCGTTGCCGCAAGTGGAACGTATCAAATCTCTCTTGTTCAAGCAAAATTTCAGAACGCTGATCAAGCGAACGTGTTTGATGATTCGCTCGGCTTTCTCGCATTCACATCGAGTTCGGGAACAATTCAAGTCGGTGCAAGTGCTGTTCCTGAACCCTCGTCAATGATACTACTTGCTGGTGCCCTTGGGGTAGCTGGGAAAACCTATCGACGCCGACGCATATCGACGCCATCTCCATAAAATTCGGCTAATTAACAAACCCCAGGTATGGTTGTGAACGGCGGAAACTTAACCAGGGTTTGAGTTTGGTGCGAAGTCGCGTTTTTACGAAGGTTCCTAAGTCAACGATGCCGGCACACAGACTCGGGAAAGCGTTGGAGATCGTGCTGGGAGTTTGAATTCATGATTCCTCCACAACGTTCGTCCGTCCGATAACGTACAGAGATAAATTTTCGTGTTGACGTGAGTTTTGCTGGCGAAACTTGTACTGGGAGAACGACTGATGCGGCATCGTAGCCCGACGCGTATGCGCGGGATTGCCCGAGAATCCGTCGCTTACAATTCGGGTTGTGATTCTTTCAAGCAACCTTGATTCGTTCTCGCGGCAAATCGACCCGTGAAAGCGTTACTTGCAATGCACACTTTCGCTTCGCCTGTTGCTAAAGCTAGAATTCTAATCCAGTGTAATCAACTCATGCGGGACGAACCCCTCGGAGAAGACCAGTCTCGCTGAACAGAATCGAAGCACACTGCGAGAACTTAAGGCACGCTACGCAAACTATGTCAACACCGCTGTCGCACCGACGAACCTTGGGTATAGTTCAGAAAGACAACAGTTGGCGGTTCGCAAGTTATTTAGCCGCAGCAAGGTTACAAACACCATTCGCATTTAGAACGGTAGGAATAATGACTAAATCGATGCAAAGTTTTTTCATTCTGATCGCCGCCCTGCATATCGCGCCGCTGTCGGTAGTTAGTGCATCGGAGTCGCGTCCCAATGTCGTTTTTATCATCGCTGATGATCTCGGCTACGGTGAGGCGGGGTGCTACGGTGGCAAGGATGTTCCGACGCCATACATCGACGCACTTGCGGCTGGAGGCGTGCGATTCACGAACGGCTACGTCACTGCGCCATTTTGTGCAGCATCGAGAGCAGCGTTGATGTCGGGACGCTACCAGACTCGTTTTGGTTTCGAATTCAACCCAATCGGCGCCAAGAATGTCTCGCCCGAAATAGGCTTGCCTCGCGAGGAGAAGTCCGTGGCGGATCGTCTGCGCGATGCAGGCTATGCGACTGCGCTGGTCGGCAAATGGCATCTCGGTGGCACAGCTGTCTATCATCCCCAGCGGCGCGGCTTTGACGAGTTCTTTGGCTTTCTTCATGAAGGCCACTACTTTGTGCCGTCCCCTTGGCACGGTACGACCACTTGGTTGCGACGAAAGACTTTGCCTGATGGAGGTCAGGGACGCTGGACCTCGCCCGATGGTCGCATCGTGTGGAGTACGCATCTCGGTTCCAACGAACCTGAGTACGACACAGACAATCCCTTACTGCGAAGTAGTCAACCTGTGGATGAACGGGAGAACCTCACCGATGCGTTCACTCGTGAAGCATGTGATTTCATCGAACGGCACCGCACGCAGCCATTTTTCCTTTGTCTCGCCTACAACGCCGTTCACAGTCCGATGCAGGCCACGGACGAGTACATGAGAAGGTTTGCAGACATCGAAGATATCCATCGCCGCATCTTCGCTGGTATGCTCGCGCATTTGGATGACAGCGTCGGCAAGGTTCTCGCACAGATCCACGCCAGTGGCATTGAAGAAAACACACTTGTTGTGTTCCTCAGCGATAACGGTGGTCCGACCAAGGAACTCACGTCTAGCAATGCGCCACTGAGCGGAGGCAAAGGCGAACTGAGGGAAGGTGGTATCCGCGTGCCGTTTATTGTCTCGTGGAAGAATCGCATCTCCGCAGGTCGGGTAGTGGACACACCGGTCGTGTCCATCGACGCCACAGCAACTGTGTTGGCACTGGCCCAGGCTGAGACTGGACCGAAGCGTCTAGATGGAATGAATCTCATTCCTTTGCTGACCGACGAGAGAATCGCGATGCCTGAGCGGACTTTGTTTTGGCGAGTGGGAAAGAAAAACGCACTGCGCAGGGGCGACTGGAAGCTGATTCGCGATGGCAAGGATTGGCAAATTTATGATCTCGCCCACGACATCAGCGAGACAAACAATCTTGCGGACGAACAGTACGACCGTGTTCAGCAACTGTCCACTGATTGGAATGCATGGAACGCCCAACAAGTCGAGTCGCTATGGCGTTAAGTATTGTGTGATCAATAACTGACTCGTTTGATCGTGGGATAGGCTTCCAACCGCTCTTGACCATGTTGGAGACGCTCACCTAATAGGAACTTGCTCAGCAGATTCGCTTTCAACCAATGCTACTCGGACTTCGGAACCCGCTGAAAATCGAAGTTGTATTTCCGTCTTGTGCGACATTCATGATGAAGCCGCGATTCAGAGCATGCGAGTAATAGGACGCTGAAAGCCCAAAGCCACGAACTGATTCCCATCGGTATCTAGTTTCGATCCAAACGCGTACTCATGAATGCCCGTCGATCAGATGTTAACCAAATTTCCAAATTCTTACCTAATTCTGTATGGGGTGTCCGTGATATAGATACAGGGCACCATAGGTCCAATTCGGCTTGGGCATTCCCGGAAAATTCACGCGATCCATCATCAGAGCAATGTAGGGAGCGGGGTAACCGTCAGGAAGCGGAATGACGTTGGGCCATATTCGAGTTCCATTCCGATCATCCCAAGGTGGCATATCCACGCTCAATTGCCCGGCGGGTGTCAGATCGGGATAGTTGCGAATGTAGATCTTGCGATCCGCACTTCCAAAAAGTGCATAACGCTTGTTACCAAATTTCTGAATCATGGTGCCTGTGCTGTCCATCTCGACTGGTCCCGCCAAACGTGTATACCCGTGGTCCCACTGGTCGCTTTCCCAGATGCTGGCAAGGCACGGCCTCGCAAAGTCATCGTGCACCACAATCGCCCGTCTTCCAACAGCGGCGAGCCTTCTTCATCAGTGATCGCGCGAATATCGGCTTGACCAATACCCGGTGAAAAATGAGCTGAAGCGCCGGCAAAGGTGACTTGAGCATTGGCTTTCAAATCAGCTTGCAGTGCAAAATCCATTTGCTGAATTCGCGTCCGCTCTCTCAAATCCAGATGCTGTGCGAAATCCGAATACCCCACCATATGAGACCTACCATTCGACTCGACAAACAAATTCACTCCCACAGCCGACATTTGAGCGCGCAAGGTCAGCCTTGAATTGCTTATTCCCGATGGAACAGCCCACTCCTCCTCCATGACAACTTGACCGTTGATTCGCATACTCCATGTAACCGCTTCGGGTTTTCCATCTTTGAATCGCAATGCCGCTACAAGCGAATCCTCTCTGGTAGCATTGACAAAGGCCAACCCAACGGAGCCACTGCCGTCTGACGTCTCGATCACCAAGTCATACGTGGCGAAAGGATTAAATCCCCCAACCCAACGCAGCGACGATGCCTCAGCGCCGGGCGCTGAAGCGGTGAGCTGACCGTTGAACGATTTCCATTGAACTCCAGTATTGGGAAGTTTCTCAGGGTGCATCAATTCGAAATCGTGAACCATTGCCGGTTTAAGAGATGACAATGGTATATTCTGGCTGGAATCGAAGACCATTCGCACGACCGCTTGTCGACGAAATAAAATTTGGTCGGGGCGAATATCGCCTTGGGCGAAAATCAGTGTGACTTGCCATGTAAGTAGCAGGATAGAAAAGATGGAGCGTATTATTGTCATGGGCTCGTGAGTATTGGGGAATTGGTTGAGTAGCCTACCATTGGACAATCACACGTGCTGGAGTATCGGAAGTGACAATATGACCAATATACTTATCGTCTTCATCGAGCAGTACCAAAGTGTGTCCAGCAAACGTCTTTATCAGGTAGCGGCTCGCGCTGGCGATCACGATAGGTTCATGACGCTTGCCATTCTCGTCTAACCATACAAGTCTAATTAACCACGGCTCATGAGGCCGGAAAATACCGCAGGCGAGAAAGTAAGGCATTTTCGACGGCTTGCTTAACTGCTCAATGATCCACTTTGTGACCAGCCAATCACCGCCGTATTCTCTGTCGGAAACATCCAGTGATGCCCAATCGGTTTCGACGTACTGCCAATTGCCTGCTCGTGGCAAGTTGACAGGACGCTTCGCAGGTTGGAAGGTGCGCGGAAACGGATTATCCTTTTCTTTCGAGGGAAAATAGTCATCCCACGACTGAGGATCAATTACATAATGCAGCATCTTGCCTGAACTAGCCGACCAATACCCATGCTTTGAAAAGTATTTCGGCAACAGTTCCGCCTGTGGCATGACCTCCCACAGCTTCTGCATATTTTGATACAGACCTGATTGGTGAGGCGGCAGACTGCTGAAAATCGCTGCACGCGATGGATTGCACGAAGGTGCTGGACAATAAGCATTGCGAAATAGCACGCCACTGGCTGCGAGACGATCTAAGTTTGGTGTTACCGATTGTGGGTGTCCGCCCAAGCAACCAACCCAATCGTTCAGATCATCGACGGCAATGAACAATACATTTGGCTGATCTGCGAATGCAATTCTGTGAACGCAACAGAGCACCGTGATTGCAACAAAGATTGAAAGGATTTTCAATTTAGTATCTAAACCTATCACTTTGCCTTTGTCTCTATTGCCCCAGCCCTACGTAGTATGAGCGACTCGTTAATTTTATCAGGCTGCTCCTGGGCATGATCTTTTTCTTCAGGTTTGGGTTTGGCAAGATTCTCTCTTGAGCTTCGGTGATCATCACGCTTACGTTCGGACGTCGATCAGCAGCCATGCAAGAGCAGCAGAGTGTCGCGGCGGGCACCGCAAGATTGCGGATTGAATTCAAAACGCAATGCAGGTTAATGATTTCAACGTGAACTGTTGGATTTGGCCGGCGTGCCTAGTGCCGAATACGGCTGAATTTCCACGTCATTCGACTGCGGAGTACCGAGCGTACTGCGGCCATCTTTTATGTATTTAACCAGGAGCGATCTCAGCTTGCCGACGAGTTCTGGCTTTTCAGCGTAAAGGTTGTAGCGCTGAGAGAGGTCCTCGCGCACATTGAAGAGTTCACCTGGTTGTGAGTGCGAAGTATACCCACGTTCGCTCTTTAGCCACGCTGGTTCGCCATTGGCTCCATTGTTGTCACCGCTAGGGGCGTCGATCAAAACCCAGTCGCCTTGGCGGATGGCGAACTTACCCTTGGCACTATGATGCACGGTAGCCTCGCGAATTGGTGCCTTGAGTTGCTCACCAAGCAGAACTGGGAGGATGTTGACGCTATCTTCAGCGGCGTTGTCGGGCAGTTTCTGTCTCAGGATGGCAGCGATAGTAGCCATAAAGTCCACATGGCATATAGTTTCATCACTAACAGCCCCCGCCTCAATCTCGTCGGGCCAGCGGGCGATGAAGGGTACTCGATGACCACCTTCCCAGGCATCGCGTTTGGCACCACGCAGTTCACCTGAGCTGCAGTGACCAAACTTATGTGCTCGGTCGTAAGCCCCTGGCTTTACTTCACCCGTAATCTCAGCACCGTTGTCGCTCGTGAAGATGACCAGCGTGTTCTGCGACACTCCTGCTCGATCGAGCGCATCGAGCACTTGACCAATGCTCCAATCCGTTTGATAAACAAAGTCTCCGTAGGCACCGACTTTTGTCTTGCCTACAAAAGCGGGAGCAGGAACAACGGGATAATGCGGTGAGGTCAATGAGAAATAGAGAAAGAAGGGCTTTTTTGACGGTGCCGTCTTTTCGATCCATTGAACCGCGTGGCTCGTTAGCTCCGGTAGGATATTCTCCAGATTCCAATCTGGAACCATAGGACCAGGAATATTGAAATTGCCGCCGCCCGATGGCACTGAAGGAATGCCAACCGTGCGATCATTCTCAATAAAGCAGTAAGGGGGATAGTTGGGTACGATAGTGCCGAAGTAGTGATCAAAGCCTCGTGCAATGGGGCCGTCGCTAATCGGCTGGGTGAAGTCCGCATTGCTCAGCGCATTCTTGTTTCCGCCAACTGCAGGCTTGCCATCGGTAGTAGCATAGTTTTGGCCGAGATGCCATTTGCCGATACAAGCGGTTTTGTACCCATTCTGCTGAAGCAGTTTGCCTACGGTCAATCGATCCGTAGCAATGAGTGGTTTGTCCCATGGCCCAAGCACATTACGCTGCAATCTGCTTCTCCATGCATAGCGTCCCGTAAGCAATGCATAACGAGTGGGCGTACAGACCGACGATGGCGAGTGCGCATCGGTGAAGCGCATGCCTCGTGTTGCGAACTGATCAAGCTGCGGCGTAGGGATCTTGGACTCTGTGTTGTAACAACCAAGATCGCCATAGCCGAGATCGTCAGCCAGAATGTATACAATATTCGGCGGATCCGATGCCCAAAGTGAATTCGATGAGCTTACGAGGCAAAATACGAATGCTACGAGCACTTTAACGGATGATAGGTATCTGGCCCGAAGGAAGAAATCAACTGCTATCAAGCTCATCGAGGCTCTGGTGGTAAATTGTCAATCAAATATCGAAGAAAGTGCATTCTAGCATGCACTACCGTGCCGTCGCCTTCCCGCAGTCCGTGATCGCGATTGGGGTAGACCATGTATTCAAAGGGTTTGCCCAAAGAAATCAAGCGATCGACTAAACCCTCGTTGATCTGAATATGCGTGTTGGTCTCGCCAATTCCGACATGATAAGAATCCGGCTTAAGGAACATCCCGTTGAGCGTGTTTGAGCCACCGCCACTCCAGCCCCAAATTCCTACTCGATCGGCGTCGATGACTGTATATTGTTTCACGTGTACTTTCAATCCCGCCTCTTGTTCCTCGGTCGAAAGGGGACCAAGACTACCGAAGACGGCTCTTCTCCATTCCGTTCCTTGCGGGCTTGGAGTCCCGCGACTTTCGATCGACACCACCACGTACCCCAACTCAGCAACTACCCGAATGAAATCGATCTGTGCTGCCCCCATTCGTACAATACGGTCTGCGCGTGCGGCTCGCCGTAAACGTAAATGAAGAGCGGATATTTCTTGGTTGGGTCAAAGTTTTTTGGCTTCAGCATCCAGGCATCGAATTCGATACCTCTGCCGATATCGACGATAGTCATCTATATTGGGGTTCCCGGCGCGGACATGCGGCGCGGCAAACGAACCTGTTACGAAGGCGGTTTGCGCATACCGATGCTGGTGCGTTGGCCGGGCAAGATCATTCCTCAGGTTCACAACGAACTCGTTTCCACCATCGACTTGATGCCCACGCTTTTAACCGCAGCAGGTGTTGAACCGCCATCAGGCCTACGGGGTAGCGCGTTGCAGCCGTTGTTCAAACCGGCGAGGCACCTTGGCGAACACATCATTTTGCCGAATACCACACGCTCGCAGCCGCACCGAACTACTTTCCGCAGCGAACTACTTTCCGCAGCGATCCGTGCGCACCGAGCGTTACAAGTTGATCGAAAATCTGCTGCCCGGGGAAGTTTATCCTGACTACTTCGTTGGACGCGAACCTGCAGCGACGGATGCTCCTAAAAAGAAGAAACGAAAACCTAAATCATCTTCGCAGACTGAGGCATAATCGGTATGCAGCGACGCAGTATTGCCGAAACCATATCAAGTGCTTCGCATCGCTGGCTTGCCAGCGTTCTTGCGATCGTCATGCTCACCGCCGGAAACTCATGTCTCGGCGTGGAACAACCGAACGTCTTAATGATCGTCGTCGACGACATGAATGACTGGGTTGGATGCATGGGTGGGCACCCCCAGGTGCAGACGCCGAACATCGATCGGCTCGCTCAGCGTGGCTTACTGTTTACCAACGCACATGTTCCTGCACCTGTCTGTAATCCCTGCCGAGTCAGCGTGTTGACGGGCCGCAGACCAGGCGCGACAGGTATCTATGCCAACGATGTCGTCTGGCATGAGGCCTTCCCAGGAATCAGGAGTCTGCCCGGCCACTTCAAGGCCAACGGCTACCACGTCGTTGGTGGCGGTAAGGTGAATCATCACAAGCCTGGCTTCAACCGACGCAGCGATTGGCACGATTATTTTGATCAAGTGTTCGACAGCCATTTTCAAGACCAAGTGAGTCGCGGCCTAAACGTCAAGCACTTTCAATGGCCCGGCGGGTTCCCGCTCAACAAGATCGAATCCGCTCGGACGTTCAGCAAACCGCCTCATAATGCCATCGAGTTTTATTGGGGTCCGTTTGATCTTGCTGACCATGAAATGGGAGATGGCAAACTGGTCGAATGGGCGAAGCAGTTTTTGGCCGCACCGCCGCAGAAACCGTTCTTTATCGCAGCCGGCATCTATCGACCTCACTTGCCGTTCTATGCGCCCCGCAAATACTTTGACATGTACCCGCTCGATCAGATCATTCCGCCTGTGATTAAAAAGGACGATTGCGATGATCTTCCGTCGAGCGGCAAAGCAATGGCCGCCAACCGCCGCGGCGACTTAGAGCTGGTGATCCGTGAAGGCAAGTATCGTGAAATGCTGCAAGCCTACATGGCGAATATCAGTTTTGCCGATGCGCTGATTGGTCAGTTGCTCGACGCTCTCGACGCCAGTCCTGCGGCCAGGAACACCATCATCTTCCTCTGGTCCGATCACGGCTGGCATCTGGGTGAGAAGCAGCACCTGCACAAGTTTACGCTCTGGGAGCGGTCGACCCGAGTTCCGTACATCCTCGTCGCGCCGAATGTCACTCCCACCAACTCTCGCTGTCCGCGACCTGTCAGTCTGATCGACACGTTCCCGACGCTGAACGAACTCTGTTCGCTGCCGACGGTGGAAGGCCTCGATGGCGTGAGCTTGGTTCCGCTGCTGAAGAATCCAACGCTTGAATGGTCGCGTCCTGCTCTCACGACGCATGGCCAAAGCAACCATTCGCTACGAACTGATCGATGGCGTTACATCCGCTACGCAAACGGTGATGAAGAGCTCTATGACCATACGACCGACCCAAGCGAATGGCATAATCTCGCCAGCAAACCTGAGTTTGCGGCTGCGAAGGCTGAACTCGCCAAGTCGCTCCCACCGACGGATACACTTGCGCTGAGATCGAAGAAGAATCGGAAAGAGCAAGAATGAAAAGTACTGCCGACGTAAGACGCATCTTCGCAAACCTTATTGCTTTGCTGCTTCCACCGCTTTCCGCTTTGTATGCTAATGACACACGGAATGTTGAGACTCAACCTAACATTATTCTCATCTACACCGACGACCACGACGAGTGTAATCGCCTTGGTAACAGTGTTCAAGCTCATTGCGACACTGCTCTTGTTTGCGTGTTTTGTTGTCGCACAGCACCTCCATGCGATCGATGAAGGCTCTGGCTGTTGCGTGCTAGGTCGCATATTGGACTGGTACGCTGTAAAGATTTTTGTCGTGAGGCACAGTGGCTCGCTTGTCAACACGCATCGCATTGGAGACGCATGCCGAAAACGAACGATCGGTAGTGATAGTTAGGTTCCAGCAGCCAGAAATATACGTCCGCCGTTTCGCCTGGTAAAACGCGAAAGCGATCAACGAATTCGAGGTAAGCGTATTCCACCGCTTTCGTATATCCGAACAGGTACGAAAACGGACTGTGAGGCTGATAGTACGCGTTTCGTCCAGCCAGGAAAGATATCTGAACGAGAAGATCAGGGTATCGATTCTGGGAATAGAATGGACAGCCGGTGTATTGCGAAACTCTCATGAGCCTTGAATTAAGCTACCCTACTTGGCGTTGAGCATTACGATTTGCAGCACGTGACGAACGAATAACAAACTATCCCGCGTGGAGCGTAGCGGAACCGCGGGATAGTTTGGACGTTGAACTGAGACGCTTGGCTGGGCACCTTGAACGGCTATGCGTTTTCTGTCGGTCCGCTATCCCTTGAAGCTCAGTCTAAGG
>JBGSIA010000224.1:0-2872 GCA_041751935.1 Pirellulaceae bacterium | reverse complement strand
CTTTTGCATGGCGTCCGTTCCGAGTGAGTTGTTTGGCCGCGAAACCAAAAACATTCATTAGGACACGGACGCCATTTTCATCCAATAGCAATCTGTGATCTCGCCGCAGGACAGCCTGCTACCAAGCCGACTGCACCCCTCAAAGGTTAGGTTGCTGCTGTCTGTAGTTCGGACACGAATACTGTACATCGCTTTCGTTTGAAAATCAAAAACGGCACCTGACTGCAATGAGTCACCTACAATTCTAAAACTAGAGTTGTCCGTGTCATCATTTCCGCTAACTAACGAGTATGTGAATGAATCCTGGAGGCTTTCGTCCGTGGTGATAAACTGGCCGATCAAAGTTCCAATGGGTTGGTACTCGTCAATACTGTTTGCACTGAGCAGTATCGCCGTTGGCGGAAGTTCAATTGAAAAGTTTGCTAATGACTCTAGTTCTTGGGCAGTCATAAAAACACTTGCTTGACCACCAAACTGTTCGCCAATTGAAAGCATCGAAACCGCTGAATTGCCATTGTTCCTTGAGTTTGCAATTACTGAGAAGGTCGCGAGTCGCACTGTTTGACCGGCGGGAACAGTTAACGAGTAATCCCAGGCGACGTTGTCACCGAAGACTTCGATGTTCGTCGGCTGAATTCCATTCGCATTGCGAAACAAATGAATCGTCGCCGGAGCGCCCGTGCCATCAGCATCATCGGTGCCGAACCAAGTATCGGTAGTTTCGACGATCGTATCGCCATCGCTGGTCATGAAGACGGTGGTGGCTCCATCGGTACCGAGGTTGCCGACGATGTGAACAGGGACCGTGATGGACGCGCCAGTGGAGTTGGTCAGCACTTCGATCATGCGGGCAAAATCTTGGCTGCCGGTGCTGGGTACGGTGATTTCACGCGAGACGGTTAAGCCTGACATTGTGACGGCAGGCGTGACGACGGTGCGTCCACCGTCTTCCAAAGTACTCGCTTGACCGCTTAATGGTACATAATCGACACCGGCGACTTGCAAGCGATTGAGTCCATCGAACGAGTTGTTCGTCCCCTGGATCAATTGGCCGGCTCCGTGCGCCGCCTGGTCGATCTCAAAACTTAACCCACTCGGACCGGTCAAGTTGGTCGATGGGTTACCACTGGGTACCAAGGGGTTGCTGGTCACGAATACGTCGTAACCGCCGTTACTGTCGCCTGGCACTAGATTGTCGAGACTTTGAAAGGCGATGTAGCGACCGTCGCTGCTGATCGACCCGTTAACGGATGTATGCGCCGACGGGTTATCGTTCTGATCAACCGACGCGCGAGCGATTGCCCCCGTTAGTCGGTCCTTGACAAAGATGTCATGCACTCCATTGCTGTCACCGGTGACCAGGTTATTTGCCAAACTGCTGAAGACCATATACCGACCATCGCCGCTTATGGACGATCCAAACGAAGAACCACCAGTTGCCTCCTCGTTCATCATGTTAGTGGAGACGCGGGTGGTAATTCCTCCCGGTTGCAAATCTTTGATAAAGCTGTCCGTCGCCCCATTGGTATCGTTGGCAACTATATCGTTGGCGCTACTCCAAAACGCCACGTAGCGTCCGTCGCTGCTGAATGTCGGTTGATACGAATGGGCATTGCCTGATTTGCCATCGAGGTGATTGCTCGAAACCAAGGTGGTTGTTCCCGACTGCGTGTCCTTGACAAAGATGTCGTAGGAGTTGTTCGAGTCTAAGTCTCCAGCGACCAGATTGCTGGCACCACTCCAGAACGCCACGTAGCGTCCATCGCTGCTCACCGTCGCGTCTTCGGAATGTTCGTTGCCTTGTGCGCCGTTGGAAGCGGTGGAGACACGCGTGAGGATTCCCGTTTCCAAGTCTTTTAGGAACACATCTTTCTTGCCGTTGTCATCCAAGCCGCTGATCAGATTGGTCGCCGAACTCCAGAACACCACGTAGCGACCATCACTGCTCAGCGATGGTTTTTGAGATTCCAGACTGCCCGCATTTCCGCTGGGGGTATTGGAAACACGAGTCACGATTCCCGTTTGCAGATCCTTGACGAACACGTCCCAGGTGTTGTTGGAATCAGTACTGCCGGGAACCAAGTTCGTGGCAGTGCTTTGAAAGCCGACGTACCGGCCATCGCTGCTGATCGTCGGTTCTCGGGATTCACCGTTGGCGAGCTCACCGGCGCTATTACTGGAAACGCGAATGACAGTATTTTCGATCGTATCTTTGAGGAAGATATCCGAAAACCCGTTGTTATCGTTGCCGACCAGAACGGCATCGCTTTGAAAAACCACGTACCGTCCATCGCTGCTGAGTAGTCGATTGTTATCACCGGTGGTTCCAGTGAAACTGATCGATGCCGACTGAATCGGTCGGGTGACGGCACCTACCACCACGAAGTCACGTACCCAGTCACCACCAGCGACGCCATCGGCATTGCCGTCCAGCGCATTGCCTGCGGCATCGACCAACGACTGCTTGGCCGTTAAGCGATAGACGCCTTCCGCTAGTCCCGCAATAACAAGCGTCGTCGTGAAGGACGCGGGCGTGGATTCAAAATAGCTGGGTGTCATCGCTACCACATTATCATCCGCGGTTCCCAACAGGCCATCGGCACCTTGGTTCCGCAATTCAAAATTGGCGGCAACGTCGCCGCCGATGACCGGTTCACTGAACGCTAGTTGGAGCAATGACGTTCCGGCAGTGACGGTTCCGCTATCCAACGATGGACTGACGCTGATCACCGTCGGCGGTATTTCATCCACATCGATCAGATTCAGAATGAAAACGGTCGATGCGTCCGGTGTAGTACCAACCGTCGAATCGTCCACATTCACCGTCACCGTGTAAGTGGGCTTGGATTCAAAATCCAGTACAACTCCCGAC
>JBGSIA010000223.1:0-11921 GCA_041751935.1 Pirellulaceae bacterium | reverse complement strand
GGCGACCTTCCGTGGTTTCGTCGTGAAACAATTAGCACACGGAGGGTCGTTTCTTTTTGACTCCCAAGTCAAGCCAGATAACTCGCGGTACAGTCACAACTTACGAAATCAGGAAGCCACGAAGTGGCGCTGTCCAGGTAGCTGTAGGCGTTAAAGGAACTTTGCACTGAAACATGAAGCTCAACTTTTCAACTACATGCGAATCGTCAGGAAGCAGGTCGGCTACTTAATCAACATCGCCAGAGCATCAGCGACTTGGTGTATACATAATCGCCATCGCAAGAAGAAGTCAACTCACCACTCATTATTCATGCGATGTTAAATGCTTTCGACTGACCTTACTTACCAGCTGACAGTGAGTCTTGCTTCTCTGCCACTTCATCGTTGCTGCGAAAGTTCAGGGCGGCGCTGTTCATGCAGTAACGTAGACCGGTTGGTGCCGGTCCATCGTCAAAGACGTGTCCCAAGTGTGCTTTACAACGAGCGCAGTGGACTTCAGTTCGTGGATAGAACATCTTCCAATCCCGCTTGGTTCCCAAGCTTTCGCTTTTCAGCGGCGCGAAGAAACTTGGCCAACCGGTTCCTGAATCGAACTTCGTCTCATGATCAAACAATGGCAACCCACATACGACGCAATCGTAGGTCCCGGATTGCTTGTTATTCCAGTACTCATTGCGAAACGCTGGCTCAGTCGCCTCGTCTTGTGTCACGCGGTACTGCATCGGATTCAACGTGCGCCTGAGTTCCAATTTGGTTTTCGGTTTGTAAGGCTTCGCTTGTTCGGGTTCAGCCGGTTCGGGGTCAGCCGGTCCGGAACCAGGTGTTTCGATAGCTTTGTCACGGCTGTTCTTGGTGATGTTCGATTCATCCGCAGCGAGAGCATCGGCAGCCAAATGTTGGCTCGCCAGGAAACACAACCCCATGATGGCGCTAAGCAACACCACAAAATTCGAGACCGATGACAGTAGTCGTTTCATTTTTTCGTTCCCGGATGAAAACCTCGAATACAAACACATTCAACGTGACCAAATCGCTCCGCATTATAGAAGACAGCCAATGGCGAGGCAAAACGTCACTAGCGGATCGACCGCTACCGTGCGATTCTTGTTAGCTTGCGGCGCTCTCGCTCCGCCTTTCACACTCTAAATTCGCGATCTATGGACGATTTGGCTTGGTTCTTGCCGCTCATGCTGATCCTCAGCATAGGGATATTTGTTCAGTCCGCTGCTGGATTTGCCGCTGGATTGCTAATTGTCCCTGTGATGCTGTGGTGCGGATATTCGATCCCCGAGGCACAAACGTCGTTGCTGGTGGCGACCATTCCGCAAAATGTTTGGGGCGTGTGGACACTGCGTGACAGTTTGCGACCGCGCGGGATGTTTTGGCCGGGGATCGGTCGACTAGCGTTTCTGCCCATCGGCGTTCTGGTGCTTCACGAAATGGAATCGTTTTCCGTAATTACGCTCCGGCAAATCGTGGGTGTCGTCGTTCTTTGCGTGACCTTGGCAATCGCATGGCTGCATCCGCAACCCAGAGAGAAAATTCATCCTGGGTGGAGTTGGCTAGCGTTCCCGGTGTCCGGATTCCTACAAGGACTGGTCGGCATGGGCGGGCCAGCGATGGTGTTGTGGGTCCAGGCTCACGATTGGGACACGCGTCAAATGCGTGCATTCCTGTTTACGATGTACTTGATCAGTTTGGTACCGGCGCTGGCGATCTTGTACGGAGTGTTTGGCGATCGAATCGTCCGCCCTGCCCTGGTGGCGATGTTGATGATCCCAGTGCTGTCAGTCGTCACCCACGCTGGATTGAAGTTCGGTACGTGGTTGGGCCAGCTTCGATTGCGTCGCTTGACGATCGGGTTATTGATCTTGATGGGCATCGCCGGATTGGCCGCACCGCTGCTGAGTGCTCGCTGAGTGCTCGCTGATTGGTAGCTGAATGCTGACTGAGTGGTAGCTGTTCGGTCGCTTTACGGTATAACTTTGGCGATTCGATTTTCTTGCCTGAAAAACCAACGTGTCCACTATGCCGCCGCGAGCTGACGATGAACTTCGTGCTGTCGAGATCCAACGTCACTATCTGCAATCGAATCCTGCCAGTGTGCTGTATCGCAGCGGCAATACGATCGTGCTGTGTACAGCGTCAATCGAAAGTTCTGTGCCACCTTGGTTGGTTGGTAAGGGCAAAGGTTGGGTGACAGCGGAATACAGCATGCTTCCCGGTAGCACCCAGCCACGCAAGAGTCGCGACCGCAACGGCAAGGTCGATGGTCGCACGACTGAGATCCAACGGTTGATTGGGCGATCGCTGCGCAGCATTGTTGATTTGGTTCGGCTGGGCGAGCAAATGATCACGGTCGATTGCGATGTGCTGCAAGCTGATGGCGGAACGCGAACCGCATCGATTACAGGCGGCTTCATCGCGCTGGCCGATGCAATCGCGACGCTGCACCCCGGTGCCACGATCGGTGACGGACCGATCATCGACAGCGTCGCGGCAATTAGCGTCGGTGTGATTGGCCAGCGAGTACAACTCGACTTGGATTACGAACTGGATTCGGCCGCCGATGTCGATATGAATGTCGTGATGACCGGTGGTGGCCGTTTCATTGAGATTCAAGGCACCGGCGAAGAAGCGACTTTCGATGACGAACAACTCGCACGGATGCTCAGCCTGGCGCGACACGGAATCACTTCACTCACATCGGTACAAAGGGCTGCACTGCAGATATGACCAGCGCCCGAGATATGACTAGCGCCCGCTATACGCCGCTTGATCGAAGCGAATACATCGAGCAGGCCTACCTGTTCAAACTGCTTCGCGAGCGGACAAGCGATAACGTGCCGATGCAGGAAGCACTTGAGCAGGCCCAGCACGAACTGTTGACGACCACCAATCTGCCGATGGCCGTTAGCTTTTTGTTGACCGAGCTAAAACATCTTGGCGTGATGGCGTTGGGAATGCAGCGACTTTCTCACTACTTCAATCCGTTCCAAACGTATCTCATCGACGAAGCGGAGCGTGAGGCGGGCCGGTTCGCAATGACGACGGCACTACAGATTCTCGAAGCTGATGCACAGTATCGCGTCGAGGCTACGTCGCCGCCAGGTTTCTTTCTCTTCCAACTCGAAGTGCTGTCTCGCAACCGCTTGCACTATGACCGCGGTTTGGGCGCGATTAGCCAAGACCCGATTTATGACGAACATTGGTCACAGTGGATACTGCGGTTTCGTAAAGACATCGGCTTAGTTGATCTTGCGGATTTGTTGTTCTTGGTCAGTGAGGAATACAAACGCCGACTGCTTGCCGCCGGACAATCGCTCGATTCCAAGGGACCGTTTCTGTTCGGAGTCAAGGAAGGTCAAATCGCACTAGCAAACCGCATGAAGGATCCGCTGTATTTGTTTGGTGCGATGCAGCGTCATCTTGGTTATCCCAAAGTTCCGCGATTGATTCAGTCAGACCCAAACATCGAACTCGTTCCGCAACTTGCTCGTCGGCTTGAACGACTCGAGTCACGCTTGCAGCTACTCGAACAAGAACAAAAGTCGTCGGGAATCGACATCACCAAGTTCTACGAAAAAGGCAAAGGCGTATGGTTGCCGGACGAAGAGCACAAGTAGTCCACGTATGCGAACGCTGTTAAAAGAATTTACTGATTGGATTACCAATAGTTACGTCGATGACCCTGCAGTCCAATTGGCTATCGACGAAGCCGTGTTGCTTGATGCCGATGAATTCGATAGTGGCGAATCGATTCGACTTTGGCATTTCGACGCGCCAGTAGTCGTGCTCGGTCGGTCCTCCCAGGTCGCCGTGGAAGTCGATGAAGCCTACTGTCGGCAATGCGGAATTCCAGTGCTGCGTCGGTGCAGCGGCGGTGCGTCAATCGCAGCCGGCCCTGGGTGCTTGATGTACAGCGTTGTGCTCAGCTTCGAGCGACGACCCGAGCTGCAAAAAATTGACGTCGCACATCGCTGGGTGATGCAAGCTTTGCTCACTGCCGTCCGATCCCAGATTCCTGACGTCTCGCAACAAGGGATTTGCGATCTTACTTGGAGAAATCGCAAGTTTTCCGGTAACAGCGTCCGTATTGCACGACGTCATCTGTTGTACCACGGAACCATTTTGTACGACGCTGATTTGGAGGAAATCTCCCGCTGTTTGACAACAGCACCGCGACAACCCGATTATCGTGCCCAACGCGGCCATGCGGACTTTCTTACTAACTTGCCGATCTGTGTCAGTGGGTTAATCAGCCTGATCGAAAGCGTTTTTCGTGGGTCAGACTCAATGCCCTCTGTCGAACCAACCATCGAGACCGACGGTGCGTATAAGGAGAGATTGCTGGCAGGTGTGCAGCAGTTGATGCAAAATCGCTACACCCAGCATAACTGGCACCACCGTCATTGAGGGCATGCAGGATACGATCTATATCGCTTAGCCGTGCGGCAAGTACCTGATCGATGCATTACACTGCAGGCGAAATCTTTGCACCGCCTGTGGAAAACTGACACTGAACCGAATTCACCGTGGATTGCCACTCTTCATGAATATCGATCGAATTCGCGAAACATTGACCCAACATCAACAACAGCACGTACTGATGTTTTGGGATGAATTATCCGCTGAGCAACAGTCCCGATTAGTAAGTCAAATCGAAAACATCGATCTCGATCAACTTGCTCGTCTGGTTGCTGGAGAAGACGACAAACCGGATTTCGCTGCGCTGGCATCGTCGGCTGCCCCACCACCGGCCGTGCGCGTTGATGGCGGTGGTGCGGCGTGGAGTCATGCGGATGCGTTTCGACTTGGTGAAGAAGCGTTGCGAGCTGGCGAGGTTGCGGCCGTGATCGTTGCCGGTGGTCAAGGCACTCGCTTGGGATTTGACCAACCGAAAGGGATGTTTCCAATTGGCCCAGTGTCGGGACGAACATTGTTTCAGTTTTTTGCTGATCGTCTGTTAGCCGTCGATGCGTATTACGGAGTCCGCACGCCGCTGTATGTGATGACCAGTGAAGCGACCGACGCCCAGACGCGCAAGTACTTTGAGTCCAATGATTTTTTGGGGCTGGACCGCGACAACGTAAGAATCTTTCAACAAGGAACAATGCCAGCCGTCGATGCGTTGACTGGCAAATTGCTGCTTGCCTCCAAGGACTCGCTCGCGCTCAGCCCCGATGGGCATGGCGGAACTGTGTCGGCGCTTGATCGCAGCGGTGCATTGGCGGACGCCGAAGCCAGAGGGATAAAACATTTGGCCTACATTCAAGTCGACAATCCGCTTGTCGCGTTGTGTGATCCTGTATTGATTGGCCACCATCGTATGGCTGGCAGTGAAATGACGACTCAAGTGGTTCGCAAACGATTCGCGAAAGAGAAAGTCGGCAACGTCGTGATCATTGACGGCAGCGTCCAAATCATCGAATACAGCGACTTGCCGGACGCAGCCGCAGAAGAAACACTCGAGGATGGCTCGTTGCGATTGTGGGCCGGTAACATCGCGGTACACGTGATCGATGTTGCCTTCTTGCGTCGCATTGCAAAATCGCCTGAATCGTTACCCTTTCATCGGGCTAACAAGAAGGTGCCATATATCAATGAAGCTGGGGCAGAAGTCGATCCGGCAGAACCGAACGCGACCAAGTTTGAAAAGTTCATTTTCGACCTGCTTCCGAAAGCCGAAAATGCCTTCGTAGTTGAGACGCTGGCAAGCGAGTCGTTTGCCCCGGTGAAAAACGCCGACGGAGCAGCAACCGATACGCCGGAATTGGCTCGAAAGGCGATTTCTGACCTCCACCGAAAATGGCTGACCTCCGCCGGCGCGTCAGTAGACAAGGGAGTCAAGGTGGAGATTAACCCGCGTTTTGCTTTGCTTCCGAGCCAGCTTGCGGAAAAGATCCCAGAAATTATGCGGATCAGCTCAGACCAATATTTTGACTATTAGGTAGAATGATACTGTCGCAGTCGATTCGGCTCGGAACCCACGACCATTTCGTGGGTTAAAACCTACGTGCCCCCTTCCCGCCCACCTCTCGTCAACCCACCGCGAATCCGATGCCTGCAGTCACTCGCGTTTCGAATTTAAACTCAATCTCTCTCTCGTCCGACGAACCACAACACCGCAGCAAAATGCGTGCACTTCACGGCGCCCGTCGGCGTGGCGGAATTGTTGGCGGATTGGTGATATTCCTGTTTCTCTCCGCAACGGTGGGACTGCTGGGATATTACTTTGTCTACAAAGACGATGGCTCAATTTCACAGGCGAGCCTGATCACGGATGTTGTTCGCAAGGGAGCATTTGACCACATCGTTTTAGAACAAGGCGAAATTGAGAGTAGCAGCAATATCGAGGTGACGTGCCAAGTCGAAGCTCGGGGTACCGGCAGCGTTGCGATCCTGTGGGTGATTGACGAAGGCACCAAAGTCAACAAGGGCGATAAGTTGGTGGAACTTGATTCGTCACAGCTCGAAGTGCAACTGAAGGAAGAACGCATCATCGTGGTTACGGCCGAAGCCGCCGTCTCCAGTGCTGAGGCGCTAGTCGAGCAGGCAAAGATTGCTCGGCAAGAGTATCTCGAGGGCGTTTACTTGACGGAAGAGAAAGCGATCCTCAGCGAAATGGCCATCGCCGAGCAAGAACTGCGCAAGGCTAAGCTTGCACACGGAAGCAGCGAGCGGCTGGTTGCCAAAGGCTTGGTGAAATCACTGCAACTGGAAGCAGACAAATTCGCCGTCGCGAACGCACAGAATCAACTCGACGCCGCCAAGGGCCGTTTGCGAGTGCTACAGAACTTAACGCGTAAAAAGATGTTGGTGCAATTTGACAGCGACATCAACGCCGCCGAAGCGGCACTTGTCGCCGCACGAAGCAAATTGTCCGAAGAGCAACAAACGCTTGCCGAGTACGAACAACAAATTGAAATGTGCGTGATGTACGCGCCCGCCGAAGGTGTCGTCGTCCATGCAAACCGATACAGTGGTCGTGGCGGAAGTGCAGAGTTCGTCGTCGAAGCCGGTGCGACGGTTCGCGAGCGTCAAGCAATCATTCGCTTGCCCGACCCCAGCCAAATGCAAGTCAAGTGCAACGTCAACGAGTCCCGCGTGACGCTAATCAACAGCGGTATGGCAGCAAAGATCGCCGTCGATGCGTTACCCGGCGTACAACTGAAAGGTCGAGTTACGAAAGTCAACCGCTATGCAGAACCAAACAGCTTTTTCAGCTCGTCGATCAAAGAGTACGCAACGACAATCGCGATTATCGATCCGCCGGATTCGATTCGGACCGGGATGACCTCCGAAGTACAAATTTTCGTCGAGCAGATTCCAGACGCCTTACAAATTCCGATTCAAGGCTTGTACGAACACGGCAACAAAATGTACTCGCTTGTCCAAACTGGACCGAAGAGTTTCGAAACGCGTGCCGTTGAAATCGGAGCGACCAACGACAAGATGGCCACGATAAAGTCGGGGCTAGCAGAGAACGAAACGATCATCCTCAATCTGCGCGAACATTTAACGCTGATGGATTTGCCCGAGGTCGTTGAGCAAGACAACAGTGACATGCGTGATATCGCCACCAATAGTGAGCGCGGCGGGACGATTCCTGCTGACGTAGGACCCGCCGATGGACCATCCGCCGGAGGTCGTCCCGCAGACGGACCGCCAGTGGGTGAACGCGGTTTTGGTGGTCCCAGTGCCGCAGGCGGTTTTGGTGGCGCAGGAGGTCCAGGTGCAGGAGGACCGCCCGATGTGGCGACGATTGTCACCCGCAGCATGGAACGCAATGACACCGACGGCGATGGAAAGCTTTCCCAAGAAGAAATAAACAACATCGACGAAAATCGTCGCGAAAGCGTGGCGGCGGCTGATTCCAACGGTGACGGTTTTGTTTCCCGGGCCGAATTGACCGAGTCGATCAAGAAACGGATGAGCGAAGGTGGCGGGGGTGGACGCTGATGTCATCCATGCAAGCCTACTCCACCTCTCCATCGTCCGATGACGTGAGCACGACGACGCCCAGGCGACTGGCAACGTCAATCCGTAAACTCAAAAAGGAATACGTGCTAAAGAGCGAGACCGTACGCGCCCTGCGAGAGGTCTCGTTCGATGTGCCCGAAGGCGATTATGTTGCCATCATGGGGCCGTCCGGTAGCGGCAAAAGCACACTGTTGAATCTGCTGGGATGTCTCGATAAACCCACCTCCGGAAGTTTGCTGCTTGGTGACGACGACATCGCTTCCATGACCGACGATCAACTGGCCGATATTCGCAGCCGTCGAATTGGATTTGTGTTCCAGTCCTATAATCTGATCCAGCAACTTAGTGTCGTCGAGAATATCCAGGTTCCGCTGTACTACCAAGGCAGACTTGGTGCCAAGGAACGTAGCCGAGCCGTGGATTTGGCAAAACGAGTTGGACTTGGCGATCGACTCGATCACCGCCCCAGTCAACTCTCCGGCGGCCAGCAACAGCGTGTGGCGATCGCCCGCAGTCTGGTCAATGATCCGTACTTCATTCTCGCCGATGAACCCACCGGAAATTTAGACTCCGCGACCACCGAGGAAATCCTCACGCTGTTTGATCAACTCAACTCCGAAGGCCGTACCATCATCCTTGTCACGCACGAAGACGAAGTCGCCAAGCGTGCCAAACGTGTCGTGCGACTGAAAGATGGTTTGTTGCACAGCGATCACCAAGTCGATGAAGAGACACGCGTTGCTGCCCGAGCCAGTCAACGTGCTAACGTCGCTGAGTTGGCGAAGCGAGAATAGGAACAGGTACGGTCATGCTGTGGTTGAGAACATGGGAATTGGGCATCAAAAGCTTGGCGCTGCACCCGCTGCGCACCAGCCTGACGATGCTTGGCATCCTCATTGGTGTATGGGCCGTCATCGTGCTGACAGCAATCAGCCAAGGTGCGAGCGAACAAGTCCAAAAGCAAATCGCTTCGCTGGGCGCTAACAACATCATCGTTCGCAGTGTCAAACCGCCTGATGAGAAGCTCGCGGGTATGGCCGCCAGTCAGTATGGCTTATTGCGTGAAGACTTGGACCGTATCCTGGCAACCGTTCCTACGGTCCAATCAGCGATTCCGATTCGTGAAATTCGTCGCCAACTCACCTACCGTGACCGAATGATTGATGGGCGACTTGTCGGTTCAACGCCGAATTACTTTTCGGTGAATCAACTCAAGCTTCGTCAAAACGGTGGACGATTCTTGACCGATGCCGATGGGTTGCTGACCGACACCGTGTGCGTTATCGCTGCGGGTGTCGCCGAACGGTTGTTCCCCTACGAGGAACCCTTGGGCAAACGCGTTTATATCCCTGAACATACCGATTATTACCGCGTCGTTGGTGTGTTGGAACATCGCAATGCCTCCGCAGCAATCGGCGGGTCGCTCGATTCACAGGATTTTTCTGCGGACATCTATGTTCCTATCGAAACCATTCGGCGACGAGTCGGTGATACGATCGTGACACGGCGTAGTGGTCAGTTCCAGATCGAAATCATGGAGTTGAACCAAATCACCTTGCAAGTCGCTGATATTTCTCTTGTTCGTACCACAGCGTCGATGATCGAAAGCTTGCTTGCGTCAAAACACGCCGCAGCAAACGATGTCGCTGTTGTCGTACCGTTGGAATTGCTCGAGCAAGCGAGAAACTTGCGATTGATGTTTTTAGGAATCGGAATTCTGATCGCCTGTATCTCGTTGATCGTTGGCGGCATCGGCATCATGAACATCATGCTGGCAAGCGTCACCGAGCGAACTCGCGAGATCGGGATCCGTCGAGCGCTGGGAGCCAAACGCGGCGATATCGTGCGCCAGTTCTTAGTGGAGACGACGGTCCTCTCGTTTGCGGGAGCCGCCCTCGGTATTGTGCTCGGTTTCCTTGGTCCGCCGCTGTACCGCATCTTCATTCAAGGTGTGAAGTCAGGCTTCCCGGAAAAGTTTGCGGCGCTACCAGCTGCGATTCGCGAAGCCGAACCGGCGATCGTCTATGAAACGATTCCGATCGCCGTACTGATTGCTGTCGGCGTGGGACTCATTAGCGGTCTCTATCCAGCAATCCGTGCCGCGAAAATGAATCCGATCGAAGCGCTTCGCCACGAGTAAGTAAGCATCTGTCGGAGAATCAGTGGCGTCGACTTTTAGCCGACGTTTTACACAATGTCGACCTTAATCCGACGTTTTTTCCTTTTTCGACTAAAAGTCGACGCCACTCTCCGGTTATCCAACCTAAGCCAGAACCTCTTGGATCACTTCGCCGTGCACATTGGTTAGTCTCCGTTGGATGCCGTTGTGGTAAAACGTTAACCGCTCATGATCAATGCCGAACAGGTGCAGGATCGTGGCATGAAAATCGTGCCACGGTATCGGCCGCTGGACCGCTTTCCATCCAATCTCATCGGTGCTGCCGACGCTGACTCCATGTTTCAATCCGGCGCCCGCCATCCAGCAACTGAACCCGTATCGATTATGATCACGTCCGGGACCCACTTGGTCCGCCGCCGATTGTGCGAACGGTGTGCGACCGAACTCGGTCGTAAATAGAACCAGCGTATCGTCGAGCATGCCACGTTGCTTCAGATCCCGCACCAGGGCAGCAACGGGCTTATCGATGCGTGCAGCCTCCAGCGTATGATTCTCTTTCACGTTTTCATGTGCATCCCAACTGGCTCGCGGCGCACCGGCAATGGGGCCACCGGAAAACAGTTGCACAAACCTCACGCCCTGTTCCAGTAACCGCCGGCCAAGCAAACAACGCCGGCCCATGTCAGCGGTTTGCGCGTCGTTGATTCCGTATGCTTGCTGAGTTGCGGCTGATTCTCCGGCAAAGCTACTGACTTGAGGAATCGACGTCTGCATTTTGGCGGCCAATTCGTAACTCTTCAATCGTGCCCGCAACGCTTCATCGGCTCCAGTACGTTGCACGTGCCCTGTGTTGATCGCCGCAATAAACTCATGTGTCGCTCGATCAGTCTCAGCACTGATTCTTTGCGCGGGAAATAAATCTCGAACCAATGACTCACCGCTTCCCAACACCACGCCTTGGTGGTTCGCCGGTAGGAAAGAACTGCTCCAAGTCGACGCCCCGGTGTTCGGTGCACCTCGCTCGTCGTTCAGGACCACGTAGGCTGGCAGCGATTCGTTTTCCAAGCCCATGCCATAAGAAATCCAACTGCCCATGGATGGGAACCCGTTGAATTCAAACCCACTGTTTGCCAAGAACAGGCCTGGGGTATGGTTAGCCGATTTAGACTCCATCGAATTTAGAATCGTCAAATCATCAGCCAGTTCCGCAATCTGTGGAAACATGTTCGATATCATCAGCCCGCTCTGACCACGCGGCTGAAACTCCCAATCTTCTTTTCGCAGCAGTCCAATTTGGCCAAAGAAAATATCCGGCTGTTCCTCGGTCTGCAGCGACTTACCGTGAAGCGTTTTCAATTCGGGCTTAAAATCGAACGAGTCCACATGGCTGAGCCCGCCGATCAAACAGATATGAATCGCGCGTTTCGCTCGCGGCCGCGCTGACGTTGTCACCGGCTCTGCGGTCGCAGAGTTTGCCTCGCTACTGAGCAGCGAGGTGAATGCCGTTGCGCCTAACCCGCGTAGGCCCCAGTCCAGAAAATCGCGTCGCGTTGTTTCGTCTTGGCTGTTCATTGTGACCTCTAGTAAATCACGAATTCATTAATATTGAACAATCCACGACACAGCGACACCAATCCGTGTTGTGTTACAAGTCGCTTTGAGAGTTCACGTTCCTCCGGAGGGGTGCAGTCGGCTTGGTAGCAGGCTGTCCTGCGGCGAGATCACAGATTGCTATTGGATGAAAATGGCGTCCGTGTCCTAATGAATGTTTTTGGTTTCGCGGCCAAACAACTCACTCGGAACGGACGCCATGCAAAAG
>JBGSIA010000222.1:0-4212 GCA_041751935.1 Pirellulaceae bacterium | reverse complement strand
GTTCGAGAAACAATGTGGACATGGCCAAACTCCGTCACCAACAATTCCTGTTTTTTATAGTCCTACAATCGAGGACTTGACGATGGCCTCACTCAAGCAATGATTGGACCAACGCGGCATCGACATGCAATTGCCCTGGGTAGCCAAACGCAGTGGACTGCCAAAATTATCTGCACGTTGCGACCGAAATTCCGGCACAGCTAGGACTTACTTGATCCGGCCAACCTGGGTGATAAATCGCCCATACTAATTTGGCGTCAACCCACATCAGCCGTTGAGCAGTAACGGTATTTTGTTTACTTTAATCATCGCATATACGAGTTTGGAGACCGATTTTAGGTTTGCATTAATTCCGGCGAGTCGATGGCGGCTGGCGTCGTTGACCCGTGCTTTTTCGAGTGGCCGCGAGAGCGAGATGACTTTTGTCATTGCCGGTTCACCTCGCTGGGCGGCCGTAGAGTTTTATTGGTTGCTAGACAGCCAGGATCTGCTCTTGCTCGTCCAATGATCCGTAGTTCGCCAGCTAGCTTTACCGGGGGTGCATCTTCGTCGGCGATACGATATTCTGCTTCCAGCCCTTCGTTTTCAACTCCCAGGACGTTCGTGTGTTTACGCTGCTCCAGATCGACGCTGACACGATGATTCGCGGGTTATCGATTTCGATTGTGGGAATCGCGATTGTCTTTGTTGCGCTGATTTTGATTAGTCTGTTTATCGCGGCGCTTCCACGTCTGTTGTCGTTGGTGGCTGGCATTTTTCCAGAAGCTGAGCATGCTCGCACTAGTTACGCTCGACCAGACGATTCAGACGACTCAGAAGATATCGCTGCGGCGATCGGCTTTGTGTTGCACACGGAGTTTCAGCGTCAACTGATCGAGAATCAACTGATTCAGGGTCGGGGTCACTGATGGAAATACTTGTCGAGTTTCTAAAAACGACTGGCTTCGCGTCGATGACGTGGGGAAATGCGATCATGATCGCGATTGGCGTCGCGTTCATCATTTTGGCGATACGCAAAGATTACGAGCCGTTGTTGTTGGTGCCCATCGGTATGGGGGCAATCGTCGGTAACATTCCTGTGATTCCTGGGATGGCACTGAGTGTCTATGACAAAGGCAGCGTGCTGCAGTATTTGTATTTTGGAGTTAGCCAGGGGATCTATCCGCCACTGATTTTTCTAGGCATTGGTGCGATGACGGATTTTTCGACGATGCTTTCCAACCCCAAGTTAATACTTTTGGGCGCGGCGGCTCAAGTCGGTGTTTTCCTGACGTTTCTGGGAGCGTTACTACTCGGTTTTTCTGAAGCCCAAAGCGGAGCGATTGGGATCATCGGCGGCGCGGATGGTCCAACGGCGATATTTTTAGCCGCCAAGCTGGCGCCGGAATTACTCGGAGCAATCGCGATAGCCGCCTATTCTTACATGGCGCTTGTGCCGGTGATCCAACCGCCGATCATGAGATTGTTGACGACACGAGAAGAGCGATTGATTCGGATGAAACCGCCGCGTCAAGTTTCCAAACGTGAGAAGATGATATTTCCAGTCGCTGCGTTTTTGATCGCGACCCTCATCGCTCCTGGTGCGGTGGTGTTGTTGGGGATGTTGTTCTTCGGCAATCTTCTCAAGGAAAGCATGGTGACCGAACGTTTAGCCGTAACCGCGAGAACAGCGATGATTGACATCGTGACAATGCTGTTGGGATTTACTGTGGGCGCAAGTACGCAAGCGAGTACATTTCTACAGCGTGAGTCGCTGTTGATATTCGCGCTCGGGGCCGCGTCGTTCGCTATTGCCACCGCTGGCGGAGTATTATTTGCAAAGTTCCTTAATTTGTTTTTGACCGATAAAATCAATCCGCTGGTGGGAGCCGCCGGAGTTTCCGCTGTGCCCGACTCTGCCCGAGTGGTCCAGATGGTTGGGCAGCAGGAAGACCCACATAACTTTTTGCTGATGCATGCGATGGCGCCAAATGTTGCTGGCGTCGTCGGTTCGGCGATTGCCGCGGGCGTGCTTTGGGCAGTCCTGGCGCGCTGACAATTTTCGGAGCAAGCGTTCTGAAACGGATGCCACCTCCTTAGATGCTGTTTAATTGCCACCCTATCTATCGATATTCAGTTCACTCGAATTATTGCCTTGAATATTTATTAAGTATCCATACAGGGGTCTGACCCTTTGGTAAGTCGTGTTTCATTTGTTTTCCGGTTTCGCTGGAGAGGGTCAGACCCTTTTCGGACAGGCTCTTTGAATCTTTGGATGAAATCAACGTGACGAAAAAGAAAATCTCGTTCATGTGTACAGCGTTCCGTGACGGATTCCAATCGGTTTACGGTGCAAGAGTGTTTACAAAGGATTTTTTGCCCGCGGTCGAAGCGGCCCGCGATGCAGGAATCACTTGGATGGAAGCTGGTGGCGGTGCGAGGTTCCAGTCGCTGTACTTTTACTGCAACGAAGACGCCTTCGACATGATGGACGCCTTTCGCGAGACGGCGGGTCCAGACGTGAATTTGCAAACGCTTGCTCGCGGTGTCAACGTCGTCGGACTCGATTCGCAATCCAGTGACATCGTCAAGCTGCATGCCGACTTGTTCAAAAAACACGGCATGACGACGATCCGAAATTTCGATGCTCTCAACGATGTCAACAACTTGGTTTACAGCGGCCAGTGCATTGTCGATGCGGGTTTGAAACACCAAGTTTGCGTCACGCTGATGGAATTGCCGCCGGGTTGCACCGGAGCACATGATGCAGCGTTTTACGCCTCGACATTGAAACAGATTCTCGCGGCCGAAATTCCCTTTGATGCAGTCTGCTTTAAAGATGCATCGGGGACGGCCGTGCCTTCGAAAGTCTACGAAACAATCCTTGAGGCGCGTAGGATACTTCCGGGAGACACGTTCATTCACTTTCACACTCATGAGACAGCGGGCGTCAGCGTCTTGGCAAACAAGGCTGCTTTGGATGCTGGTGCCGACGCAATCGATTTGTCAATGGCACCCTGCAGTGGCGGAACGTGCCAGCCGGATATTCTCGTCATGTGGCATGCGCTGCGCGGCAGCAATTTCGAATTGGACATCGACGTCGAGAAGGTGCGTCAAGCAGAGGAAGTGTTCAAAGATTGTATGAGCGATTATTTCTTACCGCCTGAAGCAATCGCAGTCGAACCGCTCATCCCCTGGAGCCCGATGCCAGGCGGAGCACTCACCGCGAACACGCAAATGTTGCGTGACAACAACATCATGGAGAAGTACCCTGAAATTATTCTGGCAATGGGCGATGTGGTTCGCAAAGGTGGATACGGAACCAGCGTGACTCCGGTATCGCAGTTTTATTTCCAGCAGGCGTTCAACAACGTCATGTTCGGCCCCTGGAAAAAGATTGCTGAGCCGTATGGAAAAATGGTGCTCGGTTACTTTGGTAAAACGCCGGTTCCACCAGACCCCGATGTGATCGAACTTGCTAAGACACAACTCGAGTTAGAACCGACTACGCGTCCGGTTCTTGAACTCAACGATGCTGATCCGAACAAGGGTATCGAGGCCGCAAAAAAAGCATTGACTGCCGAGAAACTTCCGATTTCCGACGAAAACATCTTCATCGCAGCAGCTTGCAAAGAAAAAGGAATCAAGTTTCTTAAGGGCGAGGCGGAAGTGGGGGTCCGAAAGCTCGATAAGGCACCACCACCATCTTCGGCCGCACAGCCGACTACGGCGTCAGGACCAGCGGAATATAGTGTCACGGTGAACGGCAAAGAAATCTTCATGGCCTTTGAAGGCAACATGGTGACGGTGGACGGTAAGGTTTACCGTGTCGCGATCGCGCCCAAGTCCGGCGGCACACCCAGTGCACCAACATCCAGTGGCGGCAACACCGTCGAAGTGCATTCGCAAATGCCAGGCGCGGTGTTCAAGATCCTGCGCCGCCCAGGTGATAAGATACGTGAAGGCGAACCGATTTTGATCCTTGAAGCGATGAAGATGGAAATGGAGATCGCATCGCCAACGAGCGGTACGATCGCCGAAATTAGAGTGAGTGAAGGTAACCAAGTCGCCACAGGCCAAGTACTGGCGACTATCGGGTGCAGTCGGCTTGGTAGCAGGCTGTCCTGCGGCGAGATCACAGATTGCTATTGGATGAAAATGGCGTCCGTGTCCTAATGAATGTTTTTGGTTTCGCGGCCAAACAACTCACTCGGAACGGACGCCATGCAAAAG